>NZ_JBBKZU010000018.1:0-114784 GCF_037889935.1 Variovorax ureilyticus
GCGCGCCTGGCGATCGCCGCGGAGGCCTGACAGATCAATAATGCAACCCTCGTCCTGCCTGGAGGAATTTGAGTGTCCACGGGTGGGGGAGTTTGAAGTGTCGATCGGGGGGACCAGGACCTGCGCCGGGCCGAGGAGCGGCATGCGGCGCAGGAAAAGCGCATGCTCGAGGAGGTCGACCGCGCTCGCCAGTTGGTGAAACAACTTGATGCTGGGGGCGCCAAGGAACAGCAACGCCGCATCCAGAGCGAGGAAGCCGCGGCCCAGACGCTGGAGGCCGGGCGCCGGATGCTCCGCGAGACGCAGCAAGCGGCGCAACAAGTCGAACGCGAGCTTCGCGATCGCCTCGCCGATCAGGCCAGCCTGCTGGCGCAGGCCCAGTCGCAAGCCTCGACGCTGCAGCAGCGGCTGGATGACGTTGAACGGCACTTGAGCGAAGAGAAGACCGTGCACGAAGCCACGCGAGGGTTGCTCGCCGGCGCCCTGGCCGTGCCCAGCGCGGGCAAGCCGCCACCAAAGACGGCTGCTCGGCGAGGCAAGGCGTCATCACCCCAGCGCGAGTGAGGAGAGAGCTTCATATGCACGCGCTAAGGCGGTGACGTCACGAGCGCGGCGATGAAGGGCCACGCGAGCCGGGGGGAACAACTTAGGCGGCCAAGCACATCACCAAGGACGGCCAGATTGATGACCGTATCGTGATCGAGGGCGATGCAAAGGAAATTGCCTTCAAAGTCTAGGGCCGAACCGTTTGAAGGCCCACTGACAATCGACAAGTCAAGCGACTGTTCCAATGATATTGATTCCAATGCCATGCGGATTTTCAAGCGGTGTCCCGGTCTGGACGGGTTCCGATCCGACAGATCTGGTGATGGCCCTTGGCCAGACCGCGCGGAGACATGGGCTTCTATGACGGACTCCTCATCCACCACTCAGTTCACGACCAATTCACTGGCACGTTCCTCCAGAATACGCGCACGTCGTCCACGGTACGCCGACGACCTAGACGCAGTTCGTAATACAGCCCGGCGACACGGTCGCGCGCATAGAGCCCACGCCACTAGGTCACGGTGCTGCGGTTCTTGCTCACCGGCTGCGTTACATCGGTGCTGGCGTTGCCCGGCCCCCCTGCACGCCAGAACGAGGTGCGCCCTCAGCGTCAGCACGGCAGGCAACGAACGTGACCTCGCCATTGAACTCAATTCGGCACGTTCGACATCAGTGGGCGCAATCTCGGTGCGAATGTTTGCATTGGGCATGTCGACATCTCCAAGGATGCCTCAAGCCAAGCAGTTTTGACGGGACAGGGCACTAGATCAATGCAGACATGCCGGGCTTCTGATGACCATCCGGCTCCGCTTCACTTTGATCGAAGTCATCCATGGGCCGAACTTCTAGACATTTATCATGCATAGCAACCTCCAATTAAAACTAGACCTTCACGAGCCGAATCAAGCCCGCACCAAATCCTTGTCCTTCCAAATCGTACACGCCCGAATACCTAACATCAAACTGAGGTAACTCTTTTTTTATCCAGGCGAGAAACTTCTCGACGTAGTAGGCCCGAAGGGTCAAACCAATTTTTCCTGTTCTATGATCAAAAAGAACGTGTTGCTGAACGAACGAGGGAACGTTGTCGGATCGTTGCGAATGAATTCGGGCTTCAAAATCATCTAGGACGGTGCTAAAGGAAATACCAAGTTGCCGCGCAATTCCATGGGCTATGAAGACCCTCCGTACATGCGACTGAAGGTACCTTTTGTAAGGATCGAAATTCCAAGGCTTGTTTGTTACCGCTATATCGATTAATAGTTCATCTTTGGACTCCATGTGACGAGCAGCCATCAACAAAAAGCTCTCCGTCCCGCAATCCAAATTTCCCAGCGTGTTGCCCAGGATAGAGAATAAGCGCGGCGATTTTGTAGCACTATTGATGTGTTCAAAGATGAAATCCTGTCCGTCTTCGAAGTCCCCGAGCAAACCAAAGGGGACGGTTATTCCGGCCTCGCGAAGTCGGCTGGCGGAGTGGTGGATTAGGCTTTCGCTTATATCGACAGGCACGTATTCAATGGCTCGACGACGCCCGCGGAGTTTTTTGCATATCTGAGTGTCGCGCCGTCCGTCACCAGGACCGAAGGAGATAAAGCTTTGCCATTCCGAGTCGGCCAATGCTTCAACCGTGTAAAGGTCCTCTGCATTTCTTGAGTTTTCCGTAAGTACGCTGCTGAATTCTTCGTTTGCATATGCCAGCCACGCTCTTGCCCCTTCGGTGCTAGAATATAGCGCGCGCTGATGCCAATCTGAGGGGAGTTGATTCGAGTTAATTTTTTGAGCCACATTCGAATCTACTTTCACATGAATACAGTTTGGATGATTTTTTACAGGCGCACCCGCTACGTCTGCTTGGCTACTCTCCACTCCTTTTATCTCTGATGTCTTTCCGCCTGCCGGGCCAAGTGCTGCCCGGTTACGATCGGTGGCAGATTGGTGTGTCTCATCCTGTGCATTCGAGCGCTTAGCGGCGGGATCAGAAACGCCTAGCCGACTGACCACCTCCCCGATTGCAACGCAAGCGGGGCCAAGCGCAGCTTGCCAGTTACGGTCTGTGCGGTCTGCGTCGTATGTTGCGGGGGACAAGCCGAGAAGATCACTCGGCAGATGCGAAGAGTCAACGCGCGGAGCAAGGATGAAACACCTCTCGCGACCAAGGCGTCCGACAAACATTCCAAGCTCGAAAATCACGTTGTCCCGTACCGTCTTATGTTCTTTACCACGCATGAAGAGCACATCGTCTGGTCCGAAGACAAAGATGCCAAAGTCCGTCTTGAAGAGGGCATCAGCGAGTGCTTCCAGGCTGTATTTGGAAGGTGTGAAAACCCCTTGGGTCCACACCGTGATCTCAGCTACGCGCTCCAGGTTGGCATGAACTGCGTACGCGATGTCCAGTTTTTCACTAGACGAACCGATGAACAGTCGTGGCTTCATTGCTTGCCCCACGGGAAAAAGGTATGTTCTCGTACTAACGCCCGACCGAAATAAGAACCGGCCAGCGACAGTTGTTAGGCTCAATCGCGAGCAGATTCTGGATGGCAACCTGAGGCATTGCAAGCACCGGCCGAGAAGCTTTGCTGGGAATTGGCACAGATTTTGTTTAGTCGGGGGTGGTCGTACGCAGGTGATAGACGAGCCTCGTCCTGCCAGAGACCGAGCCGGTAAATTGGCTGCCCTACGTTCTGGAGCCGGCCATGTCTTCCTTCGCCTGGGTTTGATCGGGCCAAGAGGCTCCTTCCGTCCCGGCTGAGCGAGTTTGACCGTGAGCACTTCTTCGAGCTTGGATCGGCGGACGTTGAAACGATCACGGAGCAATTTCGAGCCCAGCCATCGCTTGCTCGCTGCCTTGATGGTGCTGTTCCTGAAAAGGCCGAACTCCGACTTGAGAACTTCAAACTCGGGCACGCCAACATTCTTGGCAGCGCTTCGCCGCGGGTGCCGGGAGGCCACGTTCTGCCCGCTGAGCGAACTCCTGACGATGCACACGTCGCCGGAACTGGCGTACCTGGAAGCCAAGTGGGCGGCGCAAGTCTCCTTCGCATCGGTCAGGGCGCTGCTGCAGGAGGTGCTGCCGATCGAACATGGATTGCATCAGGAGACCATCCGCCAGCACGTTCTGGCCACCGCCGAGCGACTCGAGGCGCAGCTTGGCCCGGAACAGTTCGCTTACGACGGCGGCTCCCAGCGCGAGATCGAAGCTTCGCCGGAGCCTGCCGCCCCGATCACGGTCGGGCTGGATGGAGGGTACATCCGAGGCCGCGACCGCCTGCCTGGCGCCAACGGTTGTTTCGAAGTCATCGCCGGAAGGAGCATTCCGCAAGAAGGTGCGGCCAAGGTCTTCGCCTTCGTTCATCGAGTTGACCAAAAGCCCAAGCGGCGGTTGCGCGCCGTGCTCGAGTCGCAAGGCATTCTCCCTCGTCAGCACATCACCTTCCTTTGTGACGGCGGCGACACGGTGCGCGAGCTCGGCGCATTCGTGCACCCGCGATCCGAGCACATCCTGGACTGGTTCCATGTCGCCATGCGCATCGAGCAGCTCCTGCAGACAACCCGAGGACTGCAAGGCTCAGAGAGGGAGCATCTCCTCAAGGACATCGAGCGCGTCAAATGGTTCTTGTGGCATGGAAACGTGCTCCACGCCGAAGGAGCCTTGTACAACCTGCTTGAGGACATTGCCGATGCACGTGAGGAGCAGCGCAAGGCGGGACTGCCGAGTTCAGTCGTGCTCAAGAAGCTTGATCGGGCGCTGGACGAATTCGCGACCTACATCGACAACAATGCCGGCGCCATCGTCAACTATGGGGAGCGGTACCGATGCGGGGAACGGATTTCCACCGGCTTTGTCGAGTCCGCGGTCAACCAGGTGATCGCCAAGCGGTTCGTGAAGGAAGAAGCCGCAGATGCGCTGGACGCCGCGGGGAGCACATCTGCTGCTCCAGGTTCGTACCCAGGTCCTGAATGACGAACTACGAGCGTCCTTCGAGAGGTGGTATCCGCGCTTCGGCGCTCAGGTTCAAGCGCCGCTCGCAGCGTAGCCGCGGAAGCAGAGTGCTGCACTGCACACCCCCAAGAAATGGATGGACTACAGACATCCCCAAGCCTGGCGCCGCACGCCGTCCAGCGGCCCGTAAGACGAAATAGTCGGCCGGCGATTCGGTTGGCCTATACGCTCTCCTTCACGACGATTGAGCCTTCCCAGCTTCAGGGATGGATGCCTGGCCTGGTCACTTTTCCTCGTGGTCAAGTCGCCGTAGACCGCGCCCCTATTGCACGTGGTGACCGCAGTCATTCAGACCGATCTGCACGAGCAGGGGCGAGCATATTTTGTGAACCAATCCGAGCAGTCCCTGCGGGAGTGCGAATCAAGGCGCATCATGGGTTGATGAATATCCAGCTCGGTTTTGAAATCGCCTACCAGTTTCCCCAGCCGACGCCGATGATCCTGACCCTCAGCATTCATTACTCGCGCGCCTCGGATCTCCTGCGCCCGGACCTTCTGCTCACGAAGCCGGCCGTGCCCACCAGCGCGTACCGCGATCTGTTTGGAAACTGGTGCACACGCCTGGTCGCACCCGCGGGCCGCTTTGTACTGAGTACGGATACCGTGATCCACGACAGCGGCGCGCTGGACATCGTCGTGCCCTCGGCACTGCAGACGCCGGTGGAGTACCTGCCCGAGTCCACCCTGCTCTACCTACTGGGTAGCCGCTACTGCGAAACCGACCTGCTGTCCGATTTTGCTTGGCAGCGCTTTGGGGCTGGACCGACCGGCTGGGGCCGCGTGCAGGCGGTCTGCGATTTCGTGCACCAGCATATCGAGTTCGGCTACCAGTACGCCCGGCGCACCCGGTCGGCCTTTGAAGCCTTCAAGGAAGGGCAAGGCGTGTGCCGCGACTATGCGCACCTGGCGATCACCCTATGCCGCTGCCTGAACATTCCGGCCCGCTATTGCACCGGCTACCTCGGCGATATTGGGACCCTGCCGCCGTACGGCACGATGGACTTTGCGGGCTGGTTCGAGGCTTTCCTGGGTGACCGCTGGTACACCTTCGATGCGCGCAACAACGTGCCCCGCATCGGCCGCGTGCTGATTGCGCAGGGGCGCGACGCCAGCGACGTGGCGTTGTCCAGCACCTTCGGCCCCAACGAGTTGGACGGATTCAAGGTCTGGTGCGACGAGGTTCAGTGATCGAAAAGGAACGCAGCGAACTCTCCGTGGCAGGGCCCCAGGGTGGCCCCAGCGGCCCGACTGACACCAGCGGCCCCAGGGGGCGAGCGGATGGTGGCATGTTCGGCCAGGGGCCCCTTGGGGGGCGTCGGCTTGGCGCGGGCGACGAAGGAGTGCTCACGAATTTCTCTGGTGGGAATTGGTCCGCCCTATTGGTTCCAAGGGTCCCTGTGGTTACGCTCGGCATTTCACTGCACAGGGCCGACGATGAAGGTCATTCACGACGACGAGCCAGCGACCCCACCGGTTGCCGTGGAGCCTGTGCTGCTCCGAGAGCCCCTGGTCGCCCGAGCGCCTGAAGTTCCCCAAGCGCCCGTGGTGCCCAAAGCGCCAGTGGTTCCGGCGGCGAATCCTGACGACTTCCCATTCAGCGCCCCCTGGTGGGTGCGGTATCCGCTGGGAGCGCTTGTGATGTATGGAGCGTGGTACTGCGCCTTCGAGTGGCAATCCACCCAGATCCCGCTGGCCCATTGGATCTTCGCGGGCATGCTGGCGATCATCTCGCTCGGTCTCGTGCGCGAACTCTTCCTTGGCATACTAGTGGCCGTCGTGGTTGGCCTTTTGCTCTGGGCAGGAGGTGCAGCCATCGCTGCTCTACCAGTGAGCGTAGCCGTCATCATCGGCGCGTTGATCATTGCCGGAGCGATGAAGAAGTAGCCAGGACCCCACGGTCCCTCCAGGAAGCCAGCAATCGAGCCAGGAGGAGTCTGGACTTCGAGTTGAAGTTGACCCGATTTCGCGGACACCCGATCCTTACCGAAGAAGAGCAGATTCATCGCAGTTGCGCGTGTTCATTGTCTGGAGGCAGGGATGATTTCATTGCAATCAAGGCTGCGCGATCGATGCGGCGCGACCATGCGTACGTTCGCGATGCTTTTCCTTTTGACGACGCATGTGGTGTTCGCGGGCGCGCAGCCTGCGACACCACAGTTGAAGGCGCAGTCGTCTTCTCAAAGGATCGCACTCGTCATTGCCAACTCCGCCTATGCCGACCCCAAGGACGTGCTCTCGGGCGCCGCCCGCGACGGCAAGGACATCAGGGACGCGCTTGAGCGTCTCGGGTTCACCGTCAGGCTGGAGCAGAACGCGACTCGCGAAAAAATGAAGTCGGCGATCCTACAGTTTCAGGGCGCGCTGCAGTTCGCAGGACCGAGCAGCATCGGGTTCCTGTACTACGTGGGGCACGGCGCCTCGGACCCCGCAGGCAATTCAAACTACCTGATCCCGGTGGACGTGAAGGGAGTCGGCTCGGTGGACGTCGTGAAAGACGGACTCTCCGTCAATGCCGATGTCACGCGCGTGTTGCGGGCGATCGAACCTCATTCTGCGATCGTCGTTGTCGTCGATGCATGCAGAACGCCGTCAACGGAACGGGGCAACGGAAGTTCCTCGCGTGGAGTTCCTGCGTCCGTCGCGCGGATGGCCGACCCGGAGAAGTTTGATGATCTCGGTTTCCTTCTGGCCAATTCGACCAGCGAGGGAAAGCCTGCCTCCGATGGCGGCGACTACGCGAGAGCACTGACTGCAGCGCTTGAAACCCGCGGCATATCCCTGGAGGAGGCATTCGATCAGGCGCGCCGGAAAGTCATCACCTCCAATACTTCACAGCGTCCGATCTTTAGATCGACGCTGACGGAGCGGATCTGCCTCATGGGCTGCCAGAGCGTTGGCAGCGGTCCCGATGCGTTCGCAGTCCTCAAGTCGGCGGTGGAGGTCCGCGCGCTCGGAGACGTCGGGCAGGTGGCCGCGGCCGGTCAACTGGTCAAGGAAGGAAAAAGCCTTGCCGGATTGGATCTGCAGGGCGTCTTCCTCGGTCACGCCGATCTTCCTCACGCCGACTTCAGTGGCGCGCTGCTCGGTGGCGTGGATCTGACCGGGGCGACTCTCAGTCGGGCCAAGCTTGCCAAGGCCGACCTGCGTTTCGCGCGCATGAAGGGTGTGGTGCTCGATGACGAAGCAGACGCCGCGTCCACACGGTTCTATTTCGTTGCGGCGGAGGACGCACGTTTTCCCGGACTCGTCGCCCCGCAGAGCAACTGGTTTGGGGCGTCTCTGCGCAACGCGAACTTCGGCGGCGCAAAGCTCGCGGGTGCGAGCTTCATGGCCGCCGACTTGCGTAATGCCGATTTTCGCGGCGCCGATCTTCGTGGCACATACTTCAGCGGTGCCAACATCATCGGCGCCCGCTTCGACGGTGCGACGCTTGGCAACACGGATGTCACATCCGTTGTCGGCGAGGTCCGCCAGTTCAGCTCGCAGCAGCAGAATCTCCTTTGCGCGAGTTCGGGATCGAGGGGTCTGCGGCTGACGGTGCGCCGTGTCTCTAGGAACGCGCAATCCAGCACCGGATACCGCTATGAGACGTTGATGGATAGCTGGCTCATGGTCAGCGACGGATTCCAGTACATCGACCGTTGCACGGCAGGCGACCCGCAACCCGCCGGATCGATTGTGAGCTACCAGGAAGGGGCGGGACGAGCGCTCAACTACCAGCAGACCTTTGATCTGCCGTACGAAGTGTTCGGGTCTGCTCAACGCGAAGAGGATGCGATAGCACGGGCGCAATCCCTAGTGAAATTCTCGAATGAATCCCACAAGGACGGGCCGATCCTGCGCTTGACCGGCAATGAGCACCAGGCGCTGCTGAAGGCTTTGCAGCAGAATGTGAACGAGACCCGGCTTCTCACCGACGCTAGATTGGACGCGGACGCCTTCGTGATGTATGGACTCAAATTCCATCCGGACACGGACGTCTTCGGAAACTGGAGTGACATGGCTGGCAGTTGGCTCGGCCGTGAAAGCTCGCAGCAGGACAGTCACCCCAATCGATGGTCGGTCTTCTATCCGCCGAAGACCGACTCGTCGCAACTGGCAACGCCCCACGTTGAAGTCTTCAAGCGCTGGACCATCGCCCGCGCCAAGGCCTGTCCCTCAGAGGTGACCCTGCTGCTTCCCGATGTTGAGGGACTGCGCACGGACATCTGGTATCCGAAGGCGCCTCCCGCTGGCGAGGAGGCTGCCCTGACCCTCAGGCCCATGAAAAAGATCGCCGTGGGCGACAACTACTACAGTACGCAGGCAAGGTCCCTAATACGGCCCGATGATAGGCATCTCATGGTGTTCGGGGGGCCGCCGGGTGTGTCAGTATCGGTAAAGTTTCCACGTCCGCTCGACGACTATGTGGTTGAAATTTCGCGCAGCAGATTGGCAGAGCTCAAGGGAAAGCGGATCGGCGCGCGTGTCCGCCTCCGGATTCGCGATGCGACCGTCGTGAGCAACGGGGAAATCCGCGGAGAGATTCTCGACGGCGATTTGCTCGATCTGAAGCTGCTCGGCGAAGACGGCAAGGCCCTGAACTGAAATCGCTCGCGTCCGACTGAGGCGCCATTGACTATCTTGGCGGAATCGCAGGTGCCTCCGCCAAGATACTCTCGTAGAGAAGGGAGGCTGGAAACTGTGTCGACGCGCTGGCTTGAAGCAGAGCGATCGCCTGGAGGCGCCATGTAGGTCCGCCCTCGCGCCAGAGCCACATGGCCCAGGCCGCGCCTTCTGGGTCGGGCTTCCACGTTTTGCCGGCCGCAATCCAGTCCGGTCTGGGGAGTTCGGGCGCAGTCGCCCGCCGGAAATTGACTCCCGCACTCTGACCTGCGCTGTCGACGACAGCCAGCCGCGTGATCGTCTTCGTCCCTTGGTCAAGCGGAATGGTGCAGTCGCCGCGCTCGCCCACCGGAAGCGTCGCAACCACGGTCGCCTGCATGTTCTGCCCCTCGCAGGTGTAGGGCGCAAGCCCGGCGCGCCAAGCCAAATGAACCGGAACCTCGGCCGCAACGACCTGTCCCGAAAGCCGCCGCAACGCGTTGATGAGACGCAGCGGCTCCCTGATGTTCGACTCCTGTCCATTGCGAATGTTGGTACGGATCTCAGCCTTCAAGGGTGCCTGCAAGTCCCCTGCAGCATCCCATGCCGCATCCACGTACTGACGAATCGCCAGAGCAACGGCCGAGGCACCGGAGGGAACGACATGCGTTTCGCCTGCCTTGACGAGAACGCGCTTTCCCCCTTCGAGTAGCTCAACGGTTGCATCTGTCTGCTTGTCATCGAAGACGAGGGCTTGGCGATCGCACAGGACCGCATTTTTGCTCACGCGCGTCTTCACGCCGGTGGCGGGATCGAGCCTGAAGACTTCCAAGTCCGGCGGATCCACACGGGTGATCATGGCCCGGGCTGTGAGCCAACCTGTCTTGCAGGGCGGCTCCGCCGCGTGGGTCGCATCACCCTTCGCACCTGCAAGAATGACCAGCAGTCGCGCTGCTGCCTGCAACATGGACGGTCCTGGAACGGATCTCACGGCGGTTCTCAATGAGGGTCGCGTGCGGAGGAGGGCAGCAGCACTTCTTCGACGAGATGCTCCAGCCAGTGTAAGGCGTCAGCAGCCTTCTCCACGTAGACATCTACTGCGATGGCGAGCACCGGAATAAGGACGTCCAGCGCCGGAATGGCGGTGTCGGTGCTGTAGGACATGTAGACGGCGACCAGGCATACTGCCGCGAGCGTCACGAGATGCAAAGCCAGGATTGGTATCGCTCGCAGCACCGCCCCTGGCAAGGACCTGAACCTAGCTTTCCACTTGGGCTCGTCGCGGTTTGCCTTCAGCTCATGAATACACTTACCGCGGAGCCAGGCCGTCAGGCAGAAGTAGGCCAGCCACAGCAGGCTGCACACCAGCACGATTCGGATCTTCTTGACGAGTAGTTGCGGAAGCGATTTGTCGTGGTTGTGCGGATAGAGCTCGAAACTCAGCATGGCATTCACCATCACCTCTGCACCCGACATCTCACCAAGCGGCGTGTTGTGGCGATCCCTCCGATCCGGATTGGAGCCGCCTATCACAACGACCTTGCCCATGTAAGTGTCCGCGCGTGAGCAGTCGGAAAGGGGGTTCCAGAAATTCTCGCCCAAGCATCGGTTGTAGGCGGGCGCGTACTGGAACAATGCCTCTCGCCGGTGGGCATTCGTGTCGTCCTGATGCGTCTGAAGCGAAGGCAGGGTGTACACGATCCGTGGTGCGTTGTCTTCGGCCGCCGGGCCAGCGCTGCTGCAGCGCTCGGGGCGGCCGTCCGAGGCGTGTGCGAGTTGAGCCGCGAGCCAAGGCACGCTCTCGACGGGCGTGCCTTCCGGAACGATTGTCAGGCACTTCGGGTATCGGCGAACTGTCGAGTCAGGGACCGGAAGAGAGGCGGCCGCGTACAGCCCGTCTGCAGGAGCGGGTTTCAGCAAGCGCTCTCCCTCGAGGCGGACAAGTTCCGGCGACTGCCGGGGCTTGGCCCGCACCAGAGAGTCGACCCAGATCACAGGCACCTTGCGTCGGGTTCCAGGCGCAGCCCCGAGGACATCCGCCAGCGCCTTGTCTTCCGCCGAACCGATGACATCTGATTCTCGATTGAGCAGGATATCGATCACGATCGCGCGTGGCTCGAAGCGTTCAAGCTTCTGGACGAGTTCCGCCAGCATGTATCGATTTACCGGCCTCGCCGAGCTGCAGTTGAGGAAGACCGCGGACCTGCCGTTTGCGGACGATTCCTCCGGTGGCCGCTGGCCCAGTCGGTATCGAACTGCGTCAGCCTTCGCCAGCGCCGCACAGGTTTCGATCCCGGCGCTCCGGCTACTGCTGTTCGCATCTCCTTCGATGCCCGGATCGATGTCGAGGAACACATAGCTCGAAGTGCCGAAGCCCTGCTGACCGCCTCGGCCTTGGTCGCCGGCGCGATCCGAAGGCAATTCGTCAATCGTGCGGAAGCGATGAAGCAACGTGTTCAAGCGCAGCCCGAGATCCTGTCCGTATTCCTGAAGATCAGAAAGAACAGTCGATCCCAGCGTGACCAGCACAATCGCTGTCATGGCGGCGAGTGCAGTGCCAGTGATCCATTTCACGATAGCATGGCGCAGCCACAATGGCATTCCGCCTCTCGGCTCGCGTGCGGCGGGCTCGTTCAACGGAGCAATTGAGGAGGGCATCGGGCGAGATTAGCAGACGACAACTTCGCCAAGGTAGCGAGAGTGCGGCATTTCGAAGCCCAATTGACTCGCATCTCAGACCGTCAACGTGGGCCGCTGTCCGGCAGGTCGGCGACAACGAGCGGTCTTTTCCCGCAGGCCGCGCCAACGACCAGAATCGCAGCCACCGAGCGAAGTGCTGCCTGTCTGTGTGATGCTCGAGAAATGGTTCGCGACGCTTGCCGGAATGCTGGCCTCAATGCGCCTGCCCGCCATCACAGCCCTCCCGAGAAGAGCGAACCGGTGCGCACGCGCGAGACGCCATGTCGCCGAACAAGGTGCGGCGCTTGGGGGTCGAATGAATACGGCCGGAAGGCGTTGTTGACCACCACGTCGATGCTGCCCGCTTCGTCCAGGGCGCGTTCCACCACGGCCTGCACGGCCGCGTCCGAATCGACGTCCGCCTTTATTGCCCAGGCGTCGCCCCGGCCGCCCTGCAATTGGCGACCACATCGGCCGCTGCGGGTGCCAGCGATCCGATCGCAGCCTTCGCAAATCCAGCGGCCCGCGAACCAGTGCCCCCAGTGCTGCCAGTGCTGCCTTTTGTCGCCGCAGCCGCTCGATGACCCGAGCGAGATACACGACTGTAGATGCCGCCGCTCCACTTTCGTGGTCGGCCTATGTC
This sequence comes from Variovorax ureilyticus, assembly GCF_037889935.1. Lineage (NCBI taxonomy): Bacteria > Pseudomonadati > Pseudomonadota > Betaproteobacteria > Burkholderiales > Comamonadaceae > Variovorax > Variovorax ureilyticus. The sequence continues at coordinate 12,456 of NZ_JBBKZU010000018.1, forward strand.
GTTCGGGCGACTGGCCGCCGCCGTCCCATTTGTTGTACCTTGACTACTTGTCGCCTTCAACATCCTTTCAAGGAACCAATGGCCACACCCGCCGCCGAGATCGATCCTTCGCGCATCGCGGCACTGGTACGTCAGGCACCGCTCGAATATGCGCGCGTGGTCTATGGCGTCAACGATCGTGCCAACGGGCGCGCCGGCACCATGGCCGCGAAAGCAGTCGCGCGAACGGTCCGCCAAGGCTACGCCAAGGCTTGCCGGTCACGCGCGCACGCGCGGAACAACGGGCCCGGTCCTATCTGCCGCTGGCAGGCCAGGAGCATTGTCCGAGATGCTGGGTCTTCAATGGGATCAAGACCCCCCTCCGGTACCGCGAAGCGACTGACCTGCGTCCCGAGACCTGTTCGTGCAAGGTGTGCGGCTCCGAGTACGCGACTTCCTTGGACTGAGCCGCGCTTTCCGGTCCGGCAAGACGGAAAAATCGGGCAGACACTAATCGAGGGCGATCGTGCCCAACGTGTTTGAGCAATACAAAGCCCATGTCTTCGAGTGCAGCTGAACATTTGAGCCCTTCTGAAGGGTTCTTCGATGCACTGCCGTTGCTGGAGCACGAGCGCGACGCCTTCGACGTGACCCGCTTTCGTCCAGCGCCGGACGACTGGGCACTCGCGGTCACCGACATCGTGGACTCGACCGGCGCTGTCGCGAGAGGACGTCACAAGACGGTCAATTTCGTGGCCGCCATGGGGATAGCCGGTCTTCGCAACCTTTGCGCGCCGACGCGAATCCCGTTTTTGTTCGGTGGGGACGGAGCGGTCGTGATGGTGCCGCCATCGAAGGTCGCTGCGGCACGCGCCGAACTCGCGCGCGTCCGGGGGCAGTCGCGGCGCGACTTTGATCTCGTGTTGCGCGCGGGTCTGGTCACCGTCGAAACACTTCGCCGCTTCGATTGCGACCTTCTGGTCGGCAGGTTCGAGCCGACCCCGGGAAACAGCTTTGGCGTCTTCCTCGGGGGTGGGGTCCGGGTTCTCGAAGATGCAGTGCGGGGTCGCGGAAATGCCGAGCTGGGTCGCCTCGCCGCCATCCCAGAATCATTGGACGACGGCGAGCCAGTCAACCTCGAAGGCTTGTCGTGCCGCTGGGATACGCTGCATTCGAGCCAGGAAACGATGTTGACAATGATTGTTCGCGGCAACACCGACCTGCGCGAGATCTACTGCGAAGTCCTGAGACTCGCCGGCCCAGAGGCCGAGATCCGCCCCGTGAGCTTGAACACACTGCGCGCGCGCTGGCCGCCAACGGGCTTCATGTTGGAAGCACGGGCGCGCAGACGTGGCGGTTCGCTGCTTGCATGGACGGCGCGGGTGCTTGCGGAAACCCTGTTGGCCCGCGTTGTCCTCGCGTGCGGAAAGCCCATCGGGGGCTTCGATCCCCAGCGCTATCGCAGCGAGATCGTCACCAACACCGACTTCTGCATGCACGACGAGACGCTCTGCTTCGTGATTGATTGCCCGCTTGCCGCGGCAGATGCGATCAAGATGTACCTGGCCGATACTGCGCCAAAGCGAGGGCTGCGCTACGGAATCCATCTCTCGGAGACAGCACTCATGACGTGCCTTGTCACCGCCCCGGCGGACAGCCTCCACGTGCACTTCGTCGACGGAGGAGGCGGCGGCTATACCAGCGCATCCAAGAGCCTCAAGGCGTGATCGACGCCTGAGATAAGTTGAAGCCAGTGCGGTAGTGCGGCAAGTTGGAGCGTGCTTGCAAAGAAACCAGGATGACTCGGGCCCTTTGCGTCTGCCTCGCAATGGGGGGCATTTGGCCCACCTGCCGTCGAGACGCCTTACGCAAATACCTCGAATGGCGTCTTGCCATGGCGCCGCCGCCGCGAGAACAATCCTTGCGGGCTCCCTCCGCTCCCAATGTGCTGTTCGCCGCAGATCGCAGGCCGGAACGCCAGGGAGCCCAGCCTCTTCTAAAAATGGGGTTCCTCGATGGCCAGCGAAAGGCGTTTCACTCGAAACGGCATTTAGCAGATCGAATGGCTCTCTGCTTCGGCGACGGTGTCCTTCGCGGCGCGCCCAGTTCGTTGAGTTCGCGTGCGATATTCCGCACCACGCGCGCAACGTCGGGTACGAAAGTATTACGTATGGTTGAGAATCCAAGCTGTAAAAGACGTCGAAGGGACGAACATTGGTTGGTGGACCGACGGACCCGGCCGGAATACCCGGCCCTCTTCTTATGAGCCGATTTCAGGCCCTATCCGGTTAGGGTCGGACGCAACGCAACACCTTATGTCCATAGATAACTTCGAGTATCCCCAGCTACTTGCCAGATGCCGGGAGGCCCGTGACGGAAGGATTGGCGCGCTCTCTACCGGTGAGCAGCTCGCGGCGGCCCTGGTGTTGAACCGGCCCGAATGGCTCACCCAGATGGGCTACACCATCGCCGAGGCGGTGGACCGCATCGGGCTGATCTGGTGCTCCATGCTATTGCAGGTGCAACGCGATCTGGGCGACTAATTCGGTTGGTCCTGGTTCGCCATTGAGCAGGCTTTCCAGAGCCACCACCGTGTGGTCAAAGTGTGCCGCGCTGCCGTGCAGGCGTTTAGTGCAATCTCGCGGTCAATCCGAAGAGCGCGGAAGCGCAAGAGCGTAAGTGCAGGGTGGCGCGGCAGTGGGACTGTCGATGTGCCTGCGCGCGCGGCGATCACCGGGAAGGCGGTGCGGGAACTGCCCTTCAAGCTGGCTCGAGGAATCCGTTCGCGACCTGCAATGGCCTTTGGGGCCTGACGCGCGCGTCGACAGCCGCCTGGGCAAGTTCACAACGCCGCGCGCCTGCGTGGATGCGGCGATCGTTCAGAACTCATGCCCTCAGTTCAGCAGCGCCCTCAAAAAACGAAAGGCCCCCCAATGGGGGCCTTTCGGAGATGCCCCTTTCGGGACAGCTCAAGAATCATTTGATGAAGGTGAGCACTGCTTGATGCAAGTAGTGCAGAGCCAACATCGCGTAAGCCACTGCAAGCAGGACCTCGGACATTGCTTTCTCCTTGGAGAAACCCGGAATTGATGACTGCGCATTCCGTTGACGCATGCTCTCCTGGTGTGCGCGCATAAGCGCGAATCCCACCAGGACAGCATGCGGAACGCGTCAATCCCAACGTGGGGCTGCAAAGTCGGTGGTGACCCTTGCAATCGACTTCTTCAGTCTATGGCCATGTATTGCTCGACGCAAGATATGGCATGCTTTTTTTGTCGGGCATCGCTATCGACTCCTTCGGCAAAAACCACCCCGGTTTGTGGCGTGCCTTCAGCAGCCCGCCGATGGCTTCGACATCTTGGGTGTGTTCGCGAGCTACCGCCCCGCCGTTGGGCCCGGAGGCGACGGAGCGATCCAGACCTCCAGTGTGCGGCGGGATGGGGTGAACTGGGCGCCCAGCGGCTTCACGACAAACGCCCCACCGGTCACCCTGTTGATTTCTCTTGCGCAACCCTCCGAGTCGCTGCCGTGGAATCGAATTTCGTTCTGCCGAACCGGTGCTGGAGTGATGCGGCCGCGGCGTCTCGCGGTTTCGACCACGTCTTCGATGGACAACGGCTTGGCACCGAGTTGAGCCTCCCACCGCCGTTGAAGGCAGGCAACCTGTGGCTGTTGCGCGGTGCCGTAGGTCTGCACGAAGACCTGCATCCCCTTGCATGCGCCGTTCGAGACCGCAACTGGAGACGCCTTCGCTTCCGCATCGTCAGTACACGACGGTAATGCCCGCCCGGATTGCGATGAGGCCGCCCCAGCGGCGGCAGTCGGGCCCTGTCCCTGGGAGCCGGTCGCCGGCGACCGAGAGGTCTCCGTCCCGGCCGAACTCTTCGGTGGCACCGGTCGACCTTGCTGCCCTTCAGAGCCCGCCTGAGGGGCAGTCTCGGTCTTGGGTGCTTCCGGCGGGGGTGCCGGCGGAACCTTGATCATGCTAGCGGTCATGAACGTGCCACCGAGTTCGAGTTGGAGCCAATCAAGGACGTCGAGCCAACTCACGCTCCGGCCCTGGCATCCGCTCGGGGGCGCAGAGGTTTCTGCAGGCGGTCCGTAGGTCTCCGCGCTTCGCTTTGCGAGGAGAGGTCCGAAGTCTTCCTCGTAGTCGCTTTCCGCCGCGAGCAACGGTGCTCTCAGTGGCTCGCATGGGTGCCAGTAGTCGATGGTCCGGGTCGCCGAGTAGTCGTAGCCCCAGTAGAGAGGTGGCGGGATCGACTCCAGGCTGCGCTCCTTCCAGGACAGACACTTGGGCAGCGGACCCTTGAGATTGGGGTTCGACGCCTCCACCAGCATGTAGCAGGCCGAGCCCGCCGACGTCGCCGTGGCCTTGCTCTTGCCCTTGCGAATCAAGTCCTTGCACTGGCTGATGGCGTCGTTGGTGATCTGGGTTGCGACAGGCGAATCGATGTACCACTTGGCCTCGTTAGTCGGACACAAGGTGTCGGCCGAGCGAACGATGGCCGCGGCGAGATTCGTGAGCGCCAGCGCCGCATCCTGCGGTTTCTGCTCGGCGATCGCTGGTGGAGGCACCTTGGCCCACAGGTCCGTCAGCTCCTTGAGGGCGGCGCGCTCGGCCTCGGTCTTCTTGGCGTAGGACGTTCGGACTCCGTCGATGGCTTGCCAGGTTGAAATCGCCACCGTTGCCACGGCGCCGAGCCCGAGCGTGGTTCCAACTGCCGACTGCCCAATCCGGGAAGGCAATCGGCTAATGGCAGCGCCCGCTTCTGCAAGCACCGAGGGCTGCGCCCTGGCTGCCTTCTTCGCCTCCTCGAAGGGAGAGCATTCGTCCGTCTCGAAGAGCTCGTCCGGATTGGCCAGAAGTCGCTCGATGAATGCTCGATTCAGCTTGCCGCCAAGGTACTGGCCCAGCAGGAAGTAACTCTCCCATTGCGCCTCGGAGAAGAACTGGTCAGCCGTGGGCTGCTGAGGGAACTCCGGATACTGGTCCTTGAAGTTCAATAGGTCCACAGGCAGGCCTTCGCAAATGTTGGGCTTGATGAGGATGAGAATGCCGGTGCCCGGTCGGTCACCACCGTAAACCACCCTGGCCAGCGCCAGGCAGGCGGTGCCGTCCTTCGAGGCCAAATCGTTAATGCTCCCAAAGAAGCCCACTTCATCGGGCGGCTCCTCGAGCGGCCGAGCAGGGAACCTGTTCTTTGTACGAAGGGCGCTCTTGTCCGGCTGACGAGGCGCCGGCGGAGTCTTGGGCCTGAGAAACTGAATGTCCGCGTGCAGGTCGACCCGCGCAATCCGAACCAGATTCTCAAGGTCCCCAAACTTGTACTTGGGATCCGCGCCGCAGTCGGCCACCACGATGACATCGGCACGCTGCGCCAGAAGCGCGTAGGCCGCTGTGTTCTCGAAATGCCCCCCGTCCGAGAGAAACCAATCCGGTCCCGCCGTTCCCTTGAAGGTGCCGAACACCTCGGCAATAAGGCCCTTGGACTTGGAGAGCGGGTTCGTCCTCGCTCGCCCGTGGGTATCATCCCGCTCCTCCTTGCTCCACCAGTAGCCAAGGCGCACGCCGGCGAAGGTCATGAGCGCGGCAAGACCGCCGCGGGTCTGGAAGCCCATGCCAGGTGCGACGGCCGCCCCTGAAATCGCCATCCAGCGCCCTACGCTCATGCCCGACGTCTTGGAAAGCTGGGTCCAGTCTTCCAGGCTCGCTCGCATCAGTCCCCCGGAGGCAACCGTCAACGACAGCCCTCTGCGGTCCTGGTTGAATATCCGACCTCGTGGGTCCTGTGTCTGGTTGACGCACACGTTGATGAGGTGCACGGGCCCGCCGGAGTCCTGAGGCCTGTACGTGGTCAGCGAGATGTCGTCTTCCGGCATCACATCATCGATGGAAGGGCCCTCTTGGCCGACCGGCATCTGGGTCGTGACCTCGGAGATTGCGCCCAGCGCACCACGCGCACCGAACCGACTGGCGTTTGCTGCGCCCATGTAGCTGCGCACCAGACGTGCTCGGTAGAAGGAATGCAGCGAAGACAGGTTCAGGAACGTCAGGTTCCGACCTGTGAAGACCACGTATCCGACGACTGGAGTCGCGAGCAGACCGAGAACGAGCCAACCCCCGGCGTAGTCCAGTTCCTTGCCGACGAAGAGCGCGCCCAAGACTGCCTGATAGACCAATGTGACCCACCAGGAGACGAGGAGGAAAACCAGCAGGTAGCCGCCCGCACGGCCCAGCGTCAGAACAGCGGAGGATCCCTTGCCATCAGTCGAAGCGAAAGTCGTGACCACAGGCATGAGGCCGCGCAGAACCGCGGCGGCAAGAGCCAGCATAAGGCCGACGTTGACCACCGAGATTTCATTGAAAGCGAGAAACCAGGCCACGCGGTCGACCATGCCTGCAAGCACGACCGCGACCATCCAGCGAAGCCTGTTGGCAAAGCGCTTCGTCAGAACATTTCGGGCTGTATCCGCCTGCAATGCAGCGCTGGCGGAGTCTCGGGCCTTGAGAAGCTGCCGCTGCGCGGTGTACGCCCCCGTCACCCACAGCGCAATGAGTATTGCGCACGTCCACCACAAAACGTTCCGGACGACATTGCCCACGCCGGTGTTCGTCGTTCCGTACTCGTAGAAGAGAACGCTCAAAACCAGGTCGGCCAGCAGGACGCCCCCAAAAACAAGCCATGGCGTCTTCACCTTGGAATTTGCCGCTGGCTTCACAGCCCCTGCGGGCGGGCCGTGCGACGCAGACGGCCCAGCGCTGACGCCCTTCGCGTGCGCCTGGGCCCACGGGACCGCCCAGTAGGCCGCTCCCAGCCGAGCTGCGGACAGGATCAGAAATGGAAGCGCGACCGAAATGGTCGGCAACCAGTTGGGAATCCAGCGAAGCAGCTCGAAGAAGTCCCGGTTCGGGAACAGGTAGCCCAGCTGCTCGAGGGCCCACCACACCCCCAGGTCCACGGCGCAGAGCACGAGACCAATCAGGATGGCGATGAGGCCCAGCTCGAAGTGGATGCCGGCTAGGTTGCGCAGATACAGCGCGACTGCAAAGGTCGTGTCCTTGACGCCGCGCGGAATCAGGTAGCGGCCGTTGGCTCGCAGCCACCAGAGAAACCAGCTCGTGGATTTCTCGCCGCCAGGCTTGCCGCCACCGTCCAGCGAAGGGAACTGCCCGTTGATAGCCTCCTGAACCTTTCGCGCTTCGTCACCGTTGGCGGCCCGGTGAAACAAGCTTCCCACGGTGGTGCCAATGTAGCCTCCGCCCGATACGGTCGAAAGAAGGTCGAAGCGCAGCAGCAGTTGACGATTTGCCAACGCCCTCAGAACCCCGAAGCAGAAGGTCGCGCTTCGAATGCCCCCGCCGGAAAGGGCAAGGCCCCACAACGGGTCCTTGTCCGACAGCGGCTCGCTGCCGCCCAGGTTCTTGCGGCGCTTTGCGACTTCCTTTTCGATAGGGTCCGGTGGAATGCCGGCCGGCTTGTCGCTGGCGGAGTCGATCGTAGAGGGGTCGCTCTTCCCTGCTTGAGCAGGCTGCACTCCGACAACGGCTTCAACTGAGTCGCTCACGTCTGGTCTCTCCTGTGCGCCGAGGAGTGTTGATATGCTTGCCCCGTGCCCAGCGCTGGTCCAGTATGAGCGGTGAGTTCGGCGATTGGCAATCGTCCGGTTGGGGTGCCGGAGCGTTTGTTCCTCGATTGACGTAGGCAAGAACGCCGCAAGGAAAGCACCACAGAAGCGGCGCTTGTAGAACAGGGTATCGGTCCTTGTGTGCCAGCCAACGGACTGTTCACAGCTTGACGGGTGCCTGGATGACCGAGCACCAGCGCCGAGCGTTGGTGCGGGTCTTCCGCGATGACAGCGATGCCATGGGGGTGTGAAGTAGTTCACGCACCGCCGACCCGTCGGGTCAGCGCATGTCAAAAGACATACCAAAGCATTAGTCCGACTCACAGAATCGGGACATGGAGAGAGACAACGAAGGCTTTCCCGGCGAGGCGATCAGCAACCCCCATGGAGAGGCCATTAACAAGCTGCGGCTCAACGCGGAGCAATGGCAAATGCTGCAGGCCCTGGCCGCGTGCGCCGGAAACACGAGTGCCAATGCACGGGTCACAGCAGTGGGTCGCCTGACCTCTCACGGACTTGTGGCGATGGACGACAGAGGTTGCGCCTACTTGACCATCGTCGGTTTGCAGCGGCTAGACCAAGGACGATAGCGTCTTCTCGCATCGGGTCCTGCCTTCCCTCCTGCAAGACAGCAGTTGAGCGTCAGCCTGCGAGCCAAGGGGGTGTGTCTGCGGTGCACCGTCAATGCACTTGCGGACAGACCGGCCCCTGGCACCTAAAACATCGGCGGTACTCGGAGCCAGCATCGGCATCCTGAGTCGCACCGCTCCAGAAGGAACTCAAGATTCCGAATCGTGACGACTTCGTGATTCGGTCTCCGTCTACATCTCCCGATGTATTTTTGTCGCCACGACCTTTGGGCTATCTTCGGATTCATGAAGACTGACCCCGACCTTCAACCCTTTGACGACTCGCAGCGCGCAGCGATCAATCGTGCGGTCGAGCGGGAGATGCGCATTTTCAGGCAGGCTGAAGAGGGCAATACCCCATCTCTGACGGAACGCAAATGGTTCCCATGGGTCGCTTTGCCCGTCGGTATTGCACTAGGCGTGTTGGCAGCGTGGACGTTTGGCGCGTAGCGGTCCCCTTTTGCCCAGCATATGGTTTAGGGCGGGGCGCGATCGCCTAGGAGTCGATTTCCGCAGCGCGGGATCCGCTGACGTATCAGCCTATGCCTCTTTCGTGGCGTCCACCATCGCGGCCGCGGCTGCGCCAAAGGTGACCGTGCGACCGCGAACCCGGTAGAGGGCTCGAGGCGTGACGCCGGCCGGTTGCGGCTCCACGAAGACGTCCAGGCGATAGCCGGTGAGAACTTGGGAACGGCCCGTCCTGATGGCCTCCGCGCGCGCGGCTCGGAGAAGTGCTTTGACGGTTGCTTCGTTCATGGCGCAGTCAATGATCAGACACCAATGGTGCTGGCGCCATTCTGCATCCAGCCGAGCACTTGGATTTCCGAGCAACTGTGTCGTTCTTGGTTCGCACAATGCCGATCCCGCCGGGCGCACGGCCAGCGGCAGTAAGGAAGCCGCGCCAAAAGAAAAGGCCGCAGCGCGGCCCTCTCCCATTGGTCCCTTGGACCAAAACAGGTCGGCCCAGCTGTCAAGCCGCCGACGTAGCTGACTCGGGAGTTCCCGGTGCGGTGCCTGCCACGGAAGGCGCCGCAGCTTTCGCGGTCGTGCGCGAGCGGCGGGACTTAGCGGGAGCCTTCGGTTTGGCGGTCTTGGTCGAGACCTTCTTGGGGGCCTTGGAAGCAGCCTTTGTGGCCTTGGGGGCGGCTACCGCCTTCTTTGCTGGCGCCGCCTTCTTCGAGGGTGCGCTCTTCTTGGCCGCGGCCTTCTTTGCGGGACTCTTCTTCACGGCCGGCACTTCAGCGTTGACTTCGGGCGCTGCCACCGGAGCGGCAGCAACCTTCTTGGCGCGAACCGACTTCTTCGCCGGTGCTGCAACTGTACGGGCCTTGCGCACGGTCTTTTTCGCCGCTACAGCGGCCGGCGCCACGTCCGTTGCGACCGGGGGTTCGGCGACCACGCCCGACTGGTCGATGAGGAACTTGTCACGGTTGCGAACCGTGGCAAGCCAAGCGGGAGGTTTGCCGAAACCCGTCCAGGTCTTGCCGGTCTTGGGATCGCGGTACTTCGCAATGCCCGCGCCCTTGCGCGCCGCCTTTGCGCTTACCAGGGCCTTCACTGCCTTGGCGGCACGGCCAAAGAGCTGCTCGACCGTCAGGCCGTAAGTGGCAATGGCTTCACGGATTTGTGAAACCACCTTGGTCGTCTCAGTTGCACGAAGCGCGGCAGCTTGTTGTTCGAGCTTCGCGATGGCCTCTTGCAGTTGCGCGTAGGACTTTGCCATTGAATCTTGATCCTTTGAAGTTGAAGGAGTTCGCCGCTCTGCATCTTGAGCCTCGCGACAAATGGCGTCTGAGCATGTGATGAATCGAGGGAAAGACTCTTTCCTTTAATGCACGCCGGCGCGGAGTTTACACACAGAAGAAGGAAATGCTTCTTTCGCATCTGAAAGGCGTTCACTTTTCGCGTGAGTTGGCGCCCCAAATCTGGCCCCTCCAAATGTGAATAAACAGCGATCGCAGGAATGGAGAGAGCCGATTTGCAGGACGACAAGGAGCAAGCACCCTACTCGGATTGAGCGACATTGCCCATCTCCAAGATGTTCGCAGCGCTCAAGGAAATGGCTGTGGCATCGAAGGCAATCGCGTCAGGCAATGCAAGGAATCCGAGAATGAGTTCGGGGACCCATTCACGGCGATCATTTCGAGCCGCGCGGGCTCCGCGACGACAAGGCCGCCAGCCTGGCGAGGAATCTTTTGGCAAAGGATGGCCTGACGATCGGCTTGTCCCGGTATATCGCGCGCTGTTCTTCGAGTGCAGACTGCAAAGCCGCCCGATTCGCCTGGCTGTAGGGCCAGACACCTGACACAACATGCACGCCCAGTGTCACTGGCGTGACCGTGATGTTCACTGCCCCGATGCGCGCCATTGCCGAAGTGCGCGAGCCGGCCTGCTCGGCGGGACGTCCGAGCGCGTCGATCGGGCGCGCGAACGCGAAGCTGATGGCCTGAATCTGCGGGAAGTGCTTAGTGATGTAGGCACAGAACTCGAAAAGAAGGAGGCGGCCCACGTGCCGGCGCTCTTTCAGGAGGACCTGCGTCGGGATGAACGCCTCGATGTGAATCTCGGTGCCGTTCTTCAGGACTTCAACCGGGTCCAGTGTCCCGAGGAGCGTCTTCCCTTCGAATACCAGCATCGGGCTACCGAGCTTGAATGGCGACCCGTGCGGCCCTGTAAACCTGATCTGCGTGGGTACCATCGACGTGCAACCGCGTTGAAGATCGCCAAGCCACTAGGCAAAAGCCGCGGGGGGCCTAACCTGCCTTGGCTCCAACCTGAAAAGGCTCACCGACTGCACCAGATGGCGGGCCTGCGCCTGAAGTGATTGTGCCGCCGCTGACGCCCGCTCGACCAGCGCGGCTGTCTGCTGGGTGACTTCATCCATTTGCGTCACTGCCTGATTGATCTGGTCGATGCCTGCGGTTTGCTGCTGGCTCGCCGCGCTGATCTCTCCCATGATGTCGGTCCGCGGCGCACGCTTTTCACGATTTCCTCAATGGTTCGGCCGCGACGCCGGCGGCGAATGCCAGTGGGAGCTTGGTGCTGAGTTTCATGGGGGCAGTTTCCAGGATGGGGCAGTTGATGGCGGAGAGAACGCCAGCCCTCGTCGCCACGCGCCGGCCATGGTCGCTTTCCCCTCACTGCGGTTTATCGGCGGTGCACGCGAAGACTTGAGGGTCTAGTGGCTTGGGCTTCGTTCAAGCGCCAGGTGCCGGGGCATTGGTTTCCAGCGGATACCGCCAGGCCACACTTGAGGCGGTACGTCCTTCACGGGAACTTTTCTCTCGTGATCCTCAGTCTGAGGTTGCGTGACCCTCCTGTCCGCGTAGCGTAGGGGCTTCCGTCGTGGACGTTCGCCCGTCGCGGGCCGGCTATAGGTGGCGTTTGTTCCAGTCGCTAGACCAGATCGTGCGCAGCAAGTCGAGACCCGGACGGGCGTGGTGTTTGTCACAGGCAGAAAGTTGCGCTTCGTGGTTGGCAGTGGTACTGAGGAGAGCGGCGGCTCGTTGCGTTGCGCGCCACGCGGCTATCCCTTCTCGGGTTCGAGCGCCCGCCAGCCCTTGTCGGTCAACGAGACGAGCATCTCGTCCTCATCCTCGGATTCAAGTGCGTGCACCAGTCCGGCCGCCCTCAGTGCAAGCACCTTGTTCACGCAATCGTTCTCGCGAACGACGATCGGCTGTCCTGCCTTGCCCATTTGGGCAAGCAATTTCAGGGGCATTCTCTTGTCTCCATTCTTCAAGCAATCAACCTGGGACGACACTTGCGTTCGGCGCCGACCATCGGCGATGACGAGCACTCGTCGCCATCATTTCGTTCCCTGGCAAAAAGGCGCGATTCTCGATGTGCAGCACTGACAGAAAAACGGCGGCTCGTCACATATGTGGGCGTGTTCGTTTGCGGACGTGCCCACCGGATGATTGCGATAAAAATGGGACCCATGAGAACGAATGACATAGGCTGCTTGGAGGACGAGCGCGATGCAGCCGTGCGAGGCTGGTCGGCACTGGCCGATGGTCGGACTTCAACCCGCCGTTTCATGGACAGCCCGGTCCCGGACGAATGGATCGCGCAGATGCTGCAGGAAGCGCGGCGCGCGCCCAGCGGGGCGAATCTGCAACCGGGCGAGTTCATACGCATCGACGGCGCGGCGCGCCAGAAACTGTCGGACCGCCTGGTGGAGATGTACCGGAGTGGCGCTCCCCAGAACGAGGACTACAGCTACTTCCCCATTCCCATGCCGATGACGCTGCGGCGGCGTCAGGTGGCCGCCGCTCAAGCGCTCTATGGCGCGCTTGGCGCAGCGCGCGACGACCAGGAAGCACGGCGCAAGCAGTTCGAACGCAACTTCCGTTTCTTCGACGCGCCGGTCGCGCTGGTGATCACCATCGATGCGCGCATGGGCAGCGGTTGCTACATGGATCTGGGCATGTGCCTGTACGGCTTCATGCTGGCGGCGGCCGCGCGGGGCCTGGGCAGCTGCGCCATCGGGGCACTCGCCTCCTACCCTGGCGTGGTGCGCGAGGTGCTGGGGCTCGACGCCGGCCAGTCCATCGTGTGTGGTCTCTCGATCGGCTATGCCGACCCATCGGCCCCCGAGAACATGGTGCGCACTGTGCGACGCGACGTGTCGGACTACCTGCGCGTGATCCGATAGCGGCGGCTAGAGTTTTTCGACCAACGCTGCCGAGCCGAGGCCACCGGCCGCCGCGATGCTGGCGAGCCCCAGTGCGCCGCGCGGTGCTTCGCGCGCCATATCGGCGAGAAGGCGGACCAGGCTGACGGCTCCGGACGCGCCGATGGGGTGCCCGCGTGCAAGCCCCCCTCCTCCGCGGTTGAGACGCTCGGGCTCGATGCCCAGCGCCTCCGCGAACGCGATGGCCTGGACGGCAAAGGCTTCGTGCAGTTCCGCGCCCCAAAGGGCCGCTGCCTCGATGCCGTGCCGATGAAGCAAGTCCTTGGTCGCGTGTGCTGCTGCCAGCATGGGCATCTCCGGCGCGGTGCCCACTGCGAGCGCGGCCCGCCAACGCAGCAAGGCCGGCGCTCCAAGGGCGGCCGAAGCCCGCGGCGAGGCCATCAGGACAAACGCCGCGCCATCGGCCTGCGGCGCGATCGAAAGCCGGCTCACCGCCGTGGCCCGCCGATCGAAGTCCGATGAGCCCGACTGATCCGAGAGGGCCTCGATGGGCATGCGCGCCGTGCGATCAACCTTGATCGAGCGCGCATAGGTGTCCTGTACTGCCGCCCCAATGGGAACGATTTCCGAGGCCATGTGCGCGCGCCATGCAAGCGCCTTGGCATGACTGTCCACTGCATACGCATCCTGCGCCGTCCGCGTGATGCCCCTCTGCGCGGCATATCGGGCTGCGGCGAGCGCCAGGTCCGGGTCGCGCGATGGGTCGGGTGCGAACGCCGGTCGCTCGTAAGACATCGGTGCCTCACCCTGAGCGAGCGGCCGATGCAGCCGGATCGGCGAGCGGCTCCAGGCCTCGACACCGCCCTCCACGACCACCTGCGCCTGCCCGGAGGCAATCAACCCGGCGCCCATCGAGACTGCATCCAGCCCCGAGCAGCACTGCGTGTCGACGGAGAAGGCTGCGGTGCGATCGGGCAAGCCGGCCGCGAGCGCGACCATCCGCGCCGGGTTGCCGCCCGCGCCGAGCGCATTGCCGCAAACCACCGCATCGACGGCCGACGCATCGATGCCGCTTCGCGCCAGCAGCGCCCTGACGACCGGCGCCGCGATCTCGTGGGCAGCCAGAAGGGCGAGTGCACCGCCCCTCGGAATCACCGCGCTGCGTGCCCAAGCGAGCAAGACAGGTGCATCCGGTGTCATGTCCTCGAGAGCCGCCAAGGCAGTGCTTGCCAGCCCGCTGGCCCCTCCGGATTTGCGGCCAGGCATCGCGCCAGGGCGGCATGATCGGTCTTGCCGCCCGTCGTGCGTGGCCAGTCGGCACAAGCATAGACCCGGCGTGGCGTCTTGTAGGGCTCCAATCGAGCCCTGCACCAGTCCGCGAGGGTCGCGCGATCGATGGGCTGAACCAACTCGAGTACCGCCACTGCATGCTTGCCGCGCACTCCGTCGGGCATAGCCTGGACCGAAGCTGCCGCAATGGCTGGATGTTCGGTCAGGACCTGCTCCACTTCCTCGGGAAACAGGTTCTTGCCTTGCACGACGAACATGCGCTGCTGCCGACCCACCAGGTGGAGCACGCCATCGGCATCGAGATGGCCCATGTCGCCCACGGACAGCCATTCGCCATCGCGCAAGATCGTCGCGCCGCGAGCCAGTGAAGGCGTCACGTAGTCGGTGAACACCATGGGGCTGCGCACGTAGATCAAACCCGGGGATGCAGCGAGAGCCGAGTCTTCGCATGTCCCACCCACCCTCTCGATGCGCAGATCCACGCTCGCAAACGGCCGCCCCACGGCCGTCGCCGGGAGGTCGACGCGGCTCTCGGTCCAGGCGATGAAGCTGGTCTCGGACGCGCCGTAGAACTCGACGATGCGCGCGTTGGGAAACAGCGCCTGCAAATGCGGCGTTCGCACCCGAGGCCATGCTGCGCCCCCGATCATCACCAGTTGCGTCTCCGCGATGGCGCGCAGGCCGTGACGATGAGCCTGCTCGAGCATCAGGATCAGCTGGCTGGGCACGGCGATGAGGCTTCGAGCATCGCCCTGCCCCAGCGCCTGCAACGCCGCGCCCGCCGAGAAGCGCGTTTGCAGGCGCACGCCGGCGCCGCTCCACAAGCCCATCAGCGCACCGAACAGGAACAGCGAATGCGAAAGGCGTCCTGGGGCGAGCAATGGGGTGCGCACTGCGGGGCCGAATGCTTCGAGGCAGGCCTCGAAACTGCTCGTCCACGACCGGTGGCTTCGCACGAAGCCCTTGGGGACGCCCGTGCTGCCAGACGTGAAGCCCACGTAGAACGAGCCGGGAGGAAGCGTCAGATCGCGCGCCGGAGTTCCGGTCGAAGAGGCGCCCAGCAACTCCGTGACCCTGCGTCGCAGCTCGGGTGACCAGTCCGGGTCACCGACCACGGCTGCATGGCCTGCCGCGAGGATGCTCAGAAAGCTGACAAGCTGCTCGCCCGGCGTGCCTGCCTCGTCGACCCATACCGGGGCCGGGCCAAGCGCATGAGCATGCGATCTCGCGGTGGCAGCGATCCCATCGGACAGGGCCTCGAAGCTCAGGCGCAGCGAGCCATCGTCGATGGCCATCGCATTCGGCGTGCGGGCGGCCCAGTATGCGATCGGATCGTGAACGGTTTCGAACTCGATGCGCGAAGCAGTGCGCGCAGCGCCGTCATCGGCGAACGAGCGCTCGCTCGCATGATCGGGATCCAGCATGGCCAAGCGGCGTCGGTCGGCCTCACTCGGCCAGGCGCCAATGCGGCAATCCGCGCACGACCGTCTGTACGACCAATGCGCAGATCGCGCATTTGAGCAGGTCACCCGGAATGAATATCGCGCTGGCGAGCGCCGCATGCTGAACGGAGAGCTTGGCGATCAATGTGAGTCCGGCGATCCCAAAGACATAGACAACGCCGATACCACCAACCAAAGCCGAAATGAATGCGCCGGCCAGGAGCGCGCGGCCACTCGGGCGTGAAAGGCGACGCATCACAAAGCCACTGGCCGCCGCACCGAACGGCCATCCAATCAGGAAACCGGCCGACGGCGCGACGAACACGCCCAAGCCGCCGCGTCCCCCGGCCAGCAGCGGTAGTCCCAGCGCCACTGCCAGCAAGAAGAGGCTGACCGCAAGGAACCCGCGCCTTGCGCCAAGCAGGCAACCCGCCATCATGACTCCCAGGGTCTGCAGGGTGATCGGAACACCGAATGGCAGATCGACCTTGGGGATCATCCCCATCGCTGCAATCAAGGCCGCGAAGAGCGCGATATGTGCGAGGGTGCGGGAGGAATTGGCCGAGGGCGCTTTGTTCATGTTTTTCGCGGGGATGAATTTCGGATTGCGTGAGGTTCGTGCGGCGAACTGCCCCGTTGGTCACCAATGATGCCGATCCGTGACTCTTCCAGGCTCACGGTGAATCGGCTGAAGAGGTGCTTGTCCTCGCGACCGAGCAAATCCGGTTCGGGGTAGATGCCGAAAAAGGCAGGATGTGTCGCGTACAGACCGCTGGCGGTTCACGTTCGCTCGGATATGACCCCCGATTGATAGGTCCGGGCCGGTGACCTGTGAGGACTCGCTCCTCCGTGCACTTGATGCCGAAAGAACTGGTCGTGCAAGACACCCTTGTCTGTCGGCTGAGGATCTCTTTCTACACGAAGGTCTTCGTCGTCCGGCTCACCCTGTGCCGCGCGAACTTCCATCAGACATCGCCTCAGATATCCCATGGGTTGTCCTTCGCGTATCGGTTGTCAGCCAGGCCCTGCGCAGCTGTGAAGAGAACGACCACGAGGCCGTAGTCGGTCACGGTGGCGCGATGGATCGTGGACTCGAGCAGGATTCGGAACATGGGGAGTTCGGAATGGGACAGATGAATCTGGATGAATCGCGCCACCTTCATGACGGCGGTCTCGCGAACCAAAAGGCGCGATTCTGACAATGCCGCCGCTGTCGAAAAACGGCGGTGGGTCACATTTGCGTCGGCCCGTTCCGCCTCCAGCCGCATTTTCGTAGCTCACGATCACTGTCCTTCGGAACTGTGTTGCGCAACGATCTGCGAGCCCCCAAGCAGTGAAGGCCACGACGAGTTCACCGACCTCGCGCATCGGCTCTCGAGCGAAATCATCGACATGCCCACATGCGCGGCCGCCGAGTTCCGCTTCGACGCAAAGGCGTCCTTGCCCGGCGTGTTGGCATGACGGCGGTGCTCGCCCTCACTCTGCTTGAATCCCGGCGTCGTGGATGACCTTGCCCCACTTTCCGAGGTCAGCCTTCATTCGCGTCGCGTACTCCTGGGCCGTGCCGCCCTGCACCTCGATGCCAGCGGCTTCGAGTTTCTCGCGCACATCCGGCTGCTTGAGGGCCGCGTTGATTTCGGCATTGAGCTTGGCGATGACGGGTTGCGGTGTCCCGGCCGGAGCGAGGAAGCCACCATTCGTATTGGCCTCGTAGCCCTTGAGGCCCTGTTCGTCGGCGGTGGGGACCTCGGGCAGCGAAGCGGCTCGCTTGAGCGAGGTCACCGCGACGCCACGCACAGAGCCGGCCTTCACCTGTGCCTGGATTGCACTCACGGTGTCGATGTACAGGATGGTCCTGCCGGCCAGTAGATCCGGTTGCGCCGCAGACGAGCCCTTGTACGGCACCATCAGCATGGGTACTCCGCTGGCGAGCCGAAACAACTCCGCTGCCATCTCCTGGGCGCTGCCACGACCGGAAGTCGCCACTTTTGCCTGGTCCGGATGGGCCTTCATCCACGCAATGAGTTCGGGCAGCGTCCTGGCCGGGATCTGTGGATAGACAGCGAAGACGAGCGGGACCTCGTGCGTGTAGACGATCGGCTCGAAGCTCTTCTCCGGATCCCACCCCAGGTTCTTGAACAGGAACTTGTTGATGGTGTGGCTGCCACCGACGATACCGATGGTGTAGCCGTCCGGCACTGCCTTGGCGAGAACCTCCGTGCCCAGGTTGTTCGACGCGCCGGGTCGGTTGTCGATCACCACTGGCTGACCCATCGAGAGTGAGAGCTTGTTGCCGACGACGCGGGCGAGGATGTCGATTGCACCGCCCGGCGGCGCGGGCACGATGATCTTGATCGGACGGCTGGGATAGTTCTCCGCAGCAACGGAACTGGTGGCCACCACGGCAGTCAGCGCGACGGCCAGAAGCTTGAACAATGAGATACGTGGCACGGAGGTCTCCTCGGCTCTGATAGGGGAACGGAAAGGGTCGAATGTGCTCAGCCTCGACCGACGAAAGGCATGGAACTGGCCATGACAGTCATCGTGAGCACATTCACATCGAGTGGCAGCGTCGCGATGTGGCGCACGGCATTGGCAACGTGCACTGCGGGCATCACGGGCTCGGGTGCCACGGTGCCGTTGGCCTGGGGCACGCCACGCGTCATGCGCTCGGACAACTCCGTCAAGGCATTGCCGATGTCGATCTGGCTCGCGACGATGTTGTAGGCACGGCCATCCAACGCAAGGGCTTTGGTCAGTCCGGTGACCGCGTGCTTGCTGGCCGTGTAAGGGGCGGTGAAAGGACGCGGCGTGTGCGCGGAGATCGAACCGTTGTTGATGATGCGGCCGCCTTGCGGTGACTGCCGGCGCATCAGACCGAACGCAGCGCGTGCGCACAGGAATACACCCGTGACGTTGGTGTTGATCGCGTTGAACCATTTCTCCAATGGCAGTTCGTCTACGGGCACTGCCGGGGCATTGACTCCGGCGTTGTTGAACAGCACGTCGAGTCGCCCGTAGGTGCGTTCGATGGTTTCGAACAGCGCCTGTACGCTCGCGGGGTCGGTGACATCGGTAGACACTGCCAGTGCCTTCTGACCGCGTGCCGCGGCTTCCTGCGCCAGTGCTTGCAGGGGTTCGACCCGCCGGCCCGCCAGGACGACGACAAATCCATCGTCCAGGAGACCCAAGGCTGCGGCGCGACCGATGCCGCTGCCTGCGCCCGTGACGAGCGCGATCCTGGATTCGGCATTGGATGTCATGGGGTCGTCTTCTCGAAGATGTGTGAAATTCGGCGCTCCGTGGCCGGATCAACCGTGACGGAAAACTCGCCGATCCCGCTGATGCCGCCCCGCACCTCATCGCCTGGATGCAAGGGGCCAACGCCCGCAGGAGTGCCCGTGAAAACCAGATCGCCAGGCAGCAACGTGACAGCGCGTGACAACATGGCCACAAGCTCGGAAACGGGCCACAACAGTTCGCCCACATCCGATCGTTGCCGCTCTTGACCATTCACGCTCAGCCAGATGGCGCCGTGCCCGGGATGGCCGCAAACATCGATCGGCACCACCGGCGTGCAGGGTGCAGACTGGTCAAAGGCCTTCGAAGGTGCCCAAGGGCCTGCCACGGCCTTGGCCTGCTGCTGCAGATCGCGCCGCGTGAGATCCATGCCGACCGCGTAGCCCCAAACGTGTTCGGCCTCGATCCGCGCGGGATCCAGATCGCTCCCACCGCGGCCCAGGGCGACGACGAGTTCGATCTCATGGCAGAAATCTGAAGTCTCCGGTGGGTACGCCACCGCGCCGCGTGCCGGAACCACGGCTTGCGGTGGTTTCAGGAACCAGGCCGGCATGTTCCGTGACGCCGGCTCATTGGCCTGCCAGCGGTAGTTGCGGCCGATGCAGAAGACGCGCTGGACCGGGAAGGAATCGCTGCGGCCGGCGACCGGCAGCACCACCTGCTCGGCCGGAGCAAAGGCATAGTCCATGGGCGGACGTCCTCAGTCGATGGTGATGTTTCGACTGCGGATGATCTGGCCGTAGCGACCACGGTCATCGGCGATGAGCTTGGCGAACTCCTGGGGAGAACTGGCACGGGGAACGCCGCCGAGCGCTGCAAACCGGGCCCTCACGGCATCATCGGACAACACAGCGCGCACGTCGGCCGCGATGCGCTCCACGATGTCGGGCGGGGTACCCGCAGGCGCCAGAAGACCAATCCACGAGATCGCGTTGAAGTTGCGAAGGCCACTTTCGGCGAGAGTCGGTACGTCAGGCAGCGCCGAGACCCGCTTCTCGCTCGTCACAGCGAGCGCCCGCAGCCTGCCGGCCTTGATATGACCGGACGCCTCCAGCACGGTCAGGAACGACATCTGCACCTGTCCGCCAAGCAGGTCGGTGATGGCCGGCCCGCCGCCGCGGTAAGGCACATGCAGGATGAAGGTGCCCGTGCTGTCCTTGAAGAGTTCTGCAGCCAGGTGTGGTGCGCTGCCTGCGCCCGAACTGCTGTAACTCATCTGACCCGGCTGCGCCTTGGCGAGCGCAATCAGCTCGGCTGGTGTCTTGACGGGGACGCCCGGATTGACCATCAGGGCCAAGGGCAACTCGGCGACCAGCGACACCGGGGCGAAGGCCTTGTCCGGGTCGTACGGCAGCTTGCGATACAGAGACGGGTTGATCGACTGCGTTCCGACGTTGCCGAACAGCAGCGTGTAGCCGTCAGGCCGCGCCTTGGCGACGCTGTCAGCGCCAATCTGTCCGGCCGCACCACCCTTGTTGTCCACCACCACCGGGTGACCCCAACGCTTGCCCAGTTGCTCGGCCATGATCCGTGCACCGGTGTCGGTTCCGCCACCGGGCGGAAAGGGAACGACCAGCGTCACCGGCTTCGAAGGGAAGGTTTGGGCAAGACCCACGCCGTGCGCGAAGGTCATCAATAGTCCGGCCAACGCGGCCGCAATGCGGGTTGCAAACATGTCTTGTCTGTTTCTCTTGGATGGGCGATTGCCCGATGCTTCGATCCGCCTGACGAGCCGCGCTCGGCTCAGGTCGTCAGGCTCATCGCCGGTCTTTCGCGACTGAATGCCTGACTCAAGCTGTCGAGGACCATCTCTGCCATCGCAGTACGCGTCTCCCATGTGGCGCTGGCTCGATGCGCCTGCAGCGTGGTGCGATCGGACTGGCGCAGTTCGAGCGGTACGTTCGGCTCATCGACGAAAACGTCCAGCGCCGCGCCGGCAATACCGCCTGCGGCCACGACACGGGACAACGCAACTTCATCGACCAGGCGGCCCCGCGCCACGTTCACCAGGAACCCGCGCGGACCCAAGGCGTCCAGCACGGCTGCGTTCACGATGCCCTCAGCCTTGTCTGCTGCAGCGCAGAGCACCAGCGCATCCACTTCTCGAGCCAGGTCAATCAACCCAGGCACGAAGCGGTGTGGCACATCGTCCATGCGCTGCAGATCGGTGTAGCTGATGGCGCAGCCGAATGCGATGGCGCGCTGCGCCACGGCATGGCCAACACGGCCCATGCCGACGATGCCTACATGCATGCCACTGAAACGACGTGCCAGAGGGAGCGCGCCCGGCTGCGGATTGGCGGGCCAGTTTCCGTCGCGCACGAAGCGGTCGCCCGCGCACAGGTTGCGGCAAGCCGCAATCAGAAGGCCGATCGCCAGATCGGCCACATCTTCCGTCAGCGCGCCCAGCGTCGCGGTGACCGGCAGGCCGCGCGCTCTGCAGTACCCAAGGTCCACGGCGTCAGTTCCAACGCCGTTGATCGCAACGACCTTGAGCGCTGGCATTTTCTCCAGCATGGCCCTGGAGACTCCTGTGTGCCCTCCGGTGATGACGGCCTCGATGCTGTCGACATTCGCATCGAGCCAGGCTTGTTTGTCATCGATCTCGAAGAGTCTGTGAACGTCGTACAGCGTCGCCAGCCGTTCGTTGACAGACGGAACCAATATTGGATTGAGCTGAAGGATCTTGGCTTTCATGGAGCAGGAGTGTGTGTTTAGTTGATCAACATGACAATCTTGATCATTAAAATCAACATAATTTCAATTAAATTCAACCTGTGATGGCTACCTGGATCTCAATGGACGACGCGTGCCGCCAGCTGGATGTGCGCCCCCAAACGCTTTACGCCTACGTGAGCCGAGGCAAGTTGGAGGTCATGCCTGACCCGGCAGACTCGCGGCGCAGTCTGTACCGCGCCGAGGACGTGGAAGCCTTGTCCAGGCGCAAGCAGGCCGGCCGCAAGCGCGAGACGGTGGCAACGAACACGCTCTACGGGACTGAGCCGAGCATTCCCACAGCCTTGAGCACCTTCTACCGGGGGCGGCTGTTCTATCGAGGCCACGATGCAGTGCAGCTCGCGCAGTCAGCCACACTCGAAGAAGCCGCACAACTGCTCTGGGCCGCCGAGCAGCCAGTGGACTTCACCGCCGCCGGCGCCACGCGCCCGCCGCAGGCCGGGCGGTCCGCCGCGTTCACCTCGCTTGGGGCGCTCGCCGCAGTCAGTCATTCGACGAGCGGCCGCATGACCCGCGTGCTGCATGAAGAGGCCGAGGACCTGGTGGGGCTTGTAGCTTGCGCGTTCGGCGCGCAGCCGGGCACGCAGCCCTTGCACCGGCGCGTCGCCGCGGGCTGGCGACAGCCCTCGCGAATCGCGGAAGTGTTGCGGGTCGCCATGGTGTTGATGGTCGACCATGAGCTGACAAGCTCGGCTTTCGTGGCTCGCATCGCGGCCTCGACGGGCGCTTCGCTGCCGGCCTGTCTCCTGGCTGGACTCACCACGCTGTCGGGGCCTCTGCACGGCGATGCGTCCGGCAGAGTCCGCGCCCTCTTTGGCGAAGTGGAACGCCTCGGAGAGGACGCAGTACTGGGCCATTACCTCTCCACCGGCTTGCCCCTTCCGGGTTTCGGTCACCACATCTACCCGGAAGGCGACCCCAGGGCAGCGGCGCTGTTCGCGATGTTCGAGCCGCCAGAAGCGATCTCGCGCTTCATCGAGAAGGCGCAGGCGCTCACCGGATTGAAACCCAACATCGATCTGGCGCTTGCCGCACTCGTGGCGCGGATGCGGCTTCCTCAGGATTCGGCATTCGGACTCCAGGCGACAGCGCGAAGCATCGGACTGCTGGCACACAGCCTCGAACAACTGAGCGCGCCGCAGGTCATTCGACCAAGAGGTCGGTATGTCGGGGTCAATCCCAGCACAAACGAAGAAACCGCAGTCGTGCAGTCGCGCAACATCGCAGCACGTCCAGTCCATCGCAACGACACGCCGAAGACATCGTCTCGCAGGCGTTCGGTACGGACCGCTCGATAGCGATGCGCGCGCATCGAGATACCGGGGAGTTTCCCATGCAACCCATTGAACGGCGCCGGTCGCGCAGCCTGAGCGCCAATGTTGTCGACGAACTGGGCAAGCGGATGAGGATCGGCCCGCTGCGCGCGGGCGACAAGCTGCCGACCGAGGCGGCGATCATGCAGGAGTTCGGCGTGAGCCGGACCGTGGTGCGCGAAGCGCTCTCGAAGCTGCAGGCCGCCGGCATGGTGCGGCCGCAGCGCGGCGTGGGAACCTTCGTGGTGGGCGCGTCGCGCGCGAAACCCTTTCACGTGGACAGCACCCCGGACGACAGCCTCGCTCAGGCGATCGCGCTCATCGAACTGCGCATCGGCCTCGAAAGCGAGGCGGCGGCGCTTGCGGCGCAGCGTCGGGACGCGAGCGACCTCGTGGCCACCAAGAGCGCGCTCGACGCCATCGAGGCCGCGATGGACCAAGACATGGACACCGCCCGGCCCGACTACCAGTTCCATCTCGAAATCGCACGTGCCTCGCACAGCCCGCATTTCGCGGCCGTGCTGGAGGCCCTGGGGCCGACCTGCGTCCCGACCGCTTTCCTCAAAACGGCAGACGGGAACGAAGAGGGAGCCAGCCAAGCGTTGGGCGACCAGGTGCGCCACGAGCACCTCGGGATCTACGACGCGATCGCGCAGCAAGACGTCGAAGCCGTCCGCGCTGCAATGCGGGGGCATCTGGTCAACGGCCGGGAAAGGCGGCGTGCCTCCCAAGGACCCGAGGCGCCCGCTCGAAGCTAGATCGCGGTCGCTAGATCGCGGTCGATTGCCGCTCGATCATGCGAAAGCCGACGTCGATGACCGGCTGATCGATCACCTCCCCCTTGCAGCGGGCGACGATGAGGCGGGCGGCGAGACGGCCGATCTCGGCGCCGTCCACGTGCACCGTCGAGATCGATGGCACGGTGTGCGCGCCGAAATCCGCATTGCCGAAGCCGCAGACCGCCAGGTCCTGCGGCACGCGCAGGCCGCGCGCCAGCGCTTCGACGATCACACCATGCGCGAGCTGGTCCGAGCTGCAGCAGATCGCCTGCAGCTTCGGCTCCTTGTCCAGCAGTTCGCCAAGCGCGCGGCGGCCCAGTTCGAGGCTGCTGGGCGCCGGCACGAAGACCGTCGGCACCTCGCGGCCGAGCGTGGTCTGGAACCCGTCGCGCCGCATGCGCGCGCGGTGGTCGTCGCCGCTGGCGATGCCGATTCGCTTCCAGCGCTTCCCGAGAAAGTAGCCGCCGACGGCGCTGCCGACTTTCACGTGCGAGAAGCCCACGAGCATGTCCACGGGGCGGTCGCTCAGGTCCCACGATTCGACCACCGGGATGCCCGAGCGCCGCAGCCGGTCCCTCGCCTTCTGCGACTGCACGAGGCCCGTCATGAAGATGGCGTCCGGCTGCCGGCCGATCATCGCGTCGAGCACCGACTCTTCCTGCGCCGCGTCGTAGGAGGTCTGGCCGAGGATCAGCTGATAGCCCGACGTCGCCAGTTCGGCCGTCAGCGCCTCCAGGGTCGGCAGGAACTGCGCCACCGAGAGCGCCGGCACGATGCCACCCACCATGAGGCTTCGCTTCGACTTGAGGCCGCCCGCCAGGCGGTTCGGGATATAGCCGGTCGCCTCGACTGCGGCCTGCACCTTCTCGATGGTCGCCTTCGACACCACGCCCGGATTCCCGAGCGCACGCGAAGCGGTAATCAGCGAGACGCCAGCGGCCTTCGCCACGTCGTGCAGCGTGGCCGGCTTGGGGGCGGAAACGGGATTCATGCGGGTGCGCAGCAGATGCCATGACAACGATAGCAGAAGTGTTCCGAACCGGGACCCTGCCGGAATCTCTCGTTGACCGCAGAAGATGACAACGCTATCATTCGTGGAAACTCCACCAGGTACATAGGCAACATGCTCGACGACGCCAAAATGCGTCCGAAAATGACAACGTTATCAATCTTCAGAGAAACACCCAGCCAAGGAGACACCCCATGAAGAAATGCCTCGCCGCCTTTGCCCTCGCATTCGCGTCCTTCGCCGCCGGCGCGCAGAACTGGCCCGACAAAGCGGTGACGCTGGTCGTGCCCTTCCCGCCCGGCGGCTCGACCGACCAAGTCGCGCGCGCCATCAGCCCGCGCCTCACCGAGAAGTTCAAGCAGTCGTTCCTCGTCGATAACAAGGCCGGCGCCACGGGCACCATCGGCGCCACTTTCGTTAAGCGCGCGGCGCCCGACGGCGCCACCTTTCTCGTGACCTCCCTGGGCCCGCTGGTCATCGTGCCGCACCTCATGAAAGGCCTGCTGTACGACCCGCTCAAGGACTTCGATCCGATCACCGTGGCGGTGGCCTCCCCCAACGTGCTGGTAGTCCCGGCGGACTCGCCGCACAAGAGCGTGGCCGACGTGATCGCCTATCTGAAGGCCAACCCCGGCAAGATGACGTTCGCCTCGGCCGGCAACGGATCGAGCGACCACCTGACCGCCGAGCTCTTCTGGCAGCAGACCGGCACCACCGGCATCCATGTTCCCTACAAAGGCGGTTCGCCCGCGC
Organism: Variovorax ureilyticus; assembly: GCF_037889935.1. Taxonomy (NCBI): domain Bacteria; kingdom Pseudomonadati; phylum Pseudomonadota; class Betaproteobacteria; order Burkholderiales; family Comamonadaceae; genus Variovorax; species Variovorax ureilyticus. Next base: position 37,951 of record NZ_JBBKZU010000018.1, read on the forward strand.
ACACGGACCTGATGGGCGGCCAGGTCAACGCCTCGTTCCAGAACATCAATTCGGTCGTGCAGTACATCAAGGGCGGAAAGATGCGCGCACTCGCCATCACGAGCCCGAAGCGCTCGCCGGTGCTGCCCGATGTCCCGACGCTGGCCGAGGCGGGCGTCAAGAACGTCGAGGTCGCATCGTGGCAGGCCATCGTCGCGCCCAAGGGCTTGCCGCCCGCGCTGCGCGACAAGGCCCATGCCGCCTTCGTCGAGGCGATCAACGACCCGAAGGTCAAGGAGCAGTTCACCTCGATCGGCTTCGAGATCGTGGCCAACACGCCGGCGCAGTTCGCCGAGTTCCAGCAGAAGGAATACGCCCGCTGGAAGAAGGTGATCGAGACCGGAAAGATCACGATCGATTGACTCACCCCAGGCTCGCATCGAAAGCGACCGCCCTATGACCACCATGACGCCCTCCTTCGCCAACGACAGCATCACCTGGGTCCGCATCTCCTCGTGCTACCTGCCGCTTGCCCATCCGATCAGCGACGCCAAGGTGCTGACCGGGCGCCAGAAGCCGATGACCGAGATCGCGATGCTGTTCGCGGAAATCGAGACCCGGGACGGCCACCGCGGGCTGGGCTTCAGCTACTCCAAGCGGGCCGGCGGACCCGGGCAGTTCGCGCATGCGAAGGAGATCGCTCCGGCGCTGATCGGCGAAGACCCCAGCGACATCTCGAAGCTGTGGACCAAGCTGTGCTGGGCCGGCGCGTCCGTCGGGCGCAGCGGCATGGCGGTGCAGGCCATCGGCGCGTTCGACGTGGCGCTGTATGACCTCAAGGCAAGACGCGCGGGCCTGTCGCTGTCGAAGCTGCTCGGCTCGCAGCGCGACTCGGTCCAGTGCTACAACACATCGGGCGGCTTTCTGCATACGCCGCTCGATCAGTTGCTGGTCAACGCGGCGGCATCTCGCGAGCGTGGCATCGGCGGCATCAAGCTCAAGGTCGGCCAACCCGATCGCGCGCTGGACATCAAGCGTGTGGAAGCGGTGCGCAAGCACCTCGGCGAGGACATGCCGCTGATGGTCGATGCGAACCAGCAGTGGGACAGGCCGACCGCGCAACGCATGTGCCGCACCTTCGAGCAGTTCGATCTCGTCTGGATCGAAGAGCCGCTGGACGCCTACGACTTCGAAGGCCACGCCGCGCTCGCATCGCAGTTCGACACGCCCATCGCCACCGGCGAGATGCTGACCAGTGCGGCGGAACACGGCGAGCTGATCCGCCACCGCGCCGCCGACTACCTGATGCCCGATGCGCCACGCGTGGGCGGCATCACGCCGTTCCTGAAGATCGCGGCGCAGGCGGAGCAGGCGGGCCTGGGCCTCGGCCCGCACTTCGCGATGGAACTGCATGTGCACCTCGCTGCGGTCTACCCCACGGAGCCGTGGGTCGAGCACTTCGACTGGCTCGAGCCGCTCTTCAACGAGCGGCTGGAGATCCGCAACGGCCGCATGCTGGTGCCCACGCGACCCGGTCTCGGGCTGAGTCTCAGCGAGCAGGCCAAGGGCTGGACACGCGAAGAAGCCGAGGTCGGCCAACGTGCCTGAATTGCAATCAATGGCTGAAACGCCCGTACCGGCGCCCCTGTACATCACCATGCACGAGCGCGACAACGTCGCGATCGTGGCCAACGACGGCGGCCTGCCCGCGGGCACCGTCTTCCCCTCGGGCCTGACCCTGCGCGAGAAGGTGCCGCAGGCCCACAAGGTGGCTCTGGTCGACATCCCCGAAGGCGGCGAAGTGCGCCGCTACGGCGTCGCCATCGGCTACGCGCTCAAGCACATCCCCGCCGGCAGCTGGGTGCACGAGCGCCTGCTGCAGATGCCCGCCGCGCGCGAGCTCCAAGGCCTGCCGATCGCCACCGTCAAGGCCCCCGAGATGCCGCCGCTGGAGGGCTTCACCTTCGAGGGCTATCGCAACCCGGACGGCTCGGTGGGCACCCGCAACATCCTGGCGATCACGCAGACCGTGCAGTGCGTGGCCGGGGTGACCGAGTTCGCCGTGCAGCGCATCAAGGCCGAGCTGCTGCCGAGGTTCCCCAACGTCGATGACGTGGTGGCGCTGGAGCACACCTACGGCTGCGGCGTCGCCATCGATGCGCCCGACGCGGTGGTGCCCATCCGCACGCTGCGCAACATCAGCCTGAACCCCAACTTCGGCGGCGAGGTGATGGTCATCAGCCTGGGCTGCGAGAAGCTGCAGCCCGAGCGGCTGCTGCCGCCGGGCAGCATCCCGCTCATCGACGAGCGCAACGTGGCCGATGTGGGCGAGAGCGCCGACAGCCAGCTCGACGTGGTGTGCCTGCAGGACGAGGCGCACGTAGGCTTCATGTCGATGATCGAATCGATCCTGCGGCAGGCCGAGGAGCACCTGGAGCGCCTGAACGCGCGCCGGCGCGAGACGGTGCCCGCCAGCGAACTCGTCGTGGGCGTGCAGTGCGGCGGCAGCGATGCGTTCTCGGGCGTCACGGCCAACCCGGCGGTGGGCTATTGCACCGACCTGCTGGTGCGCGCGGGCGCGACCGTGATGTTCTCGGAGGTCACCGAGGTGCGCGACGGGATCGACCAGCTCACGGCGCGCGCGAGCACGCCGGAGGTGGCCGAGGCCATGATCCGCGAGATGGCCTGGTACGACGCCTACCTGGACAAGGGCCGCGTGGACCGCAGCGCCAACACCACGCCGGGCAACAAGAAGGGCGGGCTCTCGAACATCGTGGAGAAGGCGATGGGCTCGATCGTCAAGTCCGGCAGCGCGCCGATTTCGGGCGTGATCTCGCCGGGCGAGAAGGTGCGCCAGAAGGGGCTCATCTACGCGGCAACGCCGGCGAGCGATTTCATCTGCGGCACGCTGCAGGTGGCCGCCGGCATCAACCTGCATGTGTTCACCACCGGGCGCGGCACGCCTTATGGTCTCGCCGAAGTGCCGGTGATCAAGGTGGCCACGCGCAGCGATCTGGCGCGGCGCTGGCACGACCTGATGGATGTGAACGCAGGCCGCATCGCCGATGGCGAGGTGAGCATCGAGGCCGTGGGCTGGGAGCTGTTCCGCCTCATGCTCGACGTGGCCAGCGGCAGGAAGAAGACCTGGGCCGAGCAGTGGAAGCTGCACAACTCGCTGGTGCTGTTCAATCCGGCGCCGGTGACCTGAAGACCCAAGATGTTGGCCATGCTGTCAGCAGCCAGCGGCGCTTCGCCGAGCTTGCGCAAATGACCGCTCGCGCTGTCCGAGAGGTTGTCGCCGCCCAGACTGGTCGCGAGGACGAATCGGTTCGTCACGTCGGTATGAATGGCGTGCGCGTGGGGCGCAGTCGGGATCATTTGCTGCACTGCCCCAACCGCGCCGTCCTTGCCGATGGAATTGACCGTGATCTTGTGGCCGGGATAGCACGTTGCAAATAGCCAGCGACCAGTGGCGTCCACATGGTGACGAGCATCTCGCAGACCCGCGTCCAGATTGGCTTTCATTGCGATGCCCGTCCAAAGAGCTGCAGGAAAGGCGTTATCCCAAGGTAGTCCACCGATCACGGGGAGAACCATTGACTTTTCGTTTCGATGCGTCCGCACGGCGAACTGCTTACTGGGTCGCGTAGCGTAAGGCCTCGACCAACACTAAATCAGCTAACGGAATAGGCGACTCTGTCCTAACGCCCGCCACAACGGCGATTGCCTGACCACGCTCCGTCCTCCAAAACAGTCGACAATGGCGCCCGTCGCCGTTAGCTGATTTTTATCGATGTCCCGAACCACGTCCAGTCTGTCCCTGTTCGACGATGCGCCTCCTTCCGGCGCCGCGAAAGGCTTCGAGGAAGCGTTTGCCGCTTGGGTGGCCGACCAGCGCGACATGGGAACGTTGCGGCGGCCAGGCGGCACGGAGGTCTACCGGGCGATGTGGGAGAGCTTCTCGCATTGGTGCCTTGGCCAGACACCGCGGGTCACCGTGGCCAATCTCTCGCTGCAGGACCTGCAGGCCTACCAGGCGGCCCGATTCGGCCGCAAGGCGCCGGATCGCGCCCTCTCCCCTCGCTATGTCTTGCGCCTGATGCGTCTGATCGACCGCGTGCTCCGGCACCGCGCCGCGCAGACCGATTCGCTGCCGAACACGGCCGCCGCAGACTGGATCGCTGCCAACCCGGAGGTCCGCTATGCCGATGCCGAGCGCGAGGACCCGCTGCCCGAGTACCTCTCGATTGCGGAAGCCCGCCAGTTGATTGCCTACCTGTCGTCTGCCCGACCCCGCCCCGGACGAAGCCGCGATGCGCTGGCGGCCATGACCTGGCAGGAGGTGCGCAATCGCACTTCGGTGGCGCTGCAGTTGGGGGCCGGCCTCACGCCAGGGGACGTGCGGGCGCTCACGCTGGAATCGCCTGTGTTGCAAGGCGCACGGATTCGAGGACAACCGTGGAAGCTGCAGGTGCCGGGCAACGGCACGTCGCAGCCGCGCGAGACGCCGATCGCGGCCTGGGCGGCGCAGTTGCTGCAGTACTGGCTGCAGGTGCGCGAGGAGGCGCGCGTCGCCGGCGTATTCCTCTTTCCCTCCACGCGCACGGGCAAGCCCTGGCTCGCCGACTCACAGTACAAGAATGCCCGCGACGTGCTCGAACTGGCCGGCATGGAGTCGCGCGAGGGCGGATCTTTCCGGCTGCGCCACACCTTCGCCATCCGCCAGCTGCGCCGCGGCACGTCGCCCGAGCAGGTGGCCCGATGGATGGGCGTCGAGCCGGCTGAAATGAAGCGCTATGAGCGGGTGCTGCCCGCCCATGTCGAGGTGGTTTGAGTGGCGATTGTTCGGTGGCACGCCGCCGGGGGAGATCAAGACCCTCGCTGGAGGTCTCTGAACAGACTCAGCGCTCGCAGCCCAGCAGTCCCTGTACGCCGCGGTGAAGCGGTTGTGAGCAGTCGCTTAGTAGCCCCTGGAGGCACTGCTCACATGCCGCGACGCCGGACCTCTCGATAGAGCACGGCCCCAATCTCGCCAAGAACTATCCAGTCTTGGTCGGTGAGACGGTCACGTGCCACGTCCATCCAGTTGGCCAGATCGGCGATCGCATCGTCCAGGCTCTCTCTGCTGCCGTGCAGATCCTGCACTAGGGCAAGCAGTTCAAACAGTTCGACGTTCCTGTGAGCCATCGCTCTGATTTGCGCGCCGACTCCCCGCAGGAGCCGGCGTGCCGCCCTTCTACTCGCCGATTCCGAACCGCTGAAAGAGTGCCGACTTCAGCCGCTTGATCTCGACCATCGCATCTGACTTCGGTGCCTGCTGCCCTGACAAGACCGCCGCAGCTTCTGCCGCAGCGTCCCTGGCAACGCGAGCATTGAGGGAGCATCGAATCAATTCTTGCTTTCGGTCCTTCGGATCGACGACGGCGAAGTTCTTCATGAGCACTTCTGCAACCTCGAGGGCCGAAACCGCGGCGGAGAGCGTCATGTGGATCCCCGCGCGCACGCGGTTCCCGTAGTCGGTCTCTTCCTTGACGTTCAGCTCCCTCTCCTGCTCGAAGGGAGGAAGCGTTCCGATGTTTGTGGGAGCGAAGTACGGCACAGGTTGAACGGCATGCTCGCGGGCCGAGATCACCTCCTGAAGCGCGACTCTGACCATTTGGACGGTCTCTAGATCCGGGGATTGCATCGAGTTGGTCATTCACCCTATTGATTGAAACTACTACAGGGGCAAGTGAGACGCCGTGACAAGGAACCGGCAAACCGGGTCGCAATGCTCCTACGTGGGCGTGATGGGCTCGGCACCTGCCTCGGGTCTTTAACCTTTGGCAACAACTCTAACGAATGAGCAAATGAACTGTAAAGCCAGTTTCAGAGCTGCCCCACGGGCCGCTGCACAGATACGCCAGGCGAGCGCGACAAGACCGGCATGCCCAACTGACTAATCTCCCGATCGTCCCCCTCATAAAAGAAGGCGGACCTCATCGAGCGCCGGCGTGTAGCGCGGCCATTGGAGCCTTCCCTTCGAACGATGGAAGATCACCACCGCCCATTGTTCGCGGTTGCTGGCGAACATGCTAAGCGGCGACTCGCCGGAAATGGAGTTGGAGACCCGAAAGAGCGTCGACGGATTGACCTCGAGGTCTTGAGGAGCCGGTCTTTGAGCGTCTTGGGAGGTGCGGACAGGACGCTCATCCCTGAGCGAAGCCCTGCGCCGAATTCACCACTTTGTCGAGCTGACCCGCCGCCAATGCCTCCAGTGGCGTCTTTCCTGCGAGGGAGCCACGGGCGCCCAGGAAAAAGTGCAATTTGGAAGCTGCCAGCAGATCACCGAGCACTTTGCTCACTTTCTCGAGTTTGGCCCGGTCATAGCGGGGATCGAGGAAGAACGCGGGGTAGTACCGCTCGCCTTCGATGTCGAGCGAGAACACCCGATTGGCTGCCTGCGCCTTGCTGAGCGCCTGCTTGCTGAAGCCCCATTCCTGCAGGAACTTCGAGGCCTCGACCAGTGTTCCATCCGCCACGAGCTTTCTCTGGCCGACACGAGCCGCTTCGCGAAGTCCGTCTCTGTTCATGAAGTCTCAACGCACGACCGCACCATTGGTGCGCTGATCAATAATTCTTGAAATCGGCCACGATGATTGCCGACCCCAGTATGCGGACCAAGTCCGAGACGCCGTCTCGGATTGCCCGGTGCCACTGTAGAACCATTCCGGGACAGCGTCTCGGAAATCCGCAAGGGTGGATAGGCGAGATATAACAGGCGCATCTGTTCCAGGTTGTCCACGCTGAAAGCCCGGCCAAGGCGGCCCCCAAGGTCGGCGGGCAGTCGTTGCAGCAACTGCGACCGCGTGCGGACCGCTCCCGCCCATCTTGCTCATATTCAACAATACGCCGACCAATCTCCCAGAGCTCGCGGTCATCAACGCGTTGACGCTACGCACTGCCGCGCGGCGCGTGTCCTCCAGCAGCACGACGATGTCGGCATGAACGGCGGCGTAGTCGGCCTGTTCCGCAGGGGCTGGCGTGGTGCGTTCGTTCATGCCGACACCTCGGCCGCCAAAGCCTCAAGAGATTACATGCAGCCGCGCGATCTCGGTGTTCAGGCGCCCGCGGGCAGCGTGGCAGTCAACTCGATGCCCAACGCCCTCATCACGGCCAGCGTGGTCTTCAATGTCGGATTGCCGTTCTCACTGAAAGAGCGGTAGAGCTGCTCGCGGGACAGGCCCGTCTGGCTGGCGATCTGCGCCATGCCTCTGGCCCTGGCAACGACCCCCAACGCATGCGCGATGTAACCCACATCATTCGTGTGGAGTGCTTCGGCCATGAAGGTCGCGACTGCTTCATCGGTCGTGAGATCCTCGGCGGGATCGTAGGTCGTCAGTTTTTCAGCCATTTCATTCGCTCCATTCTTCGGCCAGGCGTTGGGCCGTCATGATGTCCTTCGTCTGCGAACCTTTGTCGCCACCGCACAGCAACACGATGATCGTGTTCCCGCGACGCTGAAAGTAGACCCGGTAACCGGGCCCATGGTGGATGCGCAGCTCGCTCACGCCGTGCCCTACCGGCTCTGCGTCCCCGGCATGTCCGAACGCAAGTCGGTCGATTCGCGAAGCAATCAAGGCGCGTGCTCTTGTGTCCTTCAGCCGTGTTCGCCATTTCAGAAAAGTCTCGGTCTGCTTGATCTCGATCATCACAGGCGATTGTAGTTTACAAACTACATTTTGCCGAATCCGCGGTAAAGATCCAGCGCGTCGCTGCTGCCTTGCGAACGATGGTCCGGGCCACGCACCTTGAGGCAATGGCTGTAAAATGACCAGTCAGATGACTAGTTTCAAGAGATCACCATGAATACCTGGTCTGTTCAGGATGCCAAAGCGCGGTTCAGCGAGTTTTTGGACAGATGTCTCTCCGAAGGACCACAGATGGTCACCCGTCGAGGCGCCGAGGCGGCGATCCTGGTGCCCGCCGCGCAATGGAAGCAGATGCAGGCGGCCGCACGCCCTTCCCTCAAGGAGCTATTGCTGTCGGATCAGGCTCGCACGGAGCAACTGACTCCCGAGCGCCAGCGCGGCCAAGCCCGGCGACGTCCTGCCAGGGCCCTGCCCTGAGAACATGGGCATCTATCTGCTCGACACCAACGTCGTCTCGGAGTTGCGCCGCCCCAAGCCGCACGGCGCGGTGGTGGCTTGGCTGCAGTCGGTGCCCGAAAGCGATTTACGCATCTCGGCAGTCACCATCGGTGAGATCCAGGCGGGCATCGAGTTGACCCGGGAGCAGGACCCCAGGAAGGCCGCCGAAATCGAGCAGTGGGCACAGCACATGGCAGACGCATTCGAATGGCTGCCGATGGATGCACAGACGCTTCGCATCTGGGCACGCCTGATGCATCGCCGATCAGACACCCTCTATGAGGATGCGATGATCGCCGCCACGGCCATTCACCATCGCCTCACGCTTGTCACTCGGAACATCGCCGACTTCAAGCAGTTCGACGTTCCCCTCCTCAATCCATTCGAGTTCCAATAGCCCATCGGGTGATGTGCGATACCTTCATCGCCGCGTACCCACCGTGCTGGCCATACCAGCGAGCTTCCTTGCGATTGCCGGCGACGACGTGGCGCAGCACCACGTCAGCGACGTACCGCTGCGGCGAGCCCTGCGGACCCTGTGTGGCGACAGGTAGCCCGGTCGAGGGAAGCGTGCGGGGTGAAGAGAATGCTTCGAGGTCGACGCGCTGCAGGCGGCCCTCAGTTGCCGTCTGCCTGCAGCTTTTCAACGTACTTGTTGAAGGCCCGCTGCGCGGCTTCCACGGCTTCCGCGGGCCCTCGCAATGTCACCTCGTTCCATCCCGCCGGCAGATCGTGCGTCGACTCCAGAACGGCCTTGCGAATCGCATAGATGCGCTGGAGGATGAGACCATATTCGGCGGCCAACAGCTTGGGCCGGTCGCCCTGGAGGAAGAGCCTGCGCGCGATCTCCAGCGTGCGCGGATCGAATCGGCGCTTCCGGGCGATGCGCTCCAGCTGGATGGCATCAACGCTCGTAGTCATGGGAAGGCAGCGACATGAAGAGACTCATCAGCCCCAGGTAAAGCCAGTACAGTGCGAGCGCGCCCACCGAAACGGCGAGCATGCCCCAGCGCGGGAACCGTGGGTCGCCGACCAGGAACCCAAAGACCATCGTCACCAGGAAGCCCAGGAAGGCGAGCGGCACCAACACCGCCCGCATCACGGGCTCACCCAGCACCAGGACTGCGCAGAGGGCGCACCGCACCACCTGCCAAACGGCGAACATGGCCCACCAGAGAGCGGCGCCCGTCCATCCCACAAGCGTGCGCGCAGACAGGCCACCACGCTGCTTTGCAGCTTGTTCAACGCGTAAGTCCATCATCTCGATTCCTCCGTCGCCCAACACACCAGCTTCAGCGCGGCCAAAGGCACAGCGCTGCTGGAACCGTCGCCGAACCGCACTTCACCGACGTCACCGTCACGCGCCTTGATCCGAAGCGAGCCGCGGCGCCCTTCATGCTCGACCACCAGCACGGTGCGGCCGCCGCTCACCGTCTGCCCATTGCGCACCGATCCGGAAACACTGGACCTCTCCGCGCCCCGAGCGCTCGCAAGCAACGCGTCCACGTTGGTCCGGTTCACGGTCTGTGCCCCCTGCACCACCGCACGAAGCACATCGGGCGTCTCTCGCCCCGCCGAGACAAGTCGATAGAGGGTGCGCACATCCTCACCGACCCGGCCTTCCTGGACGGCCTTGCGCAGATCCGCCGATGCATCGATCAAGGCTGCGGCCTCGGTGATGAACGAACGCGGTTTGGCCAATCGCCGCGCAATCTCCGCTCGCGTCACCCCTTCGTGCTCACGCTCGGCAATGAACTGCGCCAGGTCAAAAGCCGACATGTCCTCGCGATGCAGGTTCTCGACGGCCTGGGCGAAAGGGTCGATCCGCTCGTCGATGAAGACCGGCACGGTCCGCAGGCCCGCTCGCCGTGCCGCTCGAATTCGCCGCTCGCCGCGGTTGACGATGTAGCGGCCCGGCGCATCGGGCCTGGTGCGCACCGACACTGGCTCGAGCACCCCATGCAGCCGAATCGACATGCTCAGTTCCTCGATGCTCTCTTCCCGGAAGCTGCGCCTGGGCTGGGCCGGATCAAGATCGATGAGGTCCAGATCGACGTGCGTGGCCGCCGCGGGCGCCGACACGCCCTCGCCCACCGCGAGCAGGTCCGACGGGCGAAACTGCGCCAGCGCGCTCAAGTCCAGATCCAGATTGTTCACGCCGCGACCTCCTGAGCAACGATCTGCTGCGACCGCTCAATGCGCCTTTGCAGCAGCGTGAAGACCTCCTTGACCTCCGCACTCGCCTCGCGCGCCGAACTTTTCGCAAGCTCCCACACCGCCTTTCCTTCGGCAAGCGCCTCGGGAATCGCCGAACGCGTCGAGATGCGCGCCGGGACCACGAACTCCGCATAGCTTGCGGCCAAGTGCTGCATCGCGGTCTTCTGCCGTACCGAATGCGCATTGAAGCGATTCAGAACGATGCCCGCCAACTCCAGCCTCGGGTTGTAGCGCTGGCGTACGCCGAAGACCGTCTTGAGCATGTCGGTGACACCATCGATGCTGTACTCCTCCAGTTCGATCGGGCAGACCACATCCGTTGCCGCGATCAGCGCGGCGCTCATGCGCAGGCCGAGCGCCGGCGGCGTATCGATCACCACCGTTTCGAACCGCTGTGCGAGTTGCGCGACGCTCCTGCGAAAGGCAGGCACCACCGTCTCGGGCTTCGCGAGTTCGATGTCTGCCAGCTTCTTCGTCGCGGCGATCAAGGCGATCGTGCGTTGTGCGCCTGGTGCACGCACCGGCACCACGGGCGCCACCGCATCGGCAAAGAGATCGACCGCCTGCACGCCCGTACGAAACGGGTGCAGCGTCTTCGATGCATTGCCCTGTGTGTCCAGATCGATGACGCACACGGAGTGGCGATGCACGTCGGCAAGCCACAGTGCGTAGAGGATCGCGAGCGTGGACTTTCCAACGCCGCCCTTCTGGTTCCCGAAGACCACCACATTGCCCATCACTCACCTCGCCGTGTCGCTCGCCGACGAAGATCACGTCGGCATGTCACGAAGATTCCGCGTCGCCTCTGCGATACAAGAAGTAAAGCCCTTTGCCGGATGCTCAATGCCAACACATCGCTGCGCATTTGTGCCGGATTCGCATTCGCTGCAACTCTCTAGCGAAATCGCGCAGTTAGCGTAGTCCTTGGCGTTTCGATTGTCTATATGTTCTATAGCTGGCTATAGAAACTAAGTTTCCTCTGATTCATTGACAAGCCCGGGCGACGTGGCAGACAGTGCGCCTCATGCGAGTCGAGGGCGGTCATCAACGTGCATGTGTCCGGTCCAACTGGTGCCGGGCATCGTTGCGACTGGTCGCACTCCTGGGTTGGTTCGCCTGCGCTGGAACGGTGCTGGCCGAACCCTTCGGCACGCAGCAGCACGTCGTTCCTCCAACCGAGCAGGCCGCGCGCGACGGCGAGCGCGTGGGAATCCTGCGCGAGGAGCTGAAGAAGTCCGAGGCGTTGCTGGAATCACTCGCGCGTCGCAAGGCCGAGCGGTTGGCGGCATCGGATGCCGCCGGCGCGACCGAGGTCGAGGAGCAGCACGCCCGCACCGTGAGCGACATCGCCGGACTTCAGCGCGAACTGGTCGCTGTCACACGCGCGCAGACTTCTCGAGCCACGCCGGCTCCGTCCAGCGCAAGCGCCAAGCCGGCTGCGCTGCCTCAGACATCCTCGGCCGCCAAGCCTGCGTCTACGACACCCTGGTGGGACGTCTACGGCAAGGTTCGACGCGCCGAGCCTGTCGCTCCGATCTCCCTTGTGCCCGCCCCTGAGTCGGCGGCACACCCGGTTTCAGCCCGTCGACTGGAGTAGCGCCATGAGAAACGTTATGAGAAACGCCATGACTGCGTGGACTTTAGTTCACAATTCCGCGCCATCTCATTCATTCACGTTCGCCCATGACCTCTGCGGTGCGGCCCAAGCCCAGGACGACAACAAAGGCGCGTTCCGCCAGCGCACGGAATGCCGACTCCCCCCACGCGCCGCCGAGCCGCGCGCTTGCGGCAAGCCCCGTCAACCAGCTCGAGCTGGTCGGACTCCTGCACAAGAGTGCCGTGATCGAGATCGTGATCCCGGAGGTGGAACCCGGCCGGTATCAGGTGCACCTCGTCGTGGCCTGGCGCTATGGACGAAGCGTCTTGACGGGCGCCTCCGGTCAACCTCGCACTTTTCGCAGCCTGGACACCCTCAGGACGCATCTGAAGACGCTGGGTATCGGCAGCACCCTGGTACGACTCGAACTGCTTCCCTAGCACGGGCTGCGTCGTCCGACCGCACGATCTGGCTCGACGCCGGCAAGAATCTCGGGGCCACCCGTCTGTGGCTTCTCTTCCTGGCCGCACTGTGCGCCCTCGCGCCCGAGCTGACTTTTGCCGGCAGCCCTTTCGCCACGGGCGCCAATGCAACCCAGCAACAGCTCACCTCGATCCTGACGCCGATCGCCGCCGTAGCGGTGATGGTCTCCGGCGCCATGGCCTGGTTCGGGCGGCTCAGCTGGTGGTGGATGGTCGCGGTCGTGATCGGCACCGTGCTGGTCTTCGGCGGTCCACAGATCGTCTCGTGGATTCGGGGCCTCTTCGGGGTCTGAGGAGGCACGCCGTGAATCGCAATCAGGGCATCGTGGCGGACCCGCTGTTCGTGGGGATGACGCGCCCGTCCATGGTCTGGGGCGTCACCTACTCGGCCATGATGTTCAACATCATCATCACGACCGAGTCCTTCATCGTGACGAAGAACTTGGCGTGGCTGCTGGCCTTCCTGCCGATTCACGGCATGCTCTACCTGGTGTGCCTGTACGAGCCAAGGTTCTTCGACCTGCTGCAACTGTGGGGTCGCACACGCCTGCCGGCCATGATCAGTGGCAACCTGCGGTTCTGGCGGGCCAATTCGTACAGCCCGCTCGCGATCGAGGTGCCGGACTTCTCGGGCCGTCGGCGCCAACGCGCCGTTCCGGCGGTGCTTTGAGGGGCGTGCGATGCAATTGCTCTCCCGCTCCGATGCCATCCTGCGCCGCGAGGTCAGCGCGGCGGCGATGATTCCGCTGGTCGCCCATGTGGATGAGCATGTGGCCCGCACCCGCGCGGGCGATTACGTCCAGACGCTGCGGATGGCCGGAGCGAGCTTCGAGAGCGCCGATGACGAGGACATCAACAGCTGGCACGAGCGCCTAAACGTCCTGCTGCGCAACATTGCCTCGCCGAACCTCGCCATCTGGGCGCACGTCGTGCGTCGCCGGGAGACCGGCTATCCCGTCGGTCGCACCGTGCCGGGCTTCGCCGAAGAGGTCGATCGGCGCTACCGCCAGAAGATCGCCGGCGAACGGCTGATGGTCAATGAGTTGTACCTGTCGATGGTCTTCCGGCCGCAGCCCACCCGGATCGGCAATGCGGCGCTGCGCCTGCTCAAGCGGACGGATCCCGCAGGTGCGCGGACGGAGATGCGAGACTCGCTGGACGGCTGCGCCAAGCTGCGCCAGGAATTGCTGGCTGCGCTGGAGCGCTATGACCCCGAAGCGCTTGGCGTGTACCGGATCGACGGCGTGCACGTTCTCTTCTCGTCGCTGATGGAGTTCCACGGGCTGCTGATCAACGGCGAGTGGCAGCGAATGCCGTTGCCGCGATCGCCGCTCAATGAGGCCCTGGCCACCACCCGGCCCTTCTTCGGCAACGAGGCGATGGAGTACCGAACTGGCACCCAAACCCGGATCGGTGCCTTTCTCGGCATCAAGGAGTACCCGACACCCACGGCGCCGGGCATGCTCAGCTCCCTCCTGACAGCGCCGTTCCCCTTCGTGCTGACCCAGAGCTTCACCTTTTTGGCGAAGAGCACGGCCACGGACATGATGAGCCGCCAGCACAACCGCATGGCCTCTTCCGGCGACTTGGCCATTTCCCAGGCCGATGAGCTGAAGGACGCGCTGGACGACCTGATGAGCAATCGCTTCGTGGTGGGAGACCACCACTTCACGCTGCATGTTCTGGCCGATACCTATGACGGGGTGAGCGAAGCCGAGGGGCGGCCACGCCTGAAACAGTTGAACGACAACGTTGCCCGAGCCCGCTACCTGCTGGGCGATACCGGGATGGTGGTCGCGCGCGAGGACCTGGCGCTGGAGGCCGCCTTCTGGGCCCAGTTGCCGGGGAACTTCGGCTACCGCACGCGCAAGGCGCCGATCACCAGCCGCAACTTCGCGGCCATGTCCCCGTTCCACAACTTCCCCACCGGCCGGGCAACGGGCAACTACTGGGGCGATGCGCTGACCATGTTCATGACGCGCGCCGGCTCGCCGTACTACTTCTCCCTGCACGCCAGCGACCCGCGCAGCCAGGACGGCGGGAGCCGTCGCGATGTGGGCCACATCAATGGCGTCGGTCCCGTGGGCACGGGCAAGACGACCTTACTGGGTTTCTGCACGATCGCCATCTGCAACCGGCTGGACGCCACCCAGGTCATCTTCGACAAGGATGAGGGCCTGCACATCCTCGTGCGCGCACTGGGCGGTCAATACCTACCCCTGAAGAATGGCGCGCCCACCGGCTGCAATCCCCTCCAACTGGACGCCAGCATTCCGGACAACATCGAGTTCATGCGGCACTGGCTGCGCAGGCTGGCGATGCGCTCCCCCGCCGACGTCTTGACGGTGCGGCAGGAGGAGGATCTGGACCAGGCCCTTCGCGGCACGCTCAAGCTCGACGCGCCATTCCGGCGCCTCTCCCGGCTCATAGCGTTCCTGGACGTGACGGACCCCGAGGGCATGTTCGCGCGTCTGCGCAAATGGTGTGCGGCTGAGCAAGGCGACTACGCCTGGGTCTTCGACAACGACGACGACAAGGTGGCGCCACTGCTTGCCCATCACAGCCTGGTCGGCTTCGATGTGACTGACTTCCTGGACAACGACGTGGTGCGTGCGCCGCTGACCATGTACCTCTTCCATCTGGTCAACCGAATGGTGGACGGACGCCCCCTCGTGTGCTGGATGGACGAGTTCGCCAAGCTCCTGGGCGACCCGGCCTTCGCACGCTTCGCCAAGAACGGCCTGGAGACATGGCGCAAGAAGAACGCCAACCTCGCCACCTTCACCCAGAGCACGAGCCATGTGCTGGACTCCAGCATCGCCCGCGCCATCATCGAGCAGACGCCGACCAAGATCCTCTTCCCGAACCCGGAAGCGGACTACCGGGAGTACACCGAGGGCTTCAACCTCACCGACCGGGAGTTCGCGCTCATCAAGCAGGAGCTCGAGCCCGGCTCGCGCCAGTTCCTGATCAAGCAGAACCATGTAAGCGTGGTGGCGCAACTGGACCTCAAGGGATTCGACGACGCCCTGCACGTGATCTCGGGGCGAACGAGCAATGTGCGGCTCATGCGCGAACTCATGGCCCTGCACGGGCCGCATCCCGAGCAGTGGCTCGGGCCCTTCCGCGCGGCCTGCGCTGGTCCGGCTTCCCGTTCCTCGTCAACCGCGGAGGTCTCCCATGCGTAGGCATCTCCTCGCCTTTCTTCTTGCCGCATCGGCCCTCCTGGCCCCGCCGCATGCCCGCGCCGGCATACCCGTCATCGACATCACGGCAGTCGCCAACCTGATGCAGCAAGTCTCCTACTGGCAGCAGCAGATCTCGGCGATGCAAAAGCAGTACGACCAACTCCAGGCCGCCAACGCGCAGCTCGGCCAGACCTACAACGCCATGACCGGCAGCCGCGGCATGGGGCAGTTGCTGCCGACCTCGGACCTGTCGCGCAACTACCTTCCGTCCAACTACAACGAGCTCATGAGCACCCTCAATGGGTCGTCGGGCAGCTATTCGGGCCTTGCGAACCAGGTCCAATCCATCATGAAAGCCAACAGCATCCTCTCCAGCACGCAGATGGGCGCCTTGAGTCCCGAGCTGCGACAGGTTGTCGAGCAAGGCCGGCAGGCCTCGGCGATGCTGAACGGAACAACGCAGACCGCCTACCAGAACACGAGCCAGCGCTTCTCGGCACTGCAGCAGTTGATCGACGCGATCGGGCGTACGAACGACCCCAAGGCGATTCAGGAACTGCAGGCCCGGATTCAGGCGGAGCAGAACATGCTCACGAACGAGCAGACGAAATTGCAGAGTCTCTATCAGATGGCCAAAGCCGAAGAAACCGCCCAGCAGCAAAGAACTCGCGAGCAAGTCATCTCCGGTCATGGAGGCTTCTCGTCCCGATTCATCCCAAGCCCCTGAGAACTATGTCCAAGTCCGCCGTCATCATCGTTGTAGCAATCATCGCCCTGGGTGCGGCGAGTGGCGCGTACTACTTCATGAGCCGAGAGTCGCTGACTACACCTCCGGCCCCCGGTGTCGCGGAGCGAGTGGATCCACCTGCCTCGGCCCCGCCGAGCACTCCGAAGCCGGATCACGGCAACTTTCAGAGGCGCTTCCAGCCTTCCATGCCGCCCGCGGGCACGGGCAAGTAGGAAGCAACCCAGGAGGTGGGCGATGTTCTTTCAGCAGTTTTGGACTTGGTTGACTTCGCAGTTGACAGGCTACATCGCCACGAAGTCTGCCGTGGTAGCTGGGGCGATGGAACCCGCCGTCGTAACCCTTGCAACGATCTACGTAATGATCTGGGGATACTTGAGCCTGACAGGCCGAATCCAGGAGCCGATCTGGGAGGCCATCAAACGCATTTTGTTCATTGCGATTGTTTTGGGCCTCGGACTGAGACTCTGGCTCTTCAACGAAGCAATTGTTGATACGTTTTTCACTGCACCAGGACAGCTGGCCGCGGTCATCACAGGGTCCAGCGATCCTGTCACAGTCATTGACACCATCTGGGACAACGGTGGCACCGTTGCGTCGAATCTTTGGAACAAGGGCGGAGTCCTCAACGGGGACTTCGGCTTCTATCTCGCTGGGGCGATTGTGTACCTCATCATGGGTGGGGTTGCGGTCTACGCCCTATTCCTCTTGGCACTTGCCAAGCTTGCCCTAGCGCTGATTCTTGCAGTTGGTCCTGTCTTCATTTGCCTCCTCTTCTTCGAGGCAACCCGGAGATTCTTCGAAGCTTGGATCGCCCAGCTAGCGAACTACGCCCTAGTGGCGGTGCTCAGCACCCTGGTTGCCACACTGATGCTCAAGGTAGTTTCGTCGTATGCAACTCAGACCGCCGCAAGAGGGACTGCCATCGTGACGGTAGATGCGCTGAACATGGTCCTATGCGCGGCACTCGTCTTTCTACTCATGCGACAGGTGATGCCAATAGCCTCCGGTCTTGCCAGCGGGATCGCACTTAACTCCTTCGGTTTCGTGAGCGGCATGGCTCAGTGGGCCCTCGGCGGTGCCAAGCGTTCCAGCTACGAATTCAGCCGCGGTGTCATCGACGGCATGCGGCGCGAACCCGGCAGCCGATGGGATTCGTTCCGCCGCCTGGCCGGCAATCGCGTCGGAGCCGGAGTGGCCTCTGTGGCAGGCATCGGAGCGTCTCCTCGGCGCGGCGGCACCGTGATTCCCAGGGAACAGGTCATGCCCAACCCTGCCCATCTCCGTTGATTGGGAGCGCTCTCGTGACCCCCCGTTTCTCTCTCGCCCTGGCCCTGCTTCTCGCCGCATGCGGCACCAGGCCGCCACTGCCGCCGGAGTGCCAAGGTCCACTCACGCCCATCAACCCCTCCGCGACGACGTCTCAATCGGGAGCACTCCATGAACAGGGACCCCACGCTTGAGCGCTACCTGCTCGAGGCACAAAGCTGGGAACTCGATCGTGCTCGCCGCGCCGAGCGCTCGGCCAGGCTCGCCTGGATCGTCGCAGGCGTCGCAGCCGCCACGGCCCTCCTGGCGGTCGCCGCAGTCACCGGACTCACGCCGCTGAAACAGCCCGTCCCCGTCCTCATCCGCGTGGACAGCAGCAGCGGGATCGTGGACATCGTCCCGACCTACGAGGGAACCACCGATATCGAGCAGCTCGTGACCCGCAACCTGCTGCAGAACTATGTCATCGCCCGGGAGCGCTACTTCTACGGCACCGCCGAAGCGGACTACGAGCTGGTGGCCTCCCAGAATTCCCCACGCCTGAACCAGGAATGGGCCGCCCTCTGGTCGACCAGCAACCCTCTCTCGCCCCTGAACACCTACAAGGACGGCACGTCCCTCCGCACCCAGGTCCGCTCGGTCACCTTCCTCAAGCTCGAAAGTGGCAGGGACAAGCTCGCCCAGGTTCGATTCAGCAGGTACACCCGCGCGGGCGGCACAGGGGACGAGCAGATAAGCCACTGGGTCTCGACCATCGAGTTCGCCTACGTCCAACCATCCAAGGACGACAAGTGGCGCTCTCTCAACCC
Organism: Variovorax ureilyticus; assembly: GCF_037889935.1. Lineage (NCBI taxonomy): Bacteria > Pseudomonadati > Pseudomonadota > Betaproteobacteria > Burkholderiales > Comamonadaceae > Variovorax > Variovorax ureilyticus. Next base: position 56,366 of record NZ_JBBKZU010000018.1, read on the forward strand.
CCTGGGCTTTCGGGTCGTCGAGTATCGCCGCGAGCCCGAGGTGGCTACCACCAGCATGCCGCCGGCGGCCAACGGCAAACAGGATGTGCGATGAGGCCCGATGCCGCCCCTACAGGTGCCGTCTGGGCTGCAGCGCTCGTGTGCTGCGTCGGACTGCACGCGCCGATCGGCACGGCGGCAACAATTCCACCAGCCGGCAAGGTGGACGCGCGCGTGCGCGTGGTGGCCTTCAACCCCGACGATGTCGTGACCCTGCACGGCTACGTGGGCTACCAAATCCACCTGCAGTTCGCCGAGGGCGAGGAGTTCGTCAACCTCGGCTCCGGCGACAACGCCGCTTTTGATGTCGGCGCCGAACGCAACCACTTCTTCATCAAGCCCAGGGAGGCGCGCGCCTCGACCAATCTCACGGTCCTGACGAATCGCAGGGCTTACCACTTCGACTACGTGGTCTCCGCCACCGCACCCACCGGGGCGGCCGCACGGCGCATGGTCTATTCGGTCCGGTTCACGTACCCCGAGGACGAGGCGCGTGCCCTGGCGGCCGAAGCCGAGCGCCGCCGCACCGAGGCGCGCATGAGCCAGGCCTCGGACCGCCCGCGCAACATGAACTACTGGTTCTGCGGCAGCGAGTCACTCAGGCCCATGAGCGCCTTCGACGATGGCGTGCAGACCCGTCTGCGCTTCCAGGCCCGCGCCGAATTTCCGGCCATGTTCGTGCAGAACGACGACGGCTCCGAATCGCTGCTGAACTTCAACGTCGAGAACGACGAGGTGGTGATCCATCGAGTCGCTCGCCGCTTCGTGCTCCGACGCGGCCAGTTGGTCGGCTGCGTCGTCAACCAGTCCTTCGCGGGAGGAGGCGCACGACCCTCCACGAACACCAATGTCCCCGGCGTGCAGCGGACCAATGCGGGAGGCGAACCATGAGCGGGTTGGATCGCGGCCGCAGGGCGCGCGGTACGGACGACGCCGATGGGCAGGATCCGCGCGAGGAAAATGAGGCGTTCGAGGGGACACCCGATCGACGGGTGGACCCCGACACCGGCGAGATTCTGCCGGCTCGTCGCAGTGACGCGCGGGAAGCGCACAGAGTTGGCGGTGGAGGCGACGCCGGCGCCGCCATGGTGCAGGGCGAGCGTGCCATCCCCTCGGTCAACCGGGAGCGATCCATCCAGTCCCGCATCAGCGGCGGCCTGGCCCTCGCGACCATCCTCCTGTTGGGAGGCGGTTTCCTCTTCTGGTACTACGACACCCAGTACAGCAAGACGCGCGACGCCGAAGACGCGGCGCGCAAGGCCACCGCCGCGCGCGCGGGCGGCGAGATGAAGGTCCCGCCCCTGGGCCGCATCGATCCACCCAAGACGCCGGTCGATGCCGTTCCCGTGTCGACAGCCACTGGCAACACGCTGCCGCCTCCTCCGCCGGCCACCGCTGCACCCAACGCCGGAGGCCAGCCACAGAAGACGCCAGAACAGCTGGCTCTGGAGCGCCGGCTTGGCGCCCCCGTCCTGCGCAAGGCCCAATCCGCCGGATCGGGCGTCACTCCGTACGCCGACGCGGCCGCGGTGTCCTCCCCCGGCGCCCCGCCGGTCATGCCCAACGTTGCCCAGTTGTTTGGCACCATGCAGAGCCCTGTCGCCGGCGCTACCGGCGGCACCCTGGCGGCCAACCTTATGCCCACTCCGACACCCGCCGTCACGGCGCAGACCCTCCCCACCCGGCGCCTGCTCCTGCCCAAGGGCGCCTTCATTGATTGCACGCTGGAGACGGCCATTGACTCGACCTACGAGGGCATGACCACCTGCATCGGCGCAAGCGACATCTATGGCGCCGATGGCAAGGTGGTGTTGCTCGAGCGCGGAACGAAGTACGTGGGCGAGCAGCGCGGCTCGCCCCGGCAGGGCCAGGGGCGTGTCTTCGTGGTCTGGAACGAGGCGCGCACACCGACGGGCGTTGTCGTGCAACTGGCTTCGCCGGGCACCGACGAACTCGGCCGCAGCGGCCTGCCGGGCTACGTCGACACCCACTTCTGGGAACGCTTCGGCGCCGCGATCCTCATTTCTGTGATCGACGGCACGATGCAGGCCATCGTCGCAAACCAGCAGAGTGGTACCAATATCGGCAGCGGCGGCGGTGTGATCCTCAGTCCGCAAGGCACACGCGACGTGATCGCAGAGGTGCTGCGCAGCACGATCACGATCCCGCCCACAGTCATCAAAAACCAGGGCGATCGCATCCAAATCCTGGTCGCCCGCGACGTGGACTTCAGGAGCGTCTATGCGCTTCGAACCGACTCCACCACGCCTTGATCGCGAAAGCGGCAATCCATCGGCCGCGAGCGCGCCGTCGTCATCGGCGCGACCGGCCGACGAGGCGCCTTCCTCACTCGCCCTCTTCCTCGGCCCACTCGGCCAACTCCTGGACGATCCCGAGGTCACCGAGATCTGCATCAACGAGCCCGGCTGCGCCTTCGTGGAGCGGCAGTCCGGCTGGACACGCGAAGAGCTTCCCTTCGCCTCCTTCGGCTGGTGCGTCTCCATCGCCAAGCTGGTGGCCAACTTCACGCGACAGCGCGTCTCGGCCCATGAGCCGTTGCTCTCAGCCACGCTCCCCGGCGGAGAGCGCATCCAGATCGTCCTGCCACCGGCAACTCTGGAGCGGACGGTTTCCATCACGATCCGCCGTCCTTCCAACGCCCTGTGGACCCTCGAGGAACTGGACACCATGGGGATCCTCGGCCCGACACGAAGCATCCCCGCGATCGAGGCGCGGCAAGCCCAGCTCGAGTACCTGTCGCACGAGGATCGCGAGCTGACAGCATGCCTGGCCCGGCGGCAATTCGTGCAGTTCCTGCGTCGAGCCGTCCAGCTGCGCAAGAACATTCTGCTGTCTGGCGCCACGGGCTCCGGCAAGACCACGGTGAGCAAGGCACTGATCCTCGAGGTGCCACCGGAAGATCGCCTCATCACCATCGAGGATGTCAAGGAACTGTCGCTGCGCAACCAGCCCAACCATGTGCGGCTCTTCTACTCGCAGGGTGCGCAAGGCGAGGCCCAGGTGACGCCTGGCCAGTTGCTCGCGAGCGCCAAGCGTCAGCGTCCGGACCGTGTGTTTGTCTCGGAGCTTCGAACCGGCGAGGAGGTGTACGACTACCTCGTGTCCGTGAACACCGGCCACCCGGGCTCCATCACCAGCGTGCACGCCGACACCGCCGAGATGGCCTTCGTGGCGCTGGCCCAGCTGATGAAGCGCAGCCAGGCCGGCCAGGGCATGACCACCCGCGAGGGCGTGGAGCTGGCCAAGTTGAGCGTGGACATCGTCGTGCAATGCGGGCGCGACCGCAGCAGGGCGGGCAGTCCACGCGTCGTGCGGGAGATCTGGTATGACCCTGGCACCAGGCACGCAGAGCTTGCCTAGCCCCTTCAAGATCGCGATCGCGCTGCTCGTAGCGGCGCTGGTCGGCCTGTACGTAGCAGGCTATGCCTTCCTCATGGCGATGAAGATGCCGCCGCAGGAGGCGTCGTTGCTCACGATCCACCAGTACTGGCAAGCCTACGGCGAACGGCCGGACGTGCGCCGCACGCTGGTCGCGACGCTCGTCGGCGCCCAGGGGCTGTGCCTCGGTCTCGTCGGGGTCGCCCTGTGGCCGCGCCGCCGGCCGCTTCACGGCGATGCGCGCTTTGCCACGCGACGGGAGATCGAGCAGGCAGGCTTGCTCCAGGAGCACGGCATCATCCTCGGCCGACTTGGTCGCCTTGGCGGCCGCTACCTCGTGCTTCCGGGACAGCAAGGCGTCGAGCTCGAGGCACCACCACGCAGCGGCAAGGGCATCGGCGTCGTGGTACCGAACCTGCTCAACTGGCCGGGCTCGAGCATCGTCAGCGACATCAAGGGCGAGAACTTCATGCGCACGGCGGGCTTTCGGGCGGCACATGGCCAGGAGGTCCACCTGTTCGATCCACTCTCCGAGAAGGAGTGCTCCGCGCGGTGGAACCCGCTCGGCTACGTCTCCGAACTGCCCTACCGCTGCATCGACGACCTGCAGCGCATCGCCACGATGCTGTTTCCCGATCCGCTCGCAGGCGATCCCTTCTGGACGTCGTCGGCCCGGTCGCTGTTCCTCGGGATCGCCCTCTACCTCTTCGAGGCGCCAGGGTCCACACGCACGCTCGGCGAGGTGCTGCGCCAGGGCATGGCGAGCGACGCCGAGGGATTCCAGAAGCACTGGAAGCGCGTGATCGACGCCTGCGAGCGGTCGGGCTATCCGCTCTCCCAGGAGGCGGTCCAGAGCCTCTACGACGTGATCGACCTCGCGCCCACCACAGCGTCGAGCATCCGCAAGACCTTCACCAGTCGCCTCGATCTTTGGCTCAACCCGATGATCGACGCGGCCACCTCGGCCAATGACTTCGATCTGAGGGATCTGCGCAAGCGTCCGATCTCCATCTACGTGCAGATCAATCCGGACAACATTGCCCGTCTGCAGCCGCTGCTGAACCTCTTCTTCCAGCAAGCGATCGGCCTGCAGACACGTGAGCTTCCCGAGAACAACCCAGCGCTCAAGTACCAGTTGCTGCTGATGCTGGACGAGTTCCCGGCGCTTGGCCGCATCCCGGTGATCGCCGAGTCCACGGCCTTCCTGCCGGGCTACAACGTCCGCACGGTCATCATCGTCCAGTCCAACTCGCAGTTGGTCGAGAAATATGGCGTCGAAGGCGCGAAGTCCATCCGCAAGATGCTCGCCGCGCGCATCGTCTTTCCGCCCAAGGAGTACGACGACGCCGAAGCCATTTCGCGCGAGTTGGGCACGTACACCGTCTCGCAGAAGAACATCAGCCGGCCCATGTGGGGTGATGGCGGCAAGACCGGGACCGTGAGCATCAGCGAGCAGCCGCGCAGACTGCTGCTGCCTCAGGAGGTGAAGGAGCTGGGCCCGAGCCGGATGATCCTCTTCTACGAAGGGCTGCGCCCCGTGCTCGCGCACCGTATCCGCTACTTCTCGGACAAGTCTTTTGCCAAGCGCGAACTGGCCCCGCCGGTCGTCCCCCGTCTTGACGTCGAAGGCTCGAGCCATGCCATCGCCGCGGCGCTCGCCACCCGCGTGGACGACGAGCCGACCGCCATGTCGCGGCCACCGGCATTCGCCACGGCGCCCACATCCACCACCGACGTTGCGCCGCAGAGCGGCGGACAAGCCATGACGAAGGAGGATCAAGCCATGACAAGCGATGGATTGAGCGAAGAACTGAAGCTGGACGACTTCTCATTCGATTTCGACGATGTCGAGATTCCAAGCGAGAAGTTGAGCGACGACGAGATCAAGCGCCGGGCCGACGAGTTCGTCTCGCGGCTCCTCGACTGATTCCCGGCCAGCTTCCAGAAAGGAGCCGACATGGCAACGTCCGGCAAGCCCAATCCCGCCACGGGTCCGTCAGCAGGTGCGCAAGCCGACGCCGCACCTGCCAGCGCCGCGTCCACGACCGCCGCGCCGAGGGATTTCGCGGGTTCGGTCCACGGCAGCCCAGCCCCTGCCGGCCGCCCGCATCCGCGCGTGCCGGATGCGATCGAACGCCGCTACCTCAAGGTCGATGACCGCTACTTCTTTCCGGACCGCACGCTGGCCTTCATCGACGATGGCAACCGCATCCGGGTGCATACGGAAAATCGCGAGGTGATGCACAGCGTCGTTGCCATCGCCGAGGCGCGGGGCTGGCGGGTCATCGAGCTGCGCGGCACGGCGGCCTTCCGCCAGGGGATGTGGCGGGAAGCCGCGCTCCGTGGGATCGAGGCGCGAGGCTACCGGCCCAGCGAAGCCGAGATCCGGCAAGTGGAACGTGTACTGCGCCGGGGCCAGCCGATGCGGGTGACGCCGGAGGACCCGGGTGAATCGCCAGACGCGTCGAGTCGGAACGGCGGGGCAATGCAAGGTAGATCGCCGTCTGCCGATCGCAGGGTGTCGGAGGGCGGCCGCACCGAGCAATCGGACGGCGACCGTCCCCCCGGGTCCCGCGCTGTACGCGCGGGCCCTCGCCCACCCGTCAAGGGCGTGCTGGTCGCGGCAGCGGCCGCTCCTTACAAATTCGACTCCGCGCAGCGCATGTCCTTCTACGTGATGGTGCGCACCGAGGTCGGCGAGCGCACCATCTGGGGAGCGGACCTGGAGCGGGCGTTGGCCGAGTCCGCATCTCAGCCGCGCCTCGGCGAACAGATCGTGCTTACGCAGCACGGCACCAACCCGGTCAACGTCCGGGTGCCAACACGAAACGATGCGGGTGAACTGACCGGCGAGAAAAGGATACTCGCCCAGCGGGCCCGCTGGAGCATCGAGACGTCGGGCCACATGCACGATCTCCAGCGCCAAGCACGGCTTCTGCGCAACGGCGAGGTCTTCGCAGAAGACGCGCTCGACAGGCATCCCGGCCTGGCCACAGCCGCTGCGAGCCTGAAGCTGGCCGAACAGTACGCGCAGCGCGTGACCGCCGACGAGCCCTCACAGGAGCGGCTTCTCCAGGCCATTCGCGAGCGCCTGGCCGCCGCTGTCGAACAGGGCCGCGCCGTCCACCTTCCCGACCGCCGATTGCGGCCGGACCACAGGCCAGTCCGCCAGCGGGGCGGCCGCAGTCGCGAGGAACCGAACCATGAACGCTTCTGAACGGCCGCAATCCTGGTCAGTGCGTCTGATGCCGGCCGCCCGCTCCTACGGAATCGCCTTCTTCGTGGGCCTGCTGCTGACGCATCTTCCGTCGCACATCAACGCGGCGCATGCCGAGACGACGGCCAGGTCGCCGGCGCCAACCGTGGTCGCGGCGCGGGAGCCCGTCCCCACCTTCGCATCGCAAGCGCTCGCTCCTGCTCCTTCGACTCCCGTCTATGCGGCAGCGTTTACCCCTGGTCAGGCATTGCCGCTGGTGCTGGATACGATCCGCAACGCAAAGTCGACGCTTCTGGTTGCCGCGTACTCCTTCACGAGCAAGCCGGTAGCCACGGCCTTGCGTGACGCACAACGCCGCGGCGTGCAGGTTTTCGTGGTGGTCGATGCCGGCGAGGCGGCCAAAGGCTACTCGGCGGCGCGGTTTCTCGCCAACGAGCGCGTGCCGGTGCGCACCAACGGCCGCTACGCCCTGCAACACAACAAGTTCATCGTCGCTGACGGGGCGGTGGTGCAGACCGGCAGCTTCAACTACACGTCATCGGCGGCCGAGCGCAACGCCGAGAACGTGCTCGTGGTGGGCAATGCACCAGCGTTGGCTACTCAGTACGGCCGCGAGTGGCGCCGACTCTGGGACGAGGGCGCCGACCTGCCACCCACCTACTGAAACATTCACCGGCATGCGCATGCTCCACGGCTCCACGCCCAAGCCAGTTCCTTCTTCAGCGCATACGCCTGCCCTTCTGCCGTGGGCCCTCGCGGACGGATCGCTCGAGGCGCTCAAGTGGGTGGCACTGGTCCTCATGGCGGGCGACCACGTCAACAAGTACCTTTTGGATGAATCCAGCGCGACGCTCTATGCACTCGGTCGCATGGTGATGCCGGTCTTCGGGTTCGCGCTGATGTTCAACCTGGCCCGCCCGGGCGCCCTGGCAGCTGGGCTGCACCTGCGCGTCATGAAGCGCCTCGCGCTCGTCGGCGCGCTGTCGACACCCGCCTTCGTCTACCTCGTGGGCTGGTGGCCGCTCAACATCCTCTTCACCCTTCTTGTCGCCACGCTGGTTGTCTACCTGCTGGAGCGTGGAGGGCGACTTCGTCGATTGCTGGCAGCCCTGGCTTTCATCGTCGGCGGCGCCCTGGTCGAGTTCTGGTGGCCAGCGCTGCTCACTTGCCTGGGAGCGTGGGCGTTCGTCCGGAAGCCCACGGCCGGCCGCCTCGCGTTCTGGGTGCTCGGAACCGCGTCGCTCGCCATCATCAACGGCAACTTCGCCGCGCTCGCCGCCCTGCCGCTGATTGGGGGTGCTTCCAAGGTTGATTTCCCCCTGCGCCGCAACCGCTGGTTCTTCTACGCCTTCTACCCGGCCCACCTGACGCTGTTGGCCCTCTGCCTCGCAGCCCGCTGAATTCAACCACCCTGCGCAGGCTGACGGCGCCCGGCTTCTCATCCTTATCTCGCGATTCGCAGTTCCAGCCCATATAGCGGGCTGCTATAACTCGCGGTCGCATGGACAGCATCCACCTCCGCATTCGCATCGATCGCGCCATCGCCGAACAGGCGATGAAGATGGCGCAGGCGCGCGGTATGGAGTTGCCGGACGTGATCCGCATGATGGTGACGAAGGCGGTGCAGATCGGCGACTTCTCAATCGAGCAGGAGCGCTCCCAGCAGCAGGAGGCGGCCAAGGCCGCGCGCCCCTATTACGCCTACGACGAGCGGCAGTGGAACTCGATGAAGTCGGTGCTGGACGCGGAACTCGCCCTTGCGCTTCTCAACCAGTACATCGCCTCCCACTCCCTGCAGATCGAGGCAATGACGGATCGTGGCGCCCCCAACATTCCGGTGGTCGAGAAACTCACGCAGGAGCGTGACGAAGCCCGCAAGACGCTCGCGACCCTGGACCCCACGGACACCAAGGCAGTCCAGGCCATTCTCGAAAGGCTGGGACCACCCGCCGAGCCACCTGAGCCGACCGAGCCAAACGGAAAAGACGAGGGGAGCTCGCAGTGACGCGCGTCCCCGCTTCCTCTCCGGTCGCCGAGGGGGCAGTTCCCTCCGAGCGTGAGTTGCGCCGCATCTATGACCGCTGCGTCGCCCCAGACCTGCTGATCGGCGCGCAGCCGACCGACCGGCCGGCTGCCATGATCATCGCGGGGCAGCCAGGCGCGGGCGTCACCTATGCCACGGTCCTGTTGCGCAAGCAATTGATGACGAACGTGGACACGGCCGCCCACGTGTCGATGAACCGCCTTCGCGCCTACCATCCGCTATGGGCGCCGGGCGGCGATGTGTCTCCCTCGACCGCAGCGCGCGTCGCCAGCAACTGCCAGTCCTGGTTCGACCGGCTCGTCCTGGACGTGCAGAGGCTGCGCTTGAACCTGGTCGCCGAGGTCGAGACCACAGACATCGATGCCGTGCCCAAGCTCGCGACCGACTTGCGCCACGGCGGCTACATCGTCCAGGCTGTATTTATTGCCACCGCCCCCGAAGAGAGCCGCTTGGCCATGATGGCGCGCTACGAGATGCGCCGCCGCGCAGGGCTGGGGGCCGAGGCACCCTCGATCCAGGCCCACGAACTCGCCTTCAGCAATGTGAGCAACATCGTCGGACGCTTGGAGCACGAACGGATGGTGGACGGTCTACGTGTGATCACGCACGACGGCACCCAGATCTATGAGAGCCGCGTGATCGACGGAAAGATCAACCGGCTCCCTCGGGCTGCCGCGACGCTCGAGGTCCAGCTGAACAAGCCCCGCTCCCCCAAGGAGCTCGTCCAGTTCGCCATGCGGTGGGAGACGTTGGTACAGCGTCTGGCCAGTGATCCGTCCGTGCCGCGAGATATCGCCAGCCAAACGCTCTTGTGGCGCAATGAGGCGGCTGCGCGCTGCGAGAAAGATCCTGCTGCAGCGCAGATGTTGCAATGGGCACGCGAGGCGGGAGCCTTCCGGGTGATGAACCGCTTCGAATTTCTGAAGGAGTTTCCTCACCATACGCGCGCCGTCGCTGCGCTGGGCATCGCGGCTATCGAGGCCGAGAGATTTCCGGCCAAGGAAGCCAAGCGATTGCTGTTTCACTCGCGTGAAAACATCGCGCAACGGATTGAACGCGGCGACATGGCCCGCATCGCTGCACGGCAGAAGGCCCAGGAGATCAAGCTGCAGGAAAAGACAAAAGACCTGCCGACAAAGGATGACCTCACCCGATAGACTCGATCGGTGACTCACTGAAGACCTCTCCGAGCCCAGCCGGAACGGCAGGTCTCCGCCTCCAAGCGGTCCTAGCTTCAAGGTCGGCATACGCTGCGGAGCAGTCCTACAACCGACGACGCGAAGACGTGTGCTTGTCGTTGGCGCAGAGATCTTGCATGAGGGCGTAAGCCCGGTTCACCGCGTCGATCTCGCCACCCACGATGACTGTGAGTGCACCTATTGAGCCTTGGCTGCACCACCAAGGGAGCGGCGCGTCGGTCCCCAACGCAATGCTGCACAACATGAAGCACAAAAGGTCCTGCACGAACGCAACCTGTTCATGACAGTGCGCACGCACGAGATCCCGCGCTGCTTCCCGACCAGCGCGGAGAGGTCGTGCGGATCTGCCGGTACTGCTGGCGAGTGATGCTGGACTTCGGATTCATGCAAAGCCCGAAGGTGCCCGAGGCAATCGCACACGTCATGCGCGGGAGTCTTCCGTTCGACCCGATGACCACAAGCTACTTCCTTTCCAGTGAGATTGTGGTGCCGACTGTCGGCGATCGGCATGACCGACTGGTGCGAGAAGATCTTTGCCACCGTGCATCGCAGTGCAAGCGCGGCCGCCGAGTACCTTTACCTGCTCAACAATTCAGTCGTCGAGCTCGGGTCGAAGGTCGAGATCTGACGGGAATCGGAGGCCCTCGCCCGAAGTCGTGCTCGGAGGTCAGTCACCTGCACCTGGACTGTGTCGCGGAGCGCCACGAGCTGCGGAATTTCTGAGGAAACAGTTTTCTACCGATGGATCATCGACAACGCCAGGTTGGCGAATCGTGTCTCTACCGGGTCGGCCACAACCACGCGCGACCCTGTCCCTTCTCGGTATCCTCAATCGGCTTGGATGTTGTTGGCCTTCACCACATCGCCCCACATCCTGAATTGGCTGCGGGTCAGCTCCGAAAGCCGGTCCGACGTTCCGCCGCCGAGTTCGTCGCCGCGATCCTGGATCCCCTTTACAACGAGCGGATCCTTCAGAGCCGAATTGATGGCTCCGTTGACCTTGCTGACAATGTCGGGACTCAGCCCTGGAGGCCCGTAGAGCCCGATGAACTGGATGACCTTGAAGTCCTTGACCCCGCACTCGGCGGCGGTCGGCACATCCGGGAAAACCAGGACGCGCTTTTCGCTGGTGACCATCAGCGGCCGAAGTTGTCCGGACTTGATGTAGGGCGCGACAACGGAGGTCGCGTCGAACATCGCGTCCAGACGCCCTGAGATGAGATCGGTCATCGCTGGACCGCTGCCCTTGTAGGGGACGTGACTCATCTTTGGGCCGCCCATGCGCTCCCGTAGCAGTTCCATCGTGACGTGCGTGATTGAACCGATTCCCGGCGAGCCATAATCGATTCCCTGGCTTGCCTTGTTCTTTGTCTTGACCAGTTCGAGAAAGTCGGCGTAGGTCTTCACCGGGGACGAGGCTGGCACCGCGAGGACCAGCGGCGACTGCAGCAACACACCGATCGGTGTGAGCTTAAGGGGATCGGCGATCCCGATAGTCTTGTAGACGTGCGGCGCGATCGTCATCGAGCCGCCGTTGCCGACTAGCAACTTGTAGCCGTCCGGCGGGGCCTTCATCACCTCGACCGACGCGATGTTGCCGTTCACCCCGGCCTTATTATCGATGACTACGGGCTGGCCGAGCACCGTCTGCATTCCACCGGTCAGAATTCGGCCAGCAAAGTCGGTCTGGCCGCCGGGAGCGAAGCCAACCAGCAACGTGATCGATTTGGCAGGCCAGGCGGTCTGCGCCAAAACAGCTGGCGCAGCGAACGCGCCGAGGCCGAGTGCAGGGACGCCCAGGAGCAATTTCCTACGACGCGACGAAAAGGCATTCTTGAGGTTCTTCATGAGAGATTTCCTTGAGTTGCGATAAACGAAATGCTTTTGGCTTGGTCCGCGAATCCCCCGCGGTCTTTAACCGGCGAGCTACCGGCCCCTACACAGACACAAATCGAGCAGGCGCCCTAGGGGCCAGCTTCAGTCCTCACGGCGTTTTCCACCGCCGCCCTAAAGTTGTTACTGAACTGCGCCAGCTTTCGACTGACACTGATGGCTACAGTCCCGAAAAGCGTCGATCGGCCAAGGCATCAGACCCCATATATAATTAGACGTATGATGAATTAATGTGTCGGGCGTCGATATCAGGGCTTACCCTTGCCCGTAGCCTGGACGTGAGAGCGTGCACGGGTGGGAAGCGCGCTTCTAGATGGCCGCAGGAGCTGCGGTGTCAAGCTCCAAAGGCTCTACGCGGCGAATCGGTCGAGAGGCGCTGGCGCGCCAGGAAGCGCCGCCAGAGTCGATCCGAACGACCGCATGGAAGGAGCAGTTGAGGCTCACGCAGCGGTTTGCCCCGTTGCGCGCGCGGAGTGCAGATAAACAAGGCCTGCGTAGCTGTCGCACGTGAGTTGGCCGGCTTCCACTGGGCGACCGGCCTGAAGGTACAACGCGAGGAGGCACCGGATCCCTGCGGTGATGTGGCACGGGCACCCATAGTGCAACCCTCGGCCACACTACAGGGCACCACAAGGTAGATACCCGGCGCTAGAGCGAGGCAGGCCTGCGACGAATCGATGAAGTGCATGGTAACCAATCCGCGCATACAGCTTGGACTGTCCCCTCCTTGGGTGCGTACGCCACACGATGCGCACCCCGCTTTCCATCTCTTGAACGCTACCAAACCCATAGCTGATGCCTCCTTATTAATGTAGTCGTATGCTTAATTAATTGGCTTGTGCTGCATTAGGAAAAACCCTTGGTGGCGCCTTCGGCATCGATCGCCTGACGAGCGCGCTTCTCGACTACGGCGACCGGCGCGCGGCCTTTACCGTCGGCACTCCGGCCGGCTCGGACGCCTGGGGCGCGCACCAGCAGTTGTCGGTGCTTGGCTCGAAGGGCTGGCTGCGGATGAACTTCGCCTTTCCCCATGCCCGTCCGACCGCCTGCTTGATCAAGGTGGGGGACGTCAGCAGCGTCGCGAGATCGCTGAAGTCGCCGATGCCCCAGTTACGCCGCGACCGCAGCACGTAGAGCTGGAGCGTGAACCCCCAGACGCGCGCGTCGCCCTGGAGCGCATCCGGCTGGTGGCAATGCGCGGGGGCGCGGCGCCTTTACGACTTCGACCTACACCTTCAAGCCCGTCAACCACTATCCTCTACAGGTGGACGGGTCTTCTGCTCGGACAGCAGGTGCCGAGCTGGCCCATCGAGGATGCGGCGAACACACTTCGGACCATGGAGGCCCTGTTCGCCTCGGCGCGACAGGAAAGCTGGCAGACGTTGTCGACGTAAACGGGGAACGGTAAAGCCCCGAAGGGGACATCATGGATACCGGGACATTCGATCGCACACAGGGGGACACCGGCAACATCGTCGCGCTGGAGCACGTCAACGTCGAGATCCCCGACCAGCAACTGGCGACCGTCTTCTACGTGATGGGACTGGGTCTCACGCGTGACCCGTACCTCTTCACGGGCATCGGCAACATGTGGATCAACATCGGGCGCAACCAGATTCACATGCCCACCGGCGCGCCGATGGTCCTGCGCGGCACCATCTCGATCGTGATGCCCGCGCGCGAGGCCTTGCTGAAGCGCTTGACCAAAGTGGCGCCGCTGCTGGCGGGGACGCGCTTCGGTTTCGAAGCGCACGCCGATCATGTCAGCGCGATTTGCCCCTGGGGCAACCGCTTTCGCATTTTCGAGCCCGTGGAGCGTTTCGGACGGATGCGCCTGGGCTTGCCCTCGGTCGAACTCGACGTGAGCCGCGGTACGGCGGCCGGCATCGCCGCGTTCTACCGGGAGGTGATGGGCGCTCTGGTGCAGGAGCATGCCGATGCGCAAGGGGCGTCCGTGAGCATCGCATCCGGGCCCGGCCAGACGCTGGTCTACCGCGAAGGCGACGCCGCGCCTGAGCCTTACGACAACCACCACCTGCAGATTTACGTCAACGATTTCTCCGGTCCGTATCGGCGGTTAAGTGCGTTAGGGCTCATCAGCCAGGAAGACGATGCCTACCAATACCGCTTTCGGCAGATCGTCGATCCCGCGACCTCTGCGCCACTGACGATGATCGAGCACGAGGTCCGAAGCCTCTTGCACCCCCTGTATGGCCGCCCACTGGTGAATCGCAATCCCGAGATGACCAATAGCAACTACGTGGCGGGCGAGGAGAGCTTCCGCTAGCCAGGCTTTGTGCCAGCGGCGGGTTGAACCTCAAACCTCTCAAGGGCTGGATCGATACAAGCCCATCGCGGCGCACGTGCACTCCAGATGTTTGCACGCGGTGTGATGGACGATGGATCGTCCATCGTTCCGACCCGCACGATTATCGAGCCCGGATAGGCGGAAGTATCCGCAAAGAGATGAGAACCGCAGCGCCCGCAGAACCGTCTCCGAACGACATTCCCTGCGTCCGAGATACGTGAATGCTCTTTTGGTTCGCCAGTGAACTCAACGGCGTCCGCGGCGAACAAGGCATTTACGCTGCCATTGCCAGCGATGTGCTGGCAGTCACGGCACCAGCAGATCCGGCCAGCCAGTGGTTCTGCGGTGATGCGGTATCGCACATCGCCGCAAAGACAACCACCGGTTCTCTCATACAAATCCATGGAAACTCCCAATGGGCAGGTTGATCGTGTTCAGCCAGTAGGCCGTTCAGGCGGCGCGCCGTGGTCTACTTCTTCGGCGGTGGAAGGTCCGTGCAGCTCCCGTGAGCCACTTCCGCCGCCATGCCGATGCTTTCGCCGAGCGTCGGGTGCGGGTGGATCGTCTTGCCGATGTCGACCGCATCCGCGCCCATCTCGATGGCCAGCGCGATCTCGCCGATCATGTCGCCCGCATGGGTGCCGACGATGCCGCCGCCGACGATGCGGTGCGTCTCGGCGTCGAACAGCAGCTTCGTGTAGCCCTCGTCCCGCCCGTTGGCGATGGCGCGGCCGGAGGCGGTCCATGGGAACAGGCCCTTCTCGACCTTCACGCCGGTCGCCTTGGCCTGGTCCTCTGTCAGGCCGACCCAGGCCACTTCCGGATCGGTGTAGGCCACGCTCGGGATCACGCGTGCATTGAAGGCCGCGCTCGCGAGTTCGTGGTCGCCCTTCTGCTCGCCGGCGATGACCTCGGCCGCCACGTGCGCCTCGTGCACCGCCTTGTGGGCCAGCATCGGCTGGCCGATGATGTCGCCGATCGCGAAGATGTGCGGCACGTTGGTGCGCATCTGCACGTCCACCGGGATGAAGCCGCGGTCGGTCACCGCGACGCCCGCCTTCTCGGCGCCGATCTTCTTGCCGTTCGGGCTGCGGCCGACCGCCTGCAGCACGAGGTCGTAGACCTGCGGCTCCTTCGGCGCCTGCTCGCCCTCGAAGCTCACGCGGATACCTTCCTTGGTCGCCTCGGCGCCGACGGTCTTCGTCTTGAGCATGATGTTGTCGAAGCGCGGCGTGTTCATCTTCTGCCAGACCTTGACGAGGTCGCGGTCCGCGCCCTGCATCAGCCCGTCGAGCATCTCGACCACGTCCAGGCGCGCACCGAGCGTCGAGTACACCGAGCCCATTTCGAGGCCGATGATCCCGCCGCCGAGGATCAGCATGCGCTTGGGCTCGATCCCGAGCTGCAGCGCGCCGGTGGAGTCGACGATGCGCGGATCGTCCTTCGGCATGAAGGGCAACTGCACCGCCTGCGAACCGGCCGCGATGATGCAGTTGCGGAACTTCACCACTTGCGACTTGCCGCTCGGGTCCTTGCCGTCGCCCGATGTTTCCTGCACCTTGAGGTGGTACGGGTCGACGAATTCGCCGATGCCGCGCACGGTGGTCACCTTGCGCATCTTGGCCATCGCGGTCAGGCCGCCGGTGAGCTTGCCGACCACCTTGTTCTTGTGGGCGAGCAGCTTGGCGCGGTCGATCTTCGGATCGCCGTAGCTCACGCCGAGATCGGCGAAGTGCTTGACCTCGTCCATCACCGCCGCGACGTGCAGCAGGGCCTTGGAGGGAATGCAGCCGACGTTGAGGCAGACGCCGCCGAGCGTCGCGTAACGCTCGACCAGCACCACCTTAAGTCCCAGGTCGGCCGCGCGGAAGGCGGCCGAGTAGCCGCCGGGGCCGGCGCCGAGCACGAGGACGTCGCACTCGACATCCACGCCGCCCGCATAGGTCGACGCGACCGGCGCAGCCACCGGCGCAGCCGGCGCCTTGGCGGCGGGCGCGGCCGCCGGTGCAGCAGCAGCAGCAGCAGGCGCGGGCGCCGGCGCGGCAGCGGCGCCTTCCTCCGCATCGAGCGTCAGGACCACCGAGCCTTCGCTCACCTTGTCGCCGACCTTCACGGCCACCGCCTTCACCACGCCCGCGTGCGAGGACGGAATCTCCATCGAGGCCTTGTCCGATTCCACAGTGATGAGGGACTGCTCGACCTTGACCGTATCGCCCGGCTTGACCAGGACCTCGATCACGGCGACATCATCGAAGTCACCGATGTCGGGCACCTTGATTTGTTGTTCGCTCATGCGTCATCCGTTCAAAGTAGAACACGGCGAAAATCAGCCAGCACCTGGCCGAAGAACGCGTTGAAGCGCGCCGCCGCCGCACCGTCGATGACGCGATGGTCCCACGACAGCGACAGCGGCAGCATGAGCTTGGGCACAAAGGCCTTCCCGTCCCATTTCGGCTCGATCTGGCTCTTGCACACGCCCATGATCGCGACCTCCGGGGCGTTGATGATCGGCGTGAAGTAGCGCCCGCCGATGCCGCCGAGCGAGCTGATCGTGAAGCAGGCGCCCGACATGTCGGCCGGGCCGAGCTTGCCGTCGCGCGCCTTCTTGGCGAGCTCGCCCATCTCCTGGCTGATCTGGATCACCCCCTTCTTGTCGGCGTCCTTTATGACCGGCACCATGAGCCCGTTGGGCGTGTCGACCGCGAAGCCGATGTGGAAGTACTTCTTGAGCACGAGTTGGTCGCCTTCGAGCGAACTGTTGAACTCGGGAAACCTACGCAGCGCCGCCACCGACGCCTTGATCATGAAGGCGAGCATCGTCAGCTTGACGCCGGCCTTCTCGTTCTCCTTGTTCATCGCGACCCGGAAGGCTTCGAGTTCGGTGATGTCGCAGTCGTCGTGATTGGTGACGTGCGGGATCATCACCCAATTGCGGTGCAGGTTGGCGCCGCTTATCTTCTTGATGCGGGAGAGGTCCTTGCGCTCGATCTCGCCGAACTTCGTGAAGTCCACCTTCGGCCATGGAATCAGGCCCAGGGCAGCAACACCACTCGCTCCGCCATTCTTTGAACTGCCGAACTGCTGGACGTCTTCATGCGTGACGCGCCCGTTAAATCCGCTGCCCTTGATGTCGCCGATCGGAACGCCGCGCTCTCTTGCGCTCTTACGAACCGAGGGCGATGCGAAAGCGCTCGGCTCAGCGAGGGAATTTCGCGCGGCGACGACGCGCGCCATGCTGGTGCTTTGCTCTGGTTGAGGCGTTGGCTCATCGCTCGAAGGGTTCTCAGTCGCCTCTTTGAGCATGACCAGAAAGGCCGCGCCCGTCGAAACCTTGTCCCCGACCTTGACGAGAACTTCCTTCACAGCTCCGGCGCGCGGCGCCGGTATCTCCATGGACGCCTTGTCCGACTCCACCGTGATCAGGCTCTGTTCCTCGACGATGACGTCTCCCGGCTTGACCATGACCTCGATGACGGTGACGTCTTCGAAATCTCCAATATCGGGAACTGCGATGAGCTCGTCCTGCGAATGCGTCAAGCCGGAGGCCGCCGGCGCCGCTTCGGTATCGATCGCGACCAACTGCGATCCCGCTGAAACGCGGTCGCCGA
The DNA here is from genome assembly GCF_037889935.1 of Variovorax ureilyticus. NCBI lineage: Bacteria > Pseudomonadati > Pseudomonadota > Betaproteobacteria > Burkholderiales > Comamonadaceae > Variovorax > Variovorax ureilyticus. The sequence goes on from NZ_JBBKZU010000018.1 coordinate 74,073, forward strand.
CACGAACCTCGACACTCGCGATGACGCCCTGGCAGGGTGATGGAAGTTCTGTGGCTCTGGAAGATGATTCCACCGTCACCAATGGCTGGCCGGAGCAAATTTCTTCGCCCTGCTCGACGAGAACCTCAATTACGTCCAACTGTTCACCGTCGGCCATCGACGGCAGATCTACCAAAATTCGGTTCATTCAGATACCTAACTAGTATGGTGCGCCAAGCAGCTATGTACTTATCCGGACGCCAATGTCAGCGTCGCAATGTGCTCTCGAAATGCGTCGTAAGCCAAGCATTTCAACACTGCGCTTCTGTAGCAACTCTGAGCCACTCCTCAGCGCCCGTTGCAAGCATTCGTCCAAATAGGCCTCGTCGCCTCGCAAGCGCGGCAGATCGACCCACCAGCCGATTCCAGCCATCAGCCGTTTGAAGGCGACCAAGTTGAGGAGGCAATCGCTTCCATCTGGGTCGTGGACGTGTGGCGTATTCATAAGTACAACAATTTCGAGTGCCGATCACTAGAAAACATTGCGGGACGCGAGTTCACGGCAGGCGTGGACGATCGAATCTGCGTTGGGCGTCAACACTGCCTGCAGATGCGGAGCCGCCGGCATTCGCACATCAGGTGTTGTGAGACGCTTTACGTGCAGCCTCTCATTGGCGTTGAGCAACTCGCCAAGGCGCGTGATGATTTCCGCGCCGAATCCGCCTGACCGAACAGCCTCGTGAAGGACCAGAACGCGTCCCGCTGCTTTTCGCACAACATCGACGATCGCCTCTTCGTCAAGCGGAACCAGCCAGCGCAAGTCAAGAACGGAAACACTCACCCCTTCGTCGGCGAGCCTGGAGGCTGCAGCAAGTGCCTGGTGGAGCATGGCGCCCCACGTCACGATCGCAACATCCTGTCCTTCGCGGTGCAGCCGGGCCTTGCCGACCGGCTTAACTGGGCCAAGGCGGCTGACATCGCCCTTCATGGGGTAAAGGCCCCGTGCCTCGAAGAGGACGCACGGATCCGGATCTGCTGCCGCTTCGCGGATCATGTCGTACGCATCCTGCGGCGTTGACGGCAGGCCGACTTTCAAACCCGGTATATGGGCGAGCAGCGCCTCAAGGCACTGAGAATGCTGCGCGCACGAGCCGGGTGTCACGCCCTGTTGCGTGCGCATCACCATTGGGACGTTCGTCTTTCCGCCAGTGATGTAACGGATATTGGCTGCCTGATTGACCAGTTGATCAAGCGCAACAAGCATGAAGTCGGCCCACATGATTTCCACGATGGGCTTCAGACCTGTCATCGCAGCGCCGACCGCCGATCCAAGTATTGCGCTCTCAGAAATCGGAGTGTCAAAGACACGATCCGCCCCGAAATCCTTTTGAAGTCCTCTCGAGCCGCCGAAAATCCCTCCGGCATTGCCGACGTCTTCGCCATACACAACAGTGCGGTGATCGGTCTCCAGTTCATCACGCAAGGCCGCGCCGACCGCGCCGATATACGCAAGTTGTTCAGGCGCAGTAGCTTTTATACCGGGCGATGCGGGCTGGGGAACTGCTGTGCCAGTCACATTCGCGTCGGCTGTATTCGTTTCCGTCAGGGGCATGCCCAAAACGGTCTTCGTCAAAGCTTCAACCCTGGCCTGTTGTTCAGCGACGATCGCTTCAACCTCCGAAGCCGACATAACGCCTTGCGAGACCAATTGATCGCCGAGAACCTTGAGCGGATCCCTGGCCGCGGCGCTGGCTCGTTCTTCACGCGGACGATAGTGCTCAATATCGCGGTTGTAGTGGCCCCACAGACGTGGCACCTTGCATTCGATGAGACTTGGCCCCTCGCCTGCACGGGCGCGCTTTGCAGCGGCGGCGATGGTGTCTCTTACCTTGACGACGTCAGTGCCATCAATGGTCACCCCATCAATGCCATAAGTGATAGAACGGCGCGCGATCCGTTCCACCGGCGTGGTCACCCGCGTAGGTGTGAGCTCAGCCCAACCATTGTTCTCGCAGATCAGAATGACAGGCAGCTTCTTGTAGGCTGCAAAGACGAGCGCCTCATGAACGGCGCCCTGGTTCATCGCACCATCGCCAATCGAGACGATGACGACGTTCCCGGTCTTGGCTGCGACCTCAGCCATCGCGACACCGCAGGCGATCGGAACGCCGGCTCCGACGATGGAGTTTTCGCCCACGAACCGCTGGTCTGGAGCCATGAAGTACGCTGATCCGCCCCGGCCGCCATTGACCCCGCCGGCGCGATGGCAAAGCTCGGCCATGACCGCGGTCGGGTCCAGGCCTGCCGCAAGCGCCCATCCGTGTCCGCGATAGGTCGAGATGACTTTATCAGCCGGGCCGAGTGCGGCAAGCGCTGCGAGCGGAACGGATTCCTGTCCGGCGCAGAGATGCATGGAACCAACGATCGCCGGGGGAGAGGCCTTGCTCAACTCGAGCGCCTTGGCTTCGAAAGCGCGAACAAATGCAATGCGAGCGAGCATGTCGACGTGAAAGGTGGCGTCGACATCCTTTGCAACGTTGAGGTCGGGATTGGTGATAACGAGGTCCACGATATGTTCCTTAAGGGAATTAAATAGATGCTTTGGCAGCGGGCGCTTCTATGAGGGTTGCGCGGGAGGTAAGGCGTTCGACCCGCTTCCAGTCGAGCGAAAGCCCCGCCCCGGGCTCTTCGTCGACGTGCATCCATCCGTCATTAATCGCGACGGGGCGCTTGAGGATGGCGTCGATCGGATCGGCTCCGGATTCAGGCGGGATGTACTCCACCCCTTCGACCTGAGGCAGTGCGCAAGCGAGATGGATATGAAGTGGCGCGAAGACGTGCGGGAACACGGTCGCACCGCCGAGTGCGGCCAGCTGCACTGCAGACAATGCCCCGGTGATGCCGCCGCATGTCGTGGCATCGACGCGTAGGACCGAGACGCTGTCCGCGAGCCGGCGCATGGAACGAAGGTCGATCACGTCTTCCCCCGCAGCTACCGGCGTACGGAGGCGCTCCTGGAGCGCGGCCGTGAGATCGCCGTCCTGCGGCCCGAAAGGATCTTCCAGAAACGCGAGGCCTGCGCCGTCGATCGATTTGCAAAAGCGCATTGCTTCCGTAAGCGAAGCCCACGACCAATGCGCATCTGCTGCGACACGTCCTGACGCCACGCGTGTGACGGCTTCGACGTAGCTCAGGTCGAACGCGGGGTCATCCCCTTTCAGCATGACTTTCACACGCGCATAGCCCTGATCGAGGCGCATGGAAACTTCGTCAGCAATGTTCTGGACGCTGCGCGTATCCATGTAGTAGCCAGCGACTGCGGTAACCGGGGCTTTGGCCCGCAGCCCGCCCAGCATTTTGTAGAGTGGGAGTTCCGCAACCTTGGCGCAGATGTCCCAGAGCGCGACGTCTAGCAGACTGAGGGCCCGTGAGTACACCGGTTTCGAAGTTGCGTTGGCCAGCTCGAATGAATGCAGGGGTTCTCTTCGCATGAGCGGATCACGCCCGAGCAGGCCGCTTGCAACACGCGACAGTGCTTCGAGTAGAGGCGTACCGCGGGGATAGCCAAAGGAGTCGCCATAGAAACCAGCATCAGTCTCGATCCGGACTGCGACGAAGTCTCGAGTCTTGATCTCGACAGCGCCGAGCCTGAGCATCTGTGGCAAAGGCACTTTCACTTCGGCCAGTAGGATGCGAGTGACTTTCATCGAGCGGTCCCTAGAAGTTGAATTGCGATAAGAAGATCGAACCGGTACGCGGAGCGGGTCTCATCGATCTGGAAAGCGTGTGTCCCAAAGCCGCCTCGACGTCTCACGCTCGTAGGCCTTGCCATTCGGAAAGCTCACAAGCTCAAACTGCAGACCCCAAGGGGAGAGAAAGTAGACCCAGGTTTGGCCGCTGCTCGGGCCCGCACTACGCACTGTCGGCTCACCGAGCACGCGAATGCCGTTCGCCTTCAGGTGCGCAATCGCTGCCCCGATGTCATCGACGTAGAGAGCCAGGTGATGACCGCCCACATCGCTGTTCTTGGGCATCTGGGTGCGCTGATCAGGCGACACGTACTCAAACACCTCATAGTTACTGCCGTTGCGGCAACGAAAGAAGCGCAGCTTCCTCACGATCGCGCGAGGGTGGACATTGAGATGGGTTTCCATCCAGTCGTCGTCAGCGCCAAAGGGCCCTACGTCGTAGAACTGCTCACACCCGATCACGTTTACAAAGAAGTCGGTTGCCTCTTGTAGGTTCGGCACCGTCAAGCCGACGTGATCGGTCCCACGCAGGCCAGGGATGCCTAGCACAGAGGCACTTTGGTTGTGCGGTTCGCTCATTTGTAGTTCCATTCGTTAACAATTCAGAAAGACCGAGATCCAGACCGACCGGCATCACATTGCGACGATGCTGTCCGGTGTTATGCCCGGATGCTTCGCTCCGCCCCGGCGACCTCGGCACCGACTCTTGCCAATGAAAGCGCGTTTACCCAACCCGTCTGACGCGCATCGCCCGACGCACCCACTCTTACCGTTCAACATTCCCGGTCTCAAATCTGTCTTGCGCTTGAAACTCTGGGTTGCTGTGCTCAAGCAGCGCCCCGTCAGCCTTTGCAGTTCGTGGGGCCCTGCTGCGGTAGCGTTCAGCTTGTTCCGCCGCGAAACAGCCGCGTGAACCAGCGCGCAACCATCGCCCGGAGCAATGCAAAGGCGCTCAGCTCGTTGACGGCCGGCGCCGGCTCCCGGCTGCTGCCGGTCGCGACTCGGCTGGCCGCTGCGCGGAAGTTCTCGCTGAACTGCGCGAGGATCACGTCCGACGCAGGCCCGATCAATCGGCCACTGAATTGGGCGAGCTTGCCACTGACTGTCATCGTGGCTAGGCCGACCAATGTGGCCCGACCCGGCGCATCGCCCGGAACAACACGAGCGGTCAGGTTCATCGACGCCGACGAGCCCGTCTGGTCCACGGCCTTGCCGAGCAACTGGATTTCGTGATCGGCCGGGTTGAACGCGAGCACCTCGATTTCTCCAGCAAATCGAAGCGTTGCGGGGCCGACCCTGCTGGTGACTGCGCCCTTGTAGTGGCGGTCGTCGAGTTGCTCCGTGATTTGCGCCCCTGGCATGCAGGCCGCCACGGCGCGGACATCGCTGAGCAAGGCCCAGCTTTGGTCAACGCTGGCGTCTAGCGGCACTTTCTTGTCAACTTTCACTTCCATGGCATCGCTCCGGCATGCGTCGGGTCCTGGGAGGCGGCGGCCGTGGCTGACTCGCCGCGGTAGTCTCCCTTGAGTGCGCGGAGCGCCATCAGCCGGGTGTCGCGCCAGCGCATGCGTTCTGGCTGCCGCACGAGGGGAAGCAGGGCCCGACGCTCGCGTTCCACCCTGGCGATCAGCGCCTCACCCCAGACGCGTGGGGCGCCCATGCTCTCGCACAAGCCGCGCAACATGCCGCCGTAGCGTCGGGCATAGTCGCCAATCCCGTCGGGCGCATTCAGGTCGCCGTTCTCGAAAGGTCCGATGAAGGCCCACCGCAGGCCGAGCCCATCGCGAACCGCCTTGTCGACATCGTCGGCACTCGCCACACCGTCCTCGACCAGGCGCCAGGCTTCGGCCAGCAAGGCGGCCTGCAAGCGGTTCAGAACGAAGCCTGGAATCTCCTGCGTGACTATGATGGGCACCTGCCCGATCCCCTGCATCAGCGCTTGCGTGCGCTGCATGTGCACCGGGTCCGTCCAGGGTGCAGGAACGATTTCCACGAGCGGCACGAGGTGCGGCGGATTGACCGGATGCGCAACGAGGCAGCGGTGGCGGCTTGCGAGTTCGGATGCGAACGCCGATGCCGGCAGCGCGGATGTCGAACTGGCCAGTGTCGCGTCGGCAGGCGCATGACGCTCGAGCAGGCCGAAGATTTCGCGCTTGAGGGCGGTATCCTCAGGCAGATTTTCCTGAACGAAATCAGCCCCCGCCACCGCACGCTCGAGATCCGTCACGCACTCGACGCGTCCAAGCAGCGCCTCGGCGCCTTCCTCCTGCAGGCCGTACTTGCGCAGGTCATTGCAGGTGTTGGTCACCCAAGCTCGCAATTCCTGCGCCTGTGAGCTGGATCTGCAGTGCACCGCCACTTGGCAACCGGCGCGAGCGAACGCCACGGCCCAACTGCGTCCGATCAGCCCGCCGCCGACGACGCCGATCTTCAAGCCAGTTACCTTCGCGCCATGCTTAGAGGTATCCATAGGACGACCACCCCCCATCGACGGCGAGCACCTGGCCCGTGATATGCGCGCTGCGCGGTTCGCACAGGTACACGACGGCCTGTGCCATGTCCTGCGGCGTGCCGAGGCGTTGTTGCGGCGTGCGACGCTGTATGGCTGCAAGGTCGACTCTGCCTTCGCTATCAAGGGACTGCAACAACGGCGTGTTCACGTAGCCGGGCGCCACGCAGTTCACCCGCACCCCATGTGAAGCCCATTCAATGGCCAGCGTCTTCGTCAGCATCGCCACCGCCGCCTTGCTAGCGCAGTAGGTCAGCCGCTGCGGGGCGGCCACCAGCGAATAAATCGAGCCCAGATTCACGATGGCGCCCTGGCCACGCTCGACCATTCGTTTGCCTGCGGCCCGGGAGCAGTAGAAGACTCCGTCTAAATTGACGGCCATGCAGCGCCGCCATTCGGCGTCGTCGATCTCTAGGGCGGCACGGTTGCCGCTGACCCCGGCGTTGTTGATCAGCAGGTCCACGCAGCCCCAGATGCGGTCGAGATCCTCGAATGCTTTCTCCACTGAACCGGGGTCGGTCACCGAGGCTTGGACGGTGAAAGCCCGCCCACCGAGCCCCCTTACCTCCTCGCAGGTGGCTTCCGCGCCTGCGGTGTCGATGTCGAGGACCGCGACTTCAGCCCCAGCGGCCGCAAGGGCCAGCACGGTTGCCTGTCCTATCCCAGATGCACCTCCGGTGAGGACGGCGCGCTGGCCTGCCAAGGGGGTTTGTGCGCTCACCGCGACCGCGTTGAGATTTGACTGCTGCATTGATCTACTCCTGTCTCGCGGCTCAGTCCGGGATTGACGCCGAGCCAATCCTGTTCAGACCCGCGCGCGGGCCCCTGCGGGCAGCAAATGCGCTGGCCGGGAGGGCATTCAGTGAAGCGAATTGGTGCCGTCTTCCACTGATCGAACTGGAGTCAGGCGCTCGGCGAAACTGGTGGCCGGTTCGATGGTCCGCGGCAAAGAGGTGTGTCCTGGAAGCGCCGGCACGGCCTCCGCGCGCCTCCATGTAGCGGTCGGGTGTCAAGCGCTGGCTCATGCTTTGCTCCTGGCATTCCGGATGAGTGCTCGCAGCCGCGGGGGCGGCACTGGGATCTGCATGATCTCCACGCCGAGGGGGGAAAGCGCATCCTCGATGGCGCTGGCCAAGACTGCGGGTGCCGACATCCGGCCGCCCTCCCCACCGCCCTTGATGCCGTACTCCGTGAACGGCGAGGGAGTTTCCAAGTGCGCCGTGCGGACGTGCGGCACGTCATGCGATGACGGCAGGCAGAACTGCCCGAAGTTCGCGTTCACGAACTGGCCCTCGGCGTCGTAAATGAACTCTTCCATCAACGCCGTGCCGATGCCATTGGCCGTGCCGCCCACGACTTGGCCGTCCAACGTTCGCGGATTGACGACGGTACCGGCGTCGTGCACCGCGGCGTAGTCGAGGATCTTCACCTGGCCGGTCTCTTCGTCTACTTCGACAACGGCGATGTGGCACTGGTGCCCCATGATGGGATAGAAGATGCCCAAGTGCTTTCGCTCGGGGTGCGGCTCCGTGGCTAACGGGTGGTCGTAAACGGCAGTGGTCTCAAGGCCAGTGTCGAACTCGGGCGTGTCGGGGAAGGCCTTGCGGAAAAAATTGGCCATGATCGCGATTTCAGCGATCGTCTTCTGGCGATCGGTGCCGATGACGCGCACCGCGCCGTCCGCCACTTCCACGTCCCCGACCGACGCTTCCAGCAGGTGCGCGCCGAAGCGCTTGAGCCGATCCTTGAGGCGGTACGATGCCGTGACACATGCACCTGCGATCATGACCGTGAACCGACTGCCATTGGCACCGATGCCATTGAAGCCGGTGTGTGAGTCGGAGTAGCCGATGGCGATGTCCGTGGGCGCGACGCCGAACTGCTCGCACAGCACTTGGGTCACCATGGTTTCCGAGCTGGTGCCGATGAAAGGGGTCTGCAGCTGGCAATAGAAATGTCCGGAACCATCGATGCGCAGCTGCACTGCCTCGGGCGCGCTGGTCAGCGTGAAGCCAGGGGTCTTCACGGGGTTGAGAAACCACCATTCAGTGGGCGAGTAGACGCTGCGTTCCTGGCAGGTCGCCAGCCCAATGCCGACGCGGCGGCCTTGCGCGCGCGCTTCGGCTTGGCGGGCCTTCCATTTCGGCAGGTCGATCAGCGCCTTCGCCTTTTCGAGCACCGCCTGGTAGTTGCCGCTGTCGTAGATGTTTCCCGTCGGGATCATGTAAGGGAACTCGTCGGGCTGGATCATGTTTCGCAGCCGAAGCTCTTCTCGATCCATGCCGAGCTCGCGAGCCGCCACATCAACCAAGCGTTCGATGACGAAGTTGCCGCACTCCGCACCGAAGCAGCGGTACGGACCTTGCTGGCACTTGTTGGTCAGCACGGCGATCAGGTGCATGCCCACGCTGTTGATCTTGTAAGGACCGACCACTTGGGCCAGCGGATTGCCGTTTGTGCCGACGCTGAAGTGCAAGTAGGCTCCGTAATCGTCAATGACCTTGAACCGGAGCGAAAGCATGGTGCCGTCGCGCTTGAGAGCCAGTTCCGCGTCGTAGCGGCGGTCCGGGCCGTGGCCATCGGAGCTCAGGAAATGCTCCAGGCGGTCTTCGATGTACTTCACTGGGCGCCCGGAAAGGCGCGCCAGGCCGGCCGTCATGATGATGATCTTGTGCAGTAGCACCTTGGTGCCGAAGCTGCCGCCGTTGGTAACTCCGACGAGCTTGAGCTTGGTAGGGTGAACCTTCAGGCAACCCGCGATAACCCAGGGTATGAAGTTGCCGAAGGCACTGTTGCTGGTGACGGTGTAGCCGTTCGCGTCGTCGTACTCGGCAATGGCGCCGCAGGTTTCAATGGGGGTGCCCGCCGATCGGCCCCACACCATCTGCCGCCGCACCACGAGGTCCGCCTTTGCGAAATCCTCATCCACCGGGCCCCAGTCGAAGGTCTCGTCGTAGGCAACGTTCGACTCACGCTCAGTGGGATGGATGACGCCGTCACCGGTTGCCTGCATCGCGACCTCGGGGTCGCTGTTGACCGGCAGCGGCTCATATTCCACCTCGATCAGTTCGACGGCGTCCTCTGCAATGTAGCGATCCTCGGCGACGACGGCGGCCACCACCTCGCCGACATGCCTCACCTTGTCGATGGCCATCGGGTGCTGGGTAATGGGCGGGCTCGCGAAGGAGACCGCGCTGGCGGCGACCTCGCTCATGTCGCGTCCGGTGACAACGCGCACGACGCCGGCTAGGGCTTCAGCCCTGCTCGTGTCTACTCGGACAATGCGGGCGTGGGCGTATGGGCTGCGCAGCACAGCCGCGTGAGCCATGTTGGGAACGCTCAGGTCATCGATGTAGCGGCCCTTGCCCGTCAGCAGCTTAGGGTCCTCGACCCTTGGCATGCTCTTTCCGATCCACTTCGCGCTGGAGCGCGCCGGCTCGCGTTGCCGGCTTGGCGGAATGACGTTATCAGCCAGATGGGGGCTCTTCATGATGTTGCCTCTTTGGTGTTGCGCAGCTTGGCGGCGGCGGACATCACCGCCGCGACGATGTTCTGGTACCCGGTACATCGACACAGGTTGCCGGAGATGGCCTCGCGCACCTCCTCCTCGGTTGGGGAGGCGTTGCGCTCCAGCAGCTCTTTGGCGACCATCAACATGCCCGGGGTGCAGAAGCCGCACTGCAGGCCGTGTTCCTCGTGAAAGGCCTGCTGGATGGGGTGCATGGCGGTGGCAGTACCCAGGCTCTCGACGGTTTGCACGTCGCTGCCGTCCAGCTGAGCGGCGAGCGTCAAGCAGGAGCGGACGGTCCGCCCGTTCAGCATGACCGTGCACGCGCCGCAGACGCCGTGTTCGCAACCCACGTGTGTGCCCGGCAGGCCCATGTCATGGCGAAGAAAGTCGCTTAATAGCAGACGCGGGATCACGTCCACGCTTCGTTGTCGGCCGTTCAGGCGAAAGTTGATCGTTACGGATTTCATGGCTGCTCCTCTGGATCGTTTCAGTTCGAGCGACTGGCTGCGTCTGCCAAGGCTCGGCGGGTGAGGATCTCTAGCAACTCGCTTCGATACTCGGCCGGTACCATGGAGTCACCGCTCGGTACAACGCTGCTGGAGGCCTCCCGACCCGCGCGCTGGAAAGTCTGCTGGTTGGCTTCTTGGCCGATAAGCCAACGCTCGACGGCATCCAGCCGCACCGCCCGTGTGCCGATGCCGGCGGCAGCGACTTTCGCCGTGGAGATGCGGCCGGCCTTCAGCGTCAGCAGCGCCCCCACGCAAACAAAGGCAAAGTCGCCCTTTCGGGTACTGACCTCGTGGAAGCCCCATCCTTGCCCTTTTGGCGCTACAGGAATGCGCAACCTCACCAGCATCTCGTCGCTTGCCAGGGCCGTCTCGTACAAGCCGAGGAAGAATTGTGCGGCCGGGACATGCCGGAGACCCGCCGGGCCTTGCAACTCCATGGTTGCTTCGGTGGCCAGCATCACGGCTGGCATTTCGGACGCCGGATCAGCGTGGCAGAGATTTCCGCACAACGTGCCGCGATTGCGAATGGTGCCGTGCGCCACGTGCTCGTAGGCGGCGGCGATCAGCGGACAAGCCTCGCCGACGACCTCGGACCGCTTGACGTCCTCATGACGAGCGAGAAATCCGATGACGAGTTCGTCCCGATCCCGGCGGATGTAATCGTGTCCCGGGATACGGTTGACGTCGACGATGAGACGTGGCTGCGCCAGCCTCAGATTCATCATCGGCACAAGACTCTGACCACCTGCCAGCACCTTCGCGTCAGGTCCGCCCTGCGCCAGGAGCGCGATTGCGGCCTCGAGGGTATCTGGCCGGCTGTATTCGAACGCTGCGGGTTTCATCTCGTCTCCTGCTGTTGTTCCACGATAGGGTCGGGTGCGATTGACCGCGCAATCAACCCGCGAACTTCGGTTCCGGCAAACCGCGGATGCCAAGCCCCTTGATCCGGAACAGGGCGCCGGCCCCGAATTGGGGCTTCGACTCCGCGGCAAAGTGCTCATGAGTCTTCGGGTGCGTCACGCGTCCCATCGAGGTCACGTAGATCTCATCGAGATCGTCCCCTCCGAACATCACGCTCGTGACGTTGCGCACCGGCATGCCAATTCGCCGCTCGACCTTTCCGTCGGGTGTGTAGCGGACAAGATCGCCCGAAATCACCTGCGCGTTCCAGATGCAGCCTTCAGCATCGACCGTGGACCCGTCGGCGAGGCCGGTATCGGCGCTCGTGCTCGCGAAGGGTTGTTTGTTGCTCAGGCTGCCGCTTTCGATGTCGTAGTCGTAGCGATACAGCTCTTGCTTGAAAGAGTCGGCAAAGTAGAAGGTGCGATCATCGGGGCTCCAGCACGGACCGTTGGAGCAGATGATTCCCCGGTCGACTTCGACGACGTTCAGGTCGGGGTCCAGCCTGTACAGGCTACACACCGCGAGCTCTTCTTCGTCGTCCATGCCGCCCGCGAAGAAGCGGCCGCGCCGGTCGCACTTGCCGTCGTTTAACCGCACTCGCCCGCCATGCGTGTCGATCCGCTTGACGGGCTGGATCTCTCCGCTTTCGAGGTCGAGGAAATAGAAGCCGTCACTAGCGGCCAGGACCGCACCGCCCCGCGTGCGCAGCGCCATGGCGCCCACGTCGAGCTGAAGGGACCAATTGCGAGTCGCGCCAGTTCGCGGGTCGAATCGCCAGACGGTTGGCTTGCCAACCCTCTGCCCCGTGCAGTCCAGCCAATACAGCAGGCCATGGTCGGCATCCCATACCGGGCCTTCGCCCAGATGGTTCGCGCATTGCATGACGCAATCAATCGTATAAGCCATCAGGTCCTCGCTCGTGAAACTAATTAGACGTATGGTGAATTACAGGGGGGTTTTTTTCATCGGTGCTTTCCCTAGGTAGTAACGGGCTGCGAAACATTCGCAGCCAACGTCGCGCGTGAGTGACTGCCGAGCTAACGTGAGCACGCGCCGTTCCACGGTTCCGCGTTGCCCCTGCATGTAGCCTAAATTTGCGGGCTGCGCCCAGGGATTCGAGGAGGTCTCCCTGGCAGAGCAGGCACCCCCACGGCTTGTGCTATCACACCAGTCGCTGACGCCGGGCGATGAGGCGGGGATCGGCCAATTCGAAACGTCGGCGAAGACCGTGCACGTCTCTTCGCCGCAGGGATGAACCCCGGTCTCCATCGCCGTTGCGGGTACTCGCGGGAGTGGCTCATCCCCCGTATTCAGCCGGCAAGCATCAAGCGACTGCAGCAGTGGCGTGCTTGCGTAGCCTAGGTTCACGGTTCACCCACGCGCTCATCGCCGCCCATCCAGTAACCAGCGTATTGGTCAGCATGTCCACGGCCGGCCGTGCTAGCGCCAAAGGTCAGCGCCTGCGGCGCAGCCAGCAAGCGAATAGATTGAGCCGAGATTGACAACCGAACTTCTTTGTCAGGCAGTCACCCGCTGCGCTGCGGCGCACGGGCGCACGGGCGCACGGGCGCAGGGTCAATAAAGCACGCCTTCCATGAGCTCATACCGCAACCCGGAGCCATTCGCCGTCGTAGATCATCTCGAGTGGTGCCCGCATAGCATGTAAGCGCCGTCTCCCGACACATGCCGTGGCGCCTTTCGTCAGTCCATGCGAAAACCTTCACAGGAGTCGGACCGACCGGCTATCGGTTGTGCTGCGTTCTTGAATCGTGCGCACCGAAGGCTCAGTCCCCCGTGGTCTGGTTCCTTCATAAGCTTTTCCCAGGTCTTGCTGTCCTGTGCGAGGAATTGGGCGAACTCGGCCGGCCGTTCCGCCTGAAGGTAGCAAGCCAGGCTCGCTCAGCCGGCGGCAAAAATCTCAGATGCGAAGATTGATGCGGACAGGGCATTCGACCGAGTGGCGCGATAAGCTCCTGCGCGCCAGCATGTCTCGAGTCGCGGGTCGCGGGACTACCCGCATTTGAGCGATCGCTATCCGCAGGTTTGTCGGTGTGCCAGCGTTCGACCCGTCAAGCGCGCCCGTCAGTCGCGCGCAGCGGTGCTAAGCGCTTTAAATCCGCCAACCACGAACGTCACCAGGTGCGCGAGAATTTCTTCGGCCCCTCGGGGCGGTGATTGTGGCCGTTTCAGGAGGCGCTCCCAACGGCCGGTGCCGGCACTGACGAACAGCATCGCTGAAACCATGTAGAGGAACGCATCGACAAGGCTCTCCGGCGGCAAGCTCGGCAAGGCACGCGCGAACTCCACGAGGTAGGTACGTGCCAGTCCGTCTGAATGACGTTCGATCACATCGACGCCACGAGGTGAATTGGCGAGCCGACCCATAAGGGTGGCGAATTTGCGCCAGCCCGGATCACCATGGCTTGTCGCTTCTACGAACGGTTTCACGTAACAGCGGACCAGAACGTCCAGCGGCACCGGGCGACTGCCACGTAAGGCTAGTGCTTCGGCCAGAAGTTGCTCCCGCTGCGCGTTTAGCAGCGAAATTCGCCGCCTAACCACCGTGTCGAAGAGTTCGTCTTTGCTGCCGAAGTGGTACCCCACTACAGCGGCCTGCACCTCCGCTCGTGCCGCGATGTCGCGAATGGAACTCCCGTCGTAGCCCTCGTCGGCAAACAGGCTCTCCGCGTGATCGAGGATCTTGATCCGCGTCTCCTCGCTGCTCCTGCCTACGGGCCGGCCGATCGTCTTCGGCGCGGCGCGTCGCGCGCGCTGAGTATTCGAGGGAACGACAATGGGTTGGGGCATCTTAACGGCCATCTTCACTAATATAGTCGGCGCTTGACAAAGCCACGCACATGCTCGTTTCCCGAGGCTTTGGAAACTAGAACGAGCGGTACGAACAAATGGTCTCGCGGTCCTATCTCACAACAATCCCCGGCCTCGACGTCGTCTGGGCTGCACACGGCCACCACTTCCTCGCCAGCCATGCTGACCGGCGAAACAGCGCCCCGTCGATCGGCACCAAAAAAAAGAATCAGACGTATGATCAGATACTAACTGATTCGCTGGCATTGGGGCTTACCCCGAGAAATCCCTGACTCCGCGTCCTTCAGACTGGCAAGTCGTCCGCACTGGTCGCTAGGATTTGGCACACATACGGAATGAACCTCCTGCCGCACTCCTTTGAACGCAAAGACTTCCATGAGAAGTGCAGCGGCGTGCTCGCCACGTCCGAGAGCAAAGGGGCGGGCGACGCCGGCCAGCGAACCTCTAGCATCACCATTCGCCGCTTGGCGGCCACACGTCGTAACTTGGCAGCGGCACCAGGCTATCTTGATGTTCACAGCTCGCCCTCAAGCATCGACGAGCTCGCAAATCCGAGGGGTAATGCTTCACGGTCTGCACGTCTGGAGGAGGTCGCACAATTCATGCAAAACACCGTGCTCGTCGAGCCACAAGCCTCCCGGGAGTTTTGACGAGGTGGGAAAATTGCTTCGAAACGTGCGGGTCGCCTGCGGTGCGCTGTGGACCTTAGTCTGCGGCTACTGGCACTTGATGGTTTCCACGTTAGGCGCCGCATATTACACGGTCGATTAGCAGCGCCGTCACTTCTCCTGAGCCGGGGTTTTCGCAATCAAGGCAGATTGCTGCCAGCGCCAACCCGCAGCTGTTTGGCGATCACCAACTGACTTCAGGGCCCCAGCCTAGGAGGACTCCCCCTGGCCGAGGGCTCTAGTTCGATCAACATCGCTTTCCAGAGCCGGCGCATATCCGAGTCGTATCACCGTTGAAATGGGCAAGCAGGCCGCGCCCTCAGAGGATGCCGATGTGGCGCTGAGGAACGCTGCTCCGGGCCAAGGAACTGTATGTGGAACCGTCGTGCCGGCACCATAGGCGCTACCGCGCTACTGCGTGCGCTCGCCCAACAGGTCCGTTGCTCATGGCGCGCACCCAGGCGACCAGATCAAGACTGCTCTGAGGGGTGCGCCGTCGGCAATGCTCGGCGACTCGATGTCAGGAAAGGGCACTGACCCGCAGGTCCGTCGCCCTCCGTAAGGACGCCTTACGCAATGCAGAACGGTCTTACGACAGTGGAGACCTTAACTTTTCGACCGGCGAGATGTGTCGTCCATGGGGCCGGCGCTCGGTTTCCGGGGCCGACGTCGACATGGGCGGTGACTGATCGGTCCCCCGGGGCTTCTCCACCGAAAGCAACGGGTCGAAAGCCAGGCTGACCGGTCGTTGGTCCGCTGGCGGTAGACATCGACGACTTTGATCAAGACGGGCTCGAGCGGGCTGTCCCTCATGACCTTGATGTCGTCCGCCAGGAAGATGCTCAGCCTGATTCGCATCAGTGTCGCTCTATGGATCTTCCCTCCGAAAGCGAAACGTCGCGCCCCGACTTCGCTCCGCACGCAAGAACAATGGATTTCAGGACGCAAGGAGCGCCTTTGCCCGCGCGACCACGTTGTCTACGTTGAAGCCGTACTTATTCAGAAGGACCTCCGCCGGAGCGGACGCGCCGAATCGGTTCACACCGAGCATGCCACCGCGCGTGCCGACATAGCGGTCCCAGCCCTGGCACACGCCGAGCTCCACGGCGAGGCGCGCCGTGACCTGCGGCGGTAGTACGTCGTCGCGATAGCTCTGAGGCTGCATCTCGAACAAGTCCCAGCTTGGCATCGATACGCAGCGCACCGCAACACCTTCGGCCGAGAGGCGCTCGGCCGCAGCGAGGATGAGGCCGACCTCCGAGCCGCTTGCCATCAGGATCAGCGTTGGCGGCGCTGTGCCCGCATCCTCGAGGACATAGGCGCCTCGCCGGACGCCTTCGGCGCTCGCGTATCGGCCGCGGTCGATCGTCGAGACGTCCTGCCGTGTCAGTGCCAGCAGCACGGGCCGGCCGCGCGCCTCGATGGCAATCTTCCACGCGACTGCGGTCTCGTTGGCATCGGCCGGGCGCAACAGCGTCAGGCGAGGGATCGCGCGCAGGTTGGCGAGTTGCTCGACCGGCTGGTGCGTCGGTCCGTCCTCGCCGAGGGCAAGGCTGTCGTGCGTGAAGACATGGATGACGTGCAGGCCCATCAGCGCTGCCAGGCGGATCGGCGGGCGCATGTAGTCGGAGAAGATCAGGAAGGTCGAGCCGAAACTGATGAAGCCGCCGTGCGCCGCCAGACCGTTGACGATGGCGCCCATTGCGTGCTCGCGAACGCCGAAGTGGATGTTGCGGCCCGCGTGACTCCAGCCGCCGCCTTCGGAGCCCTCACTGTCCTGATTCGGGGCCAGCGGCGGGTTGAAGTCGCCCTGCCCTTTCATCGCGGTGTGGGTCGATGGGTCGAGGTCGGCCGAACCCCCCGCGAGCGCCGGCAACCTCGGCGCCAAAGCATTGAGCACCTTGCCGCCGGCAACGCGCGTTGCCATGCCCTTGGCATCGGCGGCGAACACCGGCATGTCGGTATCCCAGCCGGCCGGCAGCTCGTCGCGCAGTCGCCTTTGCAGCTCGAGCGCAAGCTCGGGAAAGGCCTCGCCGTAGGCGGCCATGCGTTCGTTCCAGTCGCGCTCTGCAGCCGCGCCTGATGCCAGCGCTTCGCGAAAACGGGCGAGCGCAGGCGCGGGCACGAGGAAGGACGGCTCGACCGGCCAGCCGAGCGCCTCCTTGGTCTTCTTGACGTCGGCGGCACCGAGCGGCGAGCCGTGCGCCTTGAAGCTGTCCTGTTCCGGGGATCCGAAGCCGAGGTGAGTGCGCACGAGGATCAGCGACGGCCGCGTCGTGTCGGCGCTGGCCGTGGCGAGCGCCGCATCGATTGCCCGCACATCGTTGCCGTCATCGACATTCATCACTTGCCAGCCATAGGCCTCAAAGCGCTTGCCGCGATCCTCGGAAAAGGTGATGTCAGTGCCTGCGGAAAGCGTGACCAGGTTGTTGTCGTAGAGGCAGATGAGCTTGCCAAGCTTCAGGTGACCCGCCAATGAAGCCGCTTCGGAAGCGACACCTTCCATGAGGTCTCCGTCGCTGGCGATCACCCAGGTGCGGTGATCGATCACGCGGTGGCTGTCGCGGTTGTAGCGCGCTGCAAGCTGTGCCTCGGCGATGGCCATGCCTACTGCGTTCGCAAAGCCCTGTCCGAGCGGACCGGTCGTGACTTCGACGCCCGCCGTATGGCCGCGCTCCGGGTGTCCCGGCGCCCTGCTGCCCCACTGTCGAAACCGCTTGATGTCCTCGATAGACAGGTCGTAGCCGGTCACGTGCAGCAGCGCATAGAGCAGCGCCGAGCCATGTCCGGCCGACAGCACGAAGCGGTCCCGGTCGGCCCACAGCGGGTTGGAAGGATGGTGCTTCAAATAACGCGTCCATAGCACGTAGGCCGTCGGCGCTGCCCCGAGCGGCAGACCTGGGTGGCCGCTATTGGCCTGCTGCACCATGTCCACCGAAAGGAAGCGCAACGTGTCGATGCATTGCCGGTCTTGCGGGTCTGTCATGGGAATGGCCTCAAGTCGTTCAGGCGGCGGGCGCCCCGGTCAGCATCGCCGACTTGTCGGCAATCCCCTCAAGCAAGCTCTTCCACGAATTGGCGAAGGCATCGGCGCCTTCCTGCTGCAGCCGCTCTGCGAGCGCTGCTTCGTCGACGCCATGCACACGGAATTCGGCGATCACTGCTTCCGCATCACCCCCGTCAAGCGGCATCGTGGCTTCCACCTTCCCGTGCTCTGCGAACGCCAGCAGCGTCTTGTCGGGAATGGTGTCGATGGTGCTTGGCGCGGCGAGTGCCGAGACGTAGAGCGTGTCCGGCGCGGCCGGATCCTTTGTTCCGGTGCTGCCAAACAGCAGGCGTTGGGGGCGTGCGCCCGCGGCCGCGAGCTTTTGCCAGCGCGCCGATTGGAGGAGCTCGCGATACGCCTTGTACGTCCGGCGGGCGATCGCGATCCCGAGGCGGTTGCGCTCCGCCGCCGGCACCTGGTCCTTCACGGCAACGTCCCAGCGGCTCACGAACAGCGACGCGACCGAGTCGACCCTCGCGCTCTTCCCTGCGGCAATTCGCCGTTCGATGCCGCGCAGATAGGCCTCGGCCGCGGCGAGGTACTGCTCACGCGAGAACAGTAGCGTCACGTTGATTGGCACGCCGGCGAAGATGGATGTCTCGATCGCCTTTACGCCGGCCTTGGTTCCCGGAATCTTGATGTAGAGGTTGGGCCGCGCCGCTGCCGCGTGCAGGCGCGCCGCAGCGTCGATGGACTGGTCGGCATCGTCGGCCATGAGCGGTGAAAGCTCGAGCGATACCCACCCGTCGATGCCGCCGGTGGTGTCATGCACCGGCCTGAACAAGTCCGCGGCACGCCCCAGGTCGCTCAGCGCGAGCTGAGTGAAGAGGTCTTCGCCAGAGCGACCGGCACGCGCCAATGTCGCGATCTGCTCATCGTAGGCGACGCCTTTGCCGATGGCATGCTCGAAGATGGTGGGATTCGAGGTCAGGCCAGTGATCGAGAAATCGCGGATGTAGCGCGCGAGTGTTCCGTCATCGAGCATCTGTCGACTGATGTTGTCGAGCCACAGACTCTGGCCGAGGGCCTGCAGCTTTTTCGTATTGGCATTCATGTCATCTCCTGGATGGCGCGCAGCTGCGATTCGAAGTCGGGCTCAAGCAAGTCGCCGATGTGATCGACACTGATGTCGGCCGCAGGGTAGCGGGCAAGGTTCGCCGGGTCACGTGCGTAGTGGCCCTGACGCGGAAAGACTGTCACGAGGCGCCCCCCGAGAATCCCCTTCATCGCCGTCAACACACGTTGCTTGTCGTCGACCATGACGTAGCGGCGCGTCGGATAGCAGCGCTGGACGTTGTCGAGCATCAGCTCCTTGTGGACGTAGATCTCAACCCGGCCCTCAACAGCGTCCCAAAGTCCCGAGCGCTTGACCTTGCGTGGTTGGAAGACGACGTCGCCGTCCGAGAGGATCACCGTCAGTCCGAGACGGCCGAGATGGGCGATGACATCGAGGGCGCGTGGATACAGGCGCTGGGCAAACGGATAGTCGATCAGGAAGGTCGAGAGCGACAGCAGCCGATAGGCGTCGGCATCGCTGTCTTCCACGTCCGCACGGTAGCTCTGCAAGGCGCCAAGGTAATCGGTGTAGCCGAGTCGGTCACGCAACGCATCGAAGATCGCCCAGTAGCGGTCGGAACGGGCGACACCGAACTCGCGCTCGAGATGCTCGCGCAAGTCGGCAACGATGCGGTCGTTGTCGAGCAGGGTGTTGTCGACGTCGAGGAGGAAAGCGAGATCGGTGTTCATCGGTCCCAAGGCCTGTTCACTGCGCATCTTGGGATTTCTTCTCGATGTGCCCACCAAACTCGTTGCGCATCGCCGAGAGCACCTGGTTCGCGAAGACGGCTTCTCCGCGCGACGTAAAGCGTTGGTAGAGCGCCGCGCTCAGCACCGGGGTCGGCACGGCCTCGTCGATCGCCGCTTCGATGGTCCAGCGCCCTTCGCCCGAATCGGAGACGCGGCCGCTGTAGGCCGCGAGTTCGGCGTCCTTGCGCAAGGCGTGCGCCGTCAGGTCGAGCAGCCACGAGCCGATCACGCTGCCCCGCCGCCACAGTTCGACGATCTCGGGCAGCTTGAACTCATATTGATAGAACTCGGGGTTGCGCAGCGGTGTGGTTTCGGCATCGGAGTCGCGGCCGCACTTGCCGACGTTGGCGTTCCTCAGAACGCCGAGGCCCTCTGCATACGCGGCCATGAGCCCGTACTCTATGCCGTTGTGAACCATCTTGACGAAGTGGCCGGCACCGGGGGGACCGCAATGGAGGAAGCCCTGCTCCTCCGGGCCCGCCTCGCCCGAGCGGCCGTGCGTTCGCGGCGCCGCATCGATGCCCGGCGCCAACGCAGCGAAAATCGGCACCAGGCGCTCGACTGCTTCGGGCACGCCGCCGATCATCAGGCAATAGCCGCGGCCCTGGCCTGCGACGCCGCCGCTTGTGCCCACGTCGATGTAGTGCATGCCCAACTCACGCAGCATCTCGGCGCGCCTGATGTCGTCGCGATAGTAGGAGTTGCCACCGTCGATGACGACATCTCCCGGAGCGAGAAGCGACTTCAGTTGTTCGATCTCGGCATCGACGAAAGCGGCCGGCACCATCAGCCAGACGACGCGCGGCCGCGCCGTCTTCGCTATCAGTTCCGCAAGCGACGCCGCACCGATCGCGCCGTCGCTCTGCAGCGCCGCCACGGCTGCTGGCTGCATGTCGTGGACGATGCACTCGTGGCCTTTCGCGAGAAGCCGGCGAACCATGCTGGCTCCCATTCGGCCGAGGCCGATCATCGCGAGCTGCATGGTGGTTCTCCTTTCGATCGAACGTCGTGCCGACGGGGCCATGGCAGGTGTCGATGCCAGACGGCGACCACGCTTCCGATAGGAGATGGCGTGCGTGCGGTTGGTTCCCCCGGGTGCTACGGCGGTGGTGCGCAGGCGCGTAACTGGGCGATCGCCGATGCGTAGTCGGATGCGCCAAATATTGCTGATCCAGCGACGAGCGCATCAGCACCTGCATCGACGGCTCGCCAAGCGTTTGCGCCATCCTGGCCGCCGTCCACCTCGATCCATGGGTCGAGGCCGCGCGCCGTGCACAACTGGCGGAGCTCGCGAATCTTCGGTAGCACCTCGGGCAGGAACACTTGGCCGCCGAAACCGGGGTTGACGGACATCACGAGCACGATGTCGCACAGATGCAGGACTTCTGCGACGAACGCGATCGGGCTGGCCGGATCGAGAACGACACCCGCCTTCATGCCGAGACCACGTATGCGCGTCAGCACGCGGTGCAGGTGAATGGTGGAGGCGGGCTCCGACTGAACCAGCAGGTGATCGGCGCCCGCCCGCATCATGTCGCCGAGCCATCGCTCCGGCTCGACGATCATGAGGTGCACGTTGATCGGCTTGGCGGTCGCTCGCCTGACGGCTTCGATCACCACGGGCCCAAAACTGATGTTGGGGACAAATCGCCCATCCATCACGTCGACATGAATCCAGTCGGCGCCCGCGGCGTCAACTGCATGCACCTCTTCGGCAAGGCGACCAAAATCCGCGGCGAGGATCGAAGGGGCGATCACGAGTCGCTTCACCAGAATGGTATAGCACGCAACCCTTCTCTGTGCAATCGGCGCGATACGGGAGTGCCTTGTCGCCTGCCCTTTGGGCGATCTTCAAAACCTCGAATCGAGTGTATGGCGGCAACCTTTCGGAGCAGATGACCGGAAGACCCGAGGAACGAGATGGCCCCGTCCTGTAACTGCTGATCGGCGGTGACTCGACATTCGGAGTTCGAGCTCTGAAGGACCGCTGGTAGCCGACCTTATTACCCGCCCTGCGGCGGGGCGTGCTTGTAGGCACTCGGCGGGAATGCGACAGGATTGTCGGCAGCGCCATGTTCAGTGCCGCAAGCATCAGATCGGCGCTCATCTACTCGCAGATGGCGGAGCCACAACACGCGGGCTCCACGCATCCGGCACGACCGGGAAGATAAGCCCGCTCAGCTGGGGGACGTAGGTCATGTCGACCCATCGCTCGTCAGAGCCGCCCGCGATAAACCAGCGCTTGACCGGATCGGGCGCTGAGCGCGGTCGCCCATCGCGGCTCGTGGTCACGACAAAGCCCAGGTCGACTGACGCCTCGCATCGCATTCACACGCATCCGCAGCGTCAACGCCGCTTCGCGTCGGCGCTGAGACTTTCGGTGGTAGGAGCCTCCGGTCCCAGGGATCTTTTCGGCAGCGGGCCGATCGCACCACTTACACACTTCCCGGTGCCAACATGAATGTTCTCGTAATCGACGTGGGGGGCAGCCACATCAAGATTCTCGCGACCGGACAAACCGAGGCGCGCCGCATGGATTCGGGTCCTTCCATCACGCCCAGCGAGATGGTGGAAGGCGTGAAGGCCATGGCCGAGGGCTGGAGCTATGACGCCGTCGCCATCGGCTACCCCGGCGTGGTCAAGAACAACCGGCCGGTGCGGGAGCCGTACAACCTGGGCAAGGGCTGGGTGGATTTCGACTTTGCCGGCGCTTTCGGGCGTCCCATCAAGATCATCAACGACGCAGCGATGCAAGCGCTCGGCGACTTCAAGAATGAAAAGCTCCTGTTCCTCGGCCTGGGCACCGGCCTTGGCACCGCGATGGTCCTGGAGGGCGGCACGGTATTGGCGATGGAGCTCGCGCACCTCCCTTACAAGGACTCAACCTTCGAGGACCACGTTGGCGAGCAGGCCCTGGAGCACCACGGCAAGAAGGAATGGCGCAAGCGCGTCGCCGACGTGGTCGAACGGCTGGTCGCGGCGCTCGACCCTGACGACGTGGTGATCGGTGGCGGCAACGTCAAGCACCTGGACGGGCTGCCGCCCGGCTGCCGTGCTGGCGAGAACTCCAACGCCTTCATCGGCGGCTTTCGGCTCTGGGAGGGGGCTGCGAAATGAGCAGGGCAGCCGATGCTCCCGCCGATGCGCTCGTTTTCTTCGGTGCTACTGGCGACCTCGCGTACAAGAAGATCTTTCCGTCGCTGCAGGCGATGATCAAGCGCGGTCACCTGGATGTGCCCGTGATCGGCGTCGCCAAGGCTGGCTGGAATCTGGAGCAGTTCCAGGCCCGCGCCCGCGACAGCCTGGAGAAGCACGGCGGGCTCGATCAGGCCGCCTTCGAGAAGCTGGTCGCCTTGCTGCGATATGTCGACGGGGACTATGCCGACGATGCGACCTTCCGCGCGCTGCGCCGCGAACTCGGTGCCACGCAACGTCCGGCGCATTACCTGGCAATCCCGCCGGCGCTGTTCGGCGCGGTCGTCGAACAACTGTCGGCGGCGGACTGCACCCGCGATGCGCGCGTCATCATTGAGAAGCCGTTCGGCCAAGACCTGGCTTCGGCGCGCGCGCTGAACCAGATCCTGCTCAAGACCTTCGACGAATCGCGCGTCTTTCGCATCGATCACTACCTCGGCAAGGGCCCGGTGCACAACATGCTGCACTTTCGCTTCGCCAACGCGCTGTTCGAGCCGTTCTGGAACCGCAACTACGTGCAGAGCGTGCAGATCACGATGGCGGAGGATTTCGGCATCCAGGGCCGCGGCGTCTTTTACGACGCCACGGGCGCCACCCGTGACGTGGTGCAAAACCACTTGTTCCAACTGCTGGCCAACCTCGCAATGGAAGCCCCGGTGCGCACTGACAGCGAATCGATCCGCGACGAAAAGGCGAAGGTGCTGAAGGCGACGCGCACATTGACGGTGAGCGATGTGGTGCGGGGGCAGTTCAGTGGCTATCAGCAGGAGCCGGGCGTTGCGGCCGACTCGACCACCGAGACCTTTTCCGTGGTGCGGCTGCATGTCGATTCGCCGCGCTGGCAGGACGTGCCCTTCTACATCCGCGCCGGCAAGTGCCTCCCTGTGACGTGCACCGAGGTGATGATCCGGCTCCGCCGGGCGCCCTCGATCTATGCAGCGCACTGCCCGCTGCCGAACCACGTGCGCCTGCGGATCAGCCCCGACGTGACGATCGCGCTGGGCATGAATGTGTTGCGGCCCGAAGACGAAAGCCAGAGCGTGGCGACCGAGATGACGGCCAGCCATCGCCCTGGCGCCGGCGAGATGGATGCTTATGAGCGCCTGCTCGGCGATGCCTGCATGGCGACGCCACCCTTTTCGCACGCGAGGACTATGTCGAAGAGGCTTGGCGCGTGGTCGATTCGGTACTGAGCGCCGGTACGCCAGTCCATTCCTACCGGCCGGGGAGCTGGGGGCCAGCAGAGGTGGCGGCTGTCACGCCGCCCGCCGGCTGGCACGACCCGCGGGTGAACTGAAGCCATGACGATCGAGGTCCTAGGCCATCGGTCCCCCGGTATTCGACTTTTTCAGTAATCAAGCGCACTCTTCTCCTCGTGCCAAACGAAAGGGACCAGCCGATGCCCCGTGTTAGACGTCTCTGGCTTATCGTGGCCGACCTCGCCGCGGTCCTGATCCTGTCCCTCTTGTAAGCCTGCGCGCAGCCAATCGTCTCGCCAACACGGCCGTCCGGCGGTTTTCGCTGCACAAGGGAGGTCGACGCTTCAACCGTCGAAGGTGCCAGGTCTCGCCAACATTTGAAACTTCCCCGTTCTATTGATCTTTGTGCTGCGTTTCCAATTGCGAACCGCATCTTCGTCGCGCTCGATGGCCCGCTTCTCAGGCTTCTGCGGGCTGAACCCCAGGGCGCCGAGGATGCGCCAGACATGCACTTCACTGAAGGACACCCCATACAGACGCCCGATGAGCACCCGCACCCGCTTGAGCGTCCACAACTCGGTTCCAAAGCCGTGCGCCGTCGGCGGCTGCAACAGCGCGCGGCGCAAGTCCTCGAGTTGCTGCGCATCCAACTGCGCAGGACGCCCCGGCGACATGGCGCGCAACGCCTCGATGCCACCTTCGTCCAGCCGAGCTTTCCACGTGTACACGGTCTGGCGCGCCGCGCCGACTGCGGCTGCGGTCTGCGCGGGGGTCTTTCCCGCCAGCAGCATTCGCCCAGCCCGCACCCGCCCACGGCCGTGGTCGCCAGGAGTGGCAGCAAAGCATTGTTGTCATGCGTGAGTCCGAATGCGAAGCCCGTCGTAGTGAGCGGTGCGCGCATAACCCCACCGAGCATGGCCGCCATACAGATCAGCGCCCACAGCATCGGGGTCGCAGACCGGGATCACTTGCCCGAACGCCACACCAAGGCCGGCCCCCCATCATCAGCAGCGGCGCCAGCACGCTACCCGACGTTCCCGAGACAAGCGCGATCACCCAGATGACAGCTTTCACACTGAGCAACGTCAGGACGACGCCGAGCGCGCGCGGCTCCAGATAACCGCCGATAACGACAGCGAGACGGCAAATTGCGAGCCACCACATCCAGGGCAACGGCAACTTGCCAAAAAGGTCCTCGACCTTGTAACTGGCCGTCACCCGCTTCTCGGGCCGGCCGGCGCCGAGGCATCCGGTCGGCTACCCGGGTCTGCCCGGCCCGGTGACGCGCGAGGCCTACTCGCATGAAGTGAGCAGCGCCGGCATCAGGCCCGGCAACGAGGTGTATCCGAGCGCGGCGTTCTTCTCCTATGCCTATCCGACCCACCCGGATTCGAGCAGGCCGTTGTTGGACCGGGCGAGGCCTTCTTCAGCGAAACGCTCGGCGAATGGATGCTGCCTTAGCGACGGCGTCCGCACGGCCGCGGATCCTGATGCCGTCGTGCTGGACTTCCTGTCCGGGAGCTATCGCGCGGCTTCCGATCTTGCGGGTTGGGACCGGGGCCGGGACTGCGGCATGGCGTGGCGACCACGCCGAGGGCGATTCACGGCCAGGCGGCTGTCGAGGCATCTTGATTCCAATGGCTTGCTCCAAATCAAGGAGGCGATGCCTTGGCCGCGATAGGGTTGGACATCAGAGAGAACGGACCATGACGCACCCCAGCCTCGCCATCATCCGTCGCGAGCATCGGGCCCTGTCAGCGATGCTGCGCTCGATCAGCCTGCTCCTCGCCGGGCATCGACGCCGCAACACCCTGCCCGACTTCGATGCCCTGCAAGCCATGCTGTTCTACGCCGACGAGTTCCCCGAGAAGCTGCACCACCCCAAGGAAAGCCGCCTGCTCTTTCCCAAGCTGCGCGGGCGCAACGCACAGACCGACGCGGTGCTCGATCGGCTCGACGCCGACCATGCACGCGGCGAGCACGCGATCCGCGAGCTCGAACATGCACTGCTCGGCTTTCGCATGATGAGCGGTACCGATCAGGGCGAAGCTCGGCGGGACAAGTTCGAGAACCTGATGAAGCGGTACGCCGACTTCTATCTCGAGCACATGCGCATCGAGGAAGCCGAGATCCTGCCGCTGGCAGAGGCGGTGCTCTGCGACGATGACTGGGCCCAGCTCGACGCGGCTTTCCTGACGAACCGCGATCCGCTAGCCGGCTACGGGGCCGATGAGGCCTACCGGCCGCTTTTCAGGAAGATCGTCGGCGAGTTGCAGAAGTCGGGGAGCGTCGGCTCGGCGCTCGAAGCCTTCTCGGGCACCTCCCTGTCGATGGGCGACAGGGAAACCCAATGACATCCTCCGCACGCCTGAACTCCCTCATCGCATCGGCGGCCGCCGGATCCGAACAACCGTTCTCGATGATGGAAGCCTGCCATGAGCGTCTGCAGCGCACCCTCGGACTGCTCGAGCGGCTGTGCGCGCATGTCGCGCGCCAGGGCGCCGACGAGCAGGCGCGGCGGGCCGCCCGCGACGTCATGCGCTACTTCGACAAGGCCGCGCCGCAGCATCATCTCGACGAGGAGATGTGCTTCGAGGAAGGCGACGGCGAATGCCGGATTACCGGCCAGTGCTGCCTGCGTGGCGTGCTGGACGAGGCCGTCGCGGCGTTCTATGCGGTTCTCGATCGCTACACGCCGGCAGACCTCGCGCGGAACCGGGAGGCGCTCTCCGCGATCGCCTTTGTCGACAGAGCCCCGGAGCGCCGCCGGGGCAAGGAGGCGACATGAGCGCATCCTTTCCCTACGACGGGCCGGAAGCGCTGCGTGCACCCGTCAGCGCCGCGTTGTCGCGCGTCGTCGATCCGGAAGTCTCGATGAACATCGTCGATGTCGGGCTGATCTACGGCGTCACCATCGACGCCGTGAACGTACATGTGTTGATGACGATGACCTCGGCCGCCTGCCCTGTGATCGATCTCATCATCGAGGACGCGGAAATCGAACTCGACAGGGTCGTCCCGGCCGATCTCAAGATCTGCATCGAACTGGTGTGGGAACCGCCCTGGACGCCCGACCGCATGAGCGCGAGCGCCAAACGGTTCATGGGGTGGTGAACGTGGAACGACCCGCCGTCCGAGGCCGCCGCCAGACATTGACATCCAGCCCGCGGATCTTCGCGCGCCTTGTCTTCGGTGCGCTGGTGGCCGGGTCGCTGGTGAGCGGTGTCGCGGGGGGACTCTGGCGACTGGGCGTCGCGCTGCCGGATCCGCTTTCCTTCCCCTGGACCGGCCAGGTGCTGCTGGTGCATGCGGCGCTCATGATTTGCGGTTTTCTGGGCACGGTCATCGGCCTCGAACGCGCAGTGGCCGTCAAGCATCCGGCGGCTTTCTTCGCGCCCCTCGCGTCCGGCTTCGGCGCGCTGTGCCTGATCCTCGGGCGGCAGGCTGTCGGCGCATGGCTCGGCGCGGCGGCAGCGCTGTCCTTTCTCGCGGTCAATGCGGTGCTCGTGCGGCGCCAGCGCGCGGCCCACACCCTCCTGCTGTTCGTCGGCGCGGCCGCCTGGCTCGTCGGGAATCTCCTGTTTGCAGCGGGCCGGGATGGCGCCGCCGTCTTCCCGTGGTGGTTCGCCTTTCTCATCATGACGATCGCCGCCGAACGCCTCGAAATGACGCGGCTCATGCGGCAGCGCCCTGGCGCCAACGTCGCGCTCCACGCGGTTCTGTCCCTGTTGCTGTTCGGCGCCGCATGCTCGGGTGTGGCACCGCGCATCGGGGGGCTGGTCTATGGCACGGCGCTCGTGCTGCTCGCTCTGTGGCTGGTGTGCCTCGATGTCGCGCGACGCACGGCGTTCGCGCACGGCATCAGCCGCTACATGGCGATCTGTCTTCTGGGCGGCTATGCCTGGCTGGCAGTCGCCGGCGCGGCGTGGGCCACGACGGCGCTCGGATGGCCCACCCGCGATGCGGCGCTGCACGCGCTGGGGCTCGGCTTCGTCCTCAGCATGATGATGGGGCACGCGCCGGTCGTGCTGCCCGCGATCGCACGGGTCAAGCTCCAGTTCGGCGCCTTCTTCTACCTGCCACCGGCCGCCCTGCACCTGTCGCTTCTGACCCGGCTCGTCATGGGTTTCTTCAGCCAACCGCTGCGCGCTGCCGGCGCCTCGCTCAACGCGGCAACGATCGGCTTCTTCGCCGTCACGATGGCCGGTGCGGCCGTGGCGTGGCGATTCCAACACGGCGTTGCCCGCGCCAGAAAGACCCGGTAATGGCTCGCTTCACCGCCATCGAGAGCGCGCAAACACCCGCCGTACAAGCGCCTGTCTTTGCCCTCTGGCAGCTCGGTTTCCGGCCGTTCTATCTGCTCGCCAGCGCCTTCGCCGCGCTGTCCATCGGCCTGTGGGCGACGCAGTTCGCCGGCTGGCCTCCCACGGGCGTATCTCCAGGGCCCGCTGTGGCATGCGCACGAAATGCTGTTCGGCTTTGCCCTCGCCGTGATCGTCGGTTTCCTATTCACCGCGGGGCGCACCTGGTCCGGCCAGCCGACGCCCACAGGACTGCCACTGGCTGCCTTGGCGGTCCTCTGGGTGGCGGGCCGCATCCTGGTACTCACGCCCTTCGCCTGGCCGGCCGCCGTCGTCAACGCGGCATTCCCGTTGGCCTGCGCTGTGGCGCTGGCCATTCCCCTGGTGACTGCACGCAACCATCGCAACTATTTCTTCATCGGGTTGCTGCTGATGCTGTCGGGCGCCGCATTCGCCTTCCATCTCTCGGCCCTTGGAATCATTCGAACGACGGCCTGGATCGGAATCCAGGTCGCACTGGATGTGCTGCTTTTCATCATGGCGGTCATGGGCGGCCGGGTGATCCCGATGTTCACCAACAATGGGGTCTCTGGTGCCAATGCAACCCGGCGCCCCCTGGTCGAGAAGGCGGCGCTGGGCTCACTGGTCGCGTTGCTGGTCGTCGATGCCTTGGGCTTGCCGCCGCTCGTGGTGCTCGCCATCGCGATCCCGGCGGCGCTCGCGCATCTTGCGCGCTGGTTGCTCTGGCGGCCCTGGAAGACGCTGGCAACACGCTGGTACTGGTGCTGCACGTCGCATATGCGTGGATTCCCGTCCACCTTGCGCTGAGGGCGCTGGCGCCGCCCGGCTGGGTGTCTTCATCGATTGCAACCCACGCGCTCACCGTGGGGGCGGCCGGGGGACTCATCATCGGGATGATGGTCCGCACGGCGCGAGGTCACACGGGCCGGATCCTGCGCGCCGACCGGATCGACACCGCCAGCTTCGTCCTGGTCCTGGTGGCCGCGCTGGTGCGGGTTCTCGTGCCGCTCATCGCACCGTCGCAGACCGTTGCTGCAGTGCTTTGTTCTGCCGCAGCCTGGACACTGGGCTTCGGGCTGTATGCGGCGCACTACTGGCCCATGCTCACCCGGCCGCGCCTGGACGGCAAACCCGGCTGACACATCGCCTGCATTGCCTTTGAGCGACCTCCGCGCCCGGCGGCAGCTGCCTCGGCGTGGCCGGTCGATGGTTCCACACCGCGACCAGTTCGTCGAACAAGATACTCTGCGCTTGAACAGATTTCGCTTCAGCGCGAAACAGACATGGCAGCCGTGGACGAGATGAAGGGTGGAACGCCGGCAAACAAAAGCCCGCTAGCCCGAAGTTCCCCGCAGCAATGAACGAGATTCCCTTGTGACTCAAGCACTTGCTTGAGTTGGCGAGGAGGTTTTCTGTCTACGGTTTGATGTTTTGCACGAGCGCGAGGGCGCGCAGGTGCAGTGGCTGCGCGTTGGTGAGGAGCTCGAAGGTGGGCGCCTCAGGGCCGGCCTGTGGGGTGCGGCATGTATTGCGCACGATGGTGGCGAGCTCGGCCATGAGGGTGGAGAAGCTGTGCACGGGGGTGCCGTCATCGAGCGTGTGACGGGCTGCCTTGGTCAGTGCCGTCTTGGAACGCGTGGCCGGTGCCACGGGGTCACGCGTGGCCTTGGCAATCTGGTCGGTGTCGGCGAACATCAACTCGCGCCAGGCCTCGCGCATGTGCCACTCGACATAGTAGGCGAGCATGCACAGGAAGATGTGCGCACGCACCCGATCGGCGGTGCGGTGGTGGATCGGGCGCACCTTCAGGTCGATCGTCTTGAGCGAGCGGAACGCCCGCTCGACATTGGCCAGGGACTTGTAGTTGCGCACGCAGTCGGCCGAGTCCATCTGCGCGGCGCTCACCGAGGTGCGGATGATGTAGATGCCGTCCAGTGCCGCCTCGGCAGCGATGGCCTCGTGCTTGCGCGCGAAGGTGAAGGCGTGCTCGCCGATGGTCAGCTCGAAGTGCTTGGCGACCTTGTACTGGTTGACGACCTTGCCCACGCGCAGGCCGATCTCATCCTTGCCGGCGAGCTTGCCCGCGTCCACGCGGGCCTTGATCCTCTGGAGGTTGGCCTCGGTGGCCGCGAGCAACTCCTCGCGCTTGTGCGTGCGCAGCCGGGCGAGTTCGGGATTGCGGCACGCCACCAGCCGCTCGCCGGGATAGTCCGGTGAGCTCAGCTCGAGCAGGTTGCGCTCATCGAACAGGCCCAGCTGCAGGTGCCCCTGCTCGAGCAGCGCGCGGATCGAGACGCTCTTCAATGCGCTGATCCAGCCCACGCCCTCGGTCTCGCGCAGCTCCTCGATGGCCTTGCTGGAGATCATGCCGCGGTCGCCCACCATCACCAGTTGCTGGACGCCGAAGTCTTCGCGCAGCCGCTGGACCTCGCTCAGCAAGGTCAGGCTGTCGGCGACGTTGCCCTCGTGCACCGATACAGCCATTGGGCAGCCGCGCGCATCGGTGAGCAGGCCGTAGTTGACCTGCAGCAGGCCCTTCTTGCCGTCGCGGCTGTAGCCGAGCTTGGCCAGAGGGCAGCTGCTGCCTTCGAAGTAGCTGGAGGACAGGTCGTACAGCACCAGGGCGCCAGCGCTCAGGTGGCGCGAGGCGAGCTTCTTCTGGATGCGATCCTGGCGCGCGAGCAGCCAGTCCATGGCGGCATACAGGTCGTCCTCGTCGGCCTGTGCCACGTCGAAGTCCTCGGCCAGCGTCGTGGTGTGCCACCAGCGCGTGGTGGCCAGCTTGGTGTGGGGTGCTGCGATGCGCGAGGCGATCATCGCCAGCACCAAGTCGCGTTCGCGGCAGGGCTTGGAGGCGAGCAGCGAGGCCATCTCCAGGCCGGCCATCGCAGCGCCCGCGGCCTGTACATGGCCGTGGGGACGCGAGCGCGTGATCTCGAACGCCGAGGCTGCCGGCACGAAGGTCTCGCCCTGCAGTGAGCGGCGGATGATCTCGATGAGTTCATCGGGCAGGTGCGACAGGTTGCCCAGGGTCTCGTTCTTGACCTTACCGTTCTCGCGATAGCTGCGGCGCAGCAGGTGGGTGCGGTAGACCTGATCCTTGTAGGTGCGCGTCGTAGTGACGACGTGAGCGGTACCGGTACGGGCTGCCATAAAGAGAAATCTAGTCGACGAATGCGAAGTATGCAAGTCGATTTAGTGCCTACATGTATTGCCCGAAAAAATCCTCCACAAAGGAGGATTCATCAAGCGCGACAAGTACTTGCCGCCGTTGGAGTGACTACAGCGGGCGGGGAACTTCGGGCTAGCCGAGGTCACCCGCAGCCGTCAATTGCCCTTTGGTGCGAGCGGTGGCAAGCTCAAGAGTGCGTATTGTCTTTATTGACAAGTCACTGTCGCGTGCCTCTAATTTGCGTCGTACTGCTCATCAGCCAGCAGGGTTGATCCACACAACAAGGACGACCACGATGGAAATCAAGGGTGCGCTCGATCCGCAGCGCAAGAAAGAGGAGCTTCGCAGCTTCCTCTTCCTGACGGCCGTCATGGTTCCGGTCCTGTCCGTGATCGTCGTCGGCGGCTACGGATTCCTTGTCTGGATGTACCAGCTCGTGAGTGGCCCTCCTACGCACTAACGACGGTGCGCGGGTGCAATCGAAAGCGGCCGGGCGCCTTCTGCCCGCGGCTCCGCACACCCATGTTCCCAACAGGAGGAGATCGACAGTGGCAGTTGCCAAGCGCCTCATTCCCATCGAGCCCGAACGGCATGCCGACGAATGGCATATCGCGGGCGTCGTCGTGCATGCCGATCCGGCGAGGCTCGATCCAGTGCGCTCCGCCATCGAGGCCATGGCCGGCGCCGAGATCCATGCGGGCAACGACGCGGGCAAGCTGGTGGTGACGCTCGAGGCGCCCACCATGCGCGCAATCGCCGCTCACCTCGAATACCTGCATCGACTGGACGGTGTTCTGTCCGCCGCCCTCGTCTATCAGCACAACGAGGACGCCGATTCCATGGAGGAGGAGATGACTGATGACCACGCGCCGTGACTTCATCAAACGCACCGCGGTCGCCGCCACGGCATCGGTGGCCGGCGTGACGCTGCCGGCCGAGGCGGCGAACTTCGTCACCGACGGCGACATGACCAAGCTCAAGTGGTCGAAGGCGCCATGCCGTTTCTGCGGCACAGGATGCGGCGTGACCGTCGCGGTCAAGGACAACAAGGTGGTTGCGACGCAGGGCGATCCGCAGGCCGAGGTCAACAAGGGCCTGAATTGCGTCAAGGGCTACTTCCTCTCGAAGATCATGTACGGCGGCGACCGGCTGACCCAGCCGCTGATGCGCCAGAAGAACGGCAAGTACGACAAGGACGGAGAGTTCAAGCCCGTCACTTGGAACCAGGCCTTCGACCTCATGGAGCAGCAGTTCAAGCGCGTGCTCAAGGAAAAGGGGCCGACCGCGATCGGCATGTTCGGCTCGGGCCAATGGACGATCTGGGAAGGCTACGCCGCCTCGAAGCTCTACAAGGCCGGCTTCCGCTCCAACAACATCGACCCCAACGCGCGGCACTGCATGGCCTCGGCGGTCACCGGATTCATGCGCACCTTCGGCGCCGACGAGCCGATGGGCTGCTACGACGACTTCGAAGCCGCCGATGCCTTCGTGCTGTGGGGCTCCAACATGGCAGAGATGCACCCGATCCTGTGGACCCGCGTCACCGACCGGCGCCTGAGTGCGCCGAAGACGAAGGTGGCGGTGCTGTCGACCTTCACCCACCGCTCTTTCGACCTCGCGGACCTGCCGATCATCTTCAAGCCGCAGACCGACTTGGCGATCATGAACTACATCGCCAACTACCTGATCCGCAACAACAAGGTCAACCAGGACTTCGTCAACAAGCACACCGTGTTCAAGCAGGGCGTGACGGATATCGGCTATGGCCTGCGGCCCGAGCACCCGCTGCAGAAGGAAGCCAAGAACGCCGGCGATCCGAATGCGTCCACGCCGATCACCTTCGAGGACTTCGCGAAGTTCGTCTCCAAATACGACGCCGCCTACGTCACCAAGCTCTCGGGCGTTTCGCGCGAGCATCTCGACCGGCTCGCGGAGCTGTATGCGGACCCGAACATCAAGGTGATGTCGTTGTGGACAATGGGCTTCAACCAGCACACGCGCGGGACCTGGGCCAACAACATGGTCTACAACCTGCACCTGCTGACGGGGAAGATCGCGACGCCGGGCAACAGCCCCTTCTCGCTCACCGGCCAGCCTTCGGCCTGCGGCACCGCGCGCGAGGTCGGCACCTTTTCGCACCGCCTGCCTGCCGACCTGCTGGTGGCGAACCCGAAGCACCGCGAGCACGCCGAAGAAATCTGGAAGCTGCCCGCGGGCACCATCCCCGACAAGCCGGGCTACCACGCGGTACTGCAGAACCGCATGCTCAAGGACGGCAAGCTCAACGCCTACTGGGTACAGGTCAACAACAACATGCAGGCAGCGGCCAATCTGCAGCAGGAAGGCTGGCCGGGGTACCGCAACCCGGACAACTTCGTCGTGGTGTCGGATGTCTATCCGACAGTGACTGCGTTGGCCGCGGACCTCATCCTGCCCAGCGCGATGTGGGTCGAGAAGGAAGGCGCCTATGGCAATGCCGAGCGCCGCACGCAGTTCTGGCACCAGCTCGTCGATGCCCCGGGAGAGGCGCGCTCCGATCTCTGGCAACTCGTGGAGTTCTCCAAGCGCTTCAAGATCGAGGAGGTGTGGCCGGCGGAGCTCATCGAGAAGCAGCCCGAGGTCAAGGGCAAGACGATGTTCGACGTGCTCTTCCGCAACGGGCAGGTCGACAAGTTCCCGCTGAAGGACACCGACCCCGAATACGCCAATGCCGAGGCGAAGGCCTTCGGCTTCTACATCCAGAAGGGGCTGTTCGAGGAATACGCGATGTTCGGCCGTGGCCATGGCCATGACCTCGCGCCTTTCGACATGTACCACGAGGCACGCGGGCTGCGGTGGCCGGTGGTCAACGGCAAAGAAACGCTCTGGCGCTACCGCGAAGGCAGCGACCCCTACGTGAAGCCAGGCACCGGCTTCCAGTTCTACGGCAACCCGGACGGCAAGGCGGTGATCTTCGCGCTGCCCTACGAGCCGCCGGCGGAGTCGCCGGACAAGGAATATCCGTTCTGGCTCGCGACGGGGCGCGTGCTCGAGCACTGGCATTCGGGCTCGATGACGCGGCGCGTGCCCGAGCTCTACCGCGCGGTGCCGAACGCCGTGTGCTTCATGCACCCCGAGGATGCGAAGACGCTCGGTCTGCGCCGTGGCGTCGAGGTCGAGATCGCCTCGCGGCGCGGCAAGATGCGCACGCGGGTCGAGACACGAGGGCGCAACATGCCGCCGCAGGGGCTGGTGTTCGTGCCATGGTTCGACGCGAGCCAGTTGATCAACAAGGTCACGCTGGATGCGACCTGTCCGATCTCGTTGCAGACGGACTTCAAGAAGTGCGCGGTCAGGATCACGAAAGTCTAGGAGTCCCAGCCATGACGAAGCTCAGCCGATCCTGGACCTTTCACAGCACCCTCTGCGTCCTGCTGCTCGCGGTGTTCTCCGCCCTGCTCTTCGCGTCCGCCGCGCATTCGCAGGGCCTTGTCGATCCGATGCGCGGCGCGACGCCCATCCCCGAGCAGACCAAGCCGCCGCCGATCTTCCCGACTGAGAACAAGGACGTCCGGCGCACCCGGAACTTCGCGATGCAGCCGCCGACCATCCCGCACACCATCGACGGCTACCAGGTCGACAAGGAATTCAACCGCTGCATGTTCTGCCACGCGCGCACGCGCACACAGGAGACCGGCGCGATCCCGGTGAGCATCACGCACTACCAGGACCGCAACGGCAACATGCTGGCCGACGTCTCGCCGCGCCGCTACTTCTGCACCCAGTGCCATGTGGCGCAGGCGGATGCGAAGCCACTCATCGGCAACAACTTCGTCGACGTGGAACAGCTCCTGAAGCGCAAGCCCGGCGTGCTGGGCTCGACCAAGTAGCGCGGGCCGGCCATGTTCAAGCTGATCAAGCGCTACTGGATCACGATCAACCGGCCCAGCGCCTATTTCAGCCTGGGCTTTCTCACGCTGGGCGGCTTCGTCGCCGGGGTGATCTTCTGGGGTGCGTTCAACACCGCGCTCGAACTGACGAACACCGAGGCCTTCTGCACCGGCTGCCACGAGATGCGCGACAACGTGTACCCCGAGTTGCAGACCACCATCCACTACACCAATCGCAGCGGCGTGCGCGCACGATGCCCCGACTGCCACGTGCCGCACAACTGGACCAGCAAGATCGCTCGGAAGATGCAGGCGTCGAAGGAGGTATGGGGCAAGATCTTCGGCACCATCAGCACACGCGAGAAGTTCCTCGACCACCGTTTGGTGCTGGCCCAGCACGAGTGGGAGCGCATGAAGGCCAACGACTCGCTCGAATGCCGCAACTGCCACGACTACCAGTCGATGGACTTCACGCGCCAGAGCCCGCGCGCACAGGCCATGCACTCCACCATCCTTGCGAGCGGCGAGAAGACCTGCATCGATTGCCACAAGGGCATTGCCCATCGCCTGCCCGACGTGGCCCAGGCAAAGGAACCCTAGCGCGTGCCTGATCGCTCAGACGACCCCGTCATCGAATCCGGCCTCTCGGCCCGCGGGCTCGGTTTCAGCCGCGCCGGGCGACCTGTTTTCAGCGGCATCGATTTCAAGCTCGGCCCCGGCGAGCTTCTGCAGGTGACCGGTGCCAACGGCAGCGGCAAGACCAGCCTGCTGCGCGTGCTGAGCGGCCTTCTGCCGCCGGCGGAAGGAGAGCTGCGCTGGTGCGACCGGCCGGTTCGAAGCGGCGAATCGGGCTACCTGCAATCACTCGCCTACGTGGGGCACACCGATGGCATCGACCCGGACCTGAACGCCACCCAGAACCTGCAGTTCGCGATGCGCGTGGCGGGCGCAACACCGACGGTCGAGGGAATCGAAACCGCATTGACATCGTTTGGCATGGCGAAATCAATGCAGGCGCCCGTGCGGACGCTGTCGCAAGGCCAGCGGCGCCGAGTGGCGCTCGCCCGCCTCGCGCTGCTGCCGCGCGCGCTGTGGCTGCTCGACGAGCCTCTGACCTCGCTCGACGAGCAAGCCGGCGAATGCTTCCACGCGCAACTCGATGGGCACCTGCGCGCGGGCGGCATCGCGGTCGTCGCCACGCACCAGCCGCTGGCCGCCCGTGGCCGCGCGCTGCACCTGGGCGGGTAGGCGCATGGCCAGGCTCTTCAGCGCCATCGTGCTGCACGACGTTTCGCTCGCCTGGCGGCGGCGCGGCAGTATCCTGTCGTGCCTGCTGTTCTTCGTGATCGCGAGCAGCCTGTTCCCGCTGGCGATCGGGCCCGATCCGGCGCAGTTGCGCGCGCTCGCACCGGGCATCCTGTGGGTCGCGGCGCTGCTCGCGTCGATGCTGTCGCTGTCGCGCCTGTTCTCGCAGGAATACGCGGACGGCAGCCTCGACCAGCTCCTGCTCTCGCCGCACCCGCTGGCGCTGCTGGTGCTTGCCAAGATCTGCGCGCACTGGGTGACCAGCGGCCTGCCGCTGATGCTGCTCACGCCCCTGCTCGCGCAGCAGTACGGGCTTCCCGTGTCTTCGGCCCTGCTGCTCGCCGTCTCGCTGCTCATCGGCACACCGGTACTCAGTCTCATCGGCGGCGTCGGCGCAGCGCTCACGCTGGGCTTGCGCGGGGGCGCGGTCCTGCTGTGCATCCTCGTGCTGCCGCTGTGCGTGCCGGTGCTGATCTTCGGCGCGGGCGCCGGCGCGGCGGCCGACGCCGGGCTCGACGTGGCACCGCAGCTCTCCTTGCTGGGCGCGTGCCTCGCCCTGTCCCTGTTCCTTTGTCCGATCGCCACTGCGGCCGGGCTGCGCATCGCGATGGAGTGAACGTCGATGAGCCATCTGCTGAACGCATCCCCCCGCGCCGCTGAAGCGGCAAACCCTTCCCGCTGGCGATGGTTCGCCTTGGCCTCGCCGCGGCGCTTCGATCCGCTCGCGCGCCGGCTCGCGCCGTGGTTCTTAGCCACCGCGGTCGTGTTCGCGCTCGCGGGCCTCTACGTCGGCTTCCTCGTCGCACCGACCGACGCGCAGCAGGGCGAGGTGTACCGCATCATCTTCATCCACGTGCCGGCGGCGTGGATGTCGATGTTCATCTACCTCGTGATGGCGATGTACTCGGCGCTGGCCCTGGTGTTCCACACGCGGCTCTCGTCCATGATGGCATCGGCGCTCGCGCCCACCGGTGCGATGTTCACCGCGATCTCGCTGGCCACCGGTGCGCTGTGGGGGCAGCCCACATGGGGCACATGGTGGGTGTGGGACGCGCGGCTCACTTCGGAGTTGCTCCTTCTCTTTCTGTACCTCGGCTACATGGCGCTCGAAGCGGCGATCGACGAGCCACGCCGCGCAGAGCGCGCCTGCGCGGTGCTGGCGCTCGTGGGCTCGCTGAACGTGCCGGTCATCTACTTCTCGGTGCGTTGGTGGAACACGCTGCACCAGGGCGCATCCGTCAGCCTCACCGCGGCGCCGTCGATGGCGATGACGATGCTCGCCGGCATGCTGCTGATGACGCTGGCCTGCTGGATGTACTCGATCGCGGTTGCGTTGGTGAGGGTGCGATGCATCCTGCGTGAACGCCGCGTGCTGGGCGATTAATCCGGAAAGAAGCGCATGGACTGGTTTGCACAACTTCTATCGGGCGGCCACGCGAGCTATGTGGGCGCGGCCTTCGGCATCACGGCGGTGCTGGTCGCGGTCGAACTTGCCGCACTGCGGCTGCGCTTCAAGGCAGCGGGAGTCGATCGCCCATGACCGTTCGACGACGACGTCTCTTCATGTTGGTCGCGGCGCTCGCCTCTGCGGGGGTGGCGGTGGCGCTGGTGCTCAATGCCTTCCGGTCGAACCTCGTTTTCTTCTTCAGCCCTTCGCAGGTCGCGGCCCACGAAGCACCGGCCGCGCGCACCTTCCGTCTAGGGGGCCTGGTCGAAACGGGATCGCTCCGGCGCGAAGGCGACGGCCTCACGGTGCGCTTTGTCGTGACCGATACCGCGCACACCGTGCCGGTGGTCTATCACGGGCTCCTGCCCGATCTCTTCCGCGAAGGCAAGGGCGTGGTCGCCAACGGCAGGTTCGGCGGCGACGGCGTCTTCGTCGCGAAGGAGGTGCTCGCGAAGCACGACGAGAACTACATGCCGCCCGAAGCTGCGGATGCGCTAAAGAAGGCCGACCAGGTGCGACGCCAGATGGTCGAGGCGGGCGACGCCACGCCGGAACATGCGAAGAAGCCATGAACGCGGAGCTCGGCCACTTCTGCCTCATCGTCGCGCTGCTCGTGGCGACTTTGCAAGCCGTGTTGCCGCTCGCTGGCGCGGCCACCGGCAGAAGCGGCTGGATGGCCGTGGCCCGGCCCGCCGCCCGCCTGCAGGGCGCGCTGGTGCTGGGGGCGTTCGTCTCTCTTACCTGGGCCTTCGTGGACAACGACTTCAGCGTGCGCTACGTGGCATCCAACTCCAACAGCGCCCTGCCGCTGGCCTACCGCATCACGGCGGTCTGGGGTTCGCACGAAGGCTCCATGCTGCTGTGGACGCTGATGCTCTCGCTCTGGTCTGTCGCGGTGTCGATCTTCAGCCGGCGCTTGCCGCCTGCCATGGCGGCGCGCGTGCTCGGCGTCATGGGTGCGATGAGCGTCGGATTCCTGCTCTTCCTGCTGTTCGCGTCCAACCCCTTCCTGCGACTGCTGCCGCCTGCGATGGAAGGACGCGATCTCAATCCGCTGCTGCAGGACCCCGGCATGGTGCTGCATCCGCCGATGCTCTACATGGGCTACGTCGGCTTTTCCGTGAGCTTCGCCTTCGCGGTGGCGGCCCTGACTTCCGGCCACTTCGATGCTGCATGGGCACGCTGGGCGCGGCCATGGACGTTGGCGGCGTGGGCCTTCCTCACCACCGGCATCATGCTCGGCAGCGCCTGGGCCTATTACGAACTGGGCTGGGGCGGCTGGTGGTTCTGGGACCCGGTCGAGAACGCCTCCTTCATGCCCTGGCTCGCCGGCACCGCGCTGATCCACTCGCTGGCCGTCACCGAGAAGCGAGGCGCGTTCCGGGCCTGGACGGTGCTGCTCGCGATCTTCACTTTCTCGCTGAGCCTCCTCGGCACCTTCCTCGTCCGCTCGGGGGTGCTGACGTCGGTGCATGCGTTCGCCGTCGATCCGCTGCGCGGCACCTTCATCCTGGCACTGCTCGGGCTGGTGACCGGCGGCGCGCTGCTGCTCTTTGCCATGCGCGCGCCCGTCCTCGCACGGCGCACCGAGTTCGCGGCGGTGTCGCGCGAAGCCCTGCTGCTGGCCAACAACGTGCTGCTCGCGGTGGCGGCCGCAACGGTGCTGCTCGGCACGCTCTATCCGCTGCTGGTCGATGTGCTGGGCCTCGGCAAGATCTCCGTCGGGCCGGCGTATTTCGAACAGGTCTTCGTGCCGCTGATGGCGCCCGCTGTCCTGCTGATGGGGGCCGCGCCGCTGATGCGCTGGCGCAGGAGCGAGCTGGCGGATGTGACGAAGCGGCTGCGCTGGTCCGCCGTTGCAAGTCTCGCGATCGCGCTGGGCCTTCTGACGGTGCTGCGAAATGCCTCTGCGCTGACCGGGCTCGGGCTGACGCTCGCCTGCTGGGCCGTGGCCAGCGCAATCGCAAGCCTGGCGGACCGCCTGCGCCATCAGGGCGGCCGCCGGGTGGCCGCACTTCGCCAGCTGCCGGCCGGCTATGTCGGCATGCTGCTGGCCCATGCCGGCGTGGGCGTGTTCATCGCCGGGGTCACGCTGGTCAGTAGCCAGGAGAGCACGCGCGAGCGGCCGATGAAGATCGGCGACACGGTGGAAGTGGCGGGCCATGCCTTCCGCTTCGATGGCGTGGTGCCGGCCGTCGGGCCCAACTACGAAGCACTGGTCGGCACCCTGACCGTGACACGCGACGGGCGCCCGATGGCAACGCTCTCGCCGGAACGGCGCGTCTACCGAAGCCAGCAGATGCCGACCACCGAAGCCGCCATCGACGTCGGCCTGACGCGCGATCTCTACGTTGCCATCGGCGAATCGCTCGCGGAACACGGATGGGCGGTGCGGCTCTACGTGAAGCCCTTCGTCAGCTGGATCTGGGCCGGCTGCCTGCTGATGGCCATCGGCGGCCTGCTTGCCGCGAGCGACCGGCGCTATCGAGTGGCAAGACGCGCGAGCGTTGCCGGCAGCGTTGCGCCCACGGCCCTCTTACCCGGCGAGGCACAGGCATGACCCGCTTCCTGCTGCCGCTCGGTGTGTTCCTCGCACTGGCCATCGCGCTCGCGGCCGGGCTGAGCCGCGACCCGCGCGCGCTCCCTTCGCCGCTGGTCGGCAAGCCCGCGCCCGCCTTCGAGCTGCCGCTGCTC
>NZ_JBBKZU010000019.1:0-111399 GCF_037889935.1 Variovorax ureilyticus
AAACGCCTCAGCGCCGATGATAGTGCGGGTTCCCGTGTGAAAGTAGGTCATCGTCAGGCTCTTACAGCCCCAAAAAGCCCAGCCCTCATCAGGCTGGGCTTTTTGCTTTTGGACGCTCGCTCCCGAGCGAGCAAGAGAAAAGCAAGCAGCCTCTGTTCAGATGCGCGCAGATCACGCTGATTTCGCACCTTATGTGAAACCCTGTCCCACAAGGCTTTCGATTCCTCGGAATTCGAATTCAGCATTTCGATGAGTCCGAGCACAGCCGGATGCACGTATGCCTTCTTGCAAACGGCAGGTGTGTTCCCCAGCCGAGACGCGACGGCGGACAAGACCTCCTTCAGCCCCGCGCGCACTGGCGCAGGACCGGCGGCCGCCTCGCAAGCGCATCGGAGGCGGATCAGATCCAGGGCCTGAACTGTTCCGTGCCAGGTTCTGAAATCCTTGGCACTGAATTCCTCGCCAGCGATCTCGCGCAAGTAATCGTTGACGTCGGTCGACGAAATGCCCGTCGGGGTGCCGTCTTCTCCCTCGTACTGAAAAAGCTCCTGCCCGGGCAGCTGCTGGCACCGGCGAACCACCTTGGCGACGCGCGGATCGTCCATTTCGGCCTCGTGGAGCACGCCGCTCTTCCCGCGAAAGCGCAGCCGAAGGGTGCCTCCGTGCGTGTCGGCGTGCCTGGTGCGAAGCGTCGTGAGTCCGTACGAGCCATTGCTGTTCATGTATTCCTCGTTGCCGATGCGCAGGAAGGTCGTATCGAGCAGGCGAACGATCGTCGCCAGGACCAGTTCCCGCCTCAAAGGTTCGCCCGGCTTGGTGCGCAGATCCCGCGACACGCGCCGGCGGATGCCCGGCAGCGCCCGGCCGAAGGCTTCCAGCCTGTCGAACTTGGTTTCGTCCTTGAGGGCACGCCATTGCGCGTGATAGCGGTACTGCTTGCGCCCGCGCGCATCGATGCCGGTCGCCTGCAGGTGTCCATTGGGCACTGGGCAGATCCACACGTCCTTGTAGGCCGGTGGAATGGCCAGCCGCCGGATACGCGCGATCTCCTCGGCGTCCCTGATCCAGGCACCTCGGGCGTCCCGATACCGAAAGGCCGCTCCGCGCTTTGAGCGCCGAAGTCCGGGCATGCTGGAATCCACGTAGACGAGCCCATTGGCGAGTGGGACAAAGCGAGGGGCGGTGGCAGGCATGAGCTTTGCGAAAATCTCGGGGTGGGCTGACGCAGCAATTCGCTGGTAGATAGGGTGCTCAAGCGATGCACGCGCAGCTGTAGGACGCCACATCGGCCTCGGGTACGCCGGGACCCAGCGTCCAGGCCCATGTACTTGCCAAGGAAAGAACTCCATGTCGCCCTTCCAATCCACCCGCTTCCGCGCGCTTGCGCTGTCCGCTGCCGTTGGCCTCAACGCGGGATGCGCTTCCAACATGCAGCCACGCCCTTCCGAGCCGGTGAAGGTCAAGGTCTTCGTCGCCGCGATGTTCGAGATCGGGCAGAACACCGGCGACCGTGCCGGCGAGTTCCAGCACTGGTACGAGCGTTACTGGAAGGGCACGACGCCGGTGGCCGTCCCAGGTGCCTTGCAACCGGTGTATTGCAACGCGGATGGCGTCTGCGGCGCGGTCCTTGGCATGGGCAAGGTGAATTCGTCCTCATCCATGCAGGCGATCCTGCTGAATCCGAAGTTCGACTTCTCGCAGGCCTACTACGTCATCTCGGGCGTGGCCGGCACTCCGCCTTCTCGCGGCACCATCGGAGAAGTGAGCTGGGCCACCTGGCTGGTCGACTACGACCTCGGACATCGCTGGGCGCCCGAGGAAAACAAGGCCGGGGAGCCAACTTTCATGCCGCGCAAAGGCTACGAGGAGTACCGCCGATTCAAGCTCAATCCGGACCTGGTTGCGTGGGCGATGAAGCTCTCTGCCGAAACGCCCCTGAAGGACTCTGACTCGGCCCGCGCCTATCGGCTCCGTTACCCGCAGGCCGCAGCGCGCCGTGCGCCCTTCGTCGGCACCGGCACCCACATGACCGGCGACACCTTCTTCCACGGGCCCGGCATGTCCAGCCAGGCACAGTACATCGCCAAGCTTTACGGTGCGGACGACTATGTCATCACCGAAATGGAAGCCGCAGCCGTCACCCTCGTGATCAAGCGCACCCATGGCACCGACCGCGTGATGAGCCTGCGCGGAGCCGTCAACTTCGACCAGGGCAATCCGCGCGAAACCACGCTGCAGCACCTCGACCCGGCGCCGGGAGAGACCGCCGGGGGCTTTGCAGAGACGGTGGAGAACATCGAACTGGTGGGCAGCCGGGTCGTGGATCACATCGTCGCAAACTGGCCCCAGTGGCAGAACGGCGTGCCGGCCCGCTGAAGCGACGGGGTAGCAGGCTAGAAGAGGGAAGCGGTCCTGGCGGCGGCGCCTTGCACCTCCGCGGCTTGACGCCCTCCGCCCGCGTTCGCGGGCACGCGGTTCGCCGCATCCGCCTCTGCCGCCTTCATCAGCGCACCCACGCGGACCCCGAGCAACCTCAGCGGCCGCTCCAGAGGGACCCGCTTCAGGCACTGACCTCCGACCTGCCGGATCGCCTTTGCATCGGCTGTGAAGCGATCGATGGTCTGGTCGCGCGTTGCAATCTTGAAGTCGTCGTAGCGCAGCTTGATGCCGATGGTCTTGCCAACGTAGCCCTTGCGCTGGAGATCTTCCGCGACCTTCTCGCACAGGTGCGTGAAGATGGCGCCCAGCTCGGCGCGATCCCGCACCGCATGCAGGTCCCTGTCGAACGTGGTCTCGCGGCTCATCGAGACCGGCTCGCTTTCCGTGACCACCGGCCGCTCGTCGCGCCCCCAGGCCACTTCGTGCATCCATGCGCCGGTGGCCTTGCCGAAGTTGGTGATCAGCCAGTCGCGATCGCGTTCCGCGAGCTCGCCGATGGTACGGATGTCGTGGCGCTGCAGCTTCTCGTCGGCCTTCGGCCCGATGCCATTGACCTTGCGGCAGGGCAGCGGCCAGATGCGGCCCTCGAGGTCGTTCTCGAACACCACCGAGATCCCGTTCGGCTTGTTGAACTCGCTCGCCATCTTGGCGATGAGCTTGTTGGGCGCCACACCGATCGAGCACGTCAGCCCGGTCGCCTCGAAGATCGATTTCTGAATCAGCCGCGCCAGCACGCGGCCACCCTCGCGCTGACCGCCGGCCACCTCGGTGAAGTCGATGTAGACCTCGTCGACGCCACGGTCTTCCATCACCGGCGCGATCTCGGTGATGACCTGCTTGAAGCGGCGGGAATACTTGCGGTACTCGTCGAAGTCCACCGGCAGGATGATCGCCTGCGGGCAAAGCTTCGCGGCCTTCATGAGGCCCATCGCCGATCCCACGCCGAACTGCCTGGCCGGGTAGGTTGCCGTGGTGATCACGCCGCGTCCGGCGTAGTCCTTGAGCAGCGGGAAGGCCGCGACGGGAATATCGGCCAGCGTGCCGCCCTCCGGGACGTCCCGCAACGCCTCGTCGACTTTGCGCCGCCCGCCCCCGATCACCACCGGCAGCCCCTTGAGCTGCGGATAGCGCAGCAGCTCGACAGAAGCATAGAAGGCATCCATGTCGAGATGCGCAATACGGCGGATCGGTGTGATGCTCACGGACGCCATTTTCGTCGGACAGTGCTGCTTGGTTGCCCAGGCTTGCGCACTGCGGGCACCCGGTGCCATCATCCGCCGTATGCAGCCCGTTGCCTTCATGCTCTGGCGCCGCCTCGATGCTCCGGGGCACGACGTCTGTCGCCTGGATCGCAATGGCGAGAACTGGCAGATCGACGGCGCTGCGGCCTTTCGCCACGAGGATGGCCGCGCCGCGCAACTGCATTACCGCGTGCGCTGCGATCGCGCCTGGCACACGCAGTGGAGCACGGTGCGGGGCTGGCTCGGCAGCGAGCAG
The DNA here is from genome assembly GCF_037889935.1 of Variovorax ureilyticus. NCBI lineage: Bacteria > Pseudomonadati > Pseudomonadota > Betaproteobacteria > Burkholderiales > Comamonadaceae > Variovorax > Variovorax ureilyticus. The sequence goes on from NZ_JBBKZU010000019.1 coordinate 3,937, forward strand.
ATCGATTTCTCCATCGTGCACGACGCGCACGGTGCGTGGAAGCTCAACGATGCGCCGCTGCCCGACCTCGGGCATTGCGTCGATCTCGACCTCGGCTTCACGCCGGCCACCAATCTGCTGCCGCTGCGCCGCCTGCATCTTGCGCAAGGCGAGGCGGCCGATGCGCCTGCCGCGTGGCTCGACCTCGAGAGCGGCAGCCTGATCGAGCTCGAGCAGCGCTACGAGCGCCGCGGGGAGTCCGGCTACTGGTACACCTCCCCGCGCTTCGACTACGCCGAAATGCTGGAGGTCACCGGCGACGGCTTCGTGAGCCGCTATCCGAAGCTCTGGGAAGCCGAGGCCTGAGCACCGCTCAGTGATCGTGGTGCAGGTAGGTTGCCTGGCGGGGCAGACGCAGGCTCACCACGAAGGCGATCACCATCATGGCCGTGACATACCAGTAGAAGGCCGTCTCGTGGCCGATCGACTTGAGACCCAGCGCCACGTATTCCGCTGACCCGCCGAACAGCGCATTCGCGACCGCATACGCCAGCCCGACGCCGAGCGCGCGCACTTCGGGCGGGAACATCTCGGCCTTCACGATGCCGCTGATCGAGGTGTAGAAGCTCACGATTGCCAGCGCGAGGATGATCAGCACGAACGCCACCACCGGACTCGTGACGCCTTGAAGGGCCGTGAGGATCGGCACGGTGCACAGCGCGCCGAGCCCACCGAACAGCAGCATGTTGTTGCGCCGGCCGATGCGGTCCGACAGCGCACCGAACACCGGCTGCATGCACATGTAGACGAAGAGTGCGCAGGTCATCACGTAGCTCGTGGTCTTGATCGGAAGGCCCACCGTGTTGACCAGGTACTTCTGCATGTACGTGGTGAAGGTGTAGAAGATCAGCGAACCACCGGCGGTATAGCCCAGCACGGTAAAGAAGGCGGCCTTGTGGTGACGGAAGATGCCCGACAGCGTGCCGGCTTCCTTGTTGGTGCGCGACGCTTCCGTCTGTGTCTCGTGCAGCGTGCGGCGCAGGAACAGCGCCACCACCGCAGCGATCGCGCCGATCACGAACGGGATGCGCCAGCCCCAGGCCTTGAGTTCGGCTTCGCTCAGCAGCTGCTCGAGCACGACGATCACGAGCACCGCCAGCAGCTGCCCGCCGATCAGCGTGACGTACTGGAAAGACGAGAAGAACCCGCGCTGTCCGCGCAGCGCCACTTCGCTCATGTATGTTGCCGTGGTGCCGTATTCGCCACCGACCGAGAGGCCCTGGAACAGCCGGCAGATCAGGAGAAGGAACGGCGCCCAGGCACCGATGGCCGCGTAGGTGGGAAGACATGCAATGGCGAGCGACCCGGCGCACATCATCGTTACCGAAATCAGCATGGAGGTCCTGCGGCCGTACCGGTCCGCGACGCGGCCGAAGAGCCATCCGCCGACGGGGCGCATCAGGAAGCCCGCCGCGAACACCCCCGCGGTGTTCAGCAACTGCGCCGTCGGATCCGACTTCGGAAAGAACGAGGGCGCGAAGTACAGCGCGCTGAAGGCATAGACGTAGAAGTCGAACCACTCGACCAGGTTGCCTGAGGAGGCCGCCATGATCGCGAAGATGCGATGGCGTTTTTCTTCGCTGGTGTAGGCGCGCGGGGACGTCGCGGAATCGACGGTGGTCGATCCCGCGGAGGATGTGACGGAGCTCATGAACTGGCGCCTCTCTGCGTGTTGTTAGGGCAATCCCTAGTTTGCCCCGCCGCAGAAGCAGGCGCTGTCGGCCAGGGCCGTAACCCTGCCTAGAAAGTGCCGGGCAGCAGGATGCTCGAGTCGACCTCGTCGACTTGCGTGCGCCCGCAGAAGGCCATGGTGATGTCGAGTTCCTTGTGGATGATCTGCAGCGCGCGGGTCACGCCCGCTTCGCCGAAGGCACCGAGCCCATAGAGGAAGCTGCGGCCGATCAGCACGCCGCGCGCACCGAGCGCGCGTGCCTTCAGCACGTCCTGGCCGCTGCGGATGCCGCCGTCCATCCACACCTCGATCTCCGTGCCCACCGCTTCCGCGATGGCCGGGAGCGCGGCGATGGAAGAGGGCGCGCCATCGAGTTGTCGACCGCCGTGGTTGGAGACGATCAGCGCATCCGCGCCGCTGGAGGCCGCGAGGCGCGCGTCCTCCACGTCCATGATGCCCTTCAGGATCAGCTTGCCGCCCCAGAGCTTCTTGATCCACTCGACGTCGGCCCAGCTCAGAGTCGGGTCGAACTGTTCGGCAGTCCACGACGAGAGCGACGACAGGTCCTTCACGCCCTTCGCGTGGCCGGCGATGTTGCCGAAGGTGCGGCGCCTGGTGCCGAGCATGCCCATGCACCAGCGCGGCTTCGTCGCGAGGTTCATGAGGTTCTTCAACGTGGGCTTGGGTGGCGCGGTCAGGCCGTTCTTGATGTCCTTGTGACGCTGGCCGAGGATCTGCAGGTCGAGCGTGAGCTGGAGCGCCGAGACGTTCGCGGCCTTCGCACGTTCGATCAGTTGCTCGATGAACTCGCGGTCGCGCATCACATAGAGCTGGAACCAGAAGGGATGGCGGTCGGTGTGCTCGGCGACGTCTTCCAGCGAGCAGATGCTCATCGTCGAGAGCGTGAACGGAATGCCGAAGGCCTTCGCGGCCCGAGCGCCGAGGATCTCGCCATCGGCGTGCTGCATGCCGGTGAGGCCCGTGGGCGCGATGGCCACAGGCATCGCGACTTCCTCGCCGATCATCGTGGTGCGGGTCGAGCGGCCCTCCATGTTGACCGCGACGCGCTGGCGCAGCTTGATCTTCTGGAAGTCGTCCTCGTTGGACCGGTAGGTGCCTTCGGTCCAGGCTCCCGAGTCGGCGTAGTCATAGAACATGCGCGGCACGCGGCGTTCGGCAATCACTCGCAGGTCTTCGATGTTCGTGATCTTGGAGAGGTCTGGCACAGGGGGTGGCTCCTAGGTTGTCTGATCTTTGCGCGGTGCCTATTATCCGCAGGGCTTCATCCGACCAACTCCAGACAACAAAAGGCGGACATTCATGACATGGCAGCAGGTTTACAACCCGTTCGGAAACATGGTTCTCTCGACGGCACTCGCGGCGATTCCGGTCGTCGTGATGCTGGTGTGCCTCGGCTTCCTTCACATGAAGGCTCATATCGCCGCCGGGCTCGGCCTGATCAGTGCGCTGGTCATCGCCATCGTCGCCTTCGGCATGCCCGCCGGTCTCGCGGGCCGCGCAGCCTTCCTTGGCGGACTCACGGGCCTGCTGCCCATCGGCTGGATCGTCCTGAACATCATCTTCCTGCAGCAGCTCGCCGAGCAGAACGGCAGCTTCAAGGTGCTGCAGGACTCGCTCTCCGACATCACCGAGGACCGTCGTCTCCAACTGCTGCTGATCGCCTTCGCCTTCGGTGCGTTCTTCGAAGGCGCGGCCGGCTTCGGCACGCCGGTGGCCGTGACGGCCGCGATTCTCATCGGCCTCGGCTTCTCGCCCCTCGCGGCTTCGGGCCTTTCGCTCATCGCCAACACCGCACCCGTCGCCTTCGGCGCATTGGGCACGCCGGTGATCACACTCGCCAAGGTGCATGGCTATGACCTGATGCAGGTCACCGCGATGATCGGCCGCCAGTTGCCGTTCTTCTCGCTGCTGGTGCCCTTCTGGCTGATCTGGGCCTTCGCCGGCCGCAAGGGCATGATGGAAGTCTGGCCCGCCATTCTCGTGACCGGCGTGTCTTTCGCGATTCCGCAGTTCCTGGTCTCGAACTTCATCGGCCCGGAACTCGTGGACATCATCGCGGCCATCGTCTCGATGGTCTCGCTGATCCTCTTCCTGCGCGTCTGGCAGCCGCGCAACATCTGGCGCTCGGTCTCGCTCAAGGGGCACGAGGACGACGGCGGCACGCCGGCGGCCACGGCCACCGCCAAGCGCTCGCCCCATTCGACCGCCGAACTCGTGCGCGCATGGACGCCGTGGGCGATCATGACCGTCTTCGTGTTCATCTGGGGCCTGCCGCCGGTCAAGACCTGGCTCAACGGGCTCTTCGCGCCCAACTTTCCGATCGGCGGGCTGCACAACCTGGTCGAGAAGATGCCGCCGGTCGTTCCCGGGCCTACCAAGGAAGGTGCGGTGTATGCCTTCACGCTGCTCTCGGCCACCGGCACCGGCATCCTGCTGGCGGCGATCGTGGGCGGCTTCGTCGCCAAGTACAGCGTCGGGCAGCTCATCGTGGCCTACGGCCGCACGCTCAATCTGGTGAAGTATTCGCTGCTCACCATCGCGCTGATGCTCGCGCTCGGGACGCTCACGCGCTATTCGGGGCTCGACAGCACGCTGGGTCTGGCGTTCGCCAACACCGGCGTCCTCTATCCCTTTTTCGGCACGCTCATGGGCTGGCTGGGGGTGGCGCTGACCGGATCGGACACCGCTTCGAACGTGCTCTTCGGCGGCATGCAGAAAGTCGCTGCGGACCAGCTGGGCCTGTCGCCGAACCTCATGGGCGCGGCCAACAGCTCGGGCGGCGTGATGGGCAAGATGATCGATGCGCAGTCCATCGTGGTGGCATCCACCGCCACGCGGTGGTTCAATCACGAGGGCGACATCCTGCGCTACGTGTTCTTCCACTCGATCGCATTGGCATCCCTCGTCGGCATCTTCGTGACGCTGCAGGCCTATGTGTGGCCGTTCACGCTGATGGTCGTGAAGTAGGGTGGAAGGCCACGCTACTTGAGAGGGCAGAAGGGCCAGCCCTCGACGCTGGCCCAGATGCATGCGCGAATCCAGGCGACGACGACTTGCGGGTCCTGCCGTTGCGGCACCGATCTCATCGATATCAACATCTCGCACCTCCTTGTGGTGGTGGTTGTTGAGACAGTTGTAGACCGCATGGGGGGCGCGCTCCAGCGGCATCCTGCGTTCGTCGCCGTGGGCCGCCGTGGGCAGCGGCTGTCCGCCATCCGGTGGTGCGGCAGCGTCGGTTCGCGCTGACAGGTGTCGGACGCGACCACCGACCACCGTTCAGCGCCTGGCGTTCTTTGCGGTCGTCGCGCCGGTCACCACGCCCGCCCCCCGCACTTCCACGCGGATGCTGTCCGCCACCCGGCCGCGCGTGTCGATGAGCTCGACCACGTGTCGACCCGGCCAGGGCAGCCACTGCACGCTGTTGCCGCGTGCCAGAGGCTTGCCGTCGATGCGCCAATGAACCGCGCGTCCTTCGGCCTCGAAGCGCACGCGTTGGCTGCCGGGCGGGATGTCCGGATCGATCGCGATGATGGTCCCGTCGGCCGGCGAGGCAATGCGTGGAGCCGTCTCGCCGGTCGCGTCGGGCGCGATCGCGAACACAGCCTGTTCGGTGCCCGCGACGAACCATTCGCTGCGCGCCGCCTCGAGCTCGTCGCCGAAACGCATCTGCTTCTGCACCAGCCCGGCCGGCGGTTTGGGCGCACCGCTCGGCGCACCGCGATGCAGGAAGGCCATCACCTCGGCCCACACCGGTGCGGCGCCGCTGGTGCCGCTCACCTCCCACATCGGCGCGCCGCTCGCATTGCCGACCCACACGCCGACGGTGTAGCGCTGCGACCAGCCGATGGCCCAGTTGTCGCGCATGTCCTTGCTGGTGCCGGTCTTCACGGCGGTCCAGAAGCGGGTGCCGAGCACGCTGTCCAGGCCGAAGGTGCGCGCGCGCGCATTGGCGTCGCTCAGGATGTCGCCGACGATGAACGCCGCGCGCGGATCGACCGCCGCGCTGCCGGGCTGCGAGGCGACCTGCGCAGGCAGATAGCGGGTCTCGCCGAACCGGCCGCCGTTCGCCAGCGTGCGATAGGCATTCGTCAGAGCCAGAAGCGAGACCTCCGCGCTGCCGAGCGCGAGGCTGTAGCCGTAGTAGTCCCCGCTCTGCGCCAGTGGCAGGCCGGCTGCGCGCAACTGCCGCGCGAAGGCTTCGGGCGACACCATGACCAGCGTGCGCACCGCGGGCACGTTGAGCGAGGCCGCGAGCGCGGTGCGCACCGAGACATGGCCCTTGAACTGCCGGTCGTAGTTCTGCGGGATATACAGGCCGCTTGCGGTGTTGATCTGCGCGGACGAATCGTCGAGCAGCGAAGCCGCCGTGAGCCGCCGCTCGGCGATGGCTTCGGCATAGAGAAAGGGCTTGAGCGTGGATCCAGGCTGCCGTTGCGCGAGCACGCCGTCCACCTCGGCGGCGCGGCTCAGGGCGCCCGAGGAGCCGATCCACGCAAGCACTTCGCCGCTTGCGTTGTCGAGCACCACCATCGCGCCGTCTTCCACGTTGCGGCCGCGCAGCTCGCGCAAGTGCCTTTGCAGGCTGTCGAGCGCGAAGCGTTGCAGCGGCGCTCGAAGCGTGGTGAGGACGTCGCCCTGCGCGCCTTCCGTGCGCGCTGCAATCGCACGTCGTGCGAGATGCGGTGCGATGCCTTCGCTCGCATCGAAGCTGCGCCGCTGCAGCGCGGCGCTGGTGAACATGTCGACGCCGTCGCAATCGGGCCGGCTGCCCGGCTCCATCGTGCGCATCAGTTCGCAGGCGCGCTGGGCGACCACGGCCGGCTTCGCGTTCGGTGCGCGCACCAGCGCGGCTGCCACCGCCGCCTCGCGCGCGTCGAGGCCGTGCGGCGCCTTGCCGAACAGCGTTCGCGAGAGCGCATCGATGCCGACGATCTCGCCGCGGAACGGCACGATGTTGAGGTAGGCCTCCAGGATCTGGTCCTTGCGCCAGGTGTGCTCCAGCCGTTGCGCTGCGACGGCTTGGCCGAGCTTCTGGCCGATGCTGCGGCCGCTCCCGCCGCGCCGCAGGTCGTCGTCCAGCAGCCCGGCGAGCTGCATCGTGATCGTGGAGGCGCCGCGCGTGTGCGTGTTCCAGAGATTGCCCCAGGCCGCCGCAGAAGCAGCGCGCCAATCGACGCCGCTGTGTTCGTGGAAGCGCTTGTCCTCGCTCAGCACCATGGCCGTGCGCAGCGCAGGCGAGATGTCGGCGAGGGCGGTCCATTGACCCCGGCGGATTGCCGGATCGGTGCGCACGCGCTGCAGCAACTGGCCGTCGCGGTCCAGCACCAGCGTGTCGGAGGGGCGGAAGTCGCGCCGCACCTCGTCGAAGGTGGCAAAGGCCCAGGCGGGCTCTGCCAGCACGAGGGCAAGCGTGGACAGCAGAAGCGAAACGGACAGGCGGTATGGCGACATGGGGAGCGGCAGCGGCCGCGCGCATGCAGCCTGCGCGCTAGCTTGCCACAGCGCTGGCCGAGGTGACCGTCGCCATGTGCGCGCAAATCGCCCCGGGCGTGGTGAGCCAGATCTCGCCCTCGTCGCGCAGGCGCGCGAGGTGCCCGAGCGCTCGGCGCAGGTGCCGCAGCCGATAGGGTTGCCCGACGATGTACGGATGCAGGGCCACGCCCATGACCAGCGTCTGGCGACGCGATTGATCGACCATCTCGTCGGCGTTGTCGATGATCATCTGGGCGAAATCCTTCGCGTCCATCTGCCGCGCGATGATCATCGGGATGTCGTTCAGCTCCTGCGGGTAGGGGACCGACCACAGCGTGCGGCCGCTGCGGGTGCGCATCGGCACCGGCTGGTCGTCGTGGCACCAGTTCAGCGTGTAGCGGTAGCCGGCCTCGGCGAGCAGGTCGGGCGTGAGGTGGCTTTCGGAGATCCACGGCGACAGCCAGCCCGCGGGCGCCTTGCCGCTTTCCGCGAGCATGCGCGCGCGGCATCGTGCGAGCAGCGCCGCCTCGCCTGCTTCGTCCATGTCGCCCTGGCGCTCCGAATTGCTGTGGCCGTGGCCGATGAGCTCGTCGCCGCGCGCGACCGAGGCCGCGATCAGCTCGGGACAGTGGTCGTACAGCGCCGTGTTGAGCAGCGTGCCGCACACCATGTCGAGGCTGTCGAAGAGTTCGAGGCAGCGCCACGCGCCGACGCGGTTCCCGTACTCGCGCCAGGAAAAGTTCAGCACGTCCGGGTGCGGCGACGCCGGGCCGATGCACGCGCCCATGCCTTCGCCGAACGCGAAATGCTCCAGATTCAGGCCGAGGTACACCGCCAGCCGCGCGCCATTCGGCCACGCATGGTCCGGGCGGCGGGTGATCGGCGCGTAGTCGAAGCGGCCGTGCGTGGGCAGCGGGCCGGTGTACTTCGCGGTCACGGGCGGCTCATGCCGGACGGCGAGCGAGAAGCGCCCACACCCCCGCCGCCGACAGCAGCGAGCCCCCTGCGAAGTTGAAGCGGCGCTGCGCACGCGGCGAAGCCAGCAGCCTGCGCGCCGAACCGGCAAACACCGCGTAGAGCGTGGCGTTGAGCGTTGCCAGTGCCACGAAGGTGATAGCGAGGATCCAGAGCTGGTGCGTCACGTCCGCGCGCGGGTTGATGAACTGCGGCAGGAAGGCGACGAAGAACACGATCCCCTTGGGGTTCAGCGCCGTCACCAGCCAGGTGTTGGCGAACAGCCGCCAGCGCGAGCGCGGCGCGGACGGCGCAGCCAGCTCGGCCGGCGAGATGCCCGCGCGCAGCAGCTTCACGCCGAGGTAGAGCAGGTACAGCCCGCCGACCCACTTGATCACCATGAACCAGAAAGCCGAGGTCGCGAGCAGCGCACCCAGGCCGAGCAGAGAGAGCACCAGTGCGGTCGAGTCGCCCAGCGCGACTGCCGCGACCAGCGGCACGTTGGCCCGTCGACCATGCGCGACGGAGTAGCTGATGACGGTGAGAATGGTCGGCCCGGGGATGACCAGCATCACGGCGGACGCGGCGATGAAGGCGAGCCAGAGTTCGATGGACATGCGGAAACCTTCTTCAGGGATTGGAGGTGGACGCGGATGCTAGCGCGATGCCTTCGCCATCTTGCGAGGCTTCGGCTTCGGACTCTTGCGAGGCCGCGCAGCGATCTCCAGCGATTCGCGTGCCAGCATCGCGAGGCGCTGTCGATCCTCGATCACCTCGCCGGGCACCGCGTAGTAGCGCCTGACCTCCACATGCCGCACCTTCGTGGTGTACGAGAAGCACTGGCTGCCCATCGCCTCGTAGGCCGGGCGGGTGGCGTCGTCGACCACGAAATAGAGCACGTTGTCGATGATCATCGCGAACTGCACGCCGTGTGCGGACAGCCCCACGCCGCTGAAGAGGCGCTTGGCCTGGACGCCGTGGACCGCAGCCAGTTGCTCCTTGACGAACTCCGCGAAGTCGGACGAAGTGCTCACAGGCGGGTCAAAAGAGCTTCCACTTCACGACCACGAAGGCCGCGCCCGCGAGCGGCAGCAGGTAGATGAGCAGGAAGATCGGCAATTCCTCGCCGAACGAATAGCCACCCTTGACGATCCCCATCCACATGTTGGCCGCCGCGATCACGAACCACAAGGCGGCGAACGCGACGAGGCTCATGCGCATGCCGTCGCCGAATCCGCCCGCCATCGACTTGCCTGCGGCCAGGCACACCGCCAGCAGCACGAAGCCGCCCAGGATGAATAGCAGAGTGCGCATGTCAGTGCTCCGTGACCCGCAGAAGGAGTTGAAACCGGCTCGACCCATATAGGGAACCCCGCGGAACTGGCTTTGCCGGGCCGCCGGGGTTGCCCCCGGAGAGGGGGTGTCCGAGCCACACGACGTGGGCGAGGCTGGGGGTGAGTTCCATGTCAGCCCTCCAGCACGAGTTGCGTCTGCGTCACCACCGCGCAGAGCTTGCCTTCCTCGGACTTGATGGTGGTCTGCCACACCATCGTGGTGCGCCCGCGATGCAGCGCGACCGATTCGCCGACCACCGTGGTGCCCGCCTTCGCGCCGCCGATGAACTTGGTGCTCGAGTCGGTGGTGGTGGTGCGCTTGCCCTTGGGCAGATTGACGATGGTGCCCACGGCCCCCAGCGTGTCGGCAAAGGCCATGTACGCGCCGCCGTGCATGATGCCGCCGGCCGTGCAGAGGTCGGGGCGGACCAGGAGGTTCGCCACGACCCGCTCCGGCTCCAGCGTGACGAGGCGCACCCCCATCAGACCCGGAAAGATCGGATCGAGGATCTGCTGGATCTGTTCGACGGTCGGCATGGACATGGAACTCCTTCGCAGCGATGGACGAGGCTCAGTGGCTGTGGCCGAAGCGGATGGCGGTGCGTTCGCGGGCCTTCGCGGCTTCGACCTCGCGGTCGCGCGGCTCGGCGGTCGTCACCAGCGATCCGATGAGCGTGCGTGCGACGGCGGCGACGTCTTCGATCGCGCGATCGAAGGCCGCCTCATTGGCCTTCGATGGATGGTTGAACCCGCTGAGCTTGCGTACGAACTGCAGCGCCGCGGCGCGCACCTCCTCTTCGGTCGCGGGGGGTTCGAAGTTGAACAGGGTCTTGATGCTTCTGCACATGGGCGATGGCCTTCATGGGACGGTGCTGCGTTCCATCATGCCGTGGAGTCGCCGCCAGTGGAACCACCGGCAATCGACGTGCTACTTCGGCGCCTCCACCTTGATCCGCGGATTGGGCGCTTCGCCGAACATCTCCGGCGCATACAGCGCCTCGACCCGGCTCGGCGGCATTGCGAATTCGCCCACGTTGTTCAGGCGCACCGTGTATTCCACGCGCGTGAGCCCCTTGGGCAGGTAGCCGTAGTAGCTGCGGAAGGCCTCGAAGCTGCGCTCCTCGAAAGTTAGCCAGCCGCCGCCGGCGCGCTTCTCGCCCTGAGTGGCGATCTGCGAATCGCGCCCGAGCCCGGTGCCGAGGATGGTCGCGCCGGCCGGGACCGGGTCGGTGATCGCGACCCAGGTCATGTCGGCGCTCGCATCCACTTCGAGGCTCACGCGCAGCACGTCGCCGCGGGTGTAGACGCCCGGCACGGCCTGTTCGACCGGCGTGATCGTTCGCTTGATCGAGTAGCCCGCCGCGAAGGGGGCCTTGAGCGGCACTGCCGCCACGGACTGCAGGGTGAGCCACGGCTTGCCGCTGCCGGTCTGCGTCAGCACCAGCGTGTCGCGCGCGGCCGGCATGGCCGGCCACGGGATGAACATGCTGTTGTTGCGCAGGTTGCCCGGCGAGGCCGGTGCGCCGAAGGCGGTCGTCTGGTTCGGAGCGCCGCTCGCGTCGGTGGTCTTCACGCGCTCGACCTTGCTCCAGTCCACCTGCGCCTTCGCGCCGCCAAGGCTCGCGGCGGTGATACCGGTGACCGGCGTGCTCTCGAACTGCTTCGAGAACTTCTCTAGCGCGAGGCCGCCCCAGAGGTTCGCGGTGGTGGTGAGCCATGCGCCTTTCTGCTGGCGGCCGATGAAGCCGTTGGCGAGCTTGGGAAGGTCGTCCTTCCACGCCGGATCGTCCATCACCGTGAGCAGCAGGCGCGCGGTGTTGACGTCGCCGTTGGCCATCAGCCACCACCAGTGGTCGTCCTGCTCGGTGCTGAAAGCGACGCGCGTGCCCTGGTAACTCAGGCGCGCCTTGAGGATGTTCATCGCCTCGCCCTGGCGCTGCTGGCGCTGCGGCACGTCCTGCACGCGCTGGAGGATGTTGATCCAGTCGATCACCGCGCTGGTCGGCCACTGGTTGGGCGCGATGGTGATGCTGCCGGTCATGCGGCCCTGCGCGCGGCCGTAGCGCGACAGCGCCTCGAGCGCCGCGAGCTTGCGCACGTCGAGGTCCTTGCGCGGGCTCCAGAAGTCGCGCTGGATGCGCCCTTCGACGAAGGCGATCAGTCCTTGCTCCATCGGTGCGCGCGCCGCGTCGGGCAGCGCGAAGGCCGGATCGAGCGCCGCGGCCTCGTTCGCCGCGGCGAGCAGATAGGCGGTCAGGATGTCGCTTCCCCGGTTGGCCTCGCCGTCGCGGGGCGGGAAGTAGTTCGCGAGGCCGTCGCCGTCGAGATAGCTCGGCAACTGCGCGACCACCGTCTGCCATGCCTTGCCGTCGCGCAGGCCGATGGACTTGCTGGTCTTCTGCTCCAGGCAGCTGTACGGATAGGCCGCGAACCAGTCGCGCACGCCGCCCAGCCCTTCGGCCAGCTTTGGCTGCAGCGAAAGGCGCACCCCGCCGCGGCCGGGCAGCGCGTCCGCGGGCGCCGCGACGTCGAGGGTGAAGGGCCCGTCGATCTGCGCCAGCGTGGCCTGCTGCACCGTGAGCGGCACCGCGGGCACGATGCGCTGGCGCACCTTGAGGGCATCGCGCGCGCCGCCGACCGTGTCGCGGGCCTCGATCTCCCAGAGGATCGCCTCGGAGCGCAACTGCGCGAGCTGCGCCGGCGCGGTCACCATCCACGCGATCTCGCGCGCTTCGCCGGCCGGGATGTCGACCGTCTGCGGCGCGAGCGCGAGCAGCGTGGCGCGCGGCGTGGCTTCGACCTTCATGTCCTTCTGCGTGGTGTTGCGCAGCGTGATCTGGGCGCGGAACTGGTCGTCCTCGCGCACCAGCGGCGGCAGGCCGCTGATGATCTGCAGGTCCTGCGTCGCCTGGATCGAGGTCTGGCCGGTGCCGAACAGGCCCACGCCCGAATCGGCGACGGCGACGATCCTGAAGGTGGTGAGCGCGTCGTTGAGCGGCACCGTCACCGTGGCCTGCCCGTTGCCGTCGAGCACGATCTTCGGGTTCCACATCAGCAGGGTGTCGAGCAGTTCGCGCGTCGGGCTCTTGCCGCCGCCTCCCCCGGCCGGCACCGCCTTGCGGCCGTAATGCCGGCGGCCGACGATCTCCATCTGCGCGGTCGATGTGCTCACGCCCCAGCTTCGCCGCTGCAGCATGGCTTCGAGCAGGTTCCAGCTGTCGTTCGGCATCAGCTCCAGCAGCGCCTGATCGACCGCAGCCAGTGCCACCTCGGCGCCGGCGGCGGGCTTGCCGTCGGGCAGCTTGCCGGTGATGGTGATCTGCGCCTTGCCGCGCACCGGGTAGCTGGGCTTGTCGCTCGCGACCTTCACGTCGATCCGGTGCGCCTGCGTGCCGACGCGGATCTCCGCGAGCCCGAGCCTGAACGCGGGCTTGCTCAGATCGACCAGCGCGGTGGGCGCGACGTATTCCTTGCCCTCGTACCAGAAGGCGGTCCACCATTCGCGCGGCGCGCGAAAGCCCCAGGTGAAGAAGCTGTACCACGGCACCTCGCGCAGCCGGCCGCGCAGCGCGAGCACGCTGACGTAGACGTTCGGTCCCCACTCGGGCTTGATCTGCAGGCTCACCGTCGGGTCCTGCCCGTTGAGCTTCACGACGTGCGTTTCGATCAGGCCCTCGCGCTCGACCGACACCAGCGCGGTCGCGAAGCGGAAGGGGCTGCGCACCTGGAACTTCGCGACTTCGCCGGGCTGGTAGCTCTTCTTCTCGGGCAGCACGTCGATGCGGTCGTGGTCCTGGCCGCCGAACCAGAGCTCGCCCTGGCGCGTGACGTAGACCGTGCTGGACGCGCGGCTCTCGCGGCCTTCCTTGTCGCTGGCGATCGCGATGAGCTCGATCTCCCCGGGCTCCTTCAGCTCCGCCTCGCACAGCAGAAGCCCGCGCACGTCGCTCTTGCCGCTGCAGACGGTGCCGATCTCCTTCGTCTCGGTCTTGTTGTCGTAGGTGTAGAAGCCGCCCACCATGCGCTTGCGGCTGGTGGTGGTGATGCGGGCGATGGCGCGCACATTGAGCGTCGCACCTTCGCGCGGCTTGCCTGCGAGATCGAGCGCCACGGCCTGGAAGCGCAGCTTCTGGCCGGTCGAGACCCAGCCTTCGGTCTTGATGCCCGCGATCACGCCGGCGGCCCAGAGCGTGTGCGTGCTGCGCAGCGTCTGGATCTCGCCGTTCGGATCGGCGTAGCTCGCTTCGAGCAGCAGTTCGCGCGGCGTGAACCGCGCGGGCGGGATCTTGTCGATCGTCACCTTGCCCGCGCCGTTGCGGTCGAGCGTGAGCGGCAGCTTGTCGGCGACCACGCGTGCGTCGTCGGCCGCAGATTCCGCTTCTTCGGCATTGCTCGTCGCCGCGCCCTCCTTGCGGGGCGGCGAGAAGCTGAAGGCTTCGAAATCCGGGAACGACAGCGACTTGCCGCGCACCATCGCCGACACGCGCACCGGCAGATTGCCCGCGCCACCGCCTGACACGTAGTTGACCTGGACATCGACCGGCACCGCCGCCGCGGCGACCAGCGGGTTCTTGTCGCTTGGCGCGATGCGGCCCTCGAACACCGGCAGGCGGAATTCCTCGACGCGGAACTGGCCGGTGCTGTAGCTGCGTTGCGAATCACCCGAACCGCTGCGCAGCTCGACTTCGTAGAGCCCAAGCTTGGCGGCGGGCGGAATCTCGAAGGTGTTCTCGCCGCTTTGCCCGCCGGTCGCGGTCTTGCGCCACTTGAGCGGCTGCGTGAACTGCTGGCCGCTGCCGATGTGCGTGACGACCAGCGTGTCCGGCTGGCTCGTGGGCAAGCCGAAGCCGCTGCGGGTCAGGGTGCGGATCAGGTGCTTCATCGACACCGTTTCGCCGGCGCGCAGCAGCGTGCGGTCGAAGATCGTGTGGGCCACGCGGCCGGGCTGGGCCTCCTGGCTCGTGGGCACGTTGAAGCGCCAGGGCTCGATGCCGCGCTGCCAGTCGGTCCAGGTGAAGGCGAGGTCCTCGACACCGTCGGCATCCCTCGCGCGCGCGCTGACGAAGTAGGCGTCGGCGCTGTATTCCTCGTCGCTGGCGCAGCTCGGCGGATTCACCGGCAGGCTGGCGAAGCGCGCGATGCCGTCCGCATCGGTCGTGCCGGCCGCGATCTCCTTGCCGTCGCAGCCGGACACGCGCACGCTGGCGTTGGGCACCACCTTGCCCTTGTCGAGCGTCGTGACCCAGGCCAGCGAGTTTTCGCGTCCCAGCTTGAAGTGCACCGCGAGATTGGTCGCCAGTGCGGTGGTGCGCACGTACATCGTGCGCCCGCCGCCGTAGCGCTCGTCGAGCAGCGCATCGCCGAGCTTCTGCGATGCGATCTCGAGCACGTGGAAGCCCGGCGTGAGCGGGATGCCGATCACCTCGAACGGCCGCGGATCGCCGCCTTCGCTCTTGGGCATATCCAGCGTGCGCACGCCGCCCTGGCCGCCGAGCAGCGACAGCATGCGGGTCTGCACGTTGTCGCGTTCGTCCTTGTCGATCACCTTCGGCAAGGGGCCCTTCACGTCGCGCGCGGCCGATTTGCGGGACACCGTGTAATTGTTGTCGTAGCGGCGCACCTTGCGGAACCACGCAATGATCTCGTCGTCGCTGCGAGGATTGAGATCGCTCACCTTGCCCGGCGTCAGCGCCTGCACCTGCAGCGCGGGTTCGACGCGGCGCACCGTCACCGGCATCAAGGCCACGCCGCCGGGCTCCGCGAGCCGCTCGATCACGCCGAATGGCGAGGCCGCGAACTTGGCGAGCGGCGGCATCGCACCGGTCGCGACCTTCATCGGAAAGGTGCCTGGCGAGGCCAGTGCGCGGCCCGATGAATCCTCGAACTTCGCTGGCAGCTCGATGGTGAATTGCGTCTGTTCGGGGAAGGGCGGGGCGAAGCGCACGCCATCGACGAGCGCGTCGGCATTTGCCGTGCCGTCCTCGAACTTCGGCTTGAGCTCCTTGACTGCGCCCTTGAGCGTGATCTGTCCGGCCAATTGGCGGGAGACCGAGGCGTTGAAGCGCAGCTCCATCGGCCGCAGCGGCAGGCAGGCCGACTGCGCGTTCTCGCGCTCGCAGGTGAAGGAGACGCCGAAAGGCTCGCGCACCTCGAAGGCTAGGCGTCGCTCGACGTTGTTGGCCACGCCCGACGGTGTTGCGACGCCCTTGCCATAGACGACCTGCACGCGGCCGCCCGGCGGCAGGGTGCGGTTGCATTGCAGCGTGATGAACCGGCCCGGCTCCTTCGCTGCATCGCGGTCGCGGCCCAGGGCTTTGAGCAATGCGTTGCGCTGCTCGCCGTCGACGAGCTTGACGGGAATGCGCTCGCCGATGCCGTCGGCAGCGCACCAGACGTTGTCCTGCAGGCTTTGCGGCGTGGCGGTGCCATTGAGTTCGAGCATGAAGAGCTGCTGCTCGTCGATCTTTCCGTAGCTCGGCTGCCAGTTGCGGATGAACGGCCCGCCGCTGTTGAACTGGTAGCGCTCCGGCCCGGTCAGCTCCGAGCCGCTCGGCGACTTGAAGCCGGCCACGCGCGTGACGGTGCAGCGCACGCCGGGCGGCAGGTCGCTCTCGAAGTCGAAGACCCACTGCTTCTCGCCGGTCCAGCGTCCGGTGCCCTTGCCGGCCTGTGCATCGGTGCAGCTCACGGTGAGCGGCGCCGGTGCGCGTGGATCACCGAAGTTCACGGCGGCCTGGTCGAAGCGGGCGACGACCTGCCGGATGCGGGCGACCTCGCCCTGCGGCGTGAGGTTGGCGATCTGCAGGGCGTGGGCGCACAGAGCGCCCAGGGCCAGCGCGAGGGCGACGAAACAGCGCGATGTCTTTCTCGTGTTCAACGGGGCTTCTCCTTCGACTGGAAGGGTAGCGCATGGCTGTGGCCTGCCTCTGGCACGCGAGGTGCCTCCACTATGATCGATCGATATGAAACTGCTGTTCAGCCACCCCGCCGGCAACCAGAACGTTCGTGCCATGCTCGATGGTCTGCAGCGGGAGGACATGCTGGCGCGTTTCGCCACCACCTTCGCTGCGCGGGACGACAGTCCCCTGCTCAAGCTGGTGCCGCAGAAGCTTGGCAAGGACCTGCTCCGACGTCGCTTCGATGTTCCCCCCCAGAAGGTCCTGCAGCATCCCTGGCGCGAATTCGCCCGCATGATCTGCTTCCGGTTCGGCTGGGATCACTGGGTGCGTCACGAAGAAGGCTTCGCATCGATCGACGGCGTGCTGCAGGACTTCGATCGCTTCGTGGCCCGGGCGCTTCCGGCCGTCCATCGCGAGCACGACGTGAAGGCGGTCTACAGCTACGAGGATTCCGCGCTCGACACGTTCAGGCAGGCGAAGTCGCTGGGCATGCGCTGCGTCTACGACCTGCCGATTTCCTACTGGGAGGTAGGGCGCCGCCTGATGGAAGAAGAAACGCAGCGCCTTCCCGAATGGGTCGGCGCACTCGGCGGCGGCATGGGCGACACCGACGCCAAGCTGGAGCGCAAGGTGCACGAACTCGAGCTCGCCGACCTGGTCGTCGTGCCGAGCAAGTTCGTCGCCGATTCGCTTCCGGAATGGGCGTCGGGCAAGGCCCGAGTGCTGTCGCCCTTCGGCTCGCCGAGCGCGTCGGGCACCTGGTCGCGCACGGCGGAAGACCCGTCGCGTCCACTGCGGGTGCTCTTCGCGGGCTCGATGGGGCAGCGCAAGGGGCTGGCCGATCTGCTGCGGGCGATGCACCTGCTGGGCGGCGAGAACATCGAGCTGGTGGTGATGGGCGGGCCACTCGAATCGCTCGACTTCTATCGGCGGCAGTACGCGGGCTTCACCTACGAACCGGGCCGCCCGCATGCCGAGGTGCTCAAGCTCATGAACAGTTGCGATGTGTTCTGCCTGCCGTCGCTGTACGAGGGCCGTGCGCTCGTGATGCAGGAGGCGATGAGCCAGGGTCTGCCGCTGGTCATCACGCCGAATACCGGCGGCGAGGACCTGGTGATCGAAGGCCGGACCGGGTTCCTGGTTCCGATCCGCTCGCCCGAGCAGATCGCCGAGAAGCTCGCCTGGTTCAACCAGAACCGGCAGGCGCTCATGGCGATGAAGGAGCAGGCGATCCGGCACGCCGCCAGCTACACATGGAGCAACTACAGCGCCACCGTGATCGCCGCGATCCGCGCGCTGGCCTAGCCGCGGGCAAGGACCTGACCATGCGGCCCCCGCGGCCGGCATGCCGACGATGAAACGCTACTGGGAAATCGATGCGCTGCGCGGGCTGATGCTCCTGCTGATGACCCTGACGCATCTGCCGACACGCCTCACCGACCCCCTCGGGCAGCCCTTCGGCTTCGTGTCGGCGGCGGAGGGCTTCGTGCTGCTGTCGGCGTTCGTGTCGGGGCTCGTCTACAGCCGGGTCAGCTACAACCAGGGCGTGGATTCGATGCGGCGCGCCTTCTGGCGGCGCGCGCTCAAGGTCTACCTGAGCCAGGCCGCGACGCTGCTGTTTCTCTTCACGATCATCTCGGCCGTGGGCCAGCGCATCGACCAGCCGGCGGTGAAGAACCTGCTGTCGTTCTACCTCGCCAATCCGCGCGAGGGCTTTCTCTATTCGCTGCTCTTGATCTATGAGCCGGCGCTGCTCGACATCCTGCCGATGTACATCTTCTTCATGCTGCTCAGCCCCTGGGTTCTCGCCTTTGCGCTGCGGCACGGCTGGACCGGCGTGATGGTCGCGAGCGCAGCGCTTTGGGGATTGGCGCAGCTGGGCCTGAGCGAATGGCTGTACGGGCTGGTGGTGCGCTTCACCGGGCTCGACGTGCCGTTCCATGAGATGGGCGCCTTCAACGCCTTTGCCTGGCAGTTCCTGTGGTTCGCGGGCCTGTGGATGGGGGCGAGCCGGAACTCGCCCGATGCGCGGCCCTTCCGCTTTCCGCCCTGGGTGCTGGCGATCGCGACGGCCCTGGCGCTCTACGGCTTCCACTGGCGGCACTTCGGAATTCACGGGCAGGCGCCCTTCGGCGGCGACGTCGAGCGGAACCTCCTCTTCGACAAATGGCAGCTCGGGCCGCTGCGCATCGTCAATCTCGTGGTGCTCGGCATCGTCGCGACCCAGTGGGGGCCGGCGTTCATGCGGCGCATTCCGCGCCTGCATTGGCTCGAAGCGATGGGGTGCGCCTCGCTGCCGGTGTTCTGCGCGCACCTCGTCGCGGTGCTGCTGGTCCTTGCGATCTACGGGGACAGTCAGACCGCGCGGCCCTGGTGGGGCGATGCCTTGCTGCTCGCGGTCGTGTTCTCGGGGCTCTATGCGGTCGCGCGCGTCAGCCAGTGGCTGGACGAGCGCAAGAAGAAACCGCCTGCGCCGCTAGCGCAGCCCCTGCGCGACTGAGGCATCCACGCGCGTCCCCGGCTCTGCGAGGTGCGACGCGATCACCGATTGCCAGAGGCGGTAGCCCTCGTCGGTCATGTGGAGCTGGTCCGCGCGGAACAGTTCGGGGCGCGGGCGGCCGTCGGCGCCCAGCATCGGCGTGTAGACGTCGATGAATTCGGTGTTGGGCATGCGGCGCAGGTAGGCCGCGATCGCGTCGTTGGTCTCGCGCATCTGCGCCATCAGCTTCACGCGCGAGGGGCTGGGCTTGATCGAGATGTAGGCGATGCGTGTGTCCGGCAACTCGCCCCGCACGGTGTTGGCGAAACGCGCGAAGCTCTCGAGCACCTGCATCGGCGTGCGGTTCTCGGCGAGGTCGTTGTCGCCCGCATACACCAGCACGAGCCGGGGCTTGTAGCGCACCACGAGGTCCTGCGCGAAAAGACTGGCGTCTTCCATCGTCGAGCCGCCGAAGCCGCGGTTGATGACCACCGGCTGCTGCGGAAAGTCCTGCGCGATGTGGGGCCACATCCGGATCGTGGAGCTGCCGACGAACAAGACGCCGCCGGGAGATGGCAGCCGTTCCCTGTCGGCCGCGTCGAAGGCGCTCAGTTCCTTCTGCCACCTGGTCTTGGCCGCGACGTAGGCTGGCGTGGCCTGCTGGGCCGCATCGGCCGGCGCCGTCTGGGCGTGCGAGGCCAGGGCGGTCGCCAGCGCGAGCGACGAAAGGACGAGGCGGACGGTGTTCATCAGCGGCTGTTGCGCCCGATCCCCTGATAGACGATGCCTGCTGCGCGCATCGCGGCGGGCTCGTAGAGGTTGCGCCCGTCGAAGATCACCGGCGACTTCATCATCGCCTTGAGCTTCGTCAGGTTCGGGCTGCGGTAGGCCTTCCATTCGGTGACGATGATCAGCGCGTCCGCGTCGGTGAGGGCGCTCATCGGGTCCTTGGGCGCGCAATAGCTGATCTGCTCGAGCAGCTCGGGCGCATCCGCGAAATCCAGCGCCAGCACGCGGCGCGTTTCCTCCACCGCGATCGGGTCGTGCGCCACCACGCGTGCGCCGGCACGCAGCAGCGCATCGATCACCACGCGGCTGGGTGCCTCGCGCATGTCGTCCGTGTTGGGCTTGAAGGCCAGCCCCCAGAGCGCAAAGGTGCGCCCCTTGAGGTCGTTGCCGAAGTGGGCCAGCACCTTGTTCGTCAGCGCGTGCTTCTGGTCGTTGTTCACTGCCTCGACCGATTCGAGCACGCGCAGCGTCTGGCCGTAGTCCTGCGCGATGCGGTTGAGCGCCTTGATGTCCTTCGGAAAGCAGCTGCCGCCATAGCCCGTGCCCGCATACAGGAAGCTGTAGCCGATGCGCGGGTCCGAGCCGATGCCCTGGCGCACCGCCTCGATGTCCGCGCCCACGCGGTCGGCCAGGTTCGCCAGCTCGTTCATGAAGCTGATGCGCGTGGCCAGCATCGCGTTGGCCGCGTACTTGGTGAACTCGGCCGAACGCACGTCCATCACGCGCGTGCGCTCATGGTTGCGGTTGAAGGGCGCATAGAGCTTGCGCATCTGCGCCAGCGCCTCGCGCCCGTCCTCGTCGTCGGCGCAGCCGATCACGATGCGGTCGGGCCGCATGAAGTCCTCCACGGCGGCGCCTTCCTTGAGGAACTCGGGATTGCTCACCACCGAGAAGCGCAGGTCGGCGCGCCCGCGCTTGTCCAGCTCTTCCTGGATCACGGCCTTGACGCGGTCGGCCGTGCCCACCGGCACGGTGGACTTGTCCACCACGACCTTGAAGCTGTTCATGTAGCGGCCGATGTTGCGCGCTGCGGCCAGCACGTACTGCATGTCGGCGCTGCCGTCCTCGTCGGGCGGCGTGCCCACGGCGATGAACTGGATGTCGCCGTGCGCCACCGAGGCTTCGATGTCGGTGGAGAAACCGAGCCGCCCGGCCTCGACGTTCGAGGCCACGAGATCGTCCAGCCCCGGCTCGTAGATGGGGATGCCGCCTTGGTTGAGGATGTCGACCTTGCGTGCGTCCACGTCGAGGCAGAAGACATGGTTGCCCAGGTCCGCGAGGCAGGTGCCGGTGACAAGCCCGACGTAGCCGGTGCCGATGATGGTGATGTTCATGAATTCAGTTCGCGCGGGGTTCCGACAGGAGTTTGTCGAAGTATGCAATGGTCTTCTTCAGCCCTTCGTCGAGCTGCGTGCGCGGCGCCCAGCCGCCCAGTTCCTTCTGTGCCACCGTGATGTCGGGACGGCGCTGCTTGGGGTCGTCGGCCGGCAGGGGCATGCGCACGAGCTTGCTTTTCGAGCCGGTCAGCTCGATGACCTTGTTGGCCAGGTCCAGCATCGAGAACTCCCCGGGGTTGCCGATGTTGATCGGCCCGGGCACTTCGTCACCGGTGGCCATCATGCGCAGCATGGCCTCGACCAGGTCGTCCACGTAGCAGAAGCTGCGCGTTTGCTGGCCGTCGCCGTAGATGGTGATGTCCTGGCCCCTGAGCGCCTGGACGATGAAGTTGGACACCACGCGGCCGTCGTTCATGTGCATGCGCGGCCCGTAGGTGTTGAAGATGCGCACCACCTTGATGCGCAGCTTGTGCTGGCGGTGGTAGTCGAAGAACAGCGTCTCGGCGCAGCGCTTGCCTTCGTCGTAGCAGCTTCGGATGCCGATCGGATTCACGCGGCCCCAGTACTGCTCGACCTGCGGGTGGATCTCCGGATCGCCGTAGACCTCGCTGGTGGAGGCCTGCAGGATCTTGGCGCGCACGCGCTTGGCCAGCCCCAGCATGTTGATCGCGCCGTGCACGCTGGTTTTGGTGGTCTGCACCGGATCGTGCTGGTAGTGCACCGGCGAGGCGGGGCAGGCGAGGTTGAAGATCTCGTCGACCTCCACATAGAGCGGGAAGGTCACGTCGTGGCGCATCAGCTCGAAGCGCGGGTGGCCGTGCAGGTGCTCGACATTGCGCTTGGTGCCGGTGAAGAAGTTGTCCACGCACAGCACATCGTGCCCCTGCTCGAGCAGGCGGTCGCATAGGTGGCTGCCGAGGAAACCGGCGCCGCCGGTGACGAGGATTCGCTTCGAGGCGTTGTATTGCCGCATGGTCTGGGTCACTCCTTGAATCAGATCTGGGGTTGCTGTTGCTGGCGCTTCTCGTACATCTTCGCGTCGACCAGCATCCGGAACCAAAGGGCCTGGAAAAAGGCGAAGTAGAAACCGGTCTTCCCGTCGAGGAAGCCGAGCCGGAACACATAGCGGTAGACGAAGTAGCCGAGCGAGCGCAGGCCCGTCGGCAGCTTGTAGTAGATCTCCTTGATGAAGCGGGTGCGCTCGCGCGCGTCGCCCATCAGTCTCGGCTGAAGCACGCTGGCGGAAGCAGATGCGGGGCCGAGCTTTTCCTTGGCCTCGGCGTCGCTCCAGCGGTTGTGGCTCGCGATCCAGTCGGTGAGCTTGGCGGCGTTCTTGTCGTGCATGAAGCCGCGCAGCCGGCCGGCCTTGGCGGTGCTGATGAAATGCTGGTCGTAGAGCCGTGCCTCGCAGCGCCCGACGCCCGAGCGGAACAGGCGCAGATGCCACGGGTTCACACCGCTGAAGCGCAGGCGCTTGCCCATGAAGTAGTCGCAGCGGCGGATCAGATAGGCATCGAACGCGGGTTGGCCCGAAAGCAGGGCACCGATCTCGGCGACCGCCCGGTCGTCGAGCACTTCGTCGGCATCCAGGTGCAACTGCCACTGGTAGTCCTGCTCGATCTGCGAGATCGCCCAGTTGCGCTGGTCGCTGTAATTGGAGAACGGGCGCTGCACCACGGTGCAGCCCAGCTCGGCCAGGATGGCGGGAGTTTCGTCCGAGGAATGGGAGTCCACCACGTACACGTGAGGGCTCACCTTCTTCGCCTGGGCAACCGTTTCGCGAATGATCGAAGCGGAATTGAAGGTCAGGATGACGACGACGCAGCGGGGTTTTTCCATAGGCTCGGATCGATTGCTGCTTCGAAGAAAGCGCAAATCGTGCCAAACTTTAGCACTACATTTTTACATTTGGGAACACGCCCGACGGATGGTGTTCCTCCTGCCTATGGCGTATTCCTCAGACGAGGCGGGCGCGATGCCGGGCAATCTGCTGGCGGACCTGGGCAGGCGCGGTGCCGCCGAGGATGTTGCGCGCGGTGAGCGAGCCGCGCAGGGACAGGACGTCGTAGACATCCTTCTCGATCGCCTCGTTGAAGCCTTTCAGCACGGCCAGCGGCAGCTCCGACAGGTCGACCTTGTGTGAAATCGCGGCCTTGACCGCGTGCGCCACGGTTTCGTGCGCGTCGCGGAATGGCAGGCCCTTCTTGACCAGGTAGTCGGCCAGATCGGTCGCGGTGGCGTAGCCGCGCAGCGCCGCCATCTCCATGGCCTCCGGCTTGACGGTGATGCCGCCGACCATTTCCGCGAAGATGCGCAGCGTGTCCTTGAGCGTGTCGACCGTGTCGAACAGCGGCTCCTTGTCTTCCTGGTTGTCCTTGTTGTAAGCCAGCGGCTGGCCCTTCATGAGGGTGATGAGGCCCATCAAGTGGCCGACCACGCGCCCGGTCTTGCCGCGGGCGAGTTCGGGAACGTCGGGGTTCTTCTTCTGCGGCATGATCGAACTGCCGGTGCAGAAGCGATCCGCGATGTCGATGAAGCCGAAGGACTGGCTCATCCAGAGCACCAGTTCCTCGCTCAGGCGGCTGATGTGCACCATGGCCAGCGAGGCCGCCGCGGTGAATTCGATCGCGAAGTCGCGGTCGCTCACCGCATCCAGGCTGTTCTGGCAGACGCCGTCCATGCCCAGCGCCTTGGCCACGGCTTCGCGGTCCAGCGGGTAGCTCGTGCCGGCCAGGGCGGCGGCCCCCAGCGGCAGGCGATTCACCCGCTTGCGCACGTCGCCCATGCGTTCGGCATCGCGCGAGAACATTTCGACGTAGGCCAGCATGTGGTGGCCGAAACTCACCGGCTGCGCCACCTGCAGGTGCGTGAAGCCGGGGAGGATCACGTCCACGTTCTTCTCGGCGAGGTCGAGCAGCGATTTCTGCAGATCGGTCAGGAGCCCGCCGATCAGATCGATTTCGCCGCGCAGCCAGAGGCGCACGTCGGTGGCGACCTGGTCGTTGCGGCTGCGGCCGGTGTGCAGGCGCTTGCCGGCATCGCCCACGAGTTGCGTGAGGCGGGCCTCGATGTTGAGGTGCACGTCTTCCAGGTCGAGCTTCCACTCGAATTGTCCGGATTCGATTTCCTCGCGAATCTGCTTCATCCCGCGCTCGATTGCGGCGTGGTCCTGCGCGCCGATGACGCCTTGGGCCGCCAACATTCCGGCATGCGCCAGCGAGCCCTCGATATCTGCCTGCCACAGACGCTTGTCGAAGAACACGCTCGCGGTGTAGCGCTTGACGAGGTCGCTCATGGGTTCGGAGAACAGGGCGGACCAGGCTTCGGATTTCTTGTCGAGTTGGTTTTGGGTCATGGGGGACGGCCGGGAGGCAATAATGGGTTGGTCACCCAGTGTTTCATTGATGCGCAACCCGTCGATTTTATCGGCCACCCCTTCGCCATCGTCCAGGACGAAACCGGCTTCGGCCCCGACCGCGGCCGCTTCCGTGTCCGCGCCCCTGGGCTCGGTGGTCTTCGATGCCTGCCAGATCGGCGTCGTGCTGCGCGCGGTGCTTTTCGTGGAAGTGGTGGTGGCGGTCGCCACGCTGTTTCTCGCGGCCTCGCCGTCCGAATGGTTGCTGCGGGCGGCGACCGTGACCGGTGGCGCGCTGCCGGCGACCCTGCTCTGGCTGCTCGTGGGATGCGCTCTCAAGAAGCCCCTCGGCCGCCTGCCCCTGCGGGCGCAGTACGGGGCCGGTGCGCTGCTCGGCGCGGTGGCGGGGCTCTATGGCTGCGGTCTGCTGCGGCTGACGGGCGTGATCGCGGCCTCGGCATGGGTGGCGAGTGCCCTGGCCGGTGCACTGTTCGCGAGTCTGATCGTCGCCGCGCTGGCGCTGCGCGCACGGGGGCGGACACCGGCGGCGACCACTGCGCGCCTGGAAGAACTTCAGTCGCGCATCCGACCGCACTTCCTGTTCAACACGCTCAACAGCGCCATCGCGCTGGTGCGGCACGAGCCGGCCAAGGCCGAGGCCATGCTGGAGGACCTGAGCGAACTTTTCCGTCAGGCGCTGGCGGATCCCGGCGAGTCGGTCACGCTGGCCGACGAAATCGCGCTCGCGGAGCGCTACCTTGCCATCGAACAGGTGCGCTTCGGCGACCGGATGCGCGTGCGCTGGGACATCGACCCGGATGCCAACGGCGCGCGCCTGCCGCCGCTGCTGCTGCAGCCGCTGGTGGAAAACGCCGTCAAGCATGGCGTGGAGCCGAGCCCCGAGGGCGCCAAACTGCGCATCCGCACAGAGCGTCGCGGCAGCATGGTGCTGATCGAGGTCATCAACAGCCTGCCCCCGCTGCGCTGGGCCGACGAACCTTTGCCGCGCGGCCACGGCATCGCATTGGGCAATGTGCGCGACCGCCTGCATCTCCTGCACGACATGCGGGCGCAGTTCAGCGCCGGCCTCGACCAGAAGCACTATCGCGTGCGCATTGCCATTCCAGCTGAACCATGAATCCTCTTCGCACTTTGATCGTGGATGACGAAGCCTTGGCGCGCTCCCGGATGCGCGCGCTCCTGGCCGATTGCCGCTCGCCGGCCGCCGACATCGTCGGCGAAGCGGCAAATGGCGAAGCCGCCCTGGAGCAGCTTGGCGCGCAGCGTCTCGATCTCGTGCTGCTGGACATCCACATGCCCGGCATCGATGGCCTCGAGCTCGCGCGCCACCTGCGCAGCCGGCCGGATGCGCCGGCCGTGATCTTCGTCACCGCCTATGCGGCGCACGCGGTGACGGCCTTCGAACTCGAGGCGGTCGACTACCTGACGAAGCCGGTGCGCGTCGAACGGCTCCAGCAGGCTTTGCAGAAGGTCGCGCGCCATCTGCACGAGCGTCAGCCGGCCGCCGCGCAGGAGCCCCAGGACGCGCTGCTGATCCTCGATCGCGGCCGGACCGAGCGTGTGCCGCTGTCGGAAGTGCTCTATCTCAAGTCCGAGTTCAAGTACCTGACGGTGCGCACCGCTCAGCGCAGCCACATCTTCGATGGCTCGCTTTCCGACCTCGAGGAGCGCTATCCGAAGCGTTTCGTGCGCGTGCATCGCAACGCGCTGGTGGCGCGGTCCGCGATCCGCGCGCTCGAGAAATACGAAGACGGCGAGGAGGCGGAAGGCTGGGCCCTGCGGCTCGACGGCATCCCGGAGCCGGTCGTGGTGTCGAGGCGGCAGCTTCCGAGCGTTCGCGAGGTGCTGAAGGAGCCGCGATGAGCGACGGCGACAGCTCCGAAGCCAGGGACGAGGCGCCCCAGGAGCCCGCCGAGCCTGACCGCGTGCTGCTGCACATGCCGGTGGACGTGCGCAGCGCGTCTCTGGTGGCCCTCGCGGTGCTTGGAAGCGTGTTCGCATTGCACTGGGCCGCGGCGGTGTTCATCCCTCTGATGGT
The DNA here is from genome assembly GCF_037889935.1 of Variovorax ureilyticus. Lineage (NCBI taxonomy): Bacteria > Pseudomonadati > Pseudomonadota > Betaproteobacteria > Burkholderiales > Comamonadaceae > Variovorax > Variovorax ureilyticus. Next base: position 30,347 of record NZ_JBBKZU010000019.1, read on the forward strand.
GAGCCTGATGCTGACCTATGCGCTGTCGCCGCTGGTCGATGTGCTCGAACGATGGAAGGTTTCGCGCTGGATCGGCTCTGCCGTGATCCTGCTCGCCGTCGGCGGCGCGATGGGCTGGACGGGCTATTCGCTCTCCGGCAGCGCGCAGGACCTCGTCGATGCGCTGCCCGTCGCGGCACAGAAGCTGCGCCTCGCCCTGCGCGACGACGGCCGGGCCAAGGACCCGAGCACGCTCGACACCGTGCAGAAGGCGGCCGCGCAGATCGAGCAGGCCGCCGAGGAGAACTCGGCCAAGGTCGCCGCCCGCAAGGGCGTCGCGCGCGTGGTCATCGAGCGGCCGGCCTTCAACGTCAGGGACTACCTCTGGAGCGGCACGGTCGGCCTGATCGCGGCGGCGGGGCAGCTCACGCTGATCGCCTTCCTCACCTACTTCGCCCTGGGTTCGGGGGACACCTTCCGCCGCAAGCTGGTCAAGATCACCGGTCCGAGCCTGCAGAAGAAGAAGATCACCGTGCACGTGCTCGACGCCATCACGAAGAACATCGAGCGCTACCTGCTGGTTCAGATCCTGACCAGCGCCCTCGTCGGTCTTGCGACGGGACTGGCGTTCTGGGCCATCGGGCTGGAGAGCGCGGCCGTGTGGGGCATCGTGGCCGGCGTGACGAACCTCATCCCCTACATCGGGTCGGTCATCGTGATGGCGACGGCGGGCCTGGTCGCGTTCATGCAGTTCAACAGCGTGCAGATGGCACTCCTGGTGGGCGGCAGTTCGCTCGTGATCCACACCCTGGTGGGCAACCTGCTCCTGCCGATCCTCACCAGCCGGACGAGCCGCATGAATCCGGTGGCGGTGTTCGTCGGCGTGATCTTCTGGGGCTGGCTCTGGGGCATCTGGGGGCTGCTGCTGGGCATCCCGATCATGATGGTCGCCAAGGCCATCTGCGACCACGTCGAGGACCTGCAGCCCATCGGCGAATTGCTGGGGGAGTAGAAGGACCACCCCCAGCCTCGCCCACTTCGTGTGGCTCTGCACCCCCTCGAGGGGGCGCACCCGGCGGCCCGGCGGAGCCGGTTCCGCGGGTGCTCCCGCTGAAGCTTCCTTATCAACCCGTGTTTCGCAAGCCCGCGGCGACGCCGTTGATGGACATGTGAATGCCGCTTTGCAGGCGTTCGTCGATCTGTCCTGCGCGGTAGCGGCGCATCAGCTCCACCTGCAGGTGGTGCAGCGGATCGATGTACGGGAAGCGGTGGCGGATCGAGCGTTGCATCTCGGCATTGCCTTCCAGGCGCTGCTTCGCGTCGGTGATGAGCGCCAGCGCGTCCGAGGTGCGATGCCACTCGGCGTCGATCATCGAGAACACCTTCTGCCGCAGCTTGCGGTCGGCAACCAGTTCCGAGTAGCGCGAGGCCAGCGCGAGATCGCTCTTGGCAAGCACCATGTCCATGTTCGACAGCAAGGTGCGGAAGAAGGGCCACTGCGCATACATGCGCTGCAGCAGCGCCTGCCGTTCCTTGCGAGCGGCGGGATTGCCGGCGCTGCCGAGGAACTTCTCGATCGCCGAGCCGAACCCGTACCACCCCGGCAGCGTGAGCCGGCACTGGCCCCAGCTGAAGCTCCAAGGCACCGCGCGCAGGTCCTCGATGCTGCGGCTCGGGTTGCGCGATGCGGGCCGCGAGCCGATGTTGAGTTCCGCGATCTCGCGGATCGGCGTGGCGCTGAAGAAGTAGTCGCCGAAGTGAGGTGTGTCGTACACCAGCGCGCGGTAGGCGGCCATGCTCGCCGATGAAAGTTCTGCCGCGGCAGCCATGAAGGTACTCGGCGCGGCCTTTGCGCTCGGCAGAAGCGTGGCTTCGAGCGTGGCTGCGACCAGCGTTTCGAGATTGCGGCGGCCGATCTCGTGATTGGCGTACTTCGAACCGATCACCTCGCCCTGTTCGGTCAACCGGATCTGCCCGCGCACCGTGCCCGGAGGCTGCGCGAGGATGGCCTGGTAGCTCGGTCCGCCGCCGCGGCCGACCGTCCCGCCGCGGCCATGGAACATGCGCAGGCGGATTGGGGCCCCCACGCTCGGCGCTGACGCGTCCTCGCTGCCCCCCGAGGGGGCGCTCGCCCGCTTGGGGCGGCCCGGCGAGGGACTCGGCACGCGGCTCTCCGCGTTCAGCTCGTCGAACAGCGCGACCAGGGCCAGCCCCGCGCGATAGAGCTCCCAATTGCTGGTGAAGATGCCGCCGTCCTTGTTGCTGTCGCTGTAGCCGAGCATCACGTCCTGCTCGGCGCCCGAGCGCTGGATCAGCGCATGAATGCCCGGCAGTCCGTAGAAGGCGCGCACGATCGGCGCGGCGTTGCGCAGGTCCTCGATGGTCTCGAAGAGGGGGACCACGATGAGGTCGCACGTTGCGTTCTCGGCAAGCGTGCCGCGCAGAAGCCCGACTTCCTTTTGCAGCAGGAGCGCCTCGAGCAGATCGCTGACCGTTTCGGTGTGACTGATGATGTAGTGCCGGATGGCCGCTGCGCCGAAGCGCGCACGGGCGGTGCGGGCGGCGGCGAAGATGGCCAGTTCGCTCTTTGCCAATGGGGAGTACTCCACATCGGGCACGCGCAGCGGGCGCGCGTCGTCGAGCAGGCGCAGCAGCAGCGCCTGCTTGGCCTCTTCGTCGAGCGAGGCGTAGCCGGGCTCGATGCGCGCCGTCGCGAGCAATTCGGCGACGACGGCTTCGTGCTTGTCGGAGCTTTGGCGCAGGTCCACCGTCGCGAGATGGAAGCCGAACACTTCCACGGCTCGGATCAGCGGATGCAGCCGTTGCGCGGCCAGCACCGCGCCATGCTGGTCGACGAGCGATTCCTCGATCGTGCGCAGGTCGGCAAGGAACTCCTCGGCATGCAGGTAGGGGTTCTGCGGCGGCACCGCGTGGCGTGCGGCCTGGCCGCCGGTGAGGTCGCGCAAGGTCGCCGCGAGGCGCGAATACATGCCGGTGAGCGCGAGGCGATAGGGCTCGTCGACGCGATGCTCGTTCTTGTCCGGCGAGCGTTCGGCCAGGGCCTGCATCTCGACCGATACATCCACCAACGCGGTCGACAGCGACAGCTCGCCGCCGAGGTAGTGCACTTCGGTCAGGTAGTGGCGCAGCGCCAGCTCGGCCTGGCGCCGCAGCGCGTATTCGAGCGTCTCGGCCGTCACGTTGGGATTGCCGTCGCGATCCCCGCCGATCCACTGGCCCATGCGCAGGAAAGGCGCCACGGAGGGCACGGTGTCCCCGTGCGCGAGAGCCTTCTCGAGGTCGGCGTAGACGCGCGGGATCTCGCGCAGGAACGTGGCTTCGTAGTAGCTCAGCGCGTTCTCGATCTCGTCGGCGACCGTGAGCTTGGAAAAGCGCAGCAGCCGCGTCTGCCAGAGTTGCGTGACGCGGGTGCGCATCTGCTCTTCGTTCTCCGCGTATTCGAGGGGCGTCAGGGCGTCCTTCTTGCCCGCGAAGGCGAGCTGGCGCAGCGCGATCTCGTCGCGCGCCGCGAGCAATTGCGCGATCGCGCGTTCGGCATCCAGGATGCTCTTGCGCTGTACTTCCGTCGGGTGCGCGGTGAGGACCGGCGAGACATAGCTGTGGGCCAGCGATTCCACGACGGCCTCCGGCTTGATGCCGGCCTTGCGGATGCGGGCGAGCGCGATTTCCAGGCTGCCATCGCCGCTTTCGCCGGCGCGTTCGGCCTCGGTCCGGCGGCGGATCTGGTGCCGGTCCTCGGCCAGGTTCGCCAGGTGGCTGAAGTAGGTGAAGGCCCGGATCACGCTCACCGTCTCCGCCGCGCTCAGGCCCTTGAGCAGGTTCTTGAGCGCGCGGTCGGCAGCGTGGTCGGCGTCGCGGCGGAAGGCCACCGAGAGCGTGCGGATCTTCTCGACCAGCGCATACGCCTCCTCGCCTTCCTGCTCGCGGATCACGTCGCCGAGGATGCGCCCGAGCAGGCGGATGTCGGCGATCAGGGGCAGGTCTTCGTCGTTGGCTTTCCGCTTGGGCGCGGTTGGGGCGGGGCTCGTCGTCATCTCGAAAACTTCTCCTCGTCTAATAGGCCTGCGGCGAACGTTGCTGCGGCGCAACATGCTAGCATCCCCGCGGTACTTCTCTCTCACTGGAACGGTCTTGAGCAACATCGTGATCGCCACACGCGAAAGCCGTCTGGCGATATGGCAAGCGGAGCACGTGAAGGCGCTCCTGCAAGAAAAGGGCCACGCGGTCAGCCTTCTGGGCATGACGACGCGCGGCGACCAGATCCTGGATCGCTCCCTCAGCAAGGTCGGCGGCAAGGGGCTCTTTGTCAAGGAACTCGAGCTCGCGCTCGAAGAAGGCCGCGCCGACATCGCAGTGCATTCGCTCAAGGATGTACCGATGGATCTGCCCGAGGGCTTTGCGCTGGCCTGCGTGCTGGAGCGCGAGGACCCGCGCGACGCGCTCGTCTCGCCGCGGTTCGACTCGCTTGATGCCTTGCCGCAAGGCGCGGTGGTTGGCACCTCCAGCCTGCGGCGAGTGGTGCTGCTGCGCTCGCTGCGGCCCGACCTTCGCATCGAACCGCTGCGCGGCAATCTCGACACTCGTCTGCGCAAGCTCGATGAAGGCCAGTACGACGCGATCGTGCTCGCTGCCGCGGGCCTCAAGCGGCTGGACCTCGGAGACCGCATCCGCCAGGTCTTCGAACCCGATGCGATGCTGCCCGCCGCCGGACAGGGCGCGCTCGGCATCGAGGTGCGCGCGGACCGCGCCGACCTGATCGATCTGCTTGCGCCATTGGCGAGCCGGCCCGACGGGCTCGCCACCGCTGCCGAGCGCGCGGTGAGCCGTGCCATGGGCGGCAGTTGCTCGATGCCGCTGGCCGCGCATGCTCGCTGGCAGTCGGCGAGCGAGCTGCGCATCGATGCCGCATGGGGCGACCCGGAAGGCGCCGCGCCGCTGGTGCGAGTGCACGTGCAGGCGAACGTGGCGGACTTCGCGCAGGCGGGTGCGCTGGGCGACAGCGCCGCCGGGCTCTTGCGCGCGGGCGGTGCGCAGTAGGATGAAGCTCACCCCCAGCCTCGCCCACTTCCTGTGGCTCGGACACCCCCTCTCCGGGGGCACCCCCGGCGGCCCGGCAAAGCCGGTTCCGCGGGGTTCCTGGCCTCAGCTGCGTCAGTCTCATGCGTCGCGGCTCGCGCGCAGCCTGGTCGTGCGCTGAGATGTCACGACAGCGCGTGATCGTCACACGTCCTGCGCGCGAAGCCTCACGGTGGGTGGCCGACCTGCGTGGCGCGGGAGTCGATGCCATCGCCCTGCCGTTGATCGAGATCGCTTCGCTGGAGGACCGCAGCCCCGTCGAAAAAGCCTGGCAGCGGATCGCCGGCTACGACGCGCTGATGTTCGTGAGTGCCGCGGCGGCCACGCATTTCCTCGGTGGCGCGAGCGTCGGGCGCATCGGCGCAGCCGCGCATTGCCGCTTCTGGGCGACTGGCCCCGGCACCGTGCGAGGGCTGCGGGCGGCCGGCGTGCCTGCGTCTTCGATCGACGCGCCGGCGGCCGATGCAGTGCAGTTCGACTCGGAGGCACTCTGGGCGCTGGTTCGATCGCAGGTGCGCCCCGGCGTGCGTGTGTTGATCGTTCGAGGCGGCGATGCGGCCGGCCAGGCGGTGGGCCGCGTATGGCTGGCGCGCGAGATCGCCGAGGCGGGGGCGACATGCGACGCGGTGGCGGCCTATCGCCGGCTCGTGCCCGCCATCGGCGAGGCCGAGCGTCACGTGATCGAAGAAGCCGCCGACGGATCCGCCATCTGGCTCTTCAGCAGCTCGGAGGCGATCGCCAATCTGCGCACGCTGGCGCCGGCGGCCGACTGGCGCGCCGCACGGGCGCTTGCGACGCACGAGCGCATCGCGCAAGCCGCACGCGACGCCGGCTTCGGCCGCGTGCGCGTGTCCTCACCGCCCCTGTCGTCGCTGGTCGCGTCGATAGAATCCTTCGAATGAGCGACGCTTCTGTCTTGATCGAGCCTGCGCCAGATCCCGCGATGCGCGCTGCGGCGCCCACCGCCCCGATGGCCGGCCCTGCTGCCGCAGCCGCCTTGCTGTCGAGGTTGCTGATCGGCGTCCTGGCGATCGTCGCACTGGTGGCCCTCGTGATCTCGATCGCGCTGTGGCAGAAGGTCAGCGGCATGCAGGAGCAGCTCGCGCGTCAGAGCGCGGATGCCCTCGCGCAGTCGCTCGAGGCCCGCACCCTGGCGCGCCAGGCCCACGAAGTCGTGCGCGACACGGCCGCGCGGCTCGCGCTGGCCGAAACGCGCCTCAACGAGGTCGTGCTCCAGCGCTCGCAGCTCGAAGAACTCATGCAGAGCCTCTCGCGCTCGCGCGACGAGAACCTCGTGGTCGACATCGAGGCCGCCGTACGGACGGCCTTGCAGCAGGCGCAGGTGACGGGCAACGTCCAGCCACTCCTGGCGACACTGAAGGCCGGCGACCAGCGCATCGAGCGCGCCTCGCAGCCGAGGCTCGCGCCGTTGCAGCGCGCGATGCAGCACGATGCCGACCGCCTGCGCGCATCGGCGAGCGCCGACGTGGGCGAGGCGCTCCAGAAGATCGACGAGCTGATCCGCAATCTCGACGACCTGCCGGTGATCAACGCCGTCGCGATGCGCGGAAGCGGCAATGCGCTGCAGGCCGAGCCGGTCCCGCCGGGCGCGCCGTGGTGGGAACGCGCCCTGCTGGTGGTCCGCGGCGAGGCGCGCGCGCTGCTGCGCGTGGGCCGCATCGATCGCCCCGAAGCGGTGCTGCTGACGCCCGACCAGACCTTCTTCCTGCGCGAGAACCTGAAGCTCAAGCTGCTCAATGCGCGCCTGTCGATCCTCTCGCGCCAGGTCGAAACGGCGCGCAGCGAGCTCGCAGCGGTGTCGGTGTCGCTCAATCGCTACTTCGATCCGGCATCGCGCCGCGTGCAGGCCGCGGCCACGCTGCTCCAGCAGATCCAGGCGCAGGTGAAGACCACCGAGCCGCCGCGTATCGATGAAACTCTCGCGGCCCTGGCGACGGCCGCTGCCGGACGCTAGGGATCATGCGCGCGGCTCTCTGGCTACTTGCACTGTTCGGTATCGCGGCCGCGGTGGCGCTATTCGCGGGCAACAACCAGGGGACGATCACCGTCTTCTGGCCGCCATGGCGGGTCGATCTGTCGCTGAACCTCGTGTTACTCCTGCTTTTCGCGGCATTCGTGTTCCTGCACTTGGCCCTACGCGGGCTGTCGGCCCTGTTCTCGCTGCCGAAGCAGGCGCGGCAATGGCGACTCCAGCAGAAGGAGCGCGCCTTGCATGCCTCGCTCCTCGATGCCGCGGTGCAGCTCCTCGCGGGGCGTTTCTCGCGTGCCCGCAAGGCGGCATTGGCCGCGCTGGTGCAGGAGCGGGCGCTGGCCGCGCTCGATGCCCACCTGCCGGCCGCGCCGCAAGTCCGTGTGATGGCGCACCTGCTGGCGGCGGAGAGCGCGCAATCCCTGCAGGACAGGCCGGCGCGCGACGCGCATCTGCAGCAGGCGCTCAACGAAAGCGCGGAGCGCGGCGCCATGGCGACGCCGGAGACCCGCGAGGGCGTGCAGTTGCGCGCCGCTCGCTGGGCGCTGGACGATCGCGATGCGCCGGGTGCGCTCGCGCGCCTGGAAGAGCTGCCGCTGGGCGCGCAGCGGCGCACGCTGGCCCTGCGCATCCGTCTGAAGGCTGCCCGGCAGGACCGGCGGACGCTGGAGGCGCTGGAAACCGCGCGTCTCCTGGCGAAGCACCGCGCTTTCTCGGACTCGGGGGCGCAGAGCATCGTGCGCGGCCTGGCGACCGAACTGCTGTCGGGTGCGCACGACCCGGCGCAGCTCCTGCGCGCTTGGAACGAGTTCGAGCTGAGCGAGCGCCAGATTCCGGAAGTCGCGATCCACGCAGCCCAGCGCATGGTCACCCTGCGCGGCGATCTGTCGGTGGCCCGCGCGTGGCTCTTGCCGATCTGGGAGCGGATGATCCAGCAGCCGCAAAGCTTGGGCGAGTCGCTGCGCGTCAAGCTGGTGCGCGCCCTCGAGGCGGGGCTGGATTCGGTGGACGCGGAGTGGCTTTCGCGCATCGAGTCCGCCCAGCGTAACAACCCGCGCGATGCCAATCTGCAGTACCTTGCAGGCATGGCCTGCATGAAGCGGCAGCTGTGGGGCAAGGCGCAACAGTTGCTCACACAGGCGGGCCTCGGCTTGCAGGACGTCAATCTCCATCGGCGGGCCTGGCAGGCGCTCGCTCAGCTGGCCGAGGCGCGCGATGACGCCGATCAGGCTTCCGCCGCCTGGAAGCGCGCTGCGCAGACAGAAAATCCCTGACGCAGCCATACTCCGTGCTGCATTGATGCTACTGAATTTGTAGCACCGAACCAGAAGAAGGAGGCCTCCCGATTCGCTGTATGTCGGCAAATTGCTCCTTTTGATGAGGTCGTTTGGCGTACTGTCTCGTAGGCCTTCATCCACCTTACGCACTAAGCCGACAAAGGGTTTGAGTCGCTACCTTTCCTGAGGTACAGTGGTAACTGTTTGCAAAAGTATTCATTTCAGGGTCACGATGCGGGGTCGCTTTTGAAACGTTATTTCCTCCATGCCACTTGCTTGGCAGCGGCTGTCCTGCTGGTTCAGGGTTGTGCGCCGCTGGGGCCGGGCTTCACCTCCGCCAGCGGTGACGCCGCCAAGGCCGTTTCTCCCTCGGGCTTCTCCACGAACGAGATTGATCCGCCGCCGGCGGGTGCGATCACGGAGATCACGCCCGAGCTGATTCATGCACAGCGCGCCGCGACGGCGCAGACGACGGTGGGCCCCGAGGTAAGGAAGCTGATCGGCAATATCGGCCCCTACCGGATCGGCCCGGGCGACGTGCTGGGCATCCTCGTGCTCGATCACCCGGAAATCGTCTACAGCACGCCCCCATCGAGCGGCGGCGGAGATGTCGGCAGTGTGTCTGCGGCGCCCGGCTACATCGTGTCGACGACCGGACAGTTGAGCTTTCCTTATGCCGGCACGCTGAACGTGAACGGCATGACCATCGAGGAAGTCGAGCAGGCGCTCGTCAAGCGTCTGTCGCGTGTTTTCCGTGATCCGCAGCTGAGCGTGCGGGTCAACTCCTTCCGCAGCAAGCGCGCCTACCTGGAAGGCGAAGTGCGCGCACCCGGTGTGATCGTGTTCAGCGACATCCCGATGACGCTCGCGGAGGCGCTCAATCGCGCGGGCGGCCTGACCGCCAACGGCGATCGTTCTGCCGTCGACCTCACGCGCGACGGCAAGATGATGCAGTTGAATCTGGTCGCCATGGCGGACGCGGGCATCGATCCGAGCCGGATCCCGCTGAAGCCGGGCGACATGCTGTACATCCGCGGTCGCGACGAAAACAAGGTCGCCGTCTTCGGCGAAGTGAACAATCAGCTCGGGGTGCCGATGCGCAACGGGCGGCTCAGCCTGAGCGATGCGCTGGTGGAAGCGGGTGGCGTGAACCTCAACACCGCCAATCCGCTGCAGATCTTCGTGATCCGCAACGAGCCGACCGGCGGCCAGTCGATCTTCCACCTCGATGCGAAGACGCCGACGGCCATCGCGATGGCCGATGGGTTCGCGCTGCGTGCCAAGGACGTGGTCTACGTCGATCCGGTGCAACTGGTCCGCTGGAACCGCGTGCTCAACCTGATCCTTCCGACCGCGACGACCTGGACCTCCTACCGCGGGGTCGTCAGGCCGGGCACCAACCAATGACGGGCTGATCGTGACCATTCGCAACGTTCTCGTCGTCTGTCTGGGAAACATCTGCCGAAGCCCGATGGCGCAAGGGCTCTTCGGTGCTGCGCTGCCGAACGCGCAAGTCGCTTCCGCGGGGCTGCAGGCGCTCGTCGGCAAGCCGGCCGACCCCATGGCGCGCGAGCTCATGGAGGCGCGCGGCATCGACATCGCCGATCACCAGGCGCGGCAGCTCGATGCACAGATGTGCCAGCGCGCGGATCTGATCCTCGTCATGGACCGCGAACAGCGCCGTGCGATCGAGGAGCGCTACCAGTTTGCGCGAGGCAAGGTGTTTCGTCTCGGCGAGTTCAGCGATCGCGACGTGCTTGATCCGTACCAGGCCGGCCGGGATGCCTTCCTGCACTCGCTCACACTCATCGAAGAGGGCGCCCAGCAATGGGCCCAACGCATTTCCAGAGTATCCAGTTAATGAACTCCACTCTCACCCCCAAGGCCGGTCCCAGCGCGTTCGAAACGCCGGAGGAAGAGGACTTCGACATCGGTCGATACCTCGAGGTGCTGCAGTCCAACAAGTGGTTGATCGCCGGCATCGCGCTCGTGGTCTTCGTGGCCGGGTTCATCTACGCGTTTCTCGAAAAGCCCGTGTACGAGTCCGCCATGGTCATCCAGGTCGAAAACTCGGAAGGCGGCGGCGGTGGCAAGGGTGCCTTGGCCGAGGCGGGCGGGCTGGTGGACGTGAGGGCGCCCGCCAGCGCGGAAATCGAAATCCTCCGCTCGCGGATGATCGCGACGCAGGCGGCCGAGGCAGCCAATCTTTTCGTCGTCGCGTCGCCGCGCTACATCCCGTACATCGGCGGCTGGCTCGCGCGGCGCTCGACCTCGCTGTCGGATCCGGGATTCCTGGGCCAGGGCGGCTACGTCTCCGGCCAGGAGCGCATCGAGGTCTCGAAGTTCAACGTGCCGGAAGCGCTTGAAGGCGCTGGTTTCCTCATCACTGCGAAGGAGGGCGGTCGCTATGCGCTCTCCGGGCCCGGGCTCGCCGAACCGCTCGGCGGAACGGTCGGCACGATGCTCAAGGCGACCAGCACCCAGGGGCCGATCGAGCTGCTGGTCACCGAACTTGCGGGCAAGCCCGGCGCGGAATTCGATCTTCAAGCCCAGGCCAAGCTGCCCACCATCATCGGGCTCCAGAACAGCCTGAGCGTCTTCGAGCGCGGCAGGGCCTCGGGGATCATCAACGTGTCGCGCCAGGACACCGATCCGTACAAGCTCACGCGCGTCCTGAACGCGGTCGGCGCGGAGTACGTGCGGCAGAACATCGAACGCAAGGCTGCGGAGGCGCAGAAGACGCTGGCGTTCCTCGACGTGCAGTTGCCGCAGTTCAAGAAGCAGCTCGAAGCCTCGGAAGACGTCTACAACCGCTACCGCAACCAGAAGGGTACGGTGGACTTCAGCCAGGCCGCTTCGACGGCGCTCACCCAGTCGGTCGATCGCCAGACGAAACTGCTGGAAGCCCAGCAGCGTCGCCGCGAACTCGAAGCGCGCTTTACATCCGCCCATCCGCTGGTCCAGACGCTCGATGCACAGATTGCCGCGCTGAAGACCGATCTGGGCGAGATCCAGCAGCGCATCAAGCAGTTGCCTGAAGTGCAGCAGGAAGCGGTGCGCATGGAGCGCGACGTGAAGGTGAACACCGAGCTGTACCAGTCGCTGCTCAACAATGCCCTGCAACTGCGCCTGGTGAAGGAAGGCAAGATCGGCAACGTGCGCGTGGTCGACGAGGCCGTCGTGCCGCTCTACCCGATCAAGCCGAACCGCAAGGTGATCATCGGCGCGGCGCTCGCGCTGGGGCTGTTCCTCGGTATCGTCGCGGCCTTCCTGCGCAATGCCTTCGTCGAACGCCGCATCCGCGATCCGCACGAGGTGGAGGTCAACAGCGGCCTGCCGGTGTTCTCGTCCATTCCCGTGAGTTCGCACCAGGATGCGATCGCCAAGCGGCGCCTGAGCGGCGCCACGGGTGTGAGGCTGCTCGCGATCGAGCATCCCGACGATCCCGCGGTGGAAAGCCTGCGAAGCCTGCGCACTGCGATGCAGTTCGCGATGCTCGAGTCCCCGAACAACCGCGTGCTGATCACGGGCCCGACGCCGGGCGTCGGCAAGAGCTTCGTGTCGGCCAACTTCGCAGCGCTGATGGCAGCCGCCGGGCGGCGCACGCTGCTCATCGACGCGGACCTGCGCCGTGGCCACACGCACCAGTACCTGGGGCTGCAGCGGCATGGCGGCCTGTCCGAGCTGATCGCGGGCAGCCTGACGATCCAGCAGACGGTCCACAAGCAGGTGGTCCAGAACCTCGACTTCCTCGCGACGGGCCAATTGCCCCCGAACCCGGCCGAGCTGCTGGTGTCGGATTCGTTCAAGACCACGCTGGAGCGCCTGTCGGAGCAGTACGACCTGCTGGTGATCGACTCGCCGCCCGTGCTGGTGGCCGCCGACACGAGCACCGTGGCCGCGCACACCGGCACCGTGCTGCTGGTGGCGCGGGCCGACCTCTCGACCATGGGCGAAATCAAGGAGAGCACGCGGCGCCTTGCGATGAGCGGCAAGGCGGCCACCGGGGTGCTGTTGAACGCGATGAATCTCGGCCGCCGGACGCTGTCGGCCTCGAAGTACGGCCGCTATCGCTACACCCACTACAACTACGAAAGCATCCTGCCCGAAGAGCAGTGATCGCGGTCCGTGATCGCATGGCGGGCAGGCCGCCATGTTCACGCGCCGGGCGGCCGTGTCAGCGGCGCGTGTCCGCCACGCAGGCCTTCAGATCGCGCTCGAACTGCCTGAGCACCGCGTCGCGGTCGAAGTTCTCTTCCGCATAGGTTCGCGCGCGGATGCCGAGTTCGCGCCGGCGATCCGGCTGCGAGGCGAGCGAGAGCACCGCGTCGGCAAAGGCCTTCGGGTCGTCCGGCGGCACCGCGATGCCGCATTTCGCTGTGACCTGGCCGAGCTCGGTTTCCGGCCTGGCGCCCGCGACCACGGGCCTGCCGCTGCTCAGCATGCCCGTGAGCTTGGACGGCATCACCAGATCGGCAGCGTCGGCGCGCTGCGGCAACAGATGGATGTCCGCGAGCCCGAGGAGATCGCCCAGGCGCTCCATGGGCTGAAGATCGAGGAAGCGCACGTTCGATAGGCTTTCGCAGCGCTTGATGAGGTCGGCGCGGCCGGCGCCGTTGCCGCAAAAGACGAAGTGGATGTCAGCGTGGCCGGCAAGCAGCGATGCGGTCTCGGCCAGCAGTTCCAGCCCCTGCTTGGCGCCCATGTTGCCCGAATAGAGCGCGACCACCGCATCGGGCGGCAGGCCCAGTTCGGCGCGATAGGGGCTCTCGCCGGTGAGCGGGCGAATCGCCGAGACGTCGGCCCAGTTGGGCAGCGAGACCAGGCGCGCATCCTCGGTTCCCTTGCTGTTCGCGCGCTCCATCATCCGCATGGAAATCGTCGAGATGCGATCGAAGCACCGCATGAGCCGGCGTTCCATGGAGGCGACCATCGAACGCACTCGCTGGCCCTTGAGCAGGCCGAGCTCGAACGCCGCATCCACCTCGTAGTCCTGGATGTGCAGCCATGCCTTGGCCGAACGCAGCCGCGCGAAGACGACCGCGGCCGGGGAGCAGAAGAGCGGCGGCTCGGTCACCCAGACCACGTCCGGCTTCCAGTGCCACTGGGCCAGCAGCGCTGGAATGCTGCCGAGCGCGAAGCTCGCGAGATGGATCAGGCGGCGTGTGCCTGTGACCTTGCGCGGCACCCACAGCGGGGTGCGGATGACCTTCGCGCCGTTCCAGCTTTCGGTCGTATAGCGCGCCCCGTTGTAGCCGGGCCAGACCGCCCAGTCGGGGTAGTAGGGCGGCGCGGTGACGACGCGCACCTCGTGTCCCTGGGCGGCCAGCCAGGCGACCATCTCGCCTGTGTACTTGCCGATGCCGGTGAGTTCGGGTGCGAAATTGATGCCGTAGACGAGAAGCTTCATTGACCCTCAGGCAGCGTTTCGATGTTGATTCGAGGCGCGCTCGAGAGGGCTGAAATGCGACGCACCGGGCGAGTGGTCGTTGATGATCCGCACGAGCGTCTCAGCCACCTGCTCGATCTGGAAGCGTGCCTGGAAGCAGCGCAGGGCGGCGATGCGCATGGACGCGACATCGGCGCGCGACAGGGAAAGCCACTGGCGCAGGGTCCCGATGGTGCCCTCCAGCGTGTCGGGGCCGACCAGCCCGGCGCCGTCCTGCTGGATCTCGCGCCAGATGTTCACCTTGTCGCTGATGAGTACCGGCTTGCCGCACGCAAGGGCCTCCACCACCGCGATGCCGAAGTTCTCCTGGTGCGAGGGCAGGCAGAACACGTCGGACGCGTAGAACGCACCCCATTTGAGGTCGCCCGACACGAGACCGGTCCAGGTGATGCGCTCGGCGACGCCGAGTTGCCCGGCGCGGCTCTTGAGCTGGTTCACGATGGCGTCGTCGCCCGCGCCTGCCATCACGAGGTGCAGGTCCGGCGCTTCGCCGAGCACGCGCGCGAAGGCATCGATGAGCAGGTCGCCACCCTTCTTCTCGTGGATGCGGCCGAGATAGAGCAGGATGCGCTTGCCCTGGATTTCCGGGAAGGCGGCGGTGAATCCGGCGGCCAGCGCACGCGCGTTGGTCGGCGGCTGTGAAGTGCCATAGGAACCGACGACTTCCCGGGCCCGATAGAGCCAGAACGACTGGCGCGCCAGCAGGCGTTCTTCTTCGCAGGTGAAGATCACCGCGGCGGCATCGCGCAGGACGCGGTAGTCCGCCCAGGGCCAGTACAGCCACTTCTTCAGGTGCTTGAGCGGGTAGCGGCGCTTGAACCAGGGGTCCAGCATGCCGTGCGTGTAGACGAAGTAGGGCGTCGCCGAACGGCCGAGCGCCCGCCAGGTCGCCAGGCCCGTGTACTGCCAGAGCCCGTTGACGATCACGGCGTCGTAGTTCGCGGCGTTGGCCTGCAGCCATGGAATCGCCCGGTCGTTGTAGAAATAGCCGCTCGAGGACGGACCCAGGGCGGTCAGCTGTCCGGGAAAGTCGGTCACGTAGTCGGCATCGGGGCTGTCGAGGCTCAGGATGTCGCCCGGATGGCCGATGGCCGCCAGCGCGTCCCGAAGTCGCCTGACGCCTTCGATGGGCCCGCCGCCGTAGGGATTAACCGATGGAACGAAGTGGAGCAGTCTCACGTTTTCGAGGCACGTCCAGGAAAGATCTCAAGCCTCGGAAACCGGAACAGCAAGAGGGCGAACGCAAGAATGATCCCCAGCAGCCCGTTGGCGGTCAACTGGCCGCTGGAGGGCCACGACAGGATCGCCAGTGCGGCGGTGAGCCAGACGAGCACCGGATAGGGCGAATGGGTCTTCATCGACAACCTGAAGCTCTTGAAGAGGCCAATGACGATCACCAGCAGCTTCAGGCCCACATACGTCATTCCGAGCAACCCGCCTTCCAGCAGGATCCGCCCGCCTTCGGATTCGGCGAGCGCGAAGTAGCCGGACGAGCCGGTGCGCACGAAGTTGGCGAGGTTGGAGCCGTACCCGACACCCCCGCCCAGCCAGTTGACGGTCTCGAACACATGCGACTCGCCAACGAGGATGGTCTGCACCCGACCCCAGAAGTCCTCCGCCTCCGACGCCTGCTCGAAGCGCGTTTGCGTCACGTCGATCGCATCCCGGAAGAAGATGGCGAAGATGCCGACCAGCAACAGCGCGATGACGACGCCGACCGCGGCGGCCGGCTTCTGCGGCATGCGGGAGAACACCAGCCTGCCGATCAGGTAGGCCATGAACATCATCCCCGAAGAGATGACGGCCGTTCTGGAGCCGCTCACCAGCGCTCCGACCAGGAAAGCGATGAAGACCGCCGTCGCGAAGAGGTAGTGCTTGCTGCGTGGCTTTCGGGCCGACAGCAGGCCGAAGACGATAGGCGCCACCAGTCCCATGAACGTCGCGTAGCCGGAGGTGAAGCTGAAGGTCCCGGTGGTGCGGACCACGCCCACCACGACGGTGAAGATGCCTTCCTCGTCATCACCACCCTCCAGCTGCACGTTGATCCACGCCCCGGGCGGCGAGTAGTGCTGCAGTACGGCCAGCGGCGCCATCAGGACCATCATCCACCCCGCCATCAGGAGCGCCGCACGATAGTCGGTCTCGTTCATCGAGGCCGCCGCCGCAACCGCGAACCAGGTGTACAGGAGCCAGAAGCGCAGCCCGATGATGAAGATGAGGGGCGAGCTCTGGCCTGCGGCGAGCTGGAGAAGGCCCCATCCGAACACCAGCAGCGACCACGCGAAGAGGGCGGACGTGATCTTCATCTGCTGGCGCAGATAGCCGCGCTTCCAGGCGTAGAAGATCAGCCAGGCCGCGCAGAAGTCCCGAAGGCCGATCAGGGGCAGCGATGACGCGGACGTGACCCATTTGCGAACGGCGCCTTCGTACACGACGATGAAGAACACCGCCAGAAAAAGCTGCCCGGCGCGGCTGAGCGACTGCGGCTTGCTCGCAGCTCGGGGCGGGGCTGATGAAAGCACGGCGCTCATGGCGTGGGCTTTTCGCTGCCCGTCGGTGCCGGCCTGCCCGGCGGGAATGCGTCGGCCGGCGTGACGAGGGCGCCCTTGCTGCGGCCCACCCAGGCCTCGTACGGGGCGAGGAAGATGACCGGGTCGTAGTCGAGATCCTGAGGCCGGACGTTGAGGCGCACGGTCGCGGGATTGCCGGTCGCGACTGCCAGCGGGGGCACGTCCTTGGCCACGACCGCCCCGGCACCGACCACGGCCCCGTAGCCGATCGTGACGCCCGGCAGGATCGTCGCGCCGACCGCGATCCATGCGTAGTCGTCGATGCGCACCGGCTTCCTGAACTGGCGCCATGTCGGATCGCCGACGTGGTGGCTGCCCGTGAGCACCGTCACCCGGTCATTGATGACCACGCGCGAGCCGATCGTGATCTTCTCCAGCGCGACGAGCTCCGCGTTGTGCGCGATGAATGTCCGATCGCCGATGCTGAAGTTGGAGCCCTGGCCTTTGAGGTCCTTCGAATCGATGACCGACAGCAGGCCGATTTGCATCCCGCTCGCACGCAGCTTTCGTCTGTGCCGCACGATGGACAGGAGCGAGCGAAATTGAAGCGCGCGCTTGGCCCAGACCACGAGCCAACGTTTCGAGCCGAGCGGAGGCCGTTCGCGCTCGCTCCAGAGAAATTGCAGTTCGTTCATTTCTGCACCTCCGCCGCCATGGCTTGCAGCGCGGCGACATGGGCGTCGATCCGGTGCGGCTCGTACCACTGGCGTGCTTCCCGGCCGATGGCCTTGGCATTCGATACCGAGCCGTCCAGCGCTTCGAATCCCGGGATGTAGTGCACATGCGGCGACAGGCCGTCGTATGAACCGTATTCCTTCGCGAGCAGCACGGGGCAGATGCCATGCGCGCAATAGGCCGCGAAGACGCCGCTCTTGGAGACGTAGTCGGTCGGGTAGGCGAGAGCGCCGCAGGCCGCGGTGGACAGCTCGCTGCTGACCTGGTCGGCGGAGAGCTTGCCGTGCGCCACCACGCCCTCCTGCTCGAATCGCTGGAGCAACTCCGGGTCCTGTTGCGGCGGGCCGATGTCATGGATCTCGAGGCCCGCCTTTCGTGCTCGCCGGAAGATTTCGCCGTCGGCCCACTGGTAGACATTGGCCCGCACGCCCGAGCTGCCGAACACGACCATTCGCGGCTGGCGCTCGGTCTCGATGCTGTCCGGCTCGCCCACATTCGAGAACACCGGCAGCACGCGGTGCGGCGTGTCGCGGCGCTGGTCGAGCAGCCAGCGGGCGGACTCGTCCCGGTTGGTCAGCCAGAAATCGGACAGAGAGAGCAGTTCGCGCGCGATCTGCTTCTGGATGCCGTTGAGCCAGAAAGCCGAACCCCACGGCGGCCCGGAGGCGAAGAGCTCGTGAAAGACCACGCCGAACGACCTGAACTGCTGCCGAAGGCTGCCGATCCTCTTGACCAGCCACAGAGGTACGCCACGCTTCTGGAAGCCGTAGCCACTGAAATGCAGCAGCAGCAAGTCGCCGGACCACGACGAGGAATCGGTGGTGGGACCGAGCTCCATGGGCGGCGCGTGAAGCGGGCCGCCGACGACGACCGCGTAATCCTTGACGCCGCCGCTGCCCGGAGGAATGAGCGAAATCGAGGGTCCTTGCATCACGCGAATCGTATCGGGAGATCCCCGCTCAGGCGACCAGTTCTTCGCTGCGGAAATCTTCGTACGCCTTGGCAATGCCTTCGCGCAAAGGCACTCGGGGCATCCAGCCGAGCTGGCGGATGCGGGAGATGTCGAGCAGCTTGCGCGGGGTCCCGTCGGGCTTGCTCGTGTCGTACTGGATCGAGCCCTGGTATCCCACGACATCGCTCACCAGCTGGGCGAGCTCGGCGATCGACTGGTCTTCGCCCGAGCCGATGTTGATGTGGCTACTCATGACTTCGGTGTGCGCGGCATAGACCTCACGCGGAAGGTCCATGATGTGGACGCATGCGCTGGCCAGGTCGTCGACGTAGAGGAACTCCCGCTTGGGCGTGCCCGTGCCCCAGATCACGACGGACGGCGCATCCGACATCTTGGCCTCGTGGAAGCGGCGGATCATCGCCGGCAGCACGTGGCTGTTCTCCGGGTGATAGTTGTCGCCGGGCCCGTAGAGGTTGGTCGGCATCACGCTGCGGTAGTCGCAGCCGTACTGGCGGTTGTAGCTCTCGCACAGCTTGATGCCCGCGATCTTCGCGATCGCGTAGGGCTCGTTGGTCGGTTCGAGCTTGCCGGTCAGGAGCACGTCCTCCGACATGGGCTGGGTGGCAAGGCGCGGATAGATGCAGCTCGATCCCAGGAACAGCAGCTTGGCAACGCCGGTGCGC
This sequence comes from Variovorax ureilyticus, assembly GCF_037889935.1. Classification (NCBI taxonomy): domain Bacteria; kingdom Pseudomonadati; phylum Pseudomonadota; class Betaproteobacteria; order Burkholderiales; family Comamonadaceae; genus Variovorax; species Variovorax ureilyticus. The sequence continues at coordinate 49,019 of NZ_JBBKZU010000019.1, forward strand.
CACGACTCGTGGACCACGTTCGCCTCGACCATCAGGTTCGAGTAGATGAACTCGGCCGGGTAGGTGTTGTTGGCATGGATGCCGCCGACCAGGGCTGCCGCCACGTACACCTCCTGCGGCTTCTCCTTGGCGAAGAAGGCCCTGACCTGCGCCTGGTCGGTCAGGTCAAGCTCGGCGCGGCTGCGGGTGATGATGTTGGTGTAGCCCCTGCTGGCCAGACCGCGCACGATCGCGCTTCCGACCATGCCACGATGACCCGCCACGAAAATCGGCTTCTGGAACTCGTTCATTCAGTATCACCTTGATGTTCGCGGGTGAGTGTCACGCGAGCTTGCGCTGACTGGCGTCGGAGCCCATGCCGTCTTCGTCGTCGAACCGAACGATGTCGTCGTCAGCCAGGTAGCTGCCGGTTTGGACTTCGATCACTTCGAGCGTGGTCTTGCCGGCGTTCTCCAGGCGGTAGACCGCGCCCACGGGGATGTAGATCGACTCGTTTTCCTTCACGAGCTGGGCATGGCCGTCGCAGGTCACCCGGGCCGCGCCCTTGACGACGACCCAGTGCTCGGCGCGGTGATGGTGCATCCGGAGCGCCAGCCGGGCACCCGGCTTCACCGTGAGTCGCTTGACCGCGAAGCGTTCGCCGTCGTCGATGCTGTCATAGGCGCCCCAGGGCCGCGGCACACGGCGATGACGGACCGCCTGGCTCTGGCCCTTGGCCGTGAGCAGCGCGACGACGTCCTTGACCTGCTCGACGCAGTCGTTGTGCACCACCAGCAGCGCGTCCGGCGTGTCGACCACCAGCAGATCCTTGGTGCCCAGCGCCACGACAGGACGGATGGGCGCATGGATGAAGGTATTGGCCGAACTCATCGCAAAGCCGTTGCCGCTGATGCGATTGCCGTTCGAATCCAGTTCGTGGAGCTCGGCCACTGCATTCCAGCTGCCGACGTCGGTCCAGCGTCCGCGGAACGGGATGACGGCGACCTGATCGGATTTCTCGAGGACCGCGTAGTCCATGCTCTGGCTGCGGCAGTGCTCGAAAGCGGACCGCTCCATGCGCAGGAAGTCGCCGTCGACCTCGACGGCCGCGGTGGCCGCCTTGCACGATTCGAGAATGTCCGGCGCGTGCGTTTCCAGTGCCTTGATCAGCACCTTGGCCTGCACCAGCAGAATCCCGGCGTTCCAGAAGTTTCCGCCCTCGAGCAACAACTGTTCGGCGCGGGCGGCTGCGGGCTTCTCGATGAACGACGCCACCGTATGGCCCGCTTCTTCGGCCAGCGGTCCATCGAGCTTCGTGCCCTGGCGGATGTAGCCGTAGGCGGTGCTGGGAAAGGTCGGCTCGACGCCGAAGGTCACCAGATGACCGCGCAGCGCAGCGGGAATGCCCGTCCGGATCGTCTCGGCGAAACCGTCGACATCCGGAATGTGATGGTCCGCGGGCGCGAAGAGCAGCAGGTGATCCGGCTTGGAAAGCAGCGCCACGGCGGCCATCGCGGCGGCGGTGTTCCGGGCGACGGGTTCGAGCAGCTGTCGCCCGGTCACCTGTGCCGCATCCACGCATTCCTGCACGAGGAACCGGTGTTCCTCCGATGCCACGCAGGTCACTTCGGTGTTGAGCTTTCGAAGGCGCTCCAGCGTGAGCACCAGCAGGCTCTTGTCACCGACGAGCGGAACGAATTGCTTGGGCAGCGTCTTGCGTGAGAGGGGCCACAACCGTGTGCCGCTTCCCCCGCAGAGTACAACGGGGTGAACGGCTGTCACCGCGAACCCTCTCCGCTGACCACGGCGCGGACGGTCCTGAGAAGGATCTTGATATCCAGCCAGAGGGACCAGTTGCACACGTATTCGACGTCGAGTTCCACGCGACGTGCGTAGGAGAGCCTGTTGCGGCCGCTCACCTGCCACAAGCCGGTGATGCCCGGACGCACGGCGCAGTAGTGCTCCCATCCCTTGCCATAGAGGCTGCGTTGGCGCTCCATGCAGGGGCGGGGGCCGACGAGGCTCATGTCGCCCTTCAGGACGTTCCAGAACTGGGGGAGTTCGTCCAGGCTCAGCTTGCGGATGAACATGCCGATCGGTGTAATCCGTGGATCCTTCTCCAATTTCTGGAAGGTGTCCCATTCGGTGCGGGCCATGTCGTTGCGGCTCAGGAACTCGTCCAGAACGTCTTCGGAGTTCCGCACCATCGAGCGGAACTTGTAGAAACGGAAGCGCTCGCCGTTCTCGCCGAGACGGTTCTGCCAGAAGTGGACCGGGCGGCCCATGCTGATCATCACGCTCAATGCGACGATGACGTAAAGCGGGCCGAACAGCGCGAAGAACGTCAGTGCACCCGCGATATCGATCGACCGTTTGACGGTGCGTTCGAAGTAGGACAGCCGGCGCGGCTTTGCGTACGTCGCAGGTGCCGAAGAGCCGCCCCCGTCGGGAGAAAAACGTCGGACCACGTTGCCGTTTGCGGTCGAGTCAGAACGAAACATTTGAAATTCTCCCGTAACGGGTACTGCTTCAATCAGAGGGCGTTTCAGTGTAACGCTTTACTACTATTCGCAAGAATTTGAACATAGGCTGCGGTCGCTGTCGTGTCAACAAAAGCGCTACATCGTCCGCCAAACGGTCTAGTCTTCGCCTCTGTGCGGCGCGTTCGCCTGACGTTTGATGCAATGCAACATGTTTCGACAGAGTGTAGTCCTTTTGTTTAACAACATGTTAATGCGGACGGGCTTGAATGTGTTGTTTACATACGCCGTTTGGCGAAACGTGACTTTGTGCAGCCTCTTTTTCTTGTGCGGCGCAGCATCACAAGTCGCATCGCCCGCGAAATCTCGATACAGGCGTTGCAAGGCACCAACCGGGATGGCGCCGGAGCGGGCGCTCACGCAATAAAAAAAGCCCGGTGCGCACGCACCGGGCTTTTTCTTACGGCTCAGAGACGGAGCGCCACGGCCCCTGGGGTTCAGGGGCGGGGGCTCGCGTCCTGCGCTGCCTTCTCGAAGGGCAGCACGATGCCCGCGAGATCCCGACGGGTTTCGACCAGCACCAGCGGACCCTCGTCAAGGACGATCGTCGGCGGCCGTTCGCGGGGAACATGGATCGGCTTGGGCTCGGCCGCAATCGCCGCGCGGACCTGCGCCACGCGGTCGGCGTCGGAATTCACCCATTGCAGCCCCGAACCTTCGGCGATCTGGGCCAGTTCGTGCAGCGGCAGGAGGAAGGGCTGGATCTTGGGCATCGCGCGGGGGGGCACTGCGCTCGACGGAACCACGATCGGTTGCGCTTTCGGCGCGGCGGTCGCTTCTGCGAGCACAGGTGCCACGGGCAGCTGAGGTGCGAGATCCTCGCTTGCCGGACGTTCCGCTGCGGCGGATACGCTGGTCTCGGCCTCCTCGCGGGGAGCGCGTTCGCGGCGATCGCGGCCGTACCGGTCGCGCGAACGGCCTCGACGCTCTTCGCCTTCACGGCGCGGTGCGGCTTCGGCGCCTTGCTCTTCAGCCGGCGCTCCGGTTGTTTCGGCGACGGATTGCTCCGGAGACGCTTCAGGACGCGCAGCACCGTCATTGCGGCGCTCGCGGCGGCCTTCGCCTCGTTCGCCGCGCGGTGCGCGTTCTTCACGGTCGCCGCGGCCGGCGCGCTCGCCGGATGCGCCGCCTTCGGCCGCCTCTGCGGCGGATTCACGCGAAGCGTCGCCGCTGCGGTCGCGTCCTGCCTCGCCGCCACGCTCGCCGCGCTCCCGGCGTTCGCCACGGCCGCGCGGCGCCCGTTCCGCCGGGATGGCGGAATCGTTGGCCGCCCCGGCTGCTGCCAGCGCCTGGGCTTCGAGCTGGCTGTCCACCGCCTCCACGGGCTGCTGGCGGCCTTCGCCTTCGCGGCGTTCACCACCGCGACCGCGGCGCTCGCCTTCACGGCCCTGGCGCGCTTCGCGCGGCTCGCGCGCCTGGTTTTCAGCGCGGGCTTCGTTGCGGCCCTCGCGACGCTCGCCGCCTTCGCGACGCTCGCCGCTGCGACCTCCACCACGACGGTCGCCATCCCGGCCGTTGCGGCCTTCGGCACGTCCACGGCGCTGATCACCATCGCGCTGGGTGCGCTGTCCCTCGCCGTCGCGGCCACCGGCCCGGCCTTCGCGGCGCGGCTTGGGTGCCTCGACGGGAATCGGTGCGGGCTCGGGCACCGCAGCCGGGGCCGCGCCGAAGACGCGCTTGATCCAGCCGAAGAAGCCGGTCTCGGCCGCCTTGGCCTGCGCTGCGGAGGCGGCAGCCGTTGCCGCGGCCGGTGCAGCGACGGGCGCCTGTGCAGTCTCGGCCTTCGGGGCCACGACCGGGGCGGGTGCGTCCGGCAGCACGCCCTTGATCACCGGCGTCTGCTTGTTCGTCGGCTCTTGCGAGCGGCGCGTCACCGAAGTCGGGTCCTCGAACTCGTCGGCCATCTTGTAGCTGGCGTCGATGTGGTCGAGTCGCGGGTCGTCGTGCTTCAGGCGCTCGAGCTTGTAGTTGGGCGTCTCGAGCGTCTTGTTGGGCACCATCAGCACGCTCACGCGCTGCTTGAGTTCGATCTTGGCGATCTCGGTGCGCTTTTCGTTGAGCAGGAAGGAAGCCACCTCGACCGGCACCTGGACGTGCACCGCCGCCGTGTTGTCCTTCATGGACTCTTCCTGAATGATGCGCAGGATCTGCAGCGCGCTCGATTCGGTGTCGCGGATGTGGCCCGAGCCGCCGCAGCGCGGGCAGGGGATCGAGGAGCCTTCGGAGAGCGCCGGCTTCAGGCGCTGGCGGCTCATTTCCATGAGCCCGAACTTGCTGATCGAGCCGAACTGCACGCGGGCGCGGTCCTGGCGAAGCGCTTCGCGCAGGCGGCTTTCGACTTCGCGGCGGTTCTTCGACTCGTCCATGTCGATGAAGTCGATGACGATCAGGCCGCCCAGGTCGCGCAGGCGCATCTGGCGCGCCACTTCGTCGGCGGCCTCGAGGTTGGTGCGCGTGGCCGTCTCCTCGATGTCGCCGCCCTTGATCGCGCGGGCCGAGTTGACGTCGACCGAAACCAGAGCTTCGGTGTGGTCGATCACGATCGCGCCGCCGCTGGGCAGCTGCACGGTGCGGGCGTAGGCCGATTCGATCTGGTGCTCGATCTGGAAGCGGCTGAACAGCGCCGCATCGTCGCGGTAGCGCTTCACCCGGGCCGCATGCTCGGGCATGACGTGCGCCATGAACTGCTGCGCCTGGTCGTAGATGTCGTCGGTGTCGATCAGGATGTCGCCGATGTCGTGATTGAAATAGTCACGGATCGCGCGGATGACCAGCGAGGATTCCTGGTAGATCAGGAAGGCGCCCTTGCCGCCCTTGGCGGCGCCGTCGATGGCGCTCCAGAGCTTGAGCAGGTAGTTCAGGTCCCATTGCAGTTCGGGCGCCGAGCGGCCGATGCCCGCGGTGCGCGCGATGATGCTCATGCCCTTGGGGTACTCGAGCTGGTCCATCGCCTCCTTGAGCTCGGCCCGGTCGTCGCCCTCGATGCGCCGGCTGACCCCGCCGCCGCGCGGGTTGTTCGGCATCAGGACGACGTAGCGTCCGGCCAGCGAGATGAAGGTGGTCAGCGCGGCGCCCTTGTTGCCGCGCTCTTCCTTTTCGACCTGGACGACCAGCTCCTGGCCCTCCTTGATCACGTCCTGGATGCGGGCCTGGCTGGCCGACACGCCCTCGGCGAAATACTGCTTGGAGATCTCCTTGAACGGCAGGAAGCCGTGGCGGTCCTCGCCGTAGTCCACGAAGCAGGCCTCCAGCGACGGCTCGACGCGCGTCACGACGGCCTTGTAGATGTTGCCCTTGCGCTGCTCCCGTCCTTCGATCTCGATTTCGTAGTCGAGGAGCTTTTGCCCATCGACGATGGCCAGGCGGCGTTCTTCGGCCTGCGTGGCATTGATCAGCATCCGTTTCATGATGCGTTGTCCTTCTCTATGTTTCGTCTCGTCTTACCGGTCCATGACGGACCTAACGATGCACGGACGGCGCGCCGCGAAACGAAGGAATTGCCGCTAGGCCCTGGCGTGAACTGCCGTGCGAATGCCGGCAGCCGCATCGAGATTCAGCTCGATGCGGGCCAGTGCGGGGGCGCGTGGATGGGTGCGAGTCCGATCGGGTGCTGACTTGCTATCTTTTCGACAGCGACTGGCGCAATGGTGATGCGCACGGCCGGTGGCTCAATGCCTGTGCTCGCCGGCATCAGCCAGCGCAGGACAAGTTGAACCAGTAGCATCAACACGAGGTACTCGCTTCGATCCGCCGGTAGCCTGGAGCTGCCGGCTGGGGTATTCCGTAATGGTGTTTCGTGGGCGTCGGCTTGACTCGGATGAAGCGCCTGCCGCCTTGCGCTCTTGCGCGTGGCCTGCGGACTCGACATCAAAGCGGCATCGACCTCGCAGCGCCCCCTGCTGTGCTCTAAACTTCTGATTAATCAAGCACTTACATGACCGCGCTGGTGAAAAATATTATAGGTGCGAAGCCAGGCCCCGGGGCGGCGGAAGTTCGCTTTCTCAGGGTTGACGAGGATTCTGCCGGTCAGCGACTGGACAATTTCCTGTTCCGTCAACTGAAGGGCGTGCCGAAGACCCACGTGTACCGGATCATCCGTTCGGGCGAGGTGCGCATCAATAAAGGCAGGGCGCAGGCAGAGACTCGCCTCTCTGAAGGCGACGTGTTGCGCGTGCCCCCGGTGAGGGTCGCCGCGCGTGCGGAAGAGGGTTCGTCGCCGCCCGCCCCACCTCGGGAATTCCCCGTGTTGCACGAAGACGACGCGCTGATCGCCATCAACAAGCCCGCGGGCGTCGCGGTGCACGGCGGCAGCGGCGTGAGCTTCGGCGTGATCGAGCAACTGCGACGGGCGCGGCCCGCGGCCCGCTTTCTGGAACTGGTGCATCGGCTCGACCGCGAGACCTCCGGCGTCCTGCTGGTGGCGAAAAAGCGGTCGGCCCTGACCGCGCTGCAGGACCAGTTCCGCGACCGCGAGACGGGGAAGACCTACCTCGCGCTGGTCGAAGGCAACTGGCCCGCGAACAAGAAGGTGCTCGATGCGCCCCTCGCGAAATACCTGCTCCCGGGCGCGGCTGGCGGGGCCGATGCTGGCGAGCGGCGCGTGCGCGTCGTGGCCAAGGATCACCCGGATGCGATGCGGGCGGTGACGCTGGTCAAGGTGCTCGCCCGCTTCAATCTGTCGGCCGACGCCGAACCGGTGTCGCTGCTCGCGGTCACGATCAAGACCGGCAGGACGCACCAGATACGGGTTCACCTGGCCTCGGCCGGCCACGCCATCGCCGGCGACGACAAATATGGCAAGTTCGAGCGCAACCGCGCGCTGCAGAAGATCGGCCTCAAACGCATGTTCCTGCACGCCTGGCGCCTGCAGTTCACCCATCCCGCGAGCCACGAGCGCATGGCGCTGCAGGCCGATCTCCCGGCGGAATTGAATGCCCTGATGCCGCCGGAAGCGCTCGAGGTGCTCGCTGCCCATCCTTCGACAACGCCTCATGACTGACCCACGCGCCCGCCGTTTCGATCTGATTGCCTTTGATTGGGACGGGACGCTCTATGACTCCACGCAACTCATCGTTCGCTGCATCCAGGCCGCCGTGGTCGATGTGGGGGGCGCCAGGCCCAGCGAGAGCGACGCCGCCTGGGTGATCGGCCTGGGTCTGGCCGAAGCGCTCGCCAAGGCGGCGCCCGATGTCCCGCGGGAAAAGTATCCGGAGCTCGGTGCGCGCTACCGCTACCACTATCTTCAGCACCAGGACGACGTCGTGCTCTTCGACGGCGTGCTCCCGATGCTGGATGCGCTGCGCGCGCGCGGCCATCTGCTCGCCGTCGCCACCGGCAAGTCGCGCCGGGGCTTGAACGAGGCGCTCGCCACGGTCGCGTTGCGCGATCGTTTCGATGCCTCGCGCACGGCGGACGAGACCTTCGGCAAGCCGCATCCGCGCATGCTGCTGGAACTCATGGACGAACTCGACGTGCCGCCGGAGCGCACGCTGATGATCGGGGATACCACGCACGACCTCCAGCTCGCGATCAACGCGGGCTGCGCGAGCGTCGGCGTGAGTTACGGGGCGCACGAGCCCGACACCTTCGAGCCGCTTTCGCCGTTGCATGTGGCGCATTCGGTTTCCGGTCTCGCACAGTGGCTACTTGGGAACGCATGACAATCCGGCCATGAGCGACGAGTGCATTCCTCTTTGCAATGCCGGCGATCTGGTCGAAGGCGGGCGCGCCGTGCCGTTCGACGTGGTCCATGCGGGGCAGACCTGCCGCGCCTTCGCCGTCCGGTTCGAGGGAGTGGCCCATGCCTACCTCAATCGCTGCAGCCACGTGGCGATGGAACTCGACTTCCAGCCCGACCGCTTCTTCGACGACAGCGGCCAGTGGCTCCTCTGCGCGACGCACGGCGCGGTCTACAAGCCCAACACCGGCGAGTGCGTCGGCGGCCCGTGCCGCGGGGGGCTGGTGAAGATCGCGCTCAGCGAGCGTGACGGCGTCGTGCGCTGGCATACTGCCTGGAACCTCCAACCTCTCGCTTTCTGACATGACAGATTCAAACCGCACGGAGCCCGAAGGTTTCGAACCCTTCGATCGCGCCGCGCCTTCATCAACTGCCCAGGGGGGCTCGAGAAACATGTCGAGAAACGACCCGACCCAGCAACCTGGATGGGAGCGCGCGACGCTGGAGAAGCTCGCCTTTGCCGCGCTCAAGGAACAGAGGGCCGCGCGCCGCTGGAGGACTTTCACCCGCCTGGCCTGGCTCGTCTTCTTTGTCGCGCTGGCGTGGTTCGTGATCTCGCGCGGTTCGCAGACGGCGGCCAAGACGACGGCGCACACCGCCGTGATCGAGATCAAGGGCGAAATCGCCGACGGCGCCGATGCGAGCGCGGAGTTCGTCGTCGCTGCGATGAAGACCGCGTTCGAGGACGAGGGCGCGAAGGGCGTGATCCTGCTCATCAACTCGCCGGGCGGCAGCCCGGTGCAGGCCGGCATCATCAATGATGAGATCAAGCGCATGCGGGCCAAGTACAACAAGCCGATCTATGCAGTGGTCGAGGAGACTTGCGCCTCGGCCGCCTACTACATCGCAGCCGCGACCGACAAGATCTTCGTCGACAAGGCCAGCATTGTCGGCAGCATCGGCGTGCTGATGGACGGCTTCGGGTTCACCGGGATCATGGAGAAGGTCGGCGTGGAGCGCAGGCTCCTGACGGCCGGCGAGAACAAGGGGTTCCTCGACCCGTTCAGCCCGATGAGCGACGCCCAGCGCGCGCATGCGCAGCAGATGCTCGACCAGATCCACGCGCAGTTCATCGACGTGGTGAAGACCGGTCGCGGCGATCGCCTCAAGGTCAGTTCGCCGGGGCTCTTCAGCGGCCTGTTCTGGAGCGGCCAGCAGGCCATCGAACTGGGCCTGGCGGATCAGATCGGCAATGTGGACTACGTCGCGCGCGAAGTGATCAAGGCCGAGGAACTCATCGACTACACCCGCCGCGACAACGTGGCCGAGAAGCTCGCGAAGAAATTCGGCGCGGCGCTTGGCGATGCGTCGGTGCGCGCATTGCGCACGGCGCCGGCGCTGCGATGAATCAGGCCGTCTCGGCCGAATTGGCGTAGCGCGCGGAAGCGCCGAGCGCTGCCGCGAACGCCACCACCACGTACAGCGCGACGGTCAAGGAGCTGATCTGCGCCAGGAAGCCGATGACCGGCGGCCCCGCCATGAAGCCCAGATAGGCCGCCGCCGAAACCGCCGCAATGCCTTGCGCGGGCTCGACGCCCGGCACGCGTGCCGATGCGGCGAAGAGAACCGGCACCACATTGGCGAAGCCGACGCCGACGCCTGCGAATCCGGCCAGTGCCACCCAGGGATTGCTCGTGACCAAGACGAGCGTCATCGAAGCAGCAGCCAGCAGCGCGCTGCCGCGCAGCAGCACGGCGGGCGCGAATCGCGCGCGCATCGCGTCGCCTCCGAATCGCGCCAGTGCCATGGCCGCTGAAAAACTCCCGTAAGCGAGCGCCGCCTGCTGCTGCGCGCTGCCGAGTTCCTGCTGGAGGTACAGCACGCTCCAGTCGTAGATCGCGCCCTCGGCGATGAGGCCCAGGGCGGCCAGCAGACCCAGCACGGCGAGCGCGCCACGCGGCAGCCGAAAGCCGTCGTCGGAGGGCGGAAACGCCGTCGCCTCTTTCGGTAGCATCCACCGCGATGAAAGTGCGATCGTGAGCGCCATGACGAGGGCAACGAGCGTCAGGTGATGCTGCGGTGCCACGCCCGCGGCGATTGCTGCGCCGCCGCTGGCCGCGCCGACCATGCCGCCGAGGCTGAACATGCCGTGCATGCCGCTCATCAACGGCTTGCCGTTGCGCAGTTCCAGCTGCGCGGCTTCGGTGTTGATCGCTACATCGAACACACTCGTTGCAACGCCGAACGCGGCGAGCAATGCAAGCACGGCAACGAAACTGGGTGCGAGGAGCAGGGAGGAGAGCAGGAGCGCGTAGGTGCAACCGCAGACCGCCGCCAGGCGACGCGCACCGTGGCGGCCGATCCAGCGGCTCGCCTGGGTCAGGCCCAGCAAGGCGCCCACACCCGCGGCGAGCATGGCGAAACCGAGCTGCGCTTCGTTGACCTGGTAGTGCGCCTTCACGGTGGGGATGTGCACGCCCCACGTGGCAAAGACGAAACCGGAGCAGAAGAATTGCGCGCGCGAGGCCCAGCGCATCCGTGCGGAAGTGACCGTCATCGTCGGGCGCGGGCCTAGCGACCGATCGCGAACACGGCCGGCATGCGTTCGTCCTGCCGGCCCGGCATGGCGCGCCATGCCTTCACGGTGTGGCTTTGAATCCGGGATGACGAGAGCGTCAGGCCGCTGGCGACCGCGAGGCGGGTGTTGTGCTGCAGCGTTTGCGTCAGGGCCTGCAACAGCGCGGCGTTTCGGTACGGGGTCTCGATGAAGAGCTGGGTCTGGCCCGTTTTGAGTGCCAGTGCCTCCAGTTCCCGGATCCGGCGGATTCGAGCCTCCGCGTCCTGCGGCAGGTAGCCCACGAAGGCGAAGTTTTGCCCGTTGAGCCCGCTGGCGGCGAGCGTCAACAGAAGGGACACAGGCCCGACGAGCGGCACGACCGTGATGCCGAGATCGTGCGCGGCCTTGGCGACGGAAGAACCGGGATCGGCGACGGCAGGCATGCCGGCTTCGCTGAGCAGTCCGACGTCATGGCCGTTGAGCGCCGCGGCCAGAAGCGGTCGGGCGTCGAACTGCCCGCCGTGATCGCCCTTCTTGTGAACCTCGCGCGGAAGTTCCTGGATCTGCTGCGCCTGGAGCGGTGCCGCCAGGGGTGCGACCGCTTCGATCCGTTTGAGATAGGCGCGCGCCGACTTGGCGTTCTCGCAGATCCAGTGGGTGATCCGTGCGGCGGCTTGCAGCGTGCCGAGCGGCAGGGTTTCCTTGATATCCCGCTGTTCGTCGCACCCGAAGTCCAGCGGAGCAGGGACGAGGTAGAGCTTGCCGTGGGTTGGGCTGTTCACAGCAGGTCGACTCCTGCGGCCCGCAACATGCGGGCTGTGCGAATCAGCGGCAGGCCGACGAGCGCGGTCGGGTCGTCGCTGTCGATGGCCTCGAGGAGTGCGATGCCCAGGCCCTCGCTCTTGGCGCTCCCGGCACAGTCATAGGGCTGTTCGGCCACGAGATAGCGCTCGATCGCTGCGTCGCTGAGATCGCGGAAAACCACACGCACGGGCGCGAGGTCGCGCTGCTCGAAGGAGTTGGCCTGGCAGACGACGGCGACGGCGGTCTGGAAGATCAGCGTCTGGCCGCGCATCCGACGCAACTGCGCCGAGGCGCGGGCGTGGTCCCCCGGCTTGCCGAGCGGCTCGCCTGCAAGGTCCGCGACCTGATCGGAGCCGATCACGACGGCTTCCGGAAAGCGGCGCGCGACAGCGCGGGCCTTCTCGAGCGCAAGCCGCTCTGCGAGCGCGCGTGGCGCTTCGCCCTCGAGCGGGGTTTCGTCGACTTCCGGCGCCTGCACCTCGAAGGGCAGATGAAGGCGATTCATGAGTTCCCGGCGGTAGCGCGAGGTCGAGGCGAGGATCACTTGGCGTTGCATGGCCGCGATTGTGCGCGAGCGGTTTAGACTGGCCGGATGACGAGAGAATTTGTCCCTGGCCGACTCGACGTGAATGGTTTTGCCGAAGCCGGCGCGTCCATCTCCGGGAGCGACCCCGTGCGCAATTACAGGCGACTGCACGCGGAACTGGTCGAGCCCTCCGACGAGCTGACCGTGCAGTGGGCGGCGACCGGCGAGCGCCGCAGCGGAGCCGACGGCAGCGCGGTGCCTTGGATGCATCTGACGGCGTACACGCTGGTTCCCATGGTCTGTCAGCGCTGCCTCGGGGCGGTCGACGTGGGGCTCGACGTCGATCGATGGTTCCGCTTCGTGTCGGACGAGGCCATTGCGGCTGCGGAGGACGAGGAGTCCGAGGAGGACGTCCTCGTAGCGAGTCGGGACTTCGACCTGCGCGGTCTCGTCGAAGATGAGCTCCTGATGGAAATCCCCGTGACGCCGCGCCATGAGGTATGTCCTGAACCGGCGCGGCTGTCGGCGGCCGATCCCGATTTCGAGACGGCGGAAGGTGAGAAGCCGAATCCGTTCGCTGTGCTCAAGCAACTGAAGTCGGACGAAGACAAATAGCGGTGGGGCGGGAGGGGTGGCGTTCTTCAGTGTCTCTAGGCTATAATCAAAGGCTTCGCGCGCGTCGCCGCTAGTGCTTTTGGAGCGTTATCGCCGCCTCGCAATGCCCGCCAACCCACCCGAATACATCCAGGAGCCATCATGGCCGTCCAGCAAAACAAGAAGTCGCCGTCGAAGCGCGGCATGCACCGTTCGCACAATGCGCTGGGCGTGCCCGGCATCGCCGTGGAGCCCACGACCGGTGAAACCCACCTTCGTCACCACATCAGCCCGAACGGTTTCTACCGCGGTCGCAAGGTTCTCAAAACCAAGTCCGAAGCCTGAGCTCGTTTCAAAGTCGAGGCCCGAAGCTACTTTTCCCGTAGCGTCGGGCCTTTGTTTTGATGGCTACGCCGTCTGCATCTGTGTCTGCGCCGTCCGTGATCACGCTTGCCGTTGATTGCATGGGTGGTGATCATGGGCCGCGCGTCACGCTCGCGGCCTGTCGTGGCTTTCTCGAGCGTCACCCTGAAGCGTCGCTGCTTCTCGTGGGGATGCCCGACGCACTTTCCAGCTTTTCCCACCCTCGGGCGACGGTCGTCGCGGCCACCGAGGTCGTCGGCATGGACGATCCCATCGAAATCGCACTTCGCAAGAAGAAGGATTCGTCGATGCGCGTCACCATCCAGCAAGTGAAGGATGGGGCTGCCCAGGCAGCCGTCTCCGCCGGCAACACGGGCGCGTTGATGGCTATCGCGCGCTACCTCCTCAAGACGCTGGACGGCATTGATCGCCCTGCGATTGCGCCCCAGTTGCCCAACAGCAAAGGCGGTGCGACCACTGTTCTGGATCTGGGCGCGAACGTGGATTGCGACGCGGAAGACCTTCTGCAGTTTGCGGTGCTCGGTTCGGCGCTGGTTTCGGCGTTAACCGGCAACGAGTCCCCCAGCGTGGGTCTGCTGAATGTCGGCGAGGAAGCGATCAAAGGCAGCGAAACGATCAAGAAAGCGAGCCAACTGCTTCGAAAAGCGGCGAACTCCCAGGATCTCAACTTCTACGGCAACGTGGAAGGGAACGACATCTTCAAGGGCACGACGGACATCGTCGTGTGTGACGGATTCGTCGGCAATGTCACGCTCAAGGCCACCGAGGGCGTTGCCTCGATGATCGTTGATTTCTTGCGTATAGAGTATTCCAGCGGCATCTTCAGCAAGTTTGCGGCCATTGTGTCCTATCCGGTTCTAAAAGCGCTTAAAAAGCGTCTTGATCACCGTCGGTACAATGGCGCTGCCCTGCTTGGTCTTCGTGGGCTGGTCTTCAAGAGCCATGGCTCTGCCGACGCGGTGGCTTTCGGGCATGCCTTGGATCGCGCTTATGATGCCGCTCGCAACAACCTGCTCGATCGCGTGCGGGCCCGCATCGCCCATGCAGCACCTTTGCTTGCGCGGCAAGAACCTGCGGCGGCCGACGCGGCAGCGCTTCACGTCTGATGACCTCTTTTTCTCGCATTACCGGCACTGGCAGCTACCTGCCGCCTCGCCGTGTGACCAATGACGATCTGGCGCGGGACCTCGCAGGTCGCGGCATCGAGACCTCCGATCAATGGATCATCGAGCGCACCGGCATCAAGGCCAGGCATTTCGCCGCCCCTGATGTGACCAGCAGCGATCTCGCGCTGGAAGCCGCCAAGGCGGCTCTCGAGGCTGCGGGCCGAAGCGCAGCCGATGTCGATCTGATCATCGTCGCGACCTCCACGCCGGACATGGTGTTCCCGTCCGCTGCGGCCATTCTTCAGAACAAGCTGGGCATTGCCGGCTGTCCCGCGTTCGACGTGCAGGCCGTCTGCAGCGGCTTCGTCTATGCACTGACGGTCGCCGACGCGCTGATCCGCACGGGCAGCGCCAAATGTGCGCTCGTTGTGGGCGCCGAGGTGTTCTCGCGGATCCTGGATTTCAACGACCGCACCACTTGCGTGCTTTTCGGCGATGGCGCCGGCGCGGTGGTTCTCGAAGCCAGCGCCGAGCCCGGAATTCTGGCCTCCGACCTGCACGCCGACGGCAAGCACGTCGGCATCCTATGCGTGCCGGGCAATGTGTCGGGCGGCTCCGTGCTGGGCACCCCGTTCCTCCACATGGATGGACAGGCTGTGTTCAAGCTCGCGGTCCGCGTGCTGGAAGACGCGGCGCGCACCACCCTGCAAAAGGCCGGCAAGACCGACCAGGACATCGATTGGTTGATCCCGCACCAGGCCAACATCCGGATCATGGAAGGCACTGCCAGGAAGCTCAAGCTTCCTCGCGAGAAGCTGATCGTGACCGTCGACGAGCATGGCAACACGTCGGCTGCATCGATTCCGTTGGCGCTCGACCACGCAGTGCGCTCCGGCAAGGTGAAGAAGGGCGACACCCTCATGCTCGAAGGCGTGGGCGGCGGGTTCACCTGGGGCGCGGTGCTGCTGAACTATTGAAGTGAAGGCGCATCGCCGCGGCGGCTGCGCCTATGGAGCCATAGAACAATGAAGTCTTTCGCATTTGTCTTCCCGGGGCAGGGCTCGCAGGCGGTCGGCATGCTCGACGCCTGGGGCCATCATCCGGCGGTTGCCGAGACGCTTCGCGAAGCGTCGGATGCGCTCGGCGAGGATGTGGGCCGCCTCATCCATGAGGGTCCGAAGGAGGCCCTCGGGCTGACCACCAATACCCAGCCGGTGATGCTGGTCGCCGGCGTCGCTGCATGGCGAGCGTGGCTGGCGGAGGGCGGGGAGCGCCCGTCCGTCGTGGCCGGGCATTCGCTGGGCGAGTACTCCGCGCTGGTCGCTTCCGGCGTGCTGACGCTGGCGCAGGCTGCTCCTTTGGTGCGCTTCCGCGCGCAGGCCATGCAGCAGGCGGTTCCCGTCGGTGCCGGCGCGATGGCGGCCATCCTGGGCATGGATGCCGAGAAGGTGAAAGCGGGTTGCGCCGAGGCGACGGCCAGTTTCGGTCCAGGCAGCGCCGAGGTCGTCGAGGCGGTGAATTTCAACGATCCGATGCAGACGGTGATCGCCGGCAGCAAGGGCGCCGTCGAGAAGGCCTGCGAAGTCCTGAAAGCGAACGGCGCCAAGCGTGCGCTGCCGCTGCCGGTTTCCGCTCCCTTCCATTCCAGCCTGATGAAGCCCGCTGCGGAAGCGCTGCGCGAGCGCCTCGCTTCAGTGACTTTCCTGGCGCCGCAGATCCCGTTGGTCAACAACATCGATGTGGCGGTCGTGACCGATCCTGAATCGATCCGTGACGCGCTCGTGCGTCAGGCCGCTGGCCCTGTGCGTTGGGTCGAATCGGTGCAGGCCCTGCGGGCTCGCGGTGTCGATGCCCTGATCGAATGCGGTCCCGGCAAGGTGCTGGCTGGCATGGCCAAGCGCATCGCTCCCGAATTGGCTGCAGCGTCGGTGTACGACCCGGCAAGCCTCGCCGAGACCCGGCAACTGCTCGCTGCTTGAGCGTTGATCTCCAGAGTTATTCCATGAGCACTCTCAAATTCGAAGGACAGGTCGCTTTGGTGACCGGGGCGTCTCGCGGCATCGGCGCCGCCATTGCGCTCGAATTGGCACAGCGCGGCCTCAAGGTCATCGGAACAGGCACGACCGATGAAGGCGCCGCGAAGATCACCGCGGCGCTGAGTGCCTACGGTGGCCGCGGTTGCGCGCTGGACGTCAATGACGGTGCAGCGGTCGAAGCGCTGATCGATGAGATCGTCAAGGTCTATGGCGCCATCCACGTGCTCGTCAACAACGCAGGCATCACCCGTGACACGCTCGCGATGCGGCTCAAGGATTCCGACTGGGACGCCGTTCTCGACACGAATCTGAAGGCCGTCTTCCGGCTGTCCCGCGCCGTGATCCGACCCATGATGAAGCAGCGCTATGGACGCATCATCAGCATCACCAGCGTGGTCGGCGCTTCGGGCAATGCGGGGCAGGCCAATTACGCGGCCGCGAAGGCCGGCGTCGCGGGCATGACGCGGGCGTTGGCGCGCGAACTTGGCAGCCGCAGCATCACGGTCAATTGTGTTGCGCCGGGCTTCATCGAGACCGACATGACGGCCAGCCTGCCGGAGGCTCAGCAGCAGGCGCTGCTGGCGCAGATCCCCCTTGGTCATCTGGGCAAGCCCGCGGACATTGCCCATGCCGTCGCCTTCCTTGCTTCTCCTCAGGCGGCTTACGTCACCGGGCAGGAGTTGCATGTCAACGGCGGCATGCACATGTAAGCGGCCGACGCAATACCTTCAACCTGCGGCCGAGCGGCAAATGCCACAATCCGGCCGGCTAAAATCCACCGATTACTTACAACCCTCAGAGGGAACCAAATGAGCGATATCGAAGCACGTGTCAAGAAAATCATTGCCGAACAACTCGGCGTTGAAGAGTCCCAAGTCACCAATGAAAAGGCTTTCGTTGCTGACCTCGGCGCGGACTCGCTCGACACGGTCGAACTTGTGATGGCGCTCGAAGACGAGTTCGGCATCGAAATTCCGGACGAAGACGCCGAGAAGATCACCACGGTGCAAAACGCCGTCGACTACGCCACCAAGAATCAAAAGGCCTGATCGGCCACGCTGAGATGCCGTTCCTTCGGCCCGCAGCCTTGATGCTCGCGATGGCCCGGCAGCGGTCTCAGTGCTTCCAGAAAGGTTTGCCGGCATGACCAAACGCCGCGTCGTCGTGACCGGGCTCGGTTGCCTCGCTCCTGTCGGAAACACCGCAGCCGAATCCTGGACCAATCTGGTGGCCGGGAAGTCGGGTATTGCGAACATCACTGCGTTCGATGCAAGCGCTTTCGCCTGCAAGTTCGCTGGTGAGGTCAAGGGTTTCGACATCACCCAATACATCACGGAGAAGGAAGCGCGTCACATGGACCGCTTCATTCATCTGGGGCTTGCAGCTGCCATTCAGGCGGTAGAAGACAGTGGATTGCCGACGGGCGAATCGCTGTCTTACGAGGAGGCCGTCCGCATCGGCTGCAACATCGGCTCCGGTATCGGCGGCCTGCCGATGATCGAGGAAACCCACGGCGAATTGATGAGCCGGGGCCCGCGCCGCGTATCGCCCTTCTTCGTGCCGGCGTCGATCATCAACATGATCTCGGGCCACGTCTCGATCAAGTACGGCTTCAAGGGGCCGAATATTGCAGTCGTGACGGCCTGCACCACCGGCCTTCATGCCATCGGTACGTCGGCGCGCATGATCGAGTACGGTGATGCCGACGTGATGATCGCCGGCGGCGCCGAGTCGACCATCTCGCCGCTGGGCATTGGCGGCTTCACCGCGCCGCGCGCACTGAGCACCCGCAACGACGATCCTGCGACGGCTTCGCGCCCGTGGGACAAGGACCGCGACGGTTTCGTGCTCGGCGAAGGCGCTGGCGTGTTGGTGCTCGAGGAGTACGAACACGCCAAGGCCCGGGGCGCCAGGATCTATGCGGAGATCGCGGGCTTCGGCATGACGGGCGACGCGTATCACATGACGGCTCCCGATGTCGACGGTCCTCGCCGCTCGATGACGATGGCGCTGGCCAACGCGGGTGTCAATCCCGAGCAGGTGCAGTACCTCAATGCGCACGGCACGTCGACGCAGATCGGTGACATCAACGAGACCAATGCGATCAAGCTGACCTTCGGCGACCACGCCCGAAAGCTCGTCGTCAACTCGACCAAATCCATGACCGGCCACCTGCTGGGCGGCGCGGGGGGCATCGAGTCGGTGTTCACGGTGCTGGCGCTGCATCATCAGAAGAGTCCGCCGACGATCAACATCTTCAATCAGGATCCCGAGTGCGATCTCGACTACTGCGCCAACGTCGCGCGTGACCTCAAGATCGATGTCGCGGTCAAGAACAACTTCGGGTTTGGCGGCACCAACGGAACGCTGGTGTTCAAGCGCGTTTGATCCTCTTCCATCCCCATGCATAGCGCCCCATCGGTGATTTATCCGGTGGGGCGCTCGCGCAATGCGGAGCGACTTTTGCTCGCTCTGTGGGTGCTTGGCGCTTGCGCCGTCACGGCTGCCACCATCCAATCGGCTGGGATCGATTGGCGGGACGGCATGCTGCTTCTTTGCGCGGTCATCGCCACGCTGGCGGCGTGGTCGGGGGTGTTCCGATCTTCGGGCTGCGCGAATCTGATCTTCGACGGGCAATCGTGGTCGATGTCGGGCGGCATCGACCTGCCCACCGCCCAAGCCGCCGTGATGCTGGACTTGCAGCGGCTGCTGCTTGTCCGACTCAAAGAGCCGCTTGGCGCAACGCGGTGGCTCTGGGTCGAACGCGATGCCATGCCACATCGGTGGCGAGATCTGCGCCGTGCGCTATATTCGCGCGCCATTCCGGCAGACGCGGCGGTCAGGACGCCCGAATCCGTCTCGGCCGACGCGCGCCACCTCTCGCCATGACAGTTTCACCGCCGCCAGTTCCACCGGATGCCGGTCCGGCGGGCGCGCCCGCCGAAGCGGTGAGGCCGGGTGAGGTCGACTTTCAGCTGGTCCAGAGAACCGTCGCGGGCGACCAGAAGGCCTTCGAACTGCTCGTCGTCAAGTACCAGCGCCGGATCGAGAGGCTGATCGGCCGCATGGTGCGGGACGTCAACCTGATCGAGGATATCGCCCAGGAAACCTTCATCCGCGCCTATCGGGCGCTGCACCAGTTCCGCGGCGAGGCTCAGTTCTACACCTGGCTTTATCGGATCGCCGTGAACACCGCCAAGAAGGCATTGGTCGACATGAAGCGGGATCCGACCGTGACCGAGAGTGCCCTGCGTTCGTCTTCCGACGAGGACGATGAAACTTACCGGCCCGGAAACGAACCAATCAGCGACGAGACCCCCGAGTCCGTGCTAGCGGCCAATGAAATTGCGGCGGCTGTCGAGGCGGCCATGGAAGCACTGCCGGCTGAACTCCGGCAGGCTGTGACGCTGCGGGAAATCGAGGGTATGAGTTACGAAGAAATCGCCGAGGTCATGAACTGTCCCATCGGCACCGTGCGATCGCGGATTTTCCGGGCCCGCGAGGCGATTTCTGCCAAGGTCAAGCCTTTGCTGGACAACCAGTCCGGCAAGCGATGGTAAGCAGGTGATTGAAATGAAGCACACAAACGCAGTTCGTGAGCAGGTGTCCGCGCTTGCCGATGGCCATTTGCGAGGCGAAGAATTTGCCCGTTTGATCGGCAGCATCGGCGCCGACGAGGAATTGCGCGCGACGTGGCAGACCTATCACCTCGTGGGGGATGTCCTGCGTTCGGGTGTTCACGCGCCGTGTAGCGACACGACAACCTTCCTTGCGCGATTCCAGGATCGCCTGGCGGCGGAGCCCCCGCTGAAAGCCCCCGCATTGCTGCCTGAAGCGCAACCTGTCCAGCCTTCGCGCGCGGAGGCGGCCAATGAGCCTGTCTTTCGCTGGAAGCTCGTCGCCGGGGCCGCATCGCTGGCAGCTGCTGCAGCGATCGGCTGGAACTGGGTTGGCATCGAGGGGACCCGGGCGTCTGGCGCACAGTTGGCCCAGCAACAGGTCGCCCCAGCTGCGGTGGTCGCAACAGCCAATGGCACGCCTGCGCCGGTGCAAGCCCTTGTTCCTGCGCGAGTCGTGGGTGGCAACGGCAATCCGCAAATCATGCTGCGTGATCCGCGGCTCGACCAATTGCTCGAAGCACATCAGCAGGTCAGTGGCGCATCGCAGCTTCCGTCGGGCTTCCTGCGCAATGCCACCTTCGAAAGGCCTTCGCGCTGAGCGCCTGCATCTGCGATGACTGTTTCGATTCCCATTCCCGAGCGTCGGTACGTGATCCTTGCGGCCGCGTTGAGCGTGGCACAAGTGGCCACGGCGCAGACTCGGAGCATCCCGCCGCCGGCAAAGGCAAACCCCGGCAATGGAGAAGTGCCAACGCTTGGGGTCGTCGAATGGCTCCAGCGCATGCATGCCGCGTCGAGGCAGCGCAGCTACGCCGGCACCTTTGTCGTTTCGGCGGAGACGGGTGACCTCTCCAGTGCGCGCATCTGGCATGTCTGCGAAGGCGATCTTCAGATGGAGCGCATCGAGGCGCTCTCGGGGCCGCCGCGTTCGACGTTCCGGCGCAATGATCGCGTGGTCACCTTCCTGCCCGAATCGAAGGTGGTCAAGAGCGAGAAGAGAGAGAACCTCGAGCTGTTTCCGAACCTCATCGGTGCGCCGGACTCGTCCATCGCCGATTTCTACGGTGCGCGGGTGGTGGGAAAGGGGCGTGTCGCTGGCTTCGATGCCGACGTGGTTCTGCTGGAGCCTCGAGACGAACTCCGATTCGGCTACCGGGTATGGAGCGAACGACGCTCCGGCCTGGTCGTGAAGCTGCAGACGCTCGATCGAGACAGCAAGGTCATCGAACAGTCGGCGTTCTCCGAACTGCAACTCGACCCACCGATCAAGGCGCATGCCTTGAACCAGATGATGACCAGCACCTCGGGCTACCGGGTCGAGAAATCGGAGCTTGAACGCACGTCGGCGCAGCGCGAGGGCTGGACGCTCAAGAAGCCGGTGGCGGGGTTCAAGCCGATCAATTGCTATCGACGTCCGGCCGGCAGCGAATCGCAGGGACACACGATGCAATGGACCTTCTCGGATGGCCTCGCTTCCGTGTCGCTTTTCCTGGAGCCTTACGATGCCCAGCGCCAGGCCAAAGAGGTCCTGCTTGCGCTAGGCGCCACTTATACGCTGACGCGCCGCCTGACCGACAAGGACGGGGATTGGTGGCTGACAGCGGTGGGCGAAGTGCCGCCGCAGACTTTGGACGCGTTCGCCCAAAGCCTTGCTCGCGCGCGCTGAGCCGTGGCTCACGGATGTTGTTTTGTCCAAGCTCTTAGACGAAAGAAGTTGATGATGCTCAAGTTCGAGAGGAACAAGCTCCGCTCATGCGTGCTGGCCTGCGCGCTGGCTGTCGTGTCGACCACTGCGCTGTTACCCGCGTCGCCGGCATTTGCGCAGGCGCGCGTCCTTCCCGACTTCACCGACCTGGTCGATCAGGTCGGGCCAGCCGTGGTGAACATTCGCACGATCGAGAAAGTCGCCCAGGGAAACGGTGGCCCGGAAGTGGACGAGGAGATGCAGGAATTCTTCCGGCGTTTCTTCGGTCAGCCGATGCCGGGGATTCCTCGCCAGGGGCGCCCCAATCGTCCAGCGCCTCAAGAGGAGGAGCGTCCGCGAGGTGTCGGGTCCGGCTTCATTCTTTCGCCGGACGGCTTCGTGATGACCAACGCGCACGTGGTCGAGGGTGCGTCCGAAGTTCTGGTGACGCTGCCGGACAAGCGTGAGTTCAAGGCCAGGATCGTCGGTGCCGACAAGCGCACCGACGTAGCCGTGGTGAAGATCGATGCGACCGGCCTTCCGGCCGTCAAGGTCGGTGACGTGTCGAAGCTGCGCGTCGGCGAATGGGTGATGGCCATCGGCTCGCCCTTCGGTCTCGAGAACACCGTGACCGCCGGCATCGTCAGCGCCAAGCAGCGCGACACCGGCGACTACCTGCCGTTCATCCAGACCGACGTTGCCATCAATCCCGGTAATTCCGGCGGACCGCTGATCAACATGCGCGGGGAGGTGGTCGGCATCAACAGCCAGATCTATTCGCGCTCCGGCGGATTCATGGGGATCTCGTTCTCGATCCCGATCGACGAGGCGATCCGGGTGAGCGATCAACTGCGCGCATTCGGCCGCGTGTCGCGCGGACGGATCGGTGTGCAGATCGATCAGGTCACCAAGGACGTCGCCGAGTCCATCGGTCTGGGCAAGGCGCAGGGGGCGCTCGTTCGCGGCGTCGAAGCCGGTTCGCCGGGCGAGAAGGCCGGGATCGAACCCGGCGACATCATCACCAAGTTCGATGGCAAGTCGATCGAGAAGCCGAGCGATCTGCCGCGGCTCGTGGGCAACACCAAGCCCGGCACCAAGAGTTCGGTGACCGTCTTCCGGCGCGGCAACCTGCGCGACCTGAACGTGACCATCGCCGAGATCGAGCCGGACAAGCCCGTCAAGCGTGCCTCGGATCGAGATGAATCGACAGGCAAGGCGCCGGCATCGGCGGCTGCAAAGTCGATGGGTCTTGCGCTAAGCGACCTTCCCGACGCGCAAAGGCGGGAACTGAAGCTCAAGGGAGGCGTGAAGGTCGATGCCGCAACCGATGCAGCGGCTCGGGCAGGCCTGCGCGAAGGCGACGTGATTCTGGCTGTCAGCAACACGGAAGTGGCGAGCGTCAAGGAATTCGAGGCTGCACTTGCGAAGGCCGACCGGAGCAAGCCTGTCAGCCTGCTTTTCCGCCGGGGCGATTGGGCGCAGTACGCGCTGGTCCGCCCCGCACGCTGATCGCGCCGAGGGCGTCAAGTGGCCCCATCCCGCAGTCGGGTTTGGGGCCATTTTTTCGACGCTGTCGCGCCACGGCCGCACTGGCGAGAAAAATTTTTGGGAGGGATCTGCTCGCTGGCTTAGTTGGTGAGTGCTAACTTAATTCGATTCTAATGATGGATTTCGGTAGAATAGGGACCCTACAGCCCGCGGTCGTCGCATAAGCCGGCATGGGTTATTCACGATGCGAGATACCTGCAGGCCGTCCACCGACGGTCCACAGTTCGCCCACAAGTTGTTAAGCGATTGCTCCACCGACACTGTTGATAAGTTGTTTATAAGTGTGATGTTGCTGACCTGCAACGACCGTCCGAGGGCCTTGGCCCGACTGTACGCGCCCCCCTTTTTGCCTACAATGAAGTTCCAACTACTGCAGTTGCCATTGCTTGTTGGTTCAGGGCGCGTCTCTTGTGGACGCGCCCTTTTTTCTTGTCCGCGGCCCATTGCGCCCGAGCCAATTCAAGTACTTAAGCGTTCCCGTTGATGAATCACATCAGAAATTTTTCGATCATTGCGCACATCGATCATGGCAAGTCGACGCTTGCTGATCGCCTGATCCAACGTTGCGGCGGTCTCGCCGAGCGCGAGATGGAAGCGCAAGTGCTCGACTCGATGGACATCGAGAAAGAGCGTGGGATAACCATCAAGGCACAGACCGCAGCGCTGCACTACAAGGCACTCGATGGACAGGTCTACAACCTCAATCTGATCGATACACCGGGCCACGTCGACTTCTCGTACGAAGTGAGTCGATCGCTCTCTGCATGCGAAGGTGCGTTGCTCGTCGTCGATGCGAGTCAGGGTGTTGAAGCGCAGACGGTCGCGAACTGCTACACCGCACTCGACCTCGGCGTCGAAGTGGTGCCCGTGCTCAACAAGATGGATCTGCCCCAAGCGGACCCCGACAACGCGAAGGCCGAGATCGAGGACGTGATCGGCATCGATGCATCGCAGGCCATTCCGTGTTCGGCGAAGACCGGCATGGGGATCGACGAAATCCTCGAGGCGATCGTCGCGAAGGTGCCCTCGCCGAAGGGCAATCCCGACGGACCCCTGCGCGCCATGATCATCGACAGTTGGTTCGATGCCTACGTGGGCGTCGTGATGCTCGTGCGCGTCGTGGATGGCCGTCTCGCGAAGGGCGATCGCATCAAGATGATGGCTTCGGGTGCCAGCTACAACGCCGACAACCTGGGTGTGTTCACGCCGGCGAACGAAGCGCGCGAGTCGCTCGAAGCGGGCGAGGTCGGCTACATCATCGCGGGCATCAAGGAGTTGCAGGCTGCAAAGGTCGGCGACACGGTCACGCAGATCAAGACCGGCACCGGCGGCGCGGCGGCCACTGCAACCGAGCCTCTGCCCGGCTTCAAGGAAATCCAGCCGCAGGTGTTCGCGGGCCTCTATCCGACCGAGGCGAGCGAGTACGACTCGCTGCGCGATGCGCTCGAGAAGCTCAAGCTCAACGACTCGTCGCTGCACTACGAGCCCGAGGTTTCCCAGGCGCTCGGCTTCGGATTCCGGTGCGGCTTCCTGGGGCTGCTGCACATGGAGATCGTGCAGGAGCGCCTGGAGCGTGAGTTCGACCAGGACCTCATCACGACGGCACCGAGCGTGGTCTACCAGGTCGTGAAGAGCGACGGCGAGGTCATCATGGTCGAGAACCCCTCGAAGATGCCCGACGTCGGCCGCATGGCGGAAATCCGCGAGCCGATCGTCACGGTCCACATCTACATGCCGCAGGAGTACGTGGGCGCGGTAATGACGCTCGCCAATCAAAAGCGCGGCATCCAGATGAACATGGCCTATCACGGCCGGCAGGTCATGCTGACGTACGAGATGCCGCTCGGCGAAATCGTGCTCGACTTCTTCGACAAGCTCAAATCGGTCAGTCGGGGCTATGCGTCCATGGACTACGAGTTCAAGGAATACCGTGCGTCGGACGTCGTCAAGGTCGACATCCTGCTCAACGGCGACAAGGTCGATGCGCTGTCGATCATCGTCCACCGCAGCCAGAGTCAATACCGGTCGCGGGCCGTCGTCAGCAAGATGCGCGAGATCATTTCCCGCCAGATGTTCGATGTCGCCATCCAGGCGGCCATCGGAGCCAACATCATTGCGCGTGAGACAATCAAGGCGCTGCGCAAGAACGTGCTTGCCAAATGCTATGGCGGCGATATCACCCGCAAGCGCAAGCTGCTCGAAAAGCAGAAAGCGGGCAAAAAAAGAATGAAGCAGATCGGCTCGGTCGAGGTCCCTCAAGAGGCCTTTCTCGCCATCCTGCAAGTCGAAGACTGAAAGATGGCATTCATCACCTCATTGATTCTCGCGGCCTTCGTCGGCTACATCGGCGCCTGGTATTTCGGTGCGGTCGAAGGCAACTTTGCCCTTCTGCTGTTCCTGGCCACCGTCGTCACCGGCATCTACTGGCTGGCCGAGCGCTTCTATTTCCTTCCCAAACGGCGGCGCGCGGCGGCTTCGCTCGAGTCTTCGCTCGCGAACCGGCGCGAGGAGTTGGCCCGCCAGGGCATCACCCAGGTCGACACCGTCGACGCCAAGGCGGGCGAACGGCTGCTCATGCAGCCCTGGTGGCTCGATTGGACCGCAGGGCTCTTCCCGGTGATTCTGGTGGTGTTCCTGCTGCGCTCGTTCATTGCCGAGCCCTTCAAGATCCCCTCCGGGTCGATGATGCCGACGCTCCTTGTCGGAGACCTCATCCTGGTCAACAAGTTCGTCTATGGCCTGCGCCTGCCGGTCATCAACACCAAGATCACCGAAGGCCGGGCACCGACACGTGGTGACGTCATGGTGTTCCGTTATCCGCCCAAGCCGAGCATGGACTACATCAAGCGGGTCGTCGGCGTGCCCGGCGATGAGGTGGCCTATCTGAACAAGAAGCTGACGATCAACGGTCAGCCGGTCAGCAAGGATGCCATTCCGGACTATTTCGACGAGGAGACGATGCGCTACCTCAAGCAATACGCCGAAAACCTCAATGGCACGAAGCACGACATCCTCAATGACGATGCGCGCCGTGCCGGCCTCTCCGAAGCCGAAATCATGGCGTTCCCTTTTCAGGAGAATTGCCGCTACAGTGTCGAAGGATTGGTGTGCAAGGTGCCGCCCGGTTATTACTTCATGATGGGCGACAACCGCGACAATTCGCTGGATTCGCGCTATTGGGGATTTGTCCCGGACCAGAACATCGTTGGCAGGGCATTCCTGATCTGGATGAATTTCAGCGACTGGCGACGCATCGGCACATTCCAATAACTATTCAGGGTTCACAGAGGGAAGAGGGCATGAAGTCTTTAGTGGCAAGGAAGAAGCAGCGCGGGATTTCGTTCATCGGGCTGCTGTTCGTGGCGATCGTTCTGGCTTGCGTCGGCGTGGTGGTGGCTCAGGTGATCCCCACCCTGATCGAATACCAGGCCATCACGAAGGCCGCGAACAAGGCGAAGGAGGGCAACACGGTGCCCGAGGTTCGCGCCATTTTCGATCGTGCCCAGGCGATCGACGACTTCACTTCCGTCACCGGCAAGGACATCGAAGTGCGAAAGGACGGCGACAAGGTCGTGGTTTCGTTCGCCTATGACCGCGAGATCCACCTCTTCGGGCCCGCCTACCTCCTGCTGAAGTACCGCGGCCGTTCGAGCTGATGGCCCGCGTCCCCAGGCTTGCCGCACAGTGAACCCAGGCGGCCTTGCTGCGCTTCAGGCGCGGCTCCAATATTCATTCGCTGACGTTCGGCTCCTGCAGCGCGCGCTGACGCACCGCAGTTTTTCGGCGGATCACAACGAGCGGCTCGAGTTTCTGGGCGACTCGGTGCTCAGCCTCGCCGTCTCGCATCTGCTCTACACACGCCTGAGCGCGATGTCGGAGGGCGATCTTTCCCGCGTCCGAGCCAATCTGGTCAAGCAGGACACGCTGCACCAGCTCGCAGTCAAGCTCACGCTGTCGCCGCTGCTGCGGCTCGGCGAGGGCGAAGCGCGCTCGGGCGGGCAGAACCGCCCGTCGATCCTTGCCGACGCGCTGGAAGCCGTGATCGGCGCGGTCTATCTCGACGCAGGTTTCGGGGCTGCGCAGGCGCTGGTCCAGCGGCTCTACGAATCCGTGGAAATCAATCCGCGCATGGAGGCGGCCGCCAAGGATCCGAAGACCGAATTGCAGGAATGGCTTCAGGGCCACAAAATGAAGTTGCCGGTCTATCGTGTGGTCGGAACCCTCGGCGCCGCGCACAAGCAGACCTTCGAAGTCGAATGCGAGGCATCCGATCTGGGACTGCACGAACACGGCATCGGCGGCTCGCGTCGCGCCGCCGAGCAGGCCGCCGCGGCAGCGATGTTGATCCGACTCAAGGCGCGCGGCGCGAAGGCATCCCCATGAACGAACCCATCGACTCCGCCACCGCTTCTCCCGAATCCCAGCGCTGCGGGCTGGTGGCGATCGTCGGCAAGCCCAATGTCGGCAAGTCGACGCTGCTCAACGCGCTGGTCGGCCAGAAGATCAGTATCACGTCCCGCAAGGCGCAGACGACCCGGCACCGCATCACCGGCATGCGGACGCTGGGCGCCACGCAGTTCGTGTTCGTCGATACGCCGGGTTTCCAGACCTTGCATGCCAATGCGCTGAACCGATCGCTCAACAAGACCGTGGTCGGTGCGGTTTCCGATGTCGATCTGATCCTGTTCGTGGTCGAGGCCGGCAGCTTCACCGCGGCAGACGAACGCGTGCTCAAGCTGCTCGGCACGGGCATTCCGACGGTACTCATCGCAAACAAGCTGGACCATGTGCATCGCCGTGCCGACATCGCGCCCTGGCTCCAGGAGATGCAGCAGAAGCACGCCTTCGCCGAGTTCGTGCCGATGTCCGCCAAGAATCCGAAGGATGTCGAGCGCCTGTTCGGCATCTGCGAGAAATACCTGCCTGAACAGCCCTGGTGGTACGACGAGGACGAACTGACCGATCGCAGCGAACAGTTCCTCGCCAGCGAGATGGTGCGAGAGAAGCTCTTCCGCCTGACCGGCGACGAACTGCCCTACACCTCGACTGTAGTGATCGACAAGTTCGCCGAAGAGCCGCCGGCGAAGAAAGGACAGAAGCGGCTGGTCAAGATCGCCGCAACGATCGTGGTGGAGCGCGACAGCCACAAGGCGATGGTCATCGGCGACAAGGGCGAGCGCATCAAGCGCATCGGCACCGAGACGCGGCAGGAACTCGAGAAGCTCATGGATGCCAAGGTCTTCATCGAGCTGTGGGTCAAAGTGCGTTCCGGCTGGGCAGACGACGAGGCCCGCGTCCGTTCCTTCGGGTACGAGTGAGTGGCGGTAAAGCGCGTTTCGCATGAACCGGCCTACGTGCTCCACCGCTACGACTGGAGCGAGTCCAGCCTGATCCTCGAGGTCTTCGCCCGCCACTACGGCCGCATCGCGCTCGTGGCCAAGGGGGCGAAGCGGCCCAGCTCCAATTTCCGGCCGGTGCTGCTGCCGCTGCAGCCCCTGCAGCTGAGCTTCTCCGGAGATGCGGAGATTCGCACGCTCAAGAGTGCCGAATGGATGGGCGGTCATGTCATGCCGACCGGCGAGGCCTTGCTGTCCGGCTACTACGTCAACGAACTGCTACTGCGCCTGCTGGCGCGCGACGATCCGCACGAGGCGCTTTTCGATGCCTATGCCGGGGTGGTGCAGGTGCTCGCCGGTGACCACGCTGCCGCGCAGGCCGCAACGCAGTCCGCTGCGCTGCGGGCCTTCGAACTGCTGCTGTTGCGGGGAGTCGGGCTGTTGCCCGCACTGGACGCGCAGACGCTCACGCTCGCGCCGCTCGATCGGGAGGGCCGCTACACCCTCGTGCCGGAGGCGGGGCTGCGCGAAGCCTTCGAAGGCGAGCCCGCGTTGCAGGGTGCCGACTGGCAGGCGTTGCAGGCTGCACTGGACGATCTCGCGCCGTTCGTCGCCACGCTGCGTGCCTGTGCGGGGGTCAATGGCGCCTTGCGCACCCAATTGCGCACCTTGCTCAACTACCATTGCGGCGTTGCAACGCTGCGTACGCGGCAGATGATGCGGGACCTGCAAGCCCTATGAGCTCTTCCATTTCCACCGCCCTGTCGGTCAATCTCAACAAGGTCGCCCTGGTGCGCAACACGCGTCAGCTCGGCATCCCGAGCGTGCTGTTCGCGGCGTCGATGTGCCTCGATGCCGGCGCGCAGGGCATCACCGTGCATCCGCGGCCCGATCGGCGGCACATCCGTCCGCAGGACGTGCGCGAGCTCTCCGCGCTGCTTCGCAAGAAGTGGCCGAAGGCCGAGTTCAACATCGAAGGCAATCCTTTTCACAACCTGATGGAGTTCGTGCGCGAACTGCGCCCACATCAGGCGACCTTCGTGCCGGACAGCGAGACCCAGTCGACCAGCGACCACGGATGGAGCTTCCCGGAAGACGCCGAGCGTCTGCGTCCGGTCATCGCGGAGGCGAAGGCCCTGGGCGTGCGCGTAAGCCTGTTCATGGACCCGAATCCCGACATGATGGCGGCCGCCAAGGCGGCGGGTGCCGATCGCGTCGAGCTCTACACCGAGGGCTATGCGGCCTCGCGTGAGACCTCGGAGGCGCAATCGGTGCTGCAGCTCTATGCCGAGGCCGCGCGCGCCGCGCAGGCGGCCGGCCTCGAGGTCAACGCGGGCCACGACCTCAGCCGTGACAACCTGACCGAGTTCCTGCGTGCGGTGCCCGGTGTGTGCGAGGTGTCGATCGGCCACGCCTTCGTCTCCGACGCGCTGGAGCTGGGCTACACCGGGGCCACGCGCGAATACCTGCGGCGAATCGAAGAAGCCGGCGAGCAGGCTCCCAGGTGATCTTCGGCATCGGCACCGACGTCTGCGATATCCGGCGCATCTCGGCGACTCTGGAGCGCCAGGGCGAGCGCTTCGCGCGCAAGGTGCTGGGCGAGGCCGAGTTCGCGGTCTGGCAGGCGCGCAGCGCGCGATGGCCGAAGCGCGGCCTGCGCTATCTCGCGACGCGCTTCTCGGCCAAGGAGGCCTTCAGCAAGGCGATCGGACTGGGCATGCGGATGCCGATGAGCTGGCGCCTCTGCGAGATCGTCAACCAGAAGAGCGGCAAGCCGGTGATCGTGCTGCACGGCGAACTCAAGACCTGGTTCGAGTCGCAGGGCTTGACCGCCCACGTCACCGTCACCGATGAAACCGACTACGCGGCCAGCTTCGTTGTGGTCGAACGCATCACCGACCCCCACGCTCGGCACGCCCTGTCCTCGCAGCCCCCCGAGGGGGCGCATTTTGTCTCGGGGCGGCCCGGCGATAAGACATGACCGACCCCACCCTGCATGCCCCGCTGATCATCGATGTCGCGGGCACCGAACTGAAAGCGGCCGACCGCCGGCGCCTCGCCGATCCCCGGGTCGGCGGTGTGATCCATTTCGCCCGCAACTGGCAGGGCCGCGCGCAGATGAGCGCGCTCAACGCCGAGATCAAGTCGATCCGGCCCGACATACTGATCTGCGTCGACCACGAGGGCGGCCGTGTCCAGCGCTTCCGCACCGATGGCTTCACGCGCCTGCCATCCATGCGACTCCTGGGCGACCTGTGGATGAAGGACGCACTGCGCGCAACCCAGGTCGCGGTGGCCTGCGGACAGGTATTGGCGGCCGAGCTGCGCGCCTGCGGGGTCGACTTCAGCTTCGCGCCGGTGCTCGATCTCGACTACGGTGAGAGCAGCGTCATCGGCGATCGCAGCTTCCATCGCGATCCGCGCGTCGTCGCCGTGCTCGCTCGCAGCCTGATGCACGGGATGCTGCAGGCCGGCATGTCCAATTGCGGCAAGCATTTCCCGGGTCACGGGTTCGTGAAGGCGGATTCGCATGTCGCGATCCCCGTCGACCGCCGCGGCCTCAAGGCCATCCTCGCGGACGATGCGCGGCCCTACGACTGGCTCGTCGGTTCGCTCGCGGCGGTGATGCCGGCGCATGTCATCTATCCCAAGGTCGATGCGCGGCCTGCGGGTTTTTCCGCGAAATGGCTGCAGGAGATCCTGCGGGGCAAGCTCGGGTTCGACGGCGCAGTGTTCAGCGATGACCTCAGCATGGAAGCCGCCAGGCGAATCGACGGCGAAGTGCATAGCTACACCGATGCCGCGCTGGCCGCCTTGAACGCCGGCTGCGATCTGGCACTGCTGTGCAACCAGAGCGTGGGCGACGGCGCGGTGCTCGATGAATTGCTCGATGGCTTCGCCGCCGCGGCGGGCGACGGTCGATGGGTGCCGAATCCCGCGAGCGAGATGCGTCGCCGAAGCCTGTTGCCCAAGTCGCCGGCCGTCGATTGGGACGCATTGATGCAGTCCGCGGCCTATCGCCGCGCGGTACAGATGCTCCCGAAGCCCTGACTACAACAGCCCGGGCGCGGCACTGGCGGCCCATAGGCGGTCACCGCCCCCATCGAGGTGCGTCAGGTACAAGCGCAGATCGAATTCGAACTGGTGATAGGCCGGCTCCATGTGTGCGCAGAGCTGATAGAAGGCCTTGTCGTGCTCGCGCACGCGGATGTGCGCCAGTTCGTGCACGACGATCATGCGCAGCCATTCGAGCGGGACTTCCTTGAACAGGCTCGCGACCCGAATCTCGCGCTTCGATTTCAGCCGGCTTCCCTGCACGCGGGAGACCGTCGTGTGCGTGCCGAGCGCGTTGCGGATCACGTGGAGCTTGCTGTCGAAGGCGACCTTCGACAAGGGCTCGGCATTGCGCAGGAATTCGTTCTTGAGCGCGCTCACGTAGTCGTACAGCGCGCGATCGGTCCGGATGTCGTGCGCATCGCCGTAGCGGCCGCGCAGCAGATCCGCGAGCCGGCCCTGGGCGATGAGCTGTTCGACCTGGCCCCGCAGCGCCGCAGGGTACGCGGCGAGGTATTTCATGCGGGCTGGGGCACCCGCGCGCCGGCGGCCGTGTAGGCGAGGCCGGACGCCACGCCGCCGAAGAAATCGCCTTCGACGAGCTTCGCGTCGGGAAAGGCTCGGCGCAGTGCCTCTTGAAATGGACGCAGCGCCGAAGAGCCGCCGGTCAGATAGATCGCGTCCAGGCTGTCATTGCCCAGCGCAGCCAGCCGCACGCACTCCTGCGCGCAGGCGATCACCCGGTCCAGCAGTGGGCCGAGGTGTCGCGCCATGTCCTCGGCGGTGAGCGTGACAGCCAGATTCCGCTGGGCGCAGGACAGGTCGATCTCGACATTGGCGCGCGTCGTCGACGAGCGAATCTTCGCGGCCTCGACTTCGTTGGCGATGCGGTGCCCTTCGCGGTTCAGGAGCACGTTCATGAGGCGATCGTGCAACCGTGTGTCCGAGTAGCTGGTGCGCAGTTCCTGCACCTGGCGTACCGCCTTGGGCGCGTACAGCCAGTTGATCAGATGCCACGACGAGAGGTCGAAGAAGGTCCGGCTCGGCACCTCGCGTCCCTGTGGGCCGATGTGGCGAAAGCCGAACTCTGGCATCGCGCATTCGAGGCTGAGCCGCTGGTCGTAGTCCGTGCCGCCGATGTGCACGCCCGTCGTGGCGAGCACGTCCGCGGCGCGATCGCCGAACGACTTGCGCGCGGGATCGAGCCGCACCACCGTGAAGTCCGAGGTGCCGCCGCCGATGTCGACGACGAGCACGAGCGATTCCTTGTCGACGCGCCGCTCGTAGTCGAAGGCGGCCGCGATCGGCTCGTACTGGAAGCTGACCTCGCCGAGCCCCGCGCTCCTGGCGGCGCTGCGAAGCGTGTCTTCGGCCTGCCGGTCGCGCGCATCGTCATCGTCGACGAAGCGGACCGGGCGGCCGATCACCACCCGGCTCGGCGGGGCGCCGAGCTGGGCCCGTGCGCGCTTGCCGAGCTCGGCGAGGAACAGCGTGATGATGTCCTCGAAGCCGATGCGCTCGCCGAAGACTTCGGTCTGCTCCTGCATGAGCGAACTGCCGAGCAGGCTCTTGAGCGATCGCATGAGCCGTCCCTCGATGCCTGCGAGGTACTGCGCGATCGCTTCGCGGCCGAAGTGCGTGGTGCGGTCTTCGGCGTTGAAGAAGATCGCGGTCGGAATGGCCGTGGCCGTGCCTTCGAGCGGCACGGCCCGCGCGAGTCCGTCGTCGGCGACGAAGGCGACGGCGGAGTTCGAGGTGCCGAAGTCGATGCCGATCGCCGGCGCGCGTCCGCTCAAGATTCGCGCCGCAGGGCAGGGAAGAGGATCACGTCGCGGATGCTCGGCGAATCGGTCAGCAGCATCATCAGCCGGTCGATTCCGATGCCGCAACCGCCGGTGGGCGGCATGCCGTATTCGAGCGCGCGCACGAAGTCGTGGTCGAAGAACATGGCCTCGTCGTCGCCGCTGTCCTTGGCGGCGACCTGCGCGTTGAAGCGGGCGGCCTGGTCCTCGGCGTCGTTGAGTTCGCTGAAGCCGTTGCCGAATTCGCGGCCGGTGATGTAGAGCTCGAATCGCTCCGTGACTTCGGGGCGCTCGTCGTTGGCGCGCGCGAGCGGCGAGATTTCCGTCGGATGCTCCATGATGAAGGTCGGCTGCCAGAGCTTTTCTTCGACCGTCTCTTCGAAGTACATGACCTGCAGCGAGGCGAGGCTGCGCTGCGAGAGCTTGTCCTTTTCTTCGTTCAGGCCCAGCTTGCGCAGCGCATGGATCAGCCAGGAGGCGTCATCGACATTCGAACCAGCGTCCGTGTGCTTGAGGATGGCTTCGCGAATCGTCAGGCGCTCGAAAGGCCGACTGAGGTCCACCGCCTTGCCCTGGTAGGTGAGCTGCTGCGTGCCGACCGCCTTGTCCGCGATCGTGCGGATCAGCGTCTCGGTGAAGTCCATCAGGTCGCGGTAGTTCCAGTACGCCGCGTAGAACTCCATCATCGTGAACTCGGGGTTGTGCCGCACCGAGATGCCTTCGTTGCGGTAGCTCCGGTTGATCTCGAACACACGCTCGAAGCCGCCGACGATGAGTCGCTTGAGGTACAGCTCGGGCGCGATGCGCAGGAACATCTCCTGGTCCAGCGCGTTGTGGTGCGTCTTGAAGGGCTTCGCGTTCGCGCCGCCGGGGATCGGGTGGAGCATCGGCGTCTCGACTTCGAGGAAGCCGTTGCCGACCATGAAGTCGCGCAGTGCGCTCACCGCGCGACTGCGGGCTGCGAAGCGTTCGCGCGCGGCCTGGTCGGTGATGAGGTCCACGTAGCGCTGGCGGTACTTCTGCTCCTGATCGGCCATGCCGTGGAACTTGTCCGGCAGCGGGCGCAGGCTCTTGGTCAGCAGGCGCAGCGAGGTGACCTTCACCGAGAGTTCGCCGGTCTTGGTCTTCATCAGGGTGCCTTCGGCGCCGACGATGTCGCCGAGGTCCCAGCGCTTGAATTCGGCATAGGCTTCCTCGCCGACCGCATCGCGCGTGACGTAGAGCTGGATGCGGCCGGTGGCATCCTGCACGGTCGCGAAGCTGGCCTTGCCCATGACCCGCTTGAGCATCATGCGGCCGGCGACGCTGACGGCGATCGGCGTCGCCTCGAGCGCTTCCGCCGGTGTTTCGCCATGATCGGCGATGAGTGCCGCTGCGCGGTCCGCGGGCTTGAAGTCGTTGGGGAATGCGACCCCTTTGCCCTCGGCCTGCGCCTGGCGCAGCCCCTTCAGTTTTTCGCGCCGTTCGGCGATGAGCTGGTTGTCGTCGATGGCGGGCGTCGAGGCAGGCGCTGCCGCAGGCGTGGGGACGGAGGGGATCAAGTGGTCGGACATGGGGCGGGGTAGTGGCGCTGTCGGTGTCGAGCGCAACCCGCCATTTTAACCGCGCAGGGGCTTTCAAGGATCCGCGCCTGACCCGCATCGGCAGTGGATCAGCTGCTATTGAATCCGTAGCGCGCTACTTCGCGATGCCGGTGCGCGCCAGAAGATCGCCGACGAGCTCGAGCCGCATCAGCGGACTGTCGAGTTCCATCAGGCGCTGCTTGAGCTCGGGCTGCGCCGGAAGCAACTCGCACCAGCGGTTGGCCACCCAGCCGCAGTCGTCGAATCGATAGGGCTCGGAAATGGGCAGGCGAAGGCCCGGCACGCCCTGCTGCCTTCGACGCTCTTCCAGCGTATCGACCACACGGCGCAATGCGTCGGACACGTGCTGCAAGTCGGCGGGGACGTCCATTGGCACGTCGTTGGCGATGGCTTCGACCTTGGCGGTCCAGAGTCCGTGCCTCTGAAGCTCGCTCGCATGAATGCGGAAGCGCTCGGTGCCGCTGCATTCGATCTGCATGAGGCCGGCCTGGGGCGAATCGAGTTCGCGAATGACCGCGAGCGTGCCGATGGTCGCGAAGGCCTCCGCACCGGCCCCGGCCTTGCGCACTTCCGACCCCTGCGTGAGGCACACGACCCCGAAAGGCTCGCCGCTCTTGTGGCACTTGCCGATCATGTCGAGATAGCGCACTTCGAAGATCCGCAGCGGCAGGAAGCCACCGGGAAACAGCACCGTGCCGAGCGGAAACAAGGGGATCGGCCTGAGAGGGGTTTGTGTCGTCATCGGTGAACCTTGGCGTGGCTATCATCGCATTCCGCTCACGACCTCGCGCCCATGCTCTATCAGATCCCATCGTTCCTGCTCGACGTGATCGTCGGCCTTCTGGGCGGCGCCTGCCTGCTGCGCCTCTACATGCAGTACCACCGGGTGCCGTTCGGCAATCCGCTTGGGCGCTTCGTGTTCGCGGTCACCGACTGGATCGTGTTGCCCTTGCGCCGGATCGTGCCATCGGTCAAGCGGTGGGATCTTGCGAGCGGCGTGGCGGCGTGGGTGCTCGTGCTGTTGAAGTTCGTGCTGCTCGGGCTGCTGCTGGGCGGGCTCGGCCGCTGGACGATCCTTCCCCTCATTTCGCTGATCGGACTGCTGCAACTCGCCGTGTCGGGGCTCACCGCGCTGCTGATCGTCTATGCGATTCTTTCCTGGGTGCCGAGCGCGTCGTCGATGCTGCACGACCTGATCGCGCGCCTGGCAGAGCCGCTCGTGCGGCCCCTGCGCCGGGTGATCCCGCCGGTGGGCGGCGTCGATCTGTCGGCACTCGTCGCGATCGTGCTTCTTCAGGTCGGCGCCATCATCCTCGGCAACGTGATGGGCTCGGTCTTCACCCTCGGCCGCTAGCGGCCCTCAGAGCACTGCATCAGCCGGCTGGCGCAGCAGCATCGCCAGCGTGTTCGCGATCGTCTTGCGCAGTTCGCGCCGATCGCAGATGAAATCGACTGCGCCCTTGGTCTGCAGGAACTCGGCGCGCTGGAAGCCTTCGGGCAGCGTCACGCGCACCGTCGACTCGATGACGCGCGGGCCGGCGAAGCCGATGAGCGCCTTGGGCTCGGCGATCACCACGTCGCCCACGAACGCGAAGCCCGCGCTCACACCGCCCATGGTCGGGTCGGTCAGCACGCTGATGTAGGGCAGGCCCTTCTTCGCGAGATGCGTGAGCGCGGCGTTGGTCTTCGCCATCTGCATGAGCGACAGCAGGCCTTCCTGCATGCGGGCACCGCCGGTCGCGGTGAAGCAGATGAACGGCACCTTCTGCTCGATCGCGGTCTCGACGCCGCGCACGAAGCGTTCGCCTACCACGCTGCCCATGCTGCCGCCCATGAAGTCGAACTCGAAGCACGCGACCACCACGTTGATGCTGTGGACCGAACCGCCCATCACCACGAGGGCGTCGGTCTCGCCGGTGTTCTCCAGCGCTTCCTTGAGCCGCTCGGGGTATTTGCGGCTGTCCTTGAATTTGAGGGCGTCGACCGGCAGGACTTCCTGGCCGAGTTCGTAGCGTCCTTCGGGGTCCAGGAAGGCGTCGAGGCGCGCGCGCGCGCTGATGCGGTGATGGTGGCCGCAGCTCGGGCAGACGTTCTGGTTGTGCTCGAGGTCGGTCTTGTAGAGCACCGTCTCGCAGCTCGGGCACTTGATCCAGAGGCCCTCGGGCATCTGGCGGCGCTCGCTCGGGTCGGTCGGTGCGATTTTCGGGGGGAGAAGTTTTTCAAGCCAGCTCATGGGGGCTCCTTGTGGTGGCGGCGATTATCGGGCAGCCGGCGTTCCGGCGGCCGCGCCTGGCAGAGCGTCGAGCGCCTGCCGGATTCCGGCCAGGAACTCGCGCACCACGGGCACGACCTTGTCGCGGGGCTGTTCTTCGATCAACTGGATGATGCGGCTGCCGATCACGACGGCGTCCGCGGAGGCGCCGATCGCCTGGGCCGTCTCTGCATCGCGGATGCCGAAACCGACGCCCACGGGCAGCTGCACATGCTCGCGAATGCGCGGAACCATTCGGGCGACCGCTTCGGTGTCGAGGTGCCCGGCGCCGGTCACGCCCTTCAGCGAAACGTAGTAGACGTAGCCGGAGGCGATGCGGCCGACCTGCGCCATGCGCTCGGCGGTACTGGTCGGCGCGAGCAGGAAGATGAGATCGATCCCCTTGGATTTGAGGGCGGCCGCGAAGGTCTCGCATTCTTCCGGCGGGTAGTCGACGATCAGGAGCCCGTCGACGCCCGCTGCAGCCGCATCGCGGATGAAGCTGCCGGCGCCATGGACGAGGTCGTAGCGCTCCACTGGATTGGCATATCCCATCAGGACGACCGGCGTGCGCGGATCCTTCCGGCGGAATGCGGCGACGATGGCCAGCACCTGCTTCATGCCGATGCCCAGCGCCAGCGCCGCCTCGCCGGCACGCTGGATCACGGGACCATCGGCCATCGGATCCGAGAAAGGCACGCCGAGCTCGATGACGTCGGCGCCGGCCTCGACCATGCCGTGCATCAGCTCGGGCGTGATGTCGGCGTAGGGGAAGCCGGCGGTGACGTAGGGAATCAGCGCCTTGCGGCCTGTTTTCTGCAGGGCTTCGAAGGTGGCAGCGATGCGGCTCATGCCTTGCCTCCCTTCACGTTGAGGCCGCGCATCGACGGCCGGTCATAGAAGTCCACGCCGGACAGATCGGCGACCGTGCCGATGTCCTTGTCGCCGCGGCCTGAGAGATTCACCAGGATGGATTGGTCAGGACGCATGGTCTTCGCGAGTTTCATGGCATAGGCCACTGCGTGGCTGGATTCCAGCGCCGGGATGATGCCCTCGGTGCGGCAGAGGTAGTGGAAGGCTTCGAGCGCTTCGGCGTCGGTGATGCCGACGTACTCGGCGCGGCCGATGTCCGCGAGATAGGCATGTTCCGGCCCGACGCCCGGGTAGTCCAGGCCGGCGCTGATGCTGTGCGTTTCCGTCACCTGGCCATCCTCGTTCTGGAGCAGGTAGGTGCGGTTGCCGTGCAGCACGCCGGGGCTGCCGCGAAGGATCGATGCCGAATGCTTGCCGCTGTCGAGGCCTTCGCCGGCTGCTTCCACGCCGATCAGGCGCGTGCCCGCGAACGGGATGTAGGGATAGAAGATCCCCATCGCATTGCTGCCGCCGCCCACGCAGGCCACCACGACGTCAGGCTGGCTGCCTTCGGCTTCGCCGGTGATGCCCTGCGCGGCGAGCATGGCGGGCATCTGCTCGATGCACTCGTTGCCGATCACGCTCTGGAAGTCGCGCACCATGGTTGGGTAGGGGTGCGGTCCGGCCACGGTACCGATGATGTAGAAGGTGTTCTCGACGTTCGTCACCCAGTCGCGCATGGCTTCGTTGAGCGCGTCCTTGAGCGTCTTGCTGCCCGATTCGACCGGAACGACCGTCGCGCCGAGGAGGTTCATGCGATACACGTTGGGGCTCTGGCGCTTGACGTCTTCGCTGCCCATGTAGACGACGCATTCGAGGCCGTAGCGTGCGCAGATGGTGGCTGTCGCCACGCCGTGCTGGCCGGCACCGGTTTCGGCGATCACGCGGGGCTTGCCCATGCGCTTGGCGAGCATCGCCTGCCCGATGGTGTTGTTCACCTTGTGGGCGCCGGTGTGGTTGAGGTCCTCGCGTTTCAGGTAGATCTGCGCGCCGCCCATTTCGCGGCTGGTGCGGGCGGCGTGATAGACCGGCGAAGGGCGGCCCACGAAATGGGCGAGCTCGTAGCGGAATTCGGCGAGGAACTCCGGGTCGTCCTTGTACTTCGCGTAGGCGTCGCGCAGTTCGTTGATGGCGTGCGTCAGCGTCTCGCTGGCGAACGTGCCGCCGTAGATGCCGAAATGGCCTCTGGCGTCGGGTTGCTGGTAGGGATTCATGGCGTGAAAGGCGTCTATGGGCTCTTGACCTGATTCAGGAATGCCGCGGAACCGGCTTCGCCGGGCCGCTGGTATTGCCCCCTGGAGGGGGTTGGCGAAGCGACACGAAGTGCGCGTAGCCTAGGGGTGGGCGTCAGCTTCGCGCACGGCGGCCACGAAGTCGCGAATCCTGGCGGCGTCCTTGATGCCCTTGGCGGCCTCGACGCCCGAACTCACGTCAACGGACAGCGACTTGCATCGCGTCCGCAACTGACGAATGCCATCGCCCACGTTTGCAGGTGTGAGCCCACCACTCAAGACGAGGTGAGCGTCGACGGCGGGTGGTAGGAGTGACCAATCGAATGCCTTGCCGCCACCGCCATAGGCTTCGACATGGGCGTCGAGCAGGATGGCCTGGGCGCGGGAGTAATCGGAAGCGTATTTTACGAGGTCGAAGCCCGCGCCGGCTGCGCCTATCGGAATCCGCGCCGCGCGCATGAACCTGTATGCGCCGTTGCCGGCACCTTGCCAGCACTGTTCCGGCGTTTCGTCGCCGTGGAACTGGGCCATCGAACCCGGCACGGAAGACAGCGCCGCCATGCTGCGCGCAGCGCCCTCGTTGACGAACAGCAGCACGGGCGAAACGAAAGGCGGAAAGCGCGACGCGAGTTCGGCGGCGCGCTCGACAGTGACCGCGCGCGGGCTGGCTGGGTAGAGAACGAAACCGATGGCATCGGCGCCGGCTTCGATCGCGGCATCAACGTCCTGCTCGCGCGTGAGTCCGCAGATCTTGATTCGGGTGCGGGCGGCGAGCGGTGCGGTGGCGTTCATGGCGGGCCATCATACGCAGCGCCTCCGCCTTCGATGGTCGCCTCGGGCGGTAGACCCCATGCGGCGGCGTACAACGGCCCCAGGAAGTACAGGCCGTTCGGCGAGAACGTCGGCGCGGCCGCCAGCCGGCTGCGCGCTTCGAGCACTTCGCGCATCCATTCCGGCTGCTCCCTTCCCTGGCCGATGCGCACGAGGCAGCCCATGATGTTGCGGATCATGTGATGCAGGAACGCATCCGCCTCGAATTCGACGTGCCAGCGGCAGCGCTCCGTGTCGCCGTGGCGGCTGATCGCGATGCGCCGCATCTCCTTGACTGGCGAAAGTGCCTGGCAGGCCGAGGCGCGGAAAGAGCTGAAATCATGGCGGCCGAGCAGCATCGCCGCGGCGGCGCGCATGGCATCTCCGTCGAGCACACGCATCGACCAGCCCACCCGGCCGGCTTCGAGACTGGGCCGGACCGGCGATTGCGACAGAACGTAGACGTAGCGCCGGGTGAGCGCACTTGCACGGCAATGGAACTGGTCGGGGACCGGCTGCGCCCACTGCACCGCGATGTCGTCGGGTAGGAAACTGTTGGTGCCTCGCACCCAGGAGACCGGCGCGCGGACGGCGGTGGTGTCGAAGTGCACCACCTGCATCAGCGCATGGACGCCGGCATCGGTGCGGCCGGCACAGAGCGTGGAGATCGGCTGGTCGGCGAACTGCGACAGGGCCGCCTGGAGCTTGTCCTGGACGGTCCGGCCGGACGGCTGGCTTTGCCAGCCGTCGTAGGCTTGACCGTTGTAGCGGATACCGAGGGCCAGCCTCACGACAGCAGCAGCCCGAGGGCCGCTTCAGCGCAGTTGGCCGAGCATCTGCTTTGCTTCGGCCTTCACGTCGCCGGAGCTTTCGGCGGCAACTTCCTCGACCAGCGAGCGGGCGCCTTCGACGTCGCCCAGCGCCTTGAGTTCGCGGGCCAGGGACAGCTTGATGACGTGCGGGTTGTCGCCGCCCTCGTCCGCGGGTTCGAGGCGTCCGCGCTCGGTGTCGCCCGGAGTGCGGGTCGACAGGCCGGCGAGCGAACTCATGTCGAATTCGATGAAACCGGAATCCGTCGGCAGGCCGGCGCGCAGCGGGGCGGGTTGCGTGCGCTCCTCGTCGCGAAGCGTCGATCCGCCTGCCCCCGGTTCGAGGGCGCCGGGTGCCGTGTCGAAGTCGTTCTCGATGTCGACCTTGGGTGCATGAGTCGCTGCGGCGCCGCCGTTCAGGCCGCCGGGAACCACGATGGGACGCGGAGTGTCACGGATGGGCGACTGGATCGGGGCTGCCGCGGGCAGGCTCACATTGATGGGGGCGGGTGCGGTTGCCGCCGTTGCAGGCGGGTTGGACAGATCGAGATCGAAGTCCAGCGGCGCGACGGAAGGCACGAAGGCTGGAGGTGGTGCTTCTGCTTCGGCCTGCGCGACCGGGCCCGGTGCCGGGGTGGAAACCACTGCGGACGCTGCTGCCAGCGTGCCGGCGAATGCCGCCGCCTCCGCGGCCGAGACGGTCTTGCCATCGGCCTCGTACAGCGGGTTGCCCGGATCGAGATCCTTGCCGAGTTCGACGACGCGGTTCCATTCGGTGCCGGTACCGCCGGTCAGCTTGTGGACCTCGGAAGCGAGTGCTTCGTAGGCACGAAGATCGCGGCGCTTGGCGTGGATTTCGAGTAGCTTGAGGTGAATCGCGGTGCGCTCCGGATTGACACGGAGCGCTTCGCGCAGGATCTCCTCGGCCTGGAGGTCGCGGCCATAGGCGAGATAGACGTCGGCTTCGGCCACCGGATCGACGTCGCCCGCATCGAGCTGGCTCGGCGAGTAGGAAAGCGAAGAAACCACGGAGTTGCCGCGATTCTTGGTGTCGACCGATTCACCGCCGCTGGCGCCGAAGAACGAGTCCTTCGGGATGCGGCTTTCGATGAAGACGCTGTCGCCCGCATCGCGCCGCTTGCGGCCGAGCACGCGATACAGAAGGAAGCTGATCAGCAGAGCCACCAGGGCAGCCGCCGCGACCATCAACGGGTTTTCCATCAGCTCCGAGAAGAAGCTCTGCTCCTTCGGAGCGGGTGCTGGTGCAGCGGCCTTGACCGGCGGCTTTACGGCAGGCGCCGGTGCCGCAGCGGCGGCGGGCGTCGGCGCTGGTGACGCGGCAGGTGCTGCGGCAGTCGCCTCGGTCGGCGCCACGGGGGCGGGGAGCGCGGCCTGCGCAACGACGGCAGGTGCGGCTTGTCCCGCTGGCGCTGCCGCTGCGAGGGGCTGGGCCGATCCGGAAGAAGAAGGTGCGGGTGCCGCAGTCGCCGGCGTCGCTGGTGCGGCTGCGGGCGCAGCCGCAGCTTGCTGCGCCGGGGCGGGTGCCGGACTCGTGGCGTTAGCGCCGCCTGCGGCGGCCGCCTTGAGCTGGTTCAGCTCCTGGAGATTCTTGGTCAGCTCTTTTTCGCGGTCCTGGCGAGCCTTGGTTTCGGCGGCCTGGGCGATTTGCTCGTCCGTCGGGCGGCCAGGGGCGATGCCCTGGGAGATCTTGAGCTTGTCGGTCGCAGCGTTCGCTGCGTTGCGATCCTCGACATTCGTCTGCACCTTGCCGGCGGCCTGGCGACCGGCATCGGCCACCGGCGTTTCGGGCGCGTTGTCCGCCAGTCGGCGGCGATACTGGCTGAAATCCTGGCTCTGGGCGGTGACCGTGCGTTTCGCCTCGGTCGCCGTGACGGCTTCGGCCTGCGACGAACTCGGAATATCCAGCACGGCACCGGTCTTCATCCGGTTGACGTTGCCGCCGACGAATGCATTCGGATTGGCGCGGAGAAGCGCCACCAGCATTTGGTCGAGCGAGACCTCGGCCGGCTTGTACGCCGAGGCGATCTTGCTAGCCGTATCGCCCGCCTTGACCGTGACTTGCTGGTCGCCGGCGCCGGCGCCGGCACCGGTGCCGGTACGGACGTTGTTCGATTCGCCCGACGCAGCGGCCGGTGCGGCAGCGGCGGTGCGTTGGCGACGCGTCTGCGGTGCCTCGACGACGGCCGGCGCGGCGGTACGCGGGGCTGCCGTGATCTGCGGTGCGGTCGGTGCAACCGGTGCGGCTGCTTGACGGGTGGTCGGAGGGTCCAGCAGCACGGTGTAGTCGCGAACCACACGACCGGAACTCCAGTTGGCTTCGAGGAGGAGATCGATGAACGGCTCGCTCACCAGGCGATTGCTGGACAGGCGCACGACGTAGCGACCGTCCGCTCGCCGCTGAACGCCGAC
This sequence comes from Variovorax ureilyticus, assembly GCF_037889935.1. Classification (NCBI taxonomy): domain Bacteria; kingdom Pseudomonadati; phylum Pseudomonadota; class Betaproteobacteria; order Burkholderiales; family Comamonadaceae; genus Variovorax; species Variovorax ureilyticus. The sequence continues at coordinate 92,293 of NZ_JBBKZU010000019.1, forward strand.
GCGGACGTCGGAAAGCGCCGGGTTGTAAGGCACGCCCGCCGCCTTGAAGGCGTCGACCGAGGCGATATTGACCTTCAGCCCGTCCGCTTCGGCAGCGGTGACCTCGGTGACCTCGATCTCCGCGCGCAACGGCTCACCAAGGGCCGACTGGACGTTGAGGCGTCCGAGCGCAAGCGCGCTGGCTTCGGCGCTGAAGGCGCCAAGGGCCACCGCGACGGCCGCACTGAGTACCGAAAGCTGGCCTCGACCCATCGTCTTGGGTGCGGGCGAGATGGCCGAGAGACGGGCCGCGGGCGATGATGGTCGTGTCATGCTGGAGGGGGGCAGCTCGGCCCAGAAATGTAAGAGGACGTTAACATCATCACCCCGCACTGACAAGGCGACAGGCCTTATCTACCCAGTGCGTGCAAACTTCGTCATGCATGGGACGTTGCGGCATAGCAACGTAGCGCGCTCTGCGGGGCGCGCATGTAGCGCTTCAGACTTCCAGCAGGATGCGCAGCATCCGGCGCAGCGGCTCGGCCGCGCCCCAGAGCAACTGATCCCCGATCGTGAAGGCGCCGACGTACTCGGGACCCATGGCCAGCTTGCGGATCCGGCCGACCGGAATCGACATCGTGCCGGTCACCGCGACGGGCGTGAGTTCCTTGACCGTGGCTTCGCGCGTGTTTGGCACGACCTTGGCCCATTCGTTGTCAGCGGCGATCAATGCCTCGATATCGGCAAGCGGAACATCCTTCTTGAGCTTGAAGGTCAGCGCCTGGCTGTGGCAGCGCATCGCGCCGATCCGCACACAGAAGCCGTCGACCGGCGTCGCGGCCGTGCCGAACCCGGCGCCCTGGCCGAGGATCTTGTTGGTTTCGGCGCCGCCCTTCCACTCTTCCTTGCTCATGCCGTCGCCCAGATCCTTGTCGATCCAAGGGATCAGGCTGCCGCCCAGCGGAACGCCGAAATTGGCGGTTTCGAGCGGGGTCAGCGACTGCTGCTTGGCAAGCACCTTGCGGTCGATCTCGAGGATGGCGGACTTGGGGTCGTCGAGGAGGGCGCGCACTTCGGCGTTCAGCGTGCCGAACTGGGTCAGCAGCTCGCGCATGTGCTGGGCGCCGCCGCCGGATGCGGCCTGGTAGGTCATGCTGGTCATCCATTCGACGAGACCTGCCTTGTAGAGCGCGCCCACGCCCATCAGCATGCAGCTCACGGTGCAGTTGCCACCGATCCAGTTCTTGCCGCCCTTGGCCAGGGCGTTCTGGATCACCGGAAGGTTGACCGGGTCGAGCACGATGATCGCGTCGTCCTGCATCCGCAGCGTGGACGCCGCGTCGATCCAGTGGCCCTTCCAGCCGGCTGCGCGCAGCTTGGGGAACACCTCCGTGGTGTAGTCGCCGCCCTGGGCCGTCACGACGATGTCGCACTTCTTGAGTGCTTCGATGTCATGCGCGTCCTTGAGCGTGGTCTCGTTCTTGGCCATCGCGGGGGCCTTGCCGCCCGCATTGGAGGTCGAGAAGAAGACCGGCTCGATCAGTCCGAAGTCGCCTTCGGCCTGCATGCGGTCCATGAGGACCGAGCCGACCATGCCGCGCCAGCCTACGAGGCCGACCAGAGGTTGATTTGCGTTCGCCATTTCAGTTTGCCCTTGTGAAAAAAGAAATCAGTCTTTTCTTTGCGCCCGGCTCGTCGAGCCGGGGAGGGCGTGACGAATCGGGCTGCGGTTAGCCGGTAATCGTCTTTTTGGTGATGGCAGCCACCACGGCATCGCCCATCTCGCGGGTTCCGACCTTGGTGGTACCTGCGGACCAGATATCTGCCGTGCGCAGGCCCTGAGCGAGCACATGCTTGACCGCCGACTCGATCCGGTCGGCGGCTTCAGGCTGGTTCAGGGAGAAACGAAGCATCATGGCAGCAGACAGGATTGTAGCCAAAGGGTTGGCAACCCCTTTGCCTGCAATGTCCGGCGCGCTGCCGTGGCTGGGCTCGTAGAGGCCCTGGTTGCTCGAATTGAGCGAGGCGGAGGGCAGCATGCCGATGGAGCCGGTGAGCATCGCCGCCTCGTCGGACAGGATGTCGCCGAACATGTTGCCGGTAACGACCACGTCGAACTTCTTGGGCGCCTTGACCAGTTGCATCGCGGCGTTGTCGACGTACATATGGTCGAGTTCCACGTCGGGGTATTCCTTGCCGACCTCGGTCACGATGTCCTTCCAGAACTGGAAGGTCTCGAGCACGTTGGCCTTGTCGACGCTGGTCACCCGCTTGCTGCGCTTGCGCGCGGCCTGGAAGGCCACGTGGGCGATGCGTTCGACCTCGGGGCGCGAGTAGCGCATCGTGTCGAAAGCTTCGTCCGCGCCCGGGAAGTGGCCGTCGACCGCGGTGCGGCGACCGCGCGGCTGGCCGAAGTAGATGTCGCCGGTCAGCTCGCGGATGATGAGGATGTCCAGGCCGGCGATCAGTTCGGGCTTGAGGCTCGATGCGTCGACGAGCTGCTCGTAGCAGATCGCGGGACGGAAGTTGGCGAACAGGCCGAGGTTCTTGCGCAGGCCCAGGATGGCCTGCTCGGGGCGCAGCGAGCGCTCGAGCTTGTCGTATTTCCAGTCGCCCACGGCGCCGAACAGCACGGCGTCCGCGTCCTTCGCGAGCTTGAGGGTCGATTCGGGCAGCGGATGGCCGTGCGCTTCGTAGGCGGCGCCGCCGACCAGCGCGGTCTCGGTTTCGAAGGTGAGGTCGAGCGCTTGGAGGACGCGCAAGGCTTCCGCGACGATTTCTGTGCCGATGCCGTCACCCGGCAGTACTGCGATCTTCATGAGATGTTCTTTTCAAGTTGAAGGAAAGGGCGATCAGGCGATCATCTGGTGCGCGAGCCAGGGTTTCTTCGCAAGCCGCTCCGCTTCGAAAGCCTGGATCTTGTCCTTGTGGCGCAAGGTCAGTCCGATGTCGTCGAGGCCGTTGAGCAGGCAGTACTTGCGGAACGGCTGGATGTCGAAGGCGATTTCATCGCCGTCTGGCTTGACGATGACCTGACGGTCGAGATCGATCGTGAGGCTGTAGCCCGGGAAGGCGAAGGTCTCGTCGAAGAGCTGCGCCACCTTCGATTCCGGCAGCACGATCGGCAGCAGCCCGTTCTTGAAGCAGTTGTTGAAGAAGATGTCGGCGAAGCTCGGCGCGATGATCGCGCGGAAGCCGTACTGGTCGAGCGCCCACGGCGCGTGCTCGCGCGACGAGCCGCAGCCGAAGTTCTTGCGGGCGATGAGAACGGATGCGCCCGCATAGCGCGGCTGATTCAGCACGAAGTCCGGGTTGGGCTTGCGCAACGTCGGGTCCTGCCCGGGCTCGCCTCGGTCGAGGTAGCGCCACTCGTCGAACAGGTTCGGGCCGAAGCCGGTCTTGCGGATCGACTTCAGGAACTGCTTCGGAATGATCGCGTCGGTATCGACGTTCTCGCGGTCCATCGGCGCCACGAGGCCCTTGTGCACGGTGAATTTCTGCATGGTGTGTGGCTCCTCTGATCAGGCGAATTGACGGACGTCGACGAAGTGGCCGTTGATGGCCGCAGCGGCTGCCATCGCGGGGCTCACGAGGTGGGTGCGGCCACCGGCGCCCTGGCGTCCTTCGAAGTTGCGGTTGCTGGTCGATGCGCAGCGCTCGCCGGGCTCGAGCCGGTCGGCGTTCATCGCGAGGCACATCGAGCAGCCGGGCTCGCGCCATTCGAAGCCCGCGGCCTTGAAGATCGCATCGAGCCCTTCGCGCTCGGCCTGTTCCTTCACCACGCCGGAGCCCGGCACGACCATTGCGAGCTTGACGTTCTTCGCGACCTTCTGGCCCAGCTTCTTGACCATGGCCGCGGCTTCGCGCATGTCCTCGATGCGGCTGTTGGTGCACGAACCGATGAACACCTTGTCGATGAAGATGTCGTTCATCGGCTTGTTCGGCTCGAGGCCCATGTAGGTGAGCGCGCGTTCGATCGCGTCGCGCTTGTTGGCGTCCTTTTCCTTGTCGGGATCGGGCACGCGGCCGTCGATCGGCACGACCATCTCGGGCGACGTGCCCCAGGTGACCTGCGGGCGGATCTGTGTGGCGTCGAGCTCCACCACGGCATCGAAGTGCGCGCCCGGATCGGAATGCAGCGTCTTCCAGTAGTCGGCCGCCTGGTCCCACTCGACGCCGGTCGGCGACAGCGGACGGCCCTTGACGTAGGCGAGCGTCTTCTCGTCGACCGCGACCAGCCCGGCGCGGGCGCCGGCTTCGATCGCCATGTTGCAGACCGTCATGCGGCCTTCCATGCTCAGGTCGCGGATCGCGGAGCCCGCGAATTCGATCGTGTAGCCGGTGCCGCCGGCGGTGCCGATCTTGCCGATGATCGCGAGCACGATGTCCTTGGCGGTGCAGCCCGCCGGCAGCTTGCCTTCGACCTTGACGAGCAGGTTCTTGGCCTTCTTGGCGAGCAGCGTCTGCGTGGCCATGACGTGCTCGACCTCGCTGGTGCCGATGCCATGCGCGAGCGCGCCGAAAGCGCCGTGCGTCGAGGTGTGCGAATCGCCGCAGACCACGGTCATGCCCGGCAGCGTGGCGCCGGACTCGGGGCCGATCACATGCACGATGCCCTGGCGCTTGCTCAGGAACGGGAAGAAGGCAGCGGCACCGAATTCCTTGATGTTGCTGTCGAGCGTGGTGATCTGCTCCTTGCTGATCGGATCCTCGATCCCGTCGTAGCCGCGCTCCCAGTGGGTGGTGGGTGTGTTGTGGTCGGCGGTCGCGACCACCGAGCTGATCCGCCACAGCTTGCGTCCGGCTTCACGCAGCCCTTCGAAAGCCTGGGGGCTGGTCACTTCATGAACGAGGTGGCGATCGATGTAGAGGATCGCGGTGCCGTCTTCCTCGGTGTGGACGACGTGTTCGTCCCAGAGTTTGTCGTAGAGCGTGCGTGCCATGGGGGTCTCTTTCGTGGGGAAATCTGTCGGCCTTACGCGGCGAGCGCTTCGGCTGGAGCGGAGGGGCTATGGAGGTGCTTCACGAGCAGCCGGGCCGCGACTGGAAGCGAGGAAAAATCGCGTGCAACGAGCCGGATCTCGCGGTCGGCCCATACGTCCTTCAGCGCGATGCTCTTGAGCCCGCGGCCGATTCCGCCTTGCATGAGTTCGAAGGCTCGAAGCGGCATGACGCCGATGCCCAAGCCGTTGTCGATCATCCGGCACATGGCGTCGAGGCCCGTCACGTGAATGCGCAGCTTGATCGAGCGGCCTTCCGCCAGTGCGGCCTGGTGCATCGCCACGTAGATCGAGCTGTTGGTGTGCAGGCCGACGTGATCGAAGTCGAGTGATTCCGAAAAGTCGATGGTGTGCCGCTTCGCGAGCGGATGCCGCGCGGGCACCACGAGCACGAGCGCGTCGTGGCGATAGGGCAGGCTCTGGAGTTCCGTCGTGCCCTCGGGCACATGGCAGACGCCGAGGTCGGCGGCGCCTTCATGGACCGCGCGGACGATCTCGCTGCTGAGGTGTTCTTCGAGGTCGATCTTGATCGCGTCGTGCTCGCGGGTGAAGGCCCCGAGGTCTTCGGGCAGGAATTGCACGATCGCCGAGATGTTGGCGTGAACACGGACATGACCGCGAACGCCGTCCGCATATTCGCTCAACTCGCCTTGCATCTTTTCGAGGCTGTAGAGCACGGAGCGCGCGTGGTGCAACAGGCTTTCGCCCGCCGGGGTCAGATCGACCCCTCTCGCATGCCGGTAGAGGAGCGGCGTGCCGAGCGTGGCTTCCAGATCGGACAGGCGCTTGCTGATCGCCGATGCCGCGATGAATTCGCGCTCCGCGGCGCGCCCGATGCTGCCGAGTTCGCAGACAGCCACGAACAACTGCAGCGACGTGAGGTCGATGCGGCGGGCAAAACTGCGTTCGGAGGCAATCATAGGGGCTTGGCATCTCGATCAGAGATGGAAGCCCCTATTTTCTCCCCGTTTTACCCCTTTAGCCATCGTGATCCACGATGGCTTTGCTGCTTTAGCGCGATGGGCGCCAACTTCAGCCGTTACTGCTTCTTCTGAGCGGCGTCTTCCATCTTCTGGCCGCCCTTCTGGATGTCCTGGCCAGCACCTTTCATCGTGTTGCAGCCGGCGAGCGGAATGGTGAAAGCGAAAGTCACGGCGAGCAATGCGGCAAGTTTCTTCATGACGGACTCCTTGGTCGGATGTTGAATAACGAGAGGAGTAACCCTCCGCATCACAAGTTACCGTGCCCGCCGCGAGTCGCCTGTAAGCCAAGACGCAAGAAAGCTGCCCGAGGGCAGCTTTCCCGGATGAGCGCAAAGCGGAAATCAGCGCTGCGCGATGGGCTTGACGTCGCGCTTGGACGAGCCTTCGAAGAGCTGGCGCGGGCGGCCGATCTTGTAGTCGGGGTCGCCGATCATCTCGTTCAGCTGGGCGATCCAGCCGACCGTGCGCGCCAGTGCGAAGATGGCCGTGAAGAGCGGCACCGGGATGCCGATCGCGCGCTGGACGATGCCGGAGTAGAAGTCGACGTTCGGATAGAGCTTGCGCGACACGAAGTATTCGTCTTCCAGCGCGATCTTCTCCAACGCCATGGCCAGCTTGAACAGCGGATCGTTCTCGAGGCCCAGCTCGCCCAGCACTTCCTTGCAGGTTTCCTGCATGAGCTTGGCGCGCGGGTCGTAGTTCTTGTACACGCGGTGGCCGAAGCCCATCAGCTTGACGTTCGAGTTCTTGTCCTTGACCTGCTTGATGAACTCGCCGATCTTCTCGACGCCGCCCGCCTTCTGGATGTCGTAGAGCATGTTGAGCGCCGCTTCGTTGGCGCCGCCGTGAGCGGGGCCCCAGAGGCAGGCAACGCCGGCCGCGATCGCAGCGAACGGGTTGGTGCCCGACGATCCGCACAGGCGAACGGTCGAGGTCGAAGCGTTCTGCTCGTGGTCAGCGTGAAGGATGAAGATGCGGTCGAGCGCGCGCTCGAGGACCGGGCTCACCTTGTACTCTTCGCACGGCGTCGCGAACATCATGTGCAGGAAGTTGCCTGCATAGCTGAGTTCGTTCTTCGGGTACATGTAGGGCTGGCCCACGGTGTACTTGTAGGCCATGGCGACCAGCGTCGGCATCTTGGCGATCAGGCGGATCGCGGCGATCTCGCGGTGCTTCGGATTGTTGATGTCCGTGCTGTCGTGATAGAAGGCCGACAGCGCGCCGACGAGGCCGGTCATGATGGCCATCGGGTGGGCATCGCGACGGAAGCCGCGCAGGAAGAACTGCATCTGCTCGTTGACCATCGTGTGGTTGGTCACCAGCTTCGTGAAGGTGCTCTTCTGGTCCGCGTTCGGCAGCTCTCCGTAGAGCAGCAGGTGGCAGGTCTCGAGGAAGTCGCAGTTCGTCGCGAGTTGCTCGATGGGGTAGCCGCGATACAGCAGTTCGCCCTTGTCGCCATCGATGTAGGTGATGGCCGATTCGCACGAGGCGGTCGACATGAAGCCCGGGTCGTAGGTGAACATGCCCGTCTGGGCGTAGAGCTTGCGGATGTCGATCACGTCCGGGCCCATGGTGCCCTTGTAGATCGGTAGGTCGACGTTTTGTCCGCCGTTGCTGAACGACAGGGTGGCCTTGGTCTCGGATGCTTTCATTTCGGGGTCTTTCAATGGAATGTTCAGGAAGAAAGGGATCGCGCACCGTCAGTGCGCATCAGCTGCAGCAGTTCGATCACCCCGGCCCCGGCCCATGCGGGCTCGGGCTCCTTTCGCGCAAGCAGAAGGTCGAGCAGATCGTTGTCCGACAGGTCCATCAATGTCTCCAGTGCCTGTGCCTGCCTCACGGTCAGGCTTTCTTCGTGCCGTTCGAAAAAACGGGCAATGAACAGGTCGTTTTCGAGCAGCCCCCGACGACAGCGCCATTTCAGCTTGCTCAGCGCGCGGGCACCGATCGGCTGGTCGAGGTCGTCCGGGGCTTGCATGGGGTCCAAAACCGCTTGCTCAGATGGCGCGACGCACCATCAGTTCCTTGATCTTGCCGATCGCCTTGGTGGGGTTCAGGCCCTTCGGGCACACATCCACGCAGTTCATGATCGTGTGGCAGCGGAACAGGCGATACGGGTCCTCGAGGTTGTCCAGGCGCTCGCCGGTGGCTTCGTCGCGGCTGTCGGCGATGAAGCGGTAGGCCTGCAACAGGCCGGCCGGGCCGACGAACTTGTCGGGGTTCCACCAGAAGCTCGGGCAGCTCGTCGAGCAACTCGCGCACAGGATGCACTCGTACAGGCCATTGAGCTCGTCGCGCTCTTCGGGCGACTGCAAGCGCTCCTTCTCGGGTGGCACCGTGTCGTTCTGGAGATACGGCTTGATCGAGTTGTATTGCTTGAAGAACTGCGTCATGTCCACGATCAGGTCGCGGATCACCGGCAGGCCGGGCAGCGGCTTCAGCACCACCGTGCCCTTGAGCGTGTTCATGTTGGTCAGGCAGGCCAGGCCGTTCTTGCCATTGATGTTCATCGCATCCGAGCCGCAGACGCCTTCGCGGCAGGAGCGGCGGAACGAGATCGTGGGATCCTGCGCCTTGAGCTTGATGAGGGCATCGAGCAGCATGCGCTCGTGGCCGTCGAGCTCGACCTCTACGGTCTGCATGTACGGCTTGGCGTCCTTGTCGGGGTCGTAGCGATAGATCTGGAAAGTGCGCTTCATCGTGAAAACCTTGTTGTGTGCTCAGAACGTGCGGACCTTGGGCGGCACGGTGTCGACCGTCAGCGGCTTCAGGCGGACAGGCTTGTACGAGAGGCGGTTGCCCTCGCTGTACCAGAGGGTGTGCTTCATCCAGTTGGCGTCGTCGCGGCCGAGCGGCGCGACCGGATCGTCCGCCGGACGCTCGTAGTCCTCGACCGTGTGGGCGCCGCGGCATTCCTTGCGCGCCGCTGCCGAGACCATCGTGGCCTGCGCGACTTCGATCAGGTTGTCGACTTCGAGCGCTTCGATGCGCGCGGTGTTGAAGACGCGCGACTTGTCGGCCAGCGTGACCTTCGAGACGCGTTCGCGCACCGCAGCGATCTTGCGAACGCCGTCGTCCATCGAAGCCTGCTTGCGGAACACGGCAGCGTGCTGCTGCATGACCGAGCGGATCTCGTTGGCCACGTCCTGCGCGTATTCGCCACCGGTCGACTTCTCGAGCGCGTTGAGGCGCTCCAGCGTGCGGTCGGCCGCATCGGCCGGCAGCGGCTTGTGTTCCTTCTGCTTGTCGTTGAACGCGACGATGTGGTTGCCGGCCGCACGGCCGAAGACCAGCAGGTCGAGCAGCGAGTTGGTGCCGAGGCGGTTCGCGCCGTGCACGCTCACGCACGAGCATTCGCCGACCGCGTACAGGCCGTTCACGACGGCGTTGTGCTCGTCGCCCTGCTGCACCACGACCTGGCCGTTGATGTTGGTGGGGATGCCGCCCATCTGGTAGTGGATGGTCGGTACGACCGGGATCGGTTCCTTGGTGATGTCGACGTTCGCGAAGTTGACGCCGATCTCGTACACCGAGGGCAGGCGCTTGTGGATCGTCTCGGCACCGAGGTGGTCGAGCTTGAGCAGCACGTAGTCCTTGTTCGGACCGCAGCCGCGGCCTTCCTTGATTTCCTGGTCCATCGAACGCGAGACGAAGTCGCGCGGTGCGAGGTCCTTCAGCGTCGGTGCGTAGCGTTCCATGAAGCGCTCGCCGTTGCTGTTCAGGAGAATCGCGCCTTCGCCGCGGCAGCCCTCGGTCAGCAGCACGCCGGCACCGGCCACGCCGGTCGGGTGGAACTGCCAGAACTCCATGTCCTGCAGCGGGATGCCGGCGCGCGCAGCCATGCCGAGGCCGTCGCCGGTGTTGATGAAGGCGTTGGTCGAGGCCGCGAAGATGCGGCCCGCGCCACCGGTGGCCAGCAGCACGGTCTTGGCCTGCAGGATGTGCAGGTCGCCGGTTTCCATTTCGAGGGCGGTCACGCCGACCACGTCGCCATCGGCGTCGCGGATCAGGTCGAGCGCCATCCACTCGACGAAGAACTGGGTGCGTGCCTCGACGTTCTTCTGGTAGAGCGTGTGCAGCATCGCGTGGCCGGTGCGGTCCGCGGCGGCGCAGGCGCGTTGCACCGGCTTCTCGCCGTAGTTGGCGGTGTGGCCGCCGAAGGGGCGCTGGTAGATGGTGCCGTCCGGGTTGCGGTCGAAGGGCATGCCGAAGTGCTCGAGCTCGTACACGACCTTCGGCGCTTCACGGCACATGAACTCGATCGCGTCCTGGTCGCCGAGCCAGTCGGAGCCCTTGACGGTGTCATAGAAGTGGTAGTGCCAGTTGTCTTCGCTCATGTTGCCGAGCGATGCGCCCACGCCGCCCTGTGCGGCGACCGTGTGCGAACGGGTCGGGAACACCTTCGACAGCACGGCCACGTTGAGGCCTGCGCGCGCGAGCTGCAGTGATGCGCGCATGCCGGAGCCGCCGGCGCCGATGATGACGACGTCGAACTTGCGCTTGGTGATTTGTTCTTTTGTATAGGTCATGGGGTCAGGACTCCTGCCGGGCCGCCCCAAGGGAGGCCTCGCCCCCACGGGGGGCAGCGATTACGTGAAACGAAAAGCGTGGGGGCATCACAGCCTCCAGAGCACTTGAATGGCCCAACCCGCGCATGCCACAAGCCAGACGATCGTGAAAACCTGCAGTACGAGGCGGATGCCGACAGGCTGGACGTAGTCCATCCAGACATCGCGCATGCCGACCCACACGTGATAGAGCAGCGAAGCGATGACGACGAAGGTCAGCACCTTCATCCACTGCGCGGCGAAGATGCCGGCCCAGAGGTCGTAGCCGATGGGGCCGCGCGTGAAGATGACCTGCGCAAGAAGGATCAGGGTGAAGAGCGCCATGAGGGCGCCCGTGATGCGCTGGCTGAGCCAGTCGCGAAGACCATAGTGCGCGCCGACGACGGTACGCTTGGAGCCGTAGTTCACAGACATCGATTGCTCCTAATCAGTACAGGCCGAACAGCTTGGCGCCGAGGATCACGGTCAGCGCGATGCTGATGACGAGCGTGGCGACCGCCGAGCTCTTGCCGAATTCCTTGCTGACGGCCGCATGGCTCACGTCCATCCAGAGATGACGAAGGCCGGCGACGATGTGATGGAGGTAGGCCCAGATCAGAGCGAGGGCCACGAGCTTGATGAACCAGCCCGGAACGAAACCAAGGCCGCTGTTGAAGGCGGCCTTGAAACGCGCAAACGAGATTTCGGAGGAGACCGAGGTGTCGAACATCCAGATGATGAACGGCAGCAGCAGGAACATCAGCACACCGCTCACACGATGCAGGATCGACACGATGCCTGCAGCCGGCAAGCGGTAGGTCCTGAGGTCGGTGAATGCGTTGATGTTGCGGAACTCGCGCCGCGTGGGTCGGGGTGGTGTGGCCAGCTCTGTCATGTGGGCTTTCGGTATTTTTAGATGGGCGGCTTGATCTGTAGCAGAAATGCAAACAACTCAAAATTCTATTGCAACGCAGCAACCTGTTGCTCGCCCCCAGGCTTGCTCACTGCGTGTAGCCGCCCACCCCCGACCGGGGGCGCTGCCAGTGGCCCGGCAAAGCCGGTTCCACGGCAGCCCGCAAACGGGCGCGCTTTGCGCGGCCACGCATCTTCCTTAGCCGAGTTCATTGCGATAGTGGTGGGTGTCGGTGCGGTACAAGCCGCGTCGCAACTCCATGGGGGTGTCGTGATAGGTGTGCGCCACGCGCTCGACGCTGAGGAGCGGTGTCGCGGTCGTGACGCCGAGCAGGGCGGCCTGTGATTCGTCGGGCAGGACCGCGCGGATCTTTTCTTCGGCGCGCACCATGCGCACCCCGAATTCCGTTTCGAACATGGCATACATCGGACCGTGCCACTCTGCGAGGCGTTCGGCGGTCAGCCCCTTGAATGGTGCGCCAGGCAGCCAGAGGTCCTCGAGGATGGTCGGGGTGCCGCGGTAGGAGAGGACGCGCCGAACCTGCAGCACTGCATCGCCCGTGCGAAGCGCCAGCAGGCGCGCCACGTCGGCGGTCGCGCGCTGGCGCCGGCAGTCCACGATCTGGCGTTCGGCCGGGCCTTCGGTGTCGACGTCGCCGGTGTCGGGCACCAGTTTCAGGAAGCGGTACTGGACATGCTGCTCCGCGTGCGTCGCGACGAAGGTGCCTTTGCCCTGGCGCCGCACCACGAGGTTCTCGGCCGCGAGTTCGTCGATCGCCTTGCGCACCGTCCCCTGGCTCACACGGAAGCGCGCCGCGAGGTCGATCTCGCTCGGAATCGGCTCGCCCGGCTTCCATTCGCCGGCGTGCAGGCTCTGCAGGATCAGGGACTTGATCTGCTGGTAGAGCGGGCTGAACGACGGCGTCGGCAGCTCGGCGGCGGGCGTGGGGATGGTGCTCATGAGGTCGGTCGGCGCCTGTTTCGGACGCCTGCGGGTCGACATCTTATATAAGACATAAGACACGCGCCATCAAAACCCCAAAACGGCATAGAATCGCAGACGGCCTGAAGTCGGGGCGACGCTGCTCCGGCCGACCTTCGCGGCCGCACTCGGCGGCCTTGCACCGTTTTCATCTTTTCCTGGAGTTTTTCCCATGAGCAAAAAGCCCGTTCGCGTTGCCGTCACCGGCGCTGCTGGCCAAATCGGCTACGCCCTGCTGTTCCGAATCGCCTCCGGCGAAATGCTCGGCAAGGACCAGCCGGTCATCCTGCAACTGCTCGAGATCCCCGACGAGAAAGCCCAGAAGGCGCTCAAGGGCGTGATCATGGAACTCGAAGACTGCGCGTTCCCGCTGCTGGCCGGCGTGATCCCCACCGGTGACCCGCTGGTCGCCTTCAAGGACGCCGACTACGCGCTGCTCGTGGGTGCCCGTCCGCGCGGCCCCGGCATGGAGCGCGCCGACCTGCTGGCCGCCAACGCGCAGATCTTCACGGCCCAGGGCAAGGCGCTGGACCAGGTCGCCAGCCGCAACGTCAAGGTGCTGGTCGTCGGCAACCCCGCCAACACCAACGCCTACATCGCGATGAAGAGCGCCCCGAGCCTGCCGCGCAAGAACTTCACCGCCATGCTGCGCCTGGACCACAACCGCGCTGCCAGCCAGATCGCCGCCAAGACCGGCACCGCCGTGGGCGATATCGAGAAGCTGACCGTCTGGGGCAACCACTCGCCCACGATGTACGCCGACTACCGCTTTGCCACCGTCGGCGGCAAGAGCGTCAAGGACATGATCAACGACCAGGTCTGGAACGCCGACGTGTTCCTGCCGACCGTCGGCAAGCGCGGCGCAGCGATCATCGACGCGCGCGGCCTGTCGTCGGCTGCCTCGGCCGCCAACGCCGCCATCGACCACATGCGCGACTGGGCCCTGGGCTCGAACGGCAAGTGGGTCACCATGGGCATCCCGTCGGACGGCCAATACGGCATTCCGAAGGACGTGATCTTCGGCTTCCCGGTCACCACCGAAGACGGCGAATACAAGCTCGTCGAAGGCCTGGAAATCGACGCCTTCAGCCAGGAGCGCATCAACAAGACGTTGAAGGAACTCCAGGACGAGCAAGCCGGCGTCGCGCATCTGCTCTGATCCCGCATTGCCAGACATGCTCGAGTGGAACCCCGCGCTCTATCGTCGCTACGAGGATGAGCGCACCCGTCCCGCGCAGGATCTGCTGGCCCGAGTCCCGCTGACCGAGGCCTCTCGCGTTTTCGACCTCGGTTGCGGACCGGGCAATTCCACCGAGCTGCTGGTTCATCGGTTCCCCTGCGCGCAGGTCGTGGGGACCGACAACTCCGAAGCGATGCTGGTCAGCGCGCGCGAGCGCCTGCCTCAGGCTCGCTTTGAGTTCGGCGACATTTCTTCCTGGCGGCCCGAGACGCCGCCGGACCTCATCTACGCCAATGCCGCCCTTCAGTGGGTGCCTGACCACGAGACCTTGATCCCCAGGCTCTTCGCGGCCTTGGCGCCTGGTGGTGTGCTGGCGGTCCAGATGCCCGACAACCGGCAGGAACCCACCCATCGCATCATGCGCGAGGTGGCGGCCGAGGCGCCTTGGGCGAATGCCATCGGTGATGAGGACAAGATCCGTACCGAACTGTTGGGCATCGAGGGCTACTACGACCTTCTTTCGTCCGATGCGGCCAAGGTCGATGTCTGGCGTACTGCCTACCAGCACCCCATGGCTTCCGGTGCCGCGATCGTCGAATGGGTTCGCGGCACGGGGCTGAAGCCCTTCGTCGATCGACTGACGCCGCAACTGCAGGCCAGCTATCTGGCCGAGTACGAGCGCCGCATCGACGCCGCCTATCCGCCTCGCGCGGACGGCCGCCGCCTGCTGGCGTTCCCGCGCATGTTCATCGTTGCGCAGCGAAAGGCATGAGGCGTACGCGATGAGCACCGCATCCTCTTCCTCGGTCCATCCGCGCGCCGTACTGCTGGGCGCGCAAGCGGGCGCCGTCGTGCTGCCGGTTTGCGACCACTACAGCGGCGTGGAAGCGCGCATGCGCAAGAGCCTCGCGCTGCAGGCCGAGATGGCCGAAGAATTCGGCGCCTGCGTCTTCGACGTCACGCTCGACTGCGAAGACGGCGCGCCCGTCGGCGGCGAGGCCGAGCATGCGGCGCTGGTCACCGAACTGGCGTTGGCTGCCGCCCCCGACATGCGCGTCGGCGTGCGGGTTCATCCGGTCGACCATCCGTCGTTCGCGGGTGACGTGATCACCATCGCGGGGCGCGCGGGCCATCGCCTGAGCCACCTGATGGTTCCCAAGGTCGAGTCCGTCGAAGACGTGCGGGTGGCCGTCGAGGCACTCGAAGCGGCGGGGGCAGAAGCGCTGCCGCTGCATGTGCTGATCGAGTCGCCGCTCGCGGTTCATCATGCGTTCGAAATTGCCGCGCATCCGCGCGTGCAGTCCCTGAGCTTCGGACTGATGGATTTCGTCTCCGCGCACGGCGGCGCGATTCCAGCCGACGGCATGGGCGCCAAAGGGCAGTTCACGCATCCTCTGGTGGTGCGCGCGAAGCTGGAGATCGCTTCCGCCGCCCATGCGTATGGCAAGGTGCCTTCGCACTGCGTGGTGACCGAATTCAGCGACGTCGACGCGATGCGTGCCGCCGCGAAGAAGGCCGCGAACGAGTTCGGCTACACGCGGATGTGGAGCATTCATCCGAGCCAGATCCGCCCGATCCTCGAAGCCTTCGCGCCCGAAGAAGGCCAGATTCAAATCGCAACAAAAATAATCGCTGCCGCGGCTGCCGCCGCGTGGGCGCCGGTCAGTATCGATGGCACATTGCATGACCGCGCCAGTTACCGCCACTTCTGGCAGGTCCTGGAAAGGGCGCATGCCACGGGTCGCGCATTGCCCTCCGAGGCGCACGCCTGGTTCGCCTCTTCCTCATCCTGAAACTCAACCGCGAGAGAGAACGACACATGAAGACTATTGCGCTGATTGCCGCTGCTGCGCTGACCTTGCCGCTGGCAGCGATGGCCCAGAGCAGCACTACGAGCTCCCCGGCGAAGCCGGCTGCGAACACGCCGACCAAGAAGGTCGTGCAGAAGGTGGTGCCCAAGCGCGTCATCAAGAAGCTCGAAGAATCGAAGCCGATCACCGAAGAAGCCGACGCCACGCTGTCGGAGCAGGATCTGAAGGTGGCCCAGACCGTGCTCACCGGCACGATCAAGTGCGAACTCGGCGCCAGCGTGAACATCGAAGCCGACGCCAAGAAGCCGGGCTTCTTTACGCTGACGCACGCCGGCGTGCGGTATCGCCTCCACCCGGTCGAAAGCCGCACCGGCGCCGTCCGGCTCGAAGATCCCAGCCGTGGCGCGATGTGGCTGCAGCTCGGCAACAAGTCGATGCTCATGAGCCAGAAGCAGGGCCTGCGCCTGGCCGACGAATGCCAGGCGGCCAAGCAGGTCGAAGTCGCCGAGGACATGAAGAAGAACCCGCCCAAGAGCCTGTTCGAAGGCGCCGATACGCCCAAGCAGTAAGTCCCCAGAGGCGCGGCTCTTGCTAGATCGCGGGAGCCGCCGCCAATTTGTGTTTCCGGAGAAAAGAAGATGTTGCAAGCCTACGCTGACCACGTTGCCGAACGCGCCGCGCTCGGTATTCCGCCCCTGCCGCTGACCGCGAAGCAGACCGCCGAGCTGATCGAGCTCATGAAGGCCCCGGCCCCGGCCAACGCCGAACAGTTGGTCGACCTGCTGACGAATCGCGTGCCCGCGGGCGTGGACGACGCGGCCAAGGTGAAGGCGAGCTACCTGGCGGCCGTGGCCCACGGCACCGAGAAGAGCGCGCTGCTGTCGCGTGCCCGTGCGACCGAACTGCTCGGCACCATGCTCGGCGGCTACAACATCGGACCGCTGGTCGACCTGCTGGACGACGCCGAAGTCGGCGCTGCCGCTGCGGACGGCCTGAAGAAGACGCTCCTGATGTTCGACCAGTTCCACGACGTCAAGGAAAAGGCCGACAAGGGCAATGCCAACGCCAAGGCCGTGCTGCAAAGCTGGGCCGACGCGGAATGGTTCACCAGCCGCCCCGAAGTGCCGCAGAGCCTCACCATCACGGTGTTCAAGGTGCCCGGCGAAACCAACACCGACGACCTGTCGCCCGCACCCGATGCGACGACGCGTCCCGACATCCCGATGCACGCGCTCGCGATGCTCAAGAACAAGCGCGAAGGCGCGCCGTTCCAGCCCGAGGAAGACGGCAAGCGCGGCCCGGTCAAGTTCATCGAATCGCTGAAGGCCAAGGGCCATCAGATCGCCTATGTCGGCGACGTCGTCGGCACCGGCTCCAGCCGCAAGTCGGCCACCAATTCGGTGCTGTGGTTCACCGGCGACGACATCCCCTTCATCCCCAACAAGCGCTTCGGCGGCGTGTGCCTGGGCAACAAGATCGCGCCGATCTTCTACAACACGATGGAAGACGCCGGCGCGCTGCCGATCGAGCTCGACGTGAGCCAGATGGAAATGGGCGACGTGGTGGAGCTGCGTCCCTACGAAGGCAAGGCGCTCAAGGACGGCAAGGTCATCGCAGAATTCAAGGTCAAGAGCGACGTGCTCTTCGACGAAGTGCGCGCCGGCGGCCGCATTCCGCTGATCATCGGCCGCGGCCTCACCGCCAAGGCGCGCGAGGCGCTGGGCCTGCCGGTCTCGACGCTGTTCCGCCTGCCGGTCAGCCCGGTCGACACCAAGAAGGGCTTCTCGCTCGCGCAGAAGATGGTTGGCCGCGCCTGCGGCCTGCCGGAAGGCCAGGGCGTGCGTCCGGGCACCTACTGCGAGCCGAAGATGACCTCGGTAGGCAGCCAGGACACCACCGGCCCGATGACCCGCGACGAGCTCAAGGATCTCGCCTGCCTCGGCTTCAGCGCCGACCTCGTGATGCAATCGTTCTGCCACACGGCGGCCTATCCGAAGAAGGTTGACGTGAAGATGCACCACGAGCTGCCGGACTTCATCTCGACGCGCGGCGGCGTCTCGCTGCGTCCGGGCGACGGCGTGATCCACAGCTGGCTCAACCGCCTGCTGACGCCCGACACCGTGGGCACCGGCGGCGACAGCCACACGCGCTTCCCGATCGGCATCAGTTTCCCGGCGGGTTCGGGCCTCGTGGCCTTCGCGGCCGCGACCGGCGTGATGCCGCTGGACATGCCTGAATCGGTGCTCGTGCGCTTCAAGGGCAAGATGCAGCCGGGCGTGACCCTGCGCGACCTCGTCAACGCGATCCCGCTGTACGCGATCAAGCAGGGCCTGCTGACGGTCGAGAAGAAGGGCAAGAAGAACATCTTCTCGGGCCGCATCCTCGAAATCGAGGGCCTGCCGGAGCTGAAGGTCGAACAGGCTTTCGAACTGAGCGACGCTTCGGCCGAGCGCTCCGCCGCCGGCTGCACGGTTCACCTGAACAAGGAACCGATCATCGAATACATCAACAGCAACATCACGCTGATGAAGTGGATGATCGCCGAGGGCTATGCCGACGCGCGCACGCTGTCGCGCCGCATCGCCGCGCAGGAAGCCTGGCTCAAGAACCCGCAGCTCTTGAAGGGCGACGACGACGCCGACTACGCCGCCGTGATCGAGATCGACCTGGCCGACATCCATGAGCCGATCGTGGCCTGCCCGAACGATCCGGACGACGTGAAGACGCTGTCCGACGTCGCCGGCGCGCAGATCGACGAAGTGTTCATCGGTTCGTGCATGACCAACATCGGCCACTTCCGTGCGGCTTCCAAGCTGCTCGAAGGCAAGCGCGACATCCCGGTCAAGCTGTGGATCGCGCCGCCGACCAAGATGGACGCGCACCAGCTCACCGAAGAGGGCCACTACGGCGTGTTCGGCAACGCGGGCGCACGTACCGAAATGCCGGGCTGCTCGCTGTGCATGGGCAACCAGGCCCAGGTGCGCGAAGGCGCGACCGTGATGTCGACCAGCACGCGGAACTTCCCGAACCGCCTGGGCAAGAACACCAACGTGTATCTGGGCAGCGCCGAACTGGCCGCGATCTGCTCGCGCCTCGGCCGCATTCCGACGAAGGAAGAGTACATGGCGAGCGTCGGCGTGCTGGATGCTGCCAGCTCGCAGATCTACCAGTACCTGAACTTCGACCGCATCGAGGAGTACAAGGACGTGGCGGCCGGCGTCGCGGCCTGATCGCCTTCTCTCTGGCCCTTGAAGGAACCCCGCTTCGGCGGGGTTTTTTGTGTGCGCCCAGCATGGGCGCACTCCTGCGGGTGCAAGTCCCGTCGTGAGTTGATCACAGCGAACGAAGTGAAGCGCAACTGCGTGAGGGTGACCGAGCGTGGGAAGGAAGCGTGGAGCGTAAATCGCGAGCCGATGAACAAGAACTGCATAGAAGGCGCTGCCAAGCAGGGCGAGCGGGCACAAAACCGCGAAGCCCTCGTGATCAAGGCGAGGCGGCGTAGATGTGGCGGTTGTGCGATGAAGGAGTGCGTTCTTACCTGGGGAGACCTCGCCTTGTGCCTGAAAGGGCGACGGCGCTGAGCCGGAGCGAGGAGTCAGCAAAGGTCGTAGTAGCCGGAGTAGCGGGGCCGAAGAGGCCGGGAGTCAAACGGCGAAGGGCCTAACGAGAAGGAGTATTGCTCGACATGGCGATGCAAAACGTAATGCCTCAGA
>NZ_JBBKZU010000020.1:0-110798 GCF_037889935.1 Variovorax ureilyticus
CCAGATCCAGCGCGCGCTCTCGCTGGACCCCGACCACCCCAAGGCGCTCGCGCTCTCCGCCAGCGCAGCCATGGAGCGGGGCGACACACAGGAAGCCCTGCGCCAATGGCAGCACCTGCATCGGCTGCTGCCGCCGGAATCGCAGACTGCGGCGCGCGTGGCGTCGACCATCGCGCAAATCAGTGCGGCGGCCGCACCCGCTCCGCAACAAGTGGGCCCGGAGGCGATCACCGGCCGGGTGACGCTCGCGGGCAAGCTCCCGAGAACGCCCGCTGCGAACGAGACCGTCTTCATCTACGCGCGCGCGGCCGAAGGGCCGCGCATCCCGCTGGCCGTGATGAAGGGCCGCGCCGGCGACCTGCCCCTCGGCTTCGCGCTCGACGACAGTCTCGCGATGCGTCCGGACCATCGCCTCTCGGGCGCAGGCCAGGTCATCGTGGAGGCTCGCATCTCGCAAAGCGGGCGGGCGCAGCCCATGGAAGGCGATCTGATCGGCACTTCGGCGCCGGTGAAGCCCGGCGCGCGCGACCTCGCGATCGTCATCGACGGCGCTGTAGGACCCCGTCCGACGCAACCTGCGAGCGCATCCCGCTAGGGTGTGCACGAATCGACACGCGCCTTTGCGACTGGCGCGGATCGTGGCATTCTTGCGTCGGGAGTCGCTCCTCGCCATCTCCGGAGGTCTGCATGGCAGCTCGTTCACTCGCCTCGTTGTCGCTCAGCTTTGGGCTGGTCTCCATTCCGGTCAAGCTCTATTCCGCCACGGAAAGCAGCGCGACGGTCCGCTTCAACCTGCTCGCCAAGGACGGTTCGCGGGTCAAGCAGCAGTACGTTTCGGAGAAGGACCCGTCGCTCGTCGTTCCGCGCTCGGAGATGGTGAAGGGCTACGAGTTCGAGAAGGACCGCTACGTGATCTTCACGCCCGACGAGCTCAAGGCCGTCGAAGACAGCGCGACCCACACCATCGAGATCGTCGCGTTCATCCCGGAGCGTGCGGTCGACCCCATCTACTACGACAAGGCCTACTACCTCGCCCCCGACAAGCGCGGCGCCAAGCCCTACACGCTGCTGCTCGCGGCCATGCGCGAGAGCGGCCAGTGCGCGCTCGCCAAGTGGACCTGGAAAGGCAAGCAATACGTGGTGCAGGTGCGTTCGCACGAGGACGGGCTGGTGCTCCAGCAGCTGCTGTATGCGGACGAGGTGCGCTCGATGAAGGAACTCCAGATCGAGCAGGTCTCGCCCTCCGACGCCGAGGTGAAGCTCGCGCTGCAGCTCATCGACCAGATCTCGCAGGACAGCTACGACCCGGCGCAGTTCGTCGACGAGGAGAAGAAGCGCATCCTCGCGGCCATCGACGCGAAGATCGCCGGCGAGCAGGTGGTCGCGGTCGAGCACCGCGAAGAGGCTTCCGGCGGCGGCCAGATCATCGACCTCACCGAGATGCTGAAAGCCAGCCTCGCGAAGTCCGGCGCCGGCAAGCGGACCGCCCGCGCGCCGGCCGAAGAAGTCGTCACACCGATGGTCGCGAACGAGCGCAAGGGCGCCAAGCGCGCCACCAAGGCCGCTGTCGAGGCACCGGCCCCTGCCAGGGCGCGATCCAGGAAGTGACGCTCGACCATCCCGAAACGCCGCACACCCTGCGCAGCATCCAGGAGATGCTGGGCCTCTCGCGGGGCGCCATCGCGGGGTTGATCGCCAACGGCTTCGTGAGTCCCAAGCGCGGGCCGCGCAATGCCTATCGCTTTTCGTTCCGCGACGTGGTGCTGCTGCGCACCGCCCACGACCTGCAGCAGGCCGACATCCCGACGCGCAAGATCCTGCGCGCGCTGCAGCGCCTGAAGGCCACGCTGCCCGAAGAGCTGCCGCTGACCGGCCTGCGCATCACCGCGGTGGGCAACTCCATCGCGGTGCACGACCGCGAAAGCCGCTGGGAGGCGGAAACCGGCCAGTTGCTGATGGATTTCGACGTGGCCGCGACGCGCGGCTCGGTCGCTTTCGTGGACCGGCGGCGCGATGCCACGCCGCCCGCTGTGTCCGCCGAAGCGCTGTTCGCGCGTGCGGAAGCGCTCGAAGCGAACGACATGAAGGCCGCAGAGGCGATCTACCGCGAGGTGCTCGCCATCTCGCCAGATTTCGCGGACGCCTATCTGAACCTCGGCGCCATCCTCTGCGAGTCCGACCGGCAGGCCGAAGCGGCCCGGCTCTACGACGAGGCGGTGCAACGCCTTCCGGACGCGCCGCTCCTGCACTTCAACCACGCGGTGGCCCTGGAGGACCTCGGGCGGCTCGACGAAGCGATCCGGTCCTACGAGCGCTGCCTGAAGCTGGACCCGACCATCGGCGACGCGCACTTCAATGTCGGGCGCCTGTACGACCACCTCGGCCACCGGCGCGAGGCGATCCGGCATTTCAGCGCCTATCGGCGGCTCCAGAAATGAGGCGAGCGCGGCTTGGCTATTCCGCCTCGATGCCGGCCGCGTTCACGATGCGACCCCACTTCTGCGACTCCGACGCCTGGAACTTCGCGAGGCCCTCGGGCGAGGTGGTGAACACCTCGGTGCCGGTCGGCTCGTAGAAGGCGGCCTTCGCGGCGTCGCTCTGCGCGGCCTTCACCAGCAGTTCGTTCAGGCGCTTGACCACGGCCGGCGGCGTCTTGGCCGGCGCGTACGCGGCAAACCAGTAGCCCATTTCGTAGCCCTTCACGCCGGCTTCCGCGATCGTCGGCACCTCGGGCGCCAGCGGAGAGCGCTTCGCGCTCGACACGCCCAGCGCGCGCAGCTTGCCGGACTTGACCTGCGGCAGACCGGTCGCGGTGTCGGTGATCATCATGTCGATCTGCCCGCCGAGCAGGTCGGTCACCGCGAGCGTGTTGCTCTTGTAAGGCACATGCAGCAGCTTGACATCGGCCATCTGCTGGAACAGTTCGCCGGCGATCCGGCTCGACGAACTTCCGCTGCCGAAGCTGTACTTGCCGGGCTGCTTCTTCGCCATCGCGACGAACTCGGCGACCGTCTTCGCAGGGAAGGACGGGTTGACCACCATGATCTGCCCGCCCTTGCCCAGCGCGGCGATCGGCGTGAAGTCCTTCACCGGGTCGTAAGGCAGCTTCTTGAACAGATGCTCGTTCGCCGCGTGCGTGGTGTTGGTGGTGATGAGCACGGTGTACCCGTCGGCGGGCGCCTTCGCGACCATCTGCGAGGCGATGAAGCCGCTGGCGCCGGCCTTGTTGTCGATCACGACTGCCTGCTTCGTCTCCGCAGTCACGCCGTTGCCCAGCGCACGCGCGATCTGGTCCGTCGCCGTGCCGGCCGCGAAGGGCACGACGAAAGTGATCGGCTTGTCGGGGAAACCCTCTGCATGCGCGGCGGATGCCGCCAGCGCGGCAGCGAGCGCGAGGGAAGAAATGCGGTTCATCTGTCTGTCTCCTGGATGGTTGAGGGTCTCGATCGGATTTCAGAATTCGTCAGGGCCCGCGAGCCGGTCGGCAAGTTCGCGCGGCACGCGGATCGGAAGGTCGAGCAGCAGGAAGGACAGTGCCTTGCCATGCGTGTCGAGATTGAGCGCATCGTTGACGCCGCCATCGAGCACGCCGTCGAGCACGAAGTTCATCGCATGCAGCTTCGGCAGCAGATGGCGTTGCACCCCGGTCGGCGCGCGGTGCTCGAATTGCGCCGCGACAGCCTCGGGCGTGACCTGCTCCACCAGCAGCGCGTAGAGATCCGGGTGCCACGCGATCACGCTGATGTTGGAACGGTCGCCCTTGTCGCCCGTTCGTCCATGCGCGGCGCGATAGAGCGCGACTTCGATGTGCGAGTTCATGACGTCGCCTCCTCGATGAAGACATGCCGCACGGTCACGGCGTCGCGCGGCAGCAGGCACGAGATGGTGTTGAGGCGCGGCGTCAGCGCCGTCCGCACCCCGCCGCCGCCAGCCGGCCCGCAGGTGTAGAGCGCCATGACCTCGCGAGCGAGCCGCTCGGCCTGCGCACGGTCATCGTGCGCCGCGGCCACACGCAGACGTACATCGCGCCCGCCCGCGTCGGCTGTTGCCGCGAGCGTGCGGCCGGCGTCGTCTCCGAGCACGCTGACGGCACCGATGAGGTCGACGCGCAGTTGCAGTCCCGAGAGGCGCTTGCGGAGAACCTCCGCCGCGAGCCTTGCGCGAGACTCGGCGCGCGGCCCGGCATAGGAAATCTCCCCCTCTGCGAGCCAGCCGCCTTCGTGGCAGACATTGACCTTGTAGTGCGACGGCCGCGAATGACCTTTCACGCCGCGAAGCGCCACCCGGTCGCGGCCAAGCGCATGGACCGCGGCCTCGGAGATGTCTGCAACCACGTCAGGCGTCAGGTAGGCGCCGGGATCGTGCACTTCGTAGAGCAGTTGCTCCTTCACGGTCGCCTCGGTCACCAGGCCTCCGGTGCCGTCGGACTTGCCGATGATGCAGCCGCCATCGGCATCGATCTCGGCGATAGGGAATCCGACCGCTTCGAGGCCCGGTACGTCCTTGTAGCCGGGGTCAGCGAAATAGCCGCCACAGACCTGCGCGCCGCATTCCAGAAGGTGGCCGGCCATGGTCGCCCGGCCGAGCTTCGCCCAATCGTCCCGGGGCCAGCCGAAGTGCGACATGGCGGGGCCGACGGTCAGGGAGGGGTCCGCCACGCGGCCGCAGACCACGATCTGCGCGCCCGCATCGAGCGCGGCCGCGATCGGCTCCGCGCCGATGTAGGCGTTGGCACTGACGATGCGGATGCCGTCCATGCGCGCGCCGAGTTGCTCGCGCAGCAATGCGAGGTGCTCCGGCGACGAGAGATCGTCTCCTTCGACCACCGCGATGCGCGGCGGCTTCGCGCCCAGTTCGCGCGCCATCTGCGCGATGAGCCGAGCGGCAGCGCGCGGATTGGCGGCGCCGAAGTTGCTCACGATCCGGATGCCATGCTGGAGGCAGCGCACCAGCACTGGCCGCAACATCGCGTCGAGCAAGGGCTCGTAGCCCGCCTCGGGATCGGCACGCCGCCGAAGCTGCGCCAGCGCCAGCGTGCGTTCGGCGAGGGTTTCGAAGATGAGAAAGGCGCGCCGACCGGAAGGGCCGGCTTCGAGCCGCGCGATCAGCGTATCGACCACCGGTCCGGCAGCATCGATCCGATCGCCGGAGAAGCCTGCGGCGCAGCCGATGAGAAGCGAGGGCGTGTCCATGCGAAGGACTCTAAGGCCTCGCAGCATCATCCGTAAAATCGAAAGTTCAGATGAATTGATCGGAATGGCAAATCAATCATGAAGACGCCCGACCTCTCGACACGCCAGCTTCGGGCCTTCCTGGCGTTGGCGGACCAGCGCAACTTCACGCGCGCGGCGGAAAACTGCCATCTGTCTCAACCGGCTTTCAGCGCGCTCATCCGCACCTTGGAAGACGGGCTCGGCACTCGCCTCTTCGATCGCGACACGCGCAGCGTGCACCTCACGCCCGAGGGCAGGCTGTTCGAAGGTTCGGCACGCCGGTTGCTGGAAGAGATGGGCGGCGCGATCCGCGATCTGGCCGATCATGTCGAGCGGCGCAAGGGCCGTGTCCGCGTGGCCGCCCTGCCCTCGCTCGCGGCGGGCTGGCTTCCACGCGTGTTCGCCGAGTTCATGCAGAAGTGGCCCGGCATCACGATCGACCTCGACGATGCCCTGTCCGATGCCTGCCTCGCGCTGGTGCGCGGCGGACAGGCGGACTTCGCCCTCGCTGCTTCAGGCGCCGGTGCGGCGCAGGGCAACGACCTGCGCAGCCGGAAGCTGTGCACCGATCGCTTTCATCTGGTGTGCCGCGCGGACCATCCGCTGGCGCAGGAAGATCGGCTGACACTCAAGAAGATCGCGCCGTGGCCCTTCATCCAGATGGCACGCAACAGCAGCGTGCGACAGTCGCTGGACGCGGCGCTGCACCCGATGCGGCTGAACCAGGTCTTCGAGGTGGAGCACCTCGCGACCGTGATGGGCCTCGTCGAGGCCGGGCTCGGCGTGAGCATCGTGCCGGCGCTCACGCTGTTTCACTTCCGTCGCGAATCACTCGTGACGCGGCCGCTCCCTGTGGCGGGGCTGACGCGCACGCTGCATCTGGTGCAGCGGCGCGAAGGCAGTCTGTCGGTCGCGGCGCAGTCGCTGCACGACCTGATCGTGGAGCGGCTGGGCTCGCTGAAGGTCGACTGATCGCAGAGCGCTTCTTCAACGGATGAGCGTCTGCAGTTCCTTGAAGAGCGGATGCTCCGCGGTGCGCACCCACTCGAAGCCGACCATCTCGGTCGTGACGAGTTCGGCGCCCGCACCGGCCAGCCGGTCGAAGGCCGCATCGCGGTTGCGCTCGGTACGCGAGCTGCAGGCGTCGGTCACCACCCACACCTCGAATTCGTCTTCGAGCAGATCGAGCGCGGTCTGCAGCAGGCACACATGCGCTTCGCATCCGGCGATGACGATCGTGTTGCGCTCTTCGGCGGCGGGCTGCTGCTTCTGCAGATGCTTCGGCAGGCTGCGCGCATTGCCCTGCGGCGCCTTGGCCGGCGTGCGGAGCCATTCGCCGAGGCCTTCTTCCGCGCCGCTGAAATGCATCTTGGCGAGCGTGCGCTGGCACAGCGCGCGGATGTCGGGGAGGTTTTCGCCGAGCTTGGACGGGTTCTGCTCCGTGCCGAAGACCGGCACGCCCACGAGTTGGGCCAGCTTGCCGAGCCGCACCGCGTTCTTCGCGACGGCCTCGGCCTCGAAGATCGCGGGCATCAGGCGGGCCTGATAGTCGACGAGGACCAGTTGGGATTGCGATGCGTCGAGCAGCATGGGGTGTCTTCTTTCGGAGGTGATGGCGGCGATGCGCGCCATGGGCGATTCGATGGTCAAATTATCGAACAAGCGCCCGGGCCGACGAGCCTTGCGCAACCACCAAGGAAGAGACGATGAACGCCCCGCTCAGCACCGCCGCGCTGATGTCCGGCCAGGACTTCCGCGAATCGCTCCGCCGCTCGCGCCCGACCGTGTATGTCGACGGCCGCAAGGTGGACAGCGTGGCCGACGAGCGCGCCTTGCAGCCCGGCATCAACGCCATCGCGCTGACCTACGACCATGCGCTGAAGGCGCAGTCGAACTCGTATTGATGTGCGAGAAGCGGTGGACCCGCTTGCCGCTGGTGTGCTGCACCACGGTCATGACCGGCTCATCGACTTGCCCGTGCCGCCTGGCCGCGCAGACGGGAGTCAGTGAGATTCGCGAGCCCGGCAAGCATCTCCTGCTCGTGTTGCTGGCGGCCGCGCTGCTCGCGGGCTGCGCATCCGTGCGGCCTCCGAAGAGGCCGATGGACACGTTCCTCCACAAGAGCCCCTGCACGCCGGATGCACGCACGCTGCTCGTGCTGCTGCCCGGCGCCTATTCGGAGCCGGACGAGTTCGTACGCGAGGGCTTCGTCGCCGCAGTCGAAGAACGCCGGCTGGCGGTCGACGTGCTGCGTGCCGATGCCCCGCTGGGCTACTACACCAGCGGAATGGCAATCCTCCGGCGCCTGGGCGAAGACGTGATCGCGCCCGCGCGACGGCAGGGCTACACGTCGATCTGGATCGCCGGCATCTCGGTCGGCGGCCTCGGTGCCCTGTCCTATGCGACGACGAATCCGGGCCAGTTGGACGGCATCGTCGTGCTGTCCCCCTACCTCGGGGAACGCACCACCAGCCTCGACATCGCGAACGCGGGCGGCCTCGTGCGCTGGCGCGCGCCGAACCGCAGCCTGCCCGGCGACAACGGCGAGCAGCGCTTGTGGGCATGGCTCCAGCGCTACGGCGCGCAGCCCGATGCGCCGGACCTGCCGCGGCTCTACCTGGGTTTCGGGCGCGACGACCGGTTCGCGTTCAGCCACGAGTTGCTGGCCGCCGTGCTGCCGCCCGGCCATGTGTTCCGCACCGAGGGCGGGCACGACTGGCCCGAATGGCGGCGGCTCTGGGACGAGATGCTTCCGGTGCTCGGGCTGCCGGGCTGCCCCTTGCCCTCGCGCTAAGGCTGCAACCGCATCAGCTTGCCGTTGGATTCGTCCGTCAGGATGTAGAGCAGGCCGTCCGGCCCCTGCTTGACGTCGCGGATCCGCGCACGGCCTTCTTCGAGCAGCTTGTGCTCGGCGGCCACCTTGCCGTCCTTGATCTCGATGCGATCGAGATACCCGAACTTGAGCGAGCCGATGAAGAGATTGCCCTTCCACGCCGCGCCGTAGCGGTCGCTGGTCAGGAACGCCATGCCCGAAGGCGCGATCGACGGCACCCAGTAGTGAAGCGGCTGCTCCATGCCTTCCTTGTGGGTGATGCCCTCGCCGATCTTGCCGCCGCCGTAGTTCTCGCCGTAGGTGATGACCGGCCATCCATAGTTGCGGCCCGCAAGGGGGATGTTGATCTCGTCGCCGCCCTGCGGACCGTGTTCGTGCATCCACAGCCTGCCGTCCGGTCCGATCGCCGCGCCCTGGCCGTTGCGGTGGCCGTAGCTCCAGATCTCCGGCAGCGCCCCGGGTCGGCCGACGAAGGGGTTGTCCTTCGGCGCCATCCCGTCCTTGGCCACGCGGACGATCTTGCCGAGGTGGTTGTCGAGCTTCTGCGCGTCTTCCTTGCGGCTGAAGCGCTCGCCCAGCGTGAGGAACAGCGTGCCGTCCGGCATCTCGACGATGCGGCAGCCGAAGTGATTGCGGCTCACGACTTTCGGCTGCTGGCGGAAGATGATCCTGAGGTCTTCGAGCTGGCCGCCGTCCGCCGAGAGCGCTGCCCGCGCGAGTGCCGTGCCGTTGGCCGCGTCGTTGTCCTTGTCGGGCTCGGAGAAGCAGAAGTAGATCGTCCGGTTCTGCTCGAAGCCGGAATCGGCGAGCACATCCAGCAAACCGCCCTGCCCGCCAGCCGCGATCGGCGGAAGCCCCTTGACCGGCGCGCCGACCTTGCCATCGGCCGCGACCACTCGCAGGCGGCCAGGTCGCTCGGTGACGAGGAAGCGACCGCCGGGCAGAAAAGCCACGCCCCAGGGGTTCTCCAGCCCCGACGCAACGACTTCGGGCCGGGGTGCTGCGACGGCGGCGCCCGCGACCATCGCTGCAAACCAAAGAGTCCATCGCGGCACTGCACGGGCGTTCATCCATATGGAGGTCATGCGCATCCTTCGAAGAAGCGGTCTTGCAATCGTTTGGCCATTCCATCCAATTTCAAAGACTTTTGCATTACACGCCGCTCGACGCTTATCGCGGATAACTGAAACATTTACATTTTTTGATATGAGAGGATCGAAAAAATCCATCTGCAGCAACAAGTTACGTGCAAAATCGCGACTTCGCTTCAAATTGACACCCCGGGGTGTCATCCATATCCTTACGCGCCATGCGTTTTATCCTACTCACCGCCGGCCTGCTGCTAGCGATCTCGGTCCATGCCGCGCCGCTCCAGCGTGCGGAGTTCGGCGATGACGCCGTCGAGGCGCAGGTCGTCGTCGACAAGACCCTGAAGGGCCAGTTCCAGCAGGTGCGCCAGACCGTCGTCGACCGCACTTCCGACCTCGTGGTCACCACCATGGGTTTCCTGGGCGTTCCTTACCGCCGCGGCGGCAACACGGTCGAGACCGGTTTCGATTGCAGCGGCTTCGTCCGCGCGATGTACAACCAGACCGTCGGCCACCTGCTTCCCCGCCGCGCCGAAGAACAGGCCGCCGCCACCCAGAAGATCGACCGCAGCGAACTCAAGCCCGGCGACCTCGTCTTCTTCAACACCATGCGACGCGCTTTCAGCCACGTCGGCATCTACGTCGGCGAAGGGAAGTTCATCCACTCGCCCAAGCCCGGCGCGCAGGTTCGCGTGGAAGACATGAGCGGCAGCTATTGGCAGCGGCGCTTCAGCGGCGCTCGGCGCGTGGTCGACGCGCAGGACGACGCCGCCAAGACCTCCGGCGACTGACCCGCAAAGCCATTCCATGAAAAATCCCGCCGCTGGCGGGATTTTTTTGTTCCAGGACCCCGGCGGATCCGGCTCCGCCGGTCCGCCGGGGGTGCCCCCTGAAAGGGGGTGCCCGAGCTACACGAAGTGAGCGAGGCTGGGGGTCAGCGCTTCTTCACCGGGGGGAGATCCGTGCAGCTCCCGTGCGCCACTTCCGCCGCCATGCCGATGCTCTCGCCGAGCGTCGGGTGCGGGTGGATCGTCTTGCCGATGTCGACCGCATCCGCGCCCATTTCGATGGCCAGCGCGATCTCTCCGATCATGTCGCCCGCATGGGTCCCGACGATGCCGCCACCGACGATGCGGTGCGTCTCGGCGTCGAACAGCAGCTTCGTGTAGCCCTCGTCGCGCCCGTTGGCGATGGCCCGGCCGGAGGCGGTCCATGGAAACAGCCCCTTCTCGACCTTCACGCCCGTCGCCTTGGCCTGGTCCTCGGTGAGGCCGACCCAGGCCACTTCGGGATCGGTGTAGGCCACGCTCGGGATCACGCGCGCATTGAAGGCTGCGCTCGCGAGTTCGTGATCGCCCTTCTGCTCGCCGGCAATGACTTCGGCGGCCACATGCGCCTCGTGCACCGCCTTGTGGGCCAGCATCGGCTGGCCGATGATGTCGCCGATCGCGAAGATGTGCGGCACGTTGGTGCGCATCTGCACGTCCACCGGGATGAAGCCTCGGTCAGTCACGGCAACGCCCGCCTTCTCGGCGCCGATCTTCTTGCCGTTCGGGCTGCGGCCGACCGCCTGCAGCACCAGGTCGTAGACCTGCGGCTCCTTCGGCGCCTGCTCGCCCTCGAAGGTCACGCGGATGCCTTCCTTGGTCGCCTCGGCGCCGACGGTCTTCGTCTTGAGCATGATGTTGTCGAAGCGCGGCGTGTTCATCTTCTGCCAGACCTTGACGAGGTCGCGGTCCGCGCCCTGCATCAGCCCGTCGAGCATCTCGACCACGTCGAGGCGCGCGCCGAGCGTGGAATACACCGAGCCCATTTCGAGGCCGATGATCCCGCCGCCGAGGATGAGCATGCGCTTGGGTTCGACACCGAGTTGCAGCGCGCCGGTGGAGTCGACGATGCGCGGATCGTCCTTCGGCATGAAGGGCAACTGCACCGCCTGCGAGCCGGCCGCGATGATGCAGTTGCGGAACTTCACCACTTGCGACTTGCCGCTCGCGTCCTTGCCGTCGCCCGAGGTCTCCTGCACCTTGAGGTGATACGGGTCGACAAATTCGCCGATGCCGCGCACGGTCGTCACCTTGCGCATCTTGGCCATCGCAGTCAGGCCGCCGGTGAGCTTGCCGACCACCTTGTTCTTGTGGGCGAGCAGCTTGGCACGATCGATCTTGGGATCGCCGTAGCTCACGCCCAGATCGGCGAAGTGCTTGACCTCGTCCATCACCGCCGCGACGTGCAGCAGGGCCTTGGATGGAATGCAGCCGACGTTGAGGCAGACACCGCCGAGCGTCGCGTAACGCTCGACCAGCACGACCTTGAGCCCCAGGTCGGCCGCGCGGAAGGCGGCCGAGTAACCGCCGGGGCCGGCGCCGAGCACCAGGACATCGCATTCGACATCCACGCCGCCCGCATAGGTCGACGCAGCCGGCGCCGCAACAGGAGCAGCCGCGGCCTTGGCCGCCGGTGCCGCCGCGGGTGCTGCAGGAGCGGGTGCCGGCGCAGCAGAGGCGCCTTCCGCCGCATCGAGCGTCAGCACGACCGAGCCTTCGCTCACCTTGTCGCCCACCTTCACGGCCACCGCCTTCACCACGCCGGCGTGCGACGAGGGAATCTCCATCGACGCCTTGTCCGATTCCACCGTGATGAGGGACTGCTCGACCTTGACCGTGTCGCCCGCCTTGACGAGGACCTCGATCACAGCGACTTCCGAGAAATCGCCGATGTCCGGCACTTTGACTTGTACTTCGCTCATTTGGACACCTTCAGTTTGAGTGTGAGAACGTCGACCGGTGCGGCCGAGTTTCTATCGAATTCACAGGCCGCCGCCACGCCGGCTTCGGCCACGTCGCGCGCGCTGCGCGCCTTGTCGTAGGCGGCGTGCATCGCGCCGAGTGCGAAGCTGCGGCCGGAGCCGATGCTCCAGAACTGCTTGAACTCGAAGACTTCGCGATAGCTGTAGACGCCGTAGATGCCGCTCGGGTTGGCCATCAGCATGGTGAACTGGCTCGACTCGTACGGCTCATGTTCGTCTTCCTTGGTCTGCAGGTAGAACGAGTCCTTCAGCACCGGATGCAGCCGCGTGAAGGTGTGGAAGATCTCGTCCTTGCTGCCGAAGCGCAGCGCCTCCACCGGCTGCCCCGCAAGCGCGTGCTGCAGCACGAGGTAGTGCGCCGCCGCGCCGGCCATCGCGAAGATGGTCTGGCCGGCTGCGTCGTTGACCATGAAGAGCTTCCGGTTCGCCTCGGCGTTGAACGACAGACGCGTGTCGCCGAACGTCACCAGCGAATCGGAAGCCATCACGACCTGACCGCCTTTGCGGACGGCCACGACCGTGGTCATAGGATGATTCGACGGTAGTCGGCGAGGACCTGACCCAGGTACGCATTGAACCGGGCGGCCGCGGCACCATCGATGACGCGATGGTCGTACGACAGCGACAGCGGGAGCGTCAGGCGCGGCACGAACTGCTTGCCGTCCCAGACCGGTTTCATCTGGCCCTTGGAGAGACCCAGGATCGCCACTTCGGGCGCATTGATGATCGGCGTGAAGTGCGTGCCGCCGATACCGCCGAGCGAACTGATCGAGAAGCAGCCACCCTGCATGTCGGCCGAGCCGAGCTTGCCGTCGCGCGCCTTCTTGGCGAGTTCGCCCATCTCCTGGCTGATCTGGATGATGCCCTTCTTGTCGGCATCCTTGAGCACCGGCACCACGAGGCCATTGGGCGTGTCCGCCGCGAAGCCGATGTGGTAGTACTGCTTGTAGACGAGCTGGTCGCCGTCGAGGCTGGTGTTGAACTCGGGGAACTTCTTGAGCGCCGAGACCACGGCCTTGATCACGAAAGCCAGCATCGTCACCTTGACGCCCGACTTCTCGTTCTCCTTGTTGGTGGAGACGCGGAAGGCTTCGAGCTCCGTGATGTCCGCTTCGTCGTTGTTGGTGACGTGCGGGATCATCACCCAGTTGCGGTGCAGGTTCGCACCACTGAGCTTCTTG
The DNA here is from genome assembly GCF_037889935.1 of Variovorax ureilyticus. Classification (NCBI taxonomy): domain Bacteria; kingdom Pseudomonadati; phylum Pseudomonadota; class Betaproteobacteria; order Burkholderiales; family Comamonadaceae; genus Variovorax; species Variovorax ureilyticus. The sequence goes on from NZ_JBBKZU010000020.1 coordinate 13,125, forward strand.
ATGCGCGACAGGTCCTTGCGCTCGACGGTGCCGAACTTGTTGAAGTCGACCTTCGGCCAGGGAATCAGCCCCAGCGCAGCACCGTCCCCGCCGCCCGCCGGCGCCTTGGCCCCCGCAGCCTTCGTGCTGACTGCGCCGCTCATCACGGCACGGGTGAAGTTCTGGACGTCTTCCTGCGTGATGCGGCCCTTGGGCCCGCTGCCCTTCACCTCGTCGAGTGGCACGCCGAGTTCGCGCGCGAACTTGCGCACCGACGGCGATGCGTGCGGCAGCTTGCCGCTGGGTGCGGCGGTCGGGTCATGCGGAGCCGGCGCGACGGCCGATGCCGAAGGCGCTGCGGCCGGTGCAGGTGCCGATGCGGTCGCGGCCGCAGGCGCAGCGGCGGCCTGGGCGGGCGCCGGAGCCGGAGCAGCCGCACCACCGCCTGCGCCTTCGATCACCGCGATCAGGTCGCCGATGTTGACCTTGTCGCCGACCTTGACCTTGAGTTCCTTGAGCACGCCGGAGGCCGACGACGGGATCTCCATCGAGGCCTTGTCCGACTCGACGGTGATGAGCGACTGCTCTTCCTTGATGGTGTCGCCGGGCTTGACCAGCACCTCGATCACCGCGACGTCCTTGAAGTCGCCGATGTCGGGCACCTTCACGTCGATCGGGCCGGCGGCTGCGGCCGGTGCGGGCGCAGCGGCTGCAGGCGCGGGCGCAGGCGTCGGCGCTGCAGTGGCAGGCGCCGCCGCGGCCGGTGCCGGTGCCGGTGCTGCGGCAGCCGCGCCTTCGGCCTCGAGCAGCAGCACCACGGAGCCTTCGCTCACCTTGCTGCCGACCTGGACCTTGAGTTCCTTCACCACGCCGGCCTGGCTCGACGGGATCTCCATCGACGCCTTGTCCGACTCCACCGTGATCAGCGACTGCTCGGCCTTGACCGTGTCGCCGACCTTCACCAGCACTTCGATGACTGCGACCTCATCGAAATCGCCGATGTCCGGCACCTTGACTTCCACTGTAGCCATATCGTGTCTCCCGCCCTAGGGCGCAGTTGATTGTTGGTTGGTCGTTTTATGCGTAGAGCGGGTTGATCTTGTCGGCGTTGATGCCGTACTTCTTGATCGCATCGGCCACCTTTTGCGCGGGAATGGCGCCGTCCTCGGCCAGCGCCTTGAGCGCGGCCAGCACGATGTAGTGGCGGTTGATCTCGAAGTGCTCGCGCAGCTTGGCGCGGAAGTCGCTGCGGCCGAAGCCGTCGGTGCCGAGCACCTTGTAGTTGCGGCCCTTCGGGACGAAGGGGCGGATCTGCTCGGCGTAGGCCTTCATGTAGTCGGTCGATGCCACCACCGGGCCGGTGCTCGCGGCGAGCTGCTGGGCGACGAAAGGCACGCGCTGCTCTTCGGTCGGGTGCAGCAGGTTCCAGCGGTCGGCATCCTGGCCGTCGCGGGTCAGCTCGTTGAAGCTCGGGCAGCTCCACACGCCGGCGCTGACGCCCCAGTCCTTCTCGAGCAATTCCTGCGCGGCGATGCTTTCGCGCAGGATGGTGCCGCTACCGAGCAACTGCACGGCGGGCGCCTTGGCCTTGAGCGCCGGCGCCTGCTTGCACAGATACATGCCCTTGATGATCTGCTCTTCAGTGCCGGGCTGGAGGCCGGGCATCGCGTAGTTCTCGTTGAGCAGCGTGAGGTAGTAGTAGACGTTGTCCTGCTTCTCGACCATGCGCTTGAGGCCGTGGTGCAGGATCACGCCGACTTCGTGCGCGAAGGTCGGGTCGTAGCTCACGCAGTTCGGGATCGTGTTCGCGAGGATGTGGCTGTGGCCGTCCTCGTGCTGCAGGCCTTCGCCGTTCAGCGTGGTGCGGCCCGAGGTGCCGCCAAGCAGGAAGCCCCGCGCCTGCATGTCGCCCGCCGCCCAGGCGAGGTCGCCGATGCGCTGGAAGCCGAACATCGAGTAGTACACGTAGAACGGCACCATGATCCGGTTGTTCGTGCTGTACGACGTGGCCGCCGCGATCCAGCTCGACATGCCGCCGGCTTCGTTGATGCCTTCCTGCAGGATCTGGCCGGCCTTGTCTTCCTTGTAGTACATGACCTGGTCCTTGTCGACCGGGGTGTACTGCTGGCCCGCGGGGTTGTAGATGCCGACCTGGCGGAACAGGCCTTCCATGCCGAAGGTGCGTGCCTCGTCGACGAGGATCGGCACCACGCGCGGGCCGAGGGCCTGGTCGCGCAGCAACTGCGTGAGGAAGCGGACGTACGCCTGCGTGGTCGAGATCTCGCGGCCTTCGGCGGTCGGCTCCAGCACGGCCTTGAAGGTTTCGAGCGACGGCACGGTGAAGCTCTCGTCCGCCTTGGTGCGGCGATGCGGCAGGTAGCCGCCGAGGGCCTTGCGGCGCTCGTGCAGGTACTTCATTTCCGGGGTGTCGTCGGCCGGCTTGTAGAACGGCAGGTCTTCGATCTGGCTGTCCGGGATCGGGATGTTGAAGCGGTCGCGGAAGGCCTTGATGTCCTCGTCGCCGAGCTTCTTGGTCTGGTGGACAGTGTTCTTGCCTTCGCCGATCTTGCCCATGCCGAAGCCCTTGACGGTCTTGATCAGCAGCACGGTCGGCTGGCCCTTGTGATTCACGGCCGAGTGGAAGGCCGCGTAGACCTTCTGCGGATCGTGGCCGCCGCGGCGCAGCGCCCAGATGTCGTCGTCGCTCATCTTCGAGACCATCTCGAGCGTGCGCGGGTCGCGGCCGAAGAAGTGCTTGCGAACGTAAGCGCCGTCGTTGGCCTTGAACGACTGGTAGTCCCCGTCGTTGGTCTCCATCATGATCTTGCGCAGCGCGCCGTCCTTGTCACGCGCCAGCAGCGGGTCCCAGTTGCTGCCCCACAGCAGCTTGATGACGTTCCAGCCCGAACCGCGGAACTCGCCTTCGAGCTCCTGGATGATCTTGCCGTTGCCGCGCACCGGGCCGTCCAGGCGCTGCAGGTTGCAGTTGATGACGAAGACCAGGTTGTCGAGGTTCTCGCGCGCGGCCAGGCCGATGGCGCCGAGCGACTCGACTTCGTCCATTTCGCCGTCGCCGCAGAAGACCCAGACCTTGCGGTTCTCGGTGTTGGCGATGCCGCGTGCGTGCAGGTACTTGAGAAAGCGCGCCTGGTAGATCGCCATCAGCGGGCCCAGGCCCATCGACACGGTCGGGAACTGCCAGAACTCCGGCATGAGCTTTGGGTGCGGGTAGCTCGACAGGCCCTTGCCGTCCACTTCCTGACGGAAGTTGAGCAGTTGCTCTTCGGTCAGGCGGCCTTCGAGGTAGGCGCGGGCGTAGATGCCGGGCGAGACGTGCCCCTGGATGTACAGGCAGTCGCCGCCGTGGTTTTCGCTCTCGGCGTGCCAGAAGTGGTTGAAGCCGGCGCCGAACATGGTCGCCAGCGAGGCAAAGGAGCCGATGTGGCCGCCGAGGTCGCCGCCCTCGGGCGGGTGGTGGCGGTTGGCCTTCACGACCATCGCCATCGCGTTCCAGCGCATGTACGAACGCAGGCGCTCCTCGATTTCGTTGTTGCCCGGCGAGCGCTCTTCCTGGTCGGTCTCGATGGTGTTCACGTAGGCCGTGTTGGCCGAGAACGGCTTGTCGATGCTGTTCTGACGGGCATGTTCGAGGAGTTGCTCGAGCAGGAAGTGCGCCCGTTCCGGCCCCTCGCTTTCGATGACTGCCGATAGGGCATCCATCCATTCGCGCGTTTCCTGCGCGTCTTGGTCGTTCGCGGCCGAACCGAAGAGGTTCTGAGGATTCGCCGACATGCTTGTCTCCTTTTTGACAGGGGTTGTGGCAGTAATTTAGTGCCGGATTGGCAGTGCGGCGGGAGTTTCTCACAGAATTTCCGCGATTTCAAATAGTGCGTAGCGATTTCTTAATATGAAATTCACCAATGAAACCTTGATTGCGTTTTCATGGGTTTCCCCTGCCGGCCGCATTTCGAATGGACGGGTTGACACCCTGTCCGAAAGGTGATCACCTAAACTCGCCCGATGCCCTTCTCCTCCCCGATCGCGGTCGCGCGCAGCGCGGTCCACGCATCGCCGCTTTCATGGTGGCGCCGTTGGTGGCGCCGGCAGACGCCCATGCTGCAGGACGCCGTGGCGATGCTCGCGCCGCTCGCCGCCGTGCTGCTCTTTCTCGCGGCCATCGTGTCGGCCTTCTGGTACTTGCGCGCGGAGGAAATGGAGCGCGTGCAGGAATCGGTCAGGCGCGACGTCGAGTACGCGCAGCAGCGCGTTCGCATGCGCCTCCTCGAACGGCAGGAGCAACTCTCGCGGCTGGCCCGCGATGCCGCCAACCGCGAGATCGACGTCGCCGAATTCGCGAGCCGCGCCGAGTCACTGGTCAGCCAGTTTCCGGAACTGCAGGCCGTGACATGGATCGACGACCGTCGCCGCGTCAAGGCAAGCTATGCGGCGCCAAGCGTGCATCCCGCGCAGCAGCGGGCGATCGGCGAGGTGCTGCGGCCCGGCGACACCGAAAGCAGCTACGCCCTGGCACGCGAACTGGGGCAACTGGTGTACTCGCAGGCGCTCGCGGGAGGCGATCCGGCACCGATGCTGCAGCTTCACATTCCGATGTTCGACCAGGGGTTGTTCGCCGGCACGCTGCTGGGCGAGTTCTCTGTCGACGGGCTGCTGCGCTACGGCATGCCGGCGGAGGTCTCGGCGCGCTATGCGGTGTCGCTGCTCGACGCCAAGGGCGGCCTGATCGCCGGGAACACCGTCGCCAATCCCAAAGGCGCCGGCAACCGCCTGCTGCCATGGGCCGTGCATACCAACGAATACGAAGTGCCGGTGTCGCCGGTCGGCAATGGACTGGTGCTGCGCGCACAGGCCTATCGCACCTCGCAGGGCGTGGTCGGCAACGGCCTCTTCTGGCTGGTCGGCGCGCTCAGCGTGCTGACGAGTTGGATGCTGATCGGCACCTGGCGCCACACGCGGCGACGTCTGCAGGCGCAGCAGGCGCTGGTGGCCGAGACCAACTTCCGTCGCGCAATGGAGAACTCGATGCTCACCGGCATGCGCGTGCTCGACCTCGAAGGCCGCATCACCTACGTGAACGCCGCCTTCTGCGCGATGACCGGCTGGAGCGAAAACGAACTGGTCGGCCAGACGCCGCCCTTCCCCTACTGGCTGGAGTCCGACCGTGAGGTGATGAACGAGCGGCTCGAGGAAGAGCTGCACGGTCGCGCCCTGCCCGGCGGCTTCCAGGTGCGCGTGAAGCGCAAGAACGGCAGCGTCTTCAACGCGCGGCTGTACGTCTCGCCGCTGATCGATGCACGCGGACACCAGACCGGCTGGATGACCTCGATGACCGACATCACCGAGCCGACGCGCATCCGCGAGCAGCTGTCGGCTTCGTACGAGCGCTTCACCACCGTGCTGGAAGCGCTGGACGCGTCGGTGTCGGTGGCGCCGCTCGGCAGCGAAGAGCTGGTGTTCGCGAACAAGCTCTACCGCCTCTGGTTCGGGTCCAATACCGTCGGCCACTTGAACATGGTGGCGCAAGCGGGGGTGCCGGCTTCACATGCCCGCGACGAGGAGCTCGACGACGTGGACCCCTTCGCCGGACTGCCGATCGATCAGCTCACCGCGGCCCAGCCGGCCAACAACGAGATCTTCGTGCCCGAACTCGGGAAGTGGCTGGAGGTGCGCTCGCGCTACCTGACCTGGGTCGACGGCCGCCTGGCGCAACTCGTGATCGCGACCGACATCACGCCGCGCCGCGACGCCGAGGATCTCGCAGCGGCGCAGGCCGACCGCGCGCACGCCGCGAGCCGCCTGATCACGATGGGCGAAATGGCCTCCAGCGTGGCCCATGAACTCAACCAGCCGCTGACCGCCATCACCAACTACTGCAACGGCATGATGTCGCGGATCAAGGGGAACCAGATCGATTCCGACGCCCTGCTCGCGGCGCTGGACAAGACATCCAAGCAGGCCCAGCGCGCCGGCCAGATCATCCAGCGCATCCGCTCCTTCGTGAAGCGCAGCGAGCCCAACCGCACACCGGCCGAAGTGGCGATGATGGTCAGCGAAGCGGTCGAATTGGCGGGCATCGAGTTGCGCCGCCGCAACGTGCGCCTGAACCACTACGTCGCCGCGCGCCTGCCGGTGCTGCGCGTCGACCCGATCCTGATCGAGCAGGTGATGGTCAACCTGCTGAAGAACGCCGCCGAATCCATCGACCTCGCCAACCGGCCTCTGGCACGCCGCAGCGTGGAGCTGCGGGTGCTGCCGAAGATCATCGAGGGGCACAACGCGGTCGAGTTCTCGGTCCAGGACACCGGCATGGGGCTTTCGCCCGAAGTCATGGAGCGCTTGTACGAGGCGTTCTTCTCCACCAAACCCGAAGGCATGGGGATCGGTCTGAACCTGTGCCGAACGATCGTCGAATCCCACCGGGGCCGAATGCAGGCGGAGAACATCTACAATGGTCCGGATGTGGTCGGATGCCGTTTTTCCTTCTGGATTCCGGTGTTAGACGCTATCGATTCAGTAGCAAGCAACGAGGCGAAGGTACCTGCATGAGTTTGATTCCCAAGAAGGGCACGGTGTATGTCGTTGATGACGACGAGGCAGTTCGTGATTCGTTGCAATGGCTTCTCGAAGGCAAGGACTACCGGGTCCGCTGCTTCGATTCGGCCGAGTCGTTCCTCTCCCGCTACGACCCGCGCGAAGTCGCCTGCCTGATCGTCGACATCCGCATGGGCGGCATGTCAGGCATCGAACTGCAGGACCGGCTGATCGAACGCCGCTCCCCCCTGCCCATCGTGGTCATCACCGGTCACGGCGACGTGCCCATGGCGGTGGACAGCATGAAGAAGGGTGCGATGGATTTCATCCAGAAGCCCTTCAACGACGAGGCGCTGGTCGCACTGGTCGAGCGGATGCTCGAACACGCCCGCGGTGCCTTCGCCCAGCATCAGCAATCCGCCAGCCGTGACGCCCTGCTGTCGAAGCTCACGGGCCGCGAGGCGCAGGTTCTGGAACGCATCGTCGCAGGTCGACTCAACAAACAGATCGCCGACGACCTCGGCATCAGCATCAAGACGGTGGAGGCGCACCGCGCCAACATCATGGAAAAGCTCAACGCCAACACCGTGGCCGATCTGCTGAAGATCGCGCTCGGCCAGGCGGCGCCCGCCAAGGCCTAGCAGCCCAACGGCCACCCTCTCGCACCCTACGCCTGCGCAAGCGGGCGTTTTTACTTGGAAAACAGGAAAACGATGACAGCCCAACTGATCGACGGCAACGCGCTGTCCCGAAAAATTCGCGCGGACGTGTCCGGCCGCATCGCGGCGCTCAAGGCGAGCGGCGTCGAACCCACGCTCGCGATCGTGCTGGTGGGCGACGATCCGGCAAGCCAGGTCTACGTCAAGCACAAGGTCAACGACAGCAGCGAGACCGGCCTCACCGCCAACCTCGAGCGCTACCCGGCGAGCATGACCGAAGCCGACCTGCTCGCCCGCATCCATGCGCTCAACGAGGACCCCAAGGTGCACGGCATCCTCGTCCAGCTGCCGCTGCCGCCGCACATGGACAGCCACCGCGTCATCGAGGCGATCTCGCCCGCCAAGGACGTGGACGGCTTCCACGTCGCGAGCGCCGGGGCACTCATGGTCGGCCAGCCGGGCTTCTGGCCCTGCACGCCGCACGGCTGCATGAAGATGCTCGAATCGATCGGCTACGACCTGCGCGGCAAGCATGCGGTGGTCATCGGGCGCAGCAACATCGTGGGCAAGCCGATGGCGATGATGCTGCTGGCCAAGAATGCCACGGTCACCATCTGCCACAGCGCGACGAAGGACCTCGGCGCGATCACGCGGCAGGCCGACGTGGTGGTCGCTGCCGTGGGCAGACGCAACATCCTGACGGCAGACATGGTCAAGCCCGGTGCGGTCATCATCGATGTCGGCATGAACCGCAAGGAAGACGGCAAGCTCGCGGGCGATGTCGATTTCGACGGCGTCAAGGATGTCGCGAGCTGGATCACTCCCGTGCCCGGCGGCGTCGGGCCGATGACCCGCGCCATGCTGCTCGCCAACACACTTGAAGCCGCCGAACGCGCCGCAAGATAAAGACCACCCCGTTGCTTGCTCACTGCGTGTAGCCGCCTCCCCCTCGAGGGGCGTCACCGGCGGCCCGGCAGAGCCGGTTCCGCGGTGACTCCCGAACGGTCTTCGCTTCGCTCGACCTGGAATTGACATGACTGACAACCCGCTTCTCGACTTTGCTGATCTTCCCCTGTTCGACCGGATCCGGCCTGCGCACGTGTCGCCGGCGGTCGATGCCCTGCTGGCGGAGGCCGAGGCTGCGCTGCAGACCGTGACCGCGCCGGAGTTTCCGGCGGATTGGCTGGCGATCTCCCGGGTGCTCGACGTGGCGTCCGAGCGCTTCAGCCGTGCATGGGGTGCGGTGGGCCATCTCAATGCGGTTGCCGACACGCCCGAGCTGCGCGCCGCCTACAACGAGGCGATGCCGCGCGTGACCGCCTTCTGGACGCGCCTCGGCTCCGACGAGCGCCTCTACGCCAAGTACAAGGCGATCGATCCCGCCACGCTCAATGCAGAGCAGCGCCAGGCGCATCACAACGCGATCCGCAACTTCGTGTTGGGCGGTGCGGAACTGCAGGGCGCGGCCAAGTCTCGCTTCGCAGAGATCCAGGAGCGCCAGGCCGAACTGAGCCAGAAATTCAGCGAGCACGCGCTCGACGCCACCGATGCCTTCGCCTACTACGCTTCGGCCGGAGAGCTCGAAGGGCTGCCGGACGATGTGGTCAGCGCCGCTCGTACGGCCGCGGAGGCCGAGGGCAAGCAAGGCTACAAGCTCACGCTGAAGATGCCCTCCTACCTGCCGGTGATGCAGTTCGCCAAGAGCACCGCGCTGCGCGAACGGCTCTATCGCGCCTACGTCACCCGCGCGAGCGAACTCGGCGATCCGGCCTTCGACAACACCGAGCTGATCCGTGAGATCCTCGAATTGCGCCAGGAAGAAGCCAAGCTGCTCGGCTACGCGAATTTCGGCGAGCTCTCGATCGTTCCGAAGATGGCGGAATCCGCCGACCAGGTGATCAAGTTCCTGCGCGATCTGGCTGGCAAGGCCAAGCCATATGGCGAACGCGACCTGGCCGACCTGCGCGTCTTCGCGGCCGAGCAGCTCGGCATCACCGATCCGCAGCCCTGGGACTGGAGCTACATCGGCGAAAAGCTCAAGGAAGCGCGCTACGCCTTCAGCGACCAGGAAGTCAAGCAGTACTTCACCGCGCCGAAGGTCATGGCGGGCTTGTTCAAGATCGTCGAGACGCTGTTCGAGGTGTCGATCCACCGGGACCAGGCGCCGGTCTGGCACCCGAGCGTCGAGTTCTACCGGATCGAACGCAACGGCCAGAAGGTCGGTCAGTTCTACCTTGATCCGTCGGCACGGGCGGCCAAGCGTGGCGGTGCCTGGATGGACGACGTTCGCGCGCGGTGGCTGCGCCCCGACAACGGCGCGCTTCAGACGCCGGTCGCACAGTTGGTCTGCAATTTCGCCGAAGGCGTCGACGGCAAGCCGCCGCTGCTCACGCATGACGACGTGACCACGCTCTTCCATGAGTTCGGCCACGGCCTGCATCACATGCTCACGCAGATCAACGAGCGCGATGTCTCCGGCATCAGCGGCGTGGAGTGGGATGCGGTCGAACTGCCCAGCCAGTTCATGGAGAACTTCTGCTGGGAGTGGGACGTGCTTGCCCACATGACCTCGCATGTCGACACCGGCGAGCCCCTGCCACGCGCGCTGTTCGACAAGATGACGGCGGCCAAGAACTTCCAGAGCGGCCTGCAGACGCTGCGGCAGATCGAGTTCTCGCTGTTCGACATGCTGCTCCACACCGCCTACGACGCCACGACCGCCACGCCCGGCGACGTGATGGCGCTGCTCGGCGAGGTGCGCCAGGAAGTGGCGGTCATGCCCTCGCCGGCGTTCAGCCGCACGCCCCATACCTTCAGCCACATCTTCTCGGGCGGCTATGCGGCCGGCTACTACAGCTACAAGTGGGCCGAGGTGCTGAGCGCCGACGCCTACGCCGCGTTCGAGGAAACTGCCGGCGCCAACGGCGAGCCGAGCATCGAGACGGGTCGCAAGTATCGGCAGGCCATTCTCGAAGCGGGCGGCAGCCGCACCGCGATGGAGTCGTTCAAGGCCTTCCGCGGCCGCGAACCGCAGATCGACGCCCTGCTGCGCCATCAGGGCATGACGGAACCGCAGCCCGCGTGAGGCCGGCCCTTGGCGGAGCCTGAGATACTCGGCGGCATCCGATTCCGGGAGACCTCGATGAAACACCGCTTCGCCATCGCCAGCCTTGCCTTCCTGCTGGTCGCCACGTCGTCCTTCGCCCAGGCGGTTTACCGCCAGGTCGACAAGGACGGGCGCGTGACCTTCTCCGATCAGCCCCCGACTGCTTCTTCGCAGCCCGCCACCCCGCGAGCCGGCAATACCGTCAGTTCAGCCGTGGGCCTGCCCTACGAATTGCGGCAGGTGACCCAGCGCTACCCCGTCACGCTCTACACCGGCGACGAGTGCGGCCCCTGCACCGCAGCGCGTTCGCTGCTGACCACGCGCGGCGTGCCATTCAGCGAGCGCACGGTCAAGAGCAACGAGGACATCACCGCGCTGCAGCGCCTGAGCGGACAGAATGGCCTCCCGTTGCTCACGATCGGCTCTCAACAGCTCAAGGGTTTCTCGGACAGCGAGTGGTCGCAATACCTCGACGCGGCAGGCTATCCGAAGAGTTCGCAACTGCCTGGCGGCTACCAGAATCCCCCGGCCCAGCCCCTGGTGGCGCTGGCGCCCGCTGCGCAGCCCGCCCCCGCCGCGGCGCCGACGCCTGCCGCGACTCCGGTCCCCGCGACCTCATCCAACGAGCCGTCGCCGAGCAATCCGGCCGGCATCAAGTTCTGAGAGCGCCCGGAGGCTGCCTCGGCCTCAACCGAACCGCATCGTCCGCACGCCGGACGATGTCCCCAGCAGGCACACGCTGGCCCGCTGGCGAGCGAAGACCCCCACCGTGATCACCCCGGGCCACTGGTTCACCTCCGTCTCGAAACCGAGCGGATCGGTGATCCGGAGGCCAGTGACGTCGACGATGTGCTGGCCGTTGTCGGTCACGAGCGGCGCACCGTCCTTGCGCCGCACCTGCGCCTGCCCACCCAGGCGCGCGAACTGGCGAATCACGCGCTGGGTCGCCATGGGGATCACCTCGACCGGGAGCGGGAACGCCCCGAGCGTATTGACCAGCTTGGACGAGTCGGCGATGCAGACGAACCGGCGCGACTGCGCCGCCACGATCTTCTCGCGCGTCAGCGCCGCGCCGCCGCCCTTGATCATGTAGCCGCGGCCGTCGATCTCGTCGGCGCCGTCGATGTAGACCGCCAGTTCTTCGACCTCGTTGCTGTCGAAGACCGGGATGCCAAGCGCCTGAAGACGCTCGGTCGATGCCACCGAGCTGGAGACCGCGCCCCGGATCTGCGTCTTGAGGGTCGCGAGCGCGTCGATGAACTTGTTCACCGTCGAGCCGGTGCCGACCCCGACGATCTCGCCCTTGACCACGTAATCCAGCGCGGCGAGGCCGACCTGCGCCTTGAGTTCGTCCTGGGTCAGGGCCGGAGCCGGAGCGGGGGAAGTCATCGGGGAAAATCCTTGGCTGATTGAAGTCGAGAATTATCCGATGCCCCTGCTGTTGCCCTCGTCGCTTTATGGACTTGCCCGTCCGTTCCTGTTCGGTATGGATCCCGAGCATGCCCACGAAATCACCCTGGATGCGCTAGCGCGCACGCAGAACACACCGCTTGCCTGCGTCTACGCCGCGCCGCGCGTGGAAGACCGGGTCACGCTCGCGGGACTGACCTTTCCGAACCGGGTGGGGCTCGCGGCCGGACTCGACAAGAATGCTCGCTGCATCGACGCCTTCGCCTCGATGGGCTTCGGCTTCGTGGAAGTGGGCACGGTCACGCCCAAGGCGCAGCCGGGCAACCCCAAGCCGCGCATGTTCAGGCTGCCCGAGCGCAACGCCCTCATCAATCGCCTGGGGTTCAACAACGAGGGGCTCGAAGCCTTCATTGCGAACGTGCAACGCGCCCGCTTTCGTCGCAACGCATCGAAGGTCCCGATGCTTCTCGGCCTCAACATCGGCAAGAACGCAGCCACCCCGATCGAGCGCGCGGTGGACGATTACCTGATCGGCCTCGACGGCGTGTACCCGCATGCCGACTACGTGACGATCAACATTTCGAGCCCCAATACGGCGAACCTCCGCTCGCTCCAGAGCGATGAAGCCCTGGATGCACTCCTTGGCGCCGTGGCCGACAAGCGCGAGGCACTCGCCGCACGTCAAGGCAAGCGGGTGCCCCTGTTCGTGAAGATCGCGCCCGATCTCGACGAGGCCCAGGTCAAGGTGATTGCGGCCACGCTGCTGCGCCATGGGATGGATGGCGTCATCGCCACCAACACGACGCTGTCGCGCGAAGCGGTGGCCGGCCTGCAGCATGCCCAGGAAGCTGGCGGCCTGTCGGGCGCGCCGGTCAGGGAAGCCAGCAACCGCGTCATCTCGCAGTTGCGGGCCGCGCTGGGAAGCAAGTTCCCGATCATCGGAGTCGGCGGCGTGCTGAGCGCGGCCGATGCCAAGTCGAAGATGGATGCCGGTGCGGACGTGGTGCAGATCTACACCGGCCTGATCTATCGGGGGCCGGGGCTGGTCCGGCAGGTTGCCCAGGCGCTGCGCCGCGGCGACGCCTGAGCGCAGGGGTCAGCGCATCCGCCAGAGGACTGGCACGATCACGCTGGCCCAGCGCACGATGCGGCGCGGCCCGAGCACCGCGACCACCGCCGCCGCAGCCACGCCGGTCGCGACCGGGTGCTCGCGCGCGATGCGCATCGCGGCGGCACTGGGGGTTTCGTTCGGCACCGGCGCTTCACCCTTGCCCGACGAAGCCGCTTCGAGCGTGGCGATGCGCACCCGCTGCTTCTCGATACGCACCAGCAATTCCTCGCGGGTGAGGGGGCGGCGTTCGCGCTGCGCTGCGCCGTGGTTTCCCTTTCCGAGACTTTGACGCAGCCAGGCCCGGTCGCGCTCGAACTCGCGGAGAACCGGCTCGAAAGCCGACGACGACTTGCCCGTCATCGACAGGAGTGCGATCACCGAGGCCAGCCAGAGCGCCACCCAGACCAACGCGACCAGCCAGGCGGCCAGTGCACGATGCGGCGTATCCCAGAAGTGGACGACGATGGCCACGGACAGAAGTGCGATCGCGATCGTGGTGAGCCCGACCACCGCGATGACGAGCCCGAGCATCCATCGCAGACGCTTCTTTTCGTCTTCCCAGGCAAAGCGCAGGAGTTCGGCACGGTCTTCGGCCGCCAGGGCACCCTCGCCGATCAGGATTCGCAGACGTCGAAGCTGGGACTTGATCCCGAAAAGCGACGACAGCCTCATGCGCCGGCCTCGCGAGCCTCGGCAGCGCTGGGGCGAAGGAACTCAGCGGCGGCCAAGCAGCAGGCCCACCAGCACACCCACCGCCAGTGCTGCGCCGGCGATCTGCCAAGGCTCGTCATGGGCGTAGGCGTTGGCGCTGGTAGCCGCCTCGCGCGCCTTCTGGGCGGCGACGCGGCTCTTCTCTGCTGCCAATTCGCGCGCGATCGCCAGCTTGCTGTCGATGCGCTGGCGAAGCGCCTTGATGTGAGGGACCGAATCGAGATCCTTGCTGGCGAGCACGCCACGCACGTCGCTCGCGATGTCTTCAGCCACGGCGTTGGCGGCCGCTTCGAGGTTGGTGGTTGCAGTCATTGAAAAAGGTCCTCCTCAACGCGCCGGCACCGCGCCGGCAGCTCACGCCGACAAACGACGCACCGCCGCATGGTACATGCCCGCGCGCGTCTACGACAGCAGTTCAGCCACCTGACGGGCAATGGCCAGGCTGCTCGTCAGGCCCGGCGATTCGATCCCGAACAGGTTGACCAGACCCGGCACGCCATGGTCGGCCGGCCCGGAAATCACGAAGTCGGCCACCGCATCGGCCGGGCCCGAAATCTTGGGACGCATGCCCGCGTAGCCGGGCTGGAGCGCACCATCGGGCAGGCCGGGCCAGTATCTGCGAACCTCTGCGTAGAAGCCCAGGCCGCGGGCAGGATCGACCACAAGATCGTCCGGACGATCCACCCACTGCACGTCAGGCCCGAACTTGGCCTGGCCACCCAGGTCGAGCGTGAGATGCACTCCGAGCCCGGCCGCCTCCGGTACGGGGTAAATCAACCTGCTGAACGGTGCCCTCCCCGACAAGGTGAAGTAGCTTCCCTTTGCATAAAAGGCCTGCGGCACGGCTTCCGGAGCAAGCCCTTCGAATCGCCGCGCCAATAGCGGGGCCGAGAGTCCCGCCGCATTCACCACGCCGTTGCAGCGCAGGCGGGTGCCGTCGTCGGTCGTCAGCACGATCCCCTCGTTCGTGCAGGCGGCGCTCGCGACACCCGACTTGAGAGCGACGACACCTCCCGCGTGCTCCAGATCGGCCTGCAGGCTCAACATGAACGCATGACTGTCCACGATGCCCGTGCTGGGGGAAAGAAGCGCTGCGGTGCACGCCAGATGCGGCTCCAGCGCACGCGCTTCTTCGCGGGAGAGGAGAACCATGTCGTCCACACCGTTGGCAGCGGCCTTGGCCATGATGACGGTGAGCTGGTCGACCTGAGGATCCGAGGTCGCCACGATGAGCTTGCCGCAGCGACGGTGCGGCACGCCGCGCTCATGGGCATAGGCATAGAGCAGCTTCTTGCCTTCGACGCACAGCCGCGCTTTCAACGAGCCCTTGGCGTAGTAGATGCCGGCGTGGATCACTTCGCTGTTGCGAGAGCTCGTGCCGGTGCCGATGGCCCCTTCGGTCTCGAGCACGATGACATCGCGCCCCTGCAACGCGAGGGCCCGCGCTGCGGCCAGACCGACTACGCCAGCGCCGATGACGGCGCAATCGAATTCATCCATGACGCAAGGATAGCGGCGCGCGGCCGCCGCTCACGCCGGCTTGCCTACGGACGCTGTCCGGGGAAGCGCGAGATCGCCCGGCGGCGTCGCCGGCCCCTGATCGGGCTCGACGGGCAATTCCGGAAGATCCGGCGGATCGGGGGAGATGGGAGGCGGAAGATCGGGACTGGTCGCCATGGCGGTTCTCCTTCAACCACAGCCCTCGTTCTACGGGAGGTGACAGCGCGACGCAACAGGCCAGGCGCGCGACTTCAGGCGGACTCGCGCCGACTGCTTCGCAAACGCGCAGCCATGCTGCCGGAAGAACAAGAACCTGGGAGGGGAAATTGGTGGGCGGTGCAGGCTTCGAACCTGCGACCCCAGCAGTGTGAATGCTGTGCTCTACCCCTGAGCTAACCGCCCGAAGCGCCGGCGAGGATGCCTGCGCTGTCTTGGAATTTCGTACCGTTCGGTGCGAAGCCTGCGATTATGCCACAGCCATTTCGCCGATCTTGCGAAATAGCGTCCGACCGCTGCTACTTTTGTCGAGCTGCACCAGAACTTCCTCGTGCGCAGCCAGTTCGTGCTCCGCGGCAACCAGCACCGGCAACTCGAAAGTGCGCAGGTCGACGATCAACACAGCGCCTTGCTGGGGCTCGTCGGCCGCGACGTCGATCAGGAGTGCATCCTGTCCGCGCGTCAGGTTGATGTAGACGTCCGCGAGCAGTTGCGCATCCAGCTTTGCGCCGTGGAAGGTGCGGTTCGAGCGATCCACGCCGAAGCGATCGCACAGCGCATCCAGCGAGTTGCGCTTGCCGGGGTAGACCGACTTCGCCATCGCCAGCGTGTCGGTCACCTCGGAAACGAAGCTGCGCAGCGGCGCAAGCCCTGCCAGTTCGAACTCCTTGTTCAGGAAGCCAACGTCGAACGCCGCGTTGTGAATGATCAGCTCGGCACCGCGCAGGTACTCCACGATGTCGTTGGCCAGGGTGCCGAACTTCGGCTTGTCCCGCAGGAAGTCGGTGGTCAGGCCGTGCACCTTGAGCGCGTCCTCGTGGCTTTCGCGCTCAGGATTGAAGTAGATGTGCAGGTCGTTGCCGGTGAGCTTGCGGTTTAACAGCTCGACGCATCCCAGTTCGATGATGCGGTCGCCGTTCTCGGCGGACAGGCCAGTGGTTTCGGTGTCGAGGACGATCTGCCGGGTCATCAATGATTTTCTTTGGCGTGATTGATGGAGTACTTCGGAATTTCAACCGTGAGGTCCGATTGTGCAAGGATCGCCTGGCAGCTCAGGCGCGATTGCGGCTCCAGGCCCCAGGCGCGGTCGAGCAGGTCCTCTTCCTCTTCCTCCGCCTCGTTCAGGGACTCGAAGCCCTTGCGCACGATCACGTGACAGGTGGTGCAGGCGCAGCTCATTTCGCAGGCGTGCTCGATGTGGATGTCGTTCTCGAGGAGCGCTTCGCAGATCGAGGTGCCGGCGGGCGCGGTGATCTCGGCGCCCTCGGGACAGTACTCGGCGTGGGGGAGGATCTTGATCGTGGGCATGAAGTGTTCTTTAGAGGGACTCGATCTGGCGGCCCGCGAGCGCACGCGTGATGCCGGCATTCATGCGCCGGGCGGCGAACGACTCGGTGCCGTCGGCGAGCGCCTTGGTGGCGGCCTCGATCACGCCAGCGTTGCCCGAGGACTGCGCGCGGCGCAGCGCATCCATCAGCGTGTCGATATCGTCGCGCTCTTCCGAGGACAGGAGAGCACCGTCGGCATCAAGTGCGCTTTGTGTGGCCAGCAGCATGCGGTCGGCATCCACGCGGGCTTCGACGAGCGCGCGGGCCTGCATGTCCTGCTGCGCGGTGGAGAAGCTCTCCCGCAGCATGGTGGCGATCTGGTCGTCGGAAAGCCCGTAGGAGGGCTTGACGGTGACGCTCGCCTCGACACCGCTGCCCTGCTCCTTCGCGCTGACGCTCAGCAGTCCGTCCGCATCGACGGTGAAGGTCACGCGGATCCGCGCCGCACCGGCGGCCATCGGCGGAATGCCGCGCAATTCGAAGCGCGCGAGGCTGCGGCAGTCGGCGACCAGATCGCGCTCGCCCTGCACGACGTGGAGCGCCAAGGCCGTCTGGCCGTCCACGTAAGTCGTGAAGTCCTGCGCCATCGCGGTCGGGATGGTCTGGTTGCGCGGCACGATGCGCTCGACCAGTCCGCCCATGGTCTCGATCCCGAGCGAGAGCGGGATCACGTCGAGCAGCAGCAGGTCATCGGCGCCGCCATTGCCGGCCAGCTGATGGGCCTGGATCGAAGCGCCGAGGGCCACGACCTCGTCGGGGTTCAGGTTCGTCAGCGGTTCGCGGCCGAAGAACTTGCCGACGGCATTGCGGATCTGCGGCATGCGCGTCGCGCCGCCGACGAGCACGATGCCCTTGAGTTCGGCCGGCTGGAGCCGCGCATCGCGCAGCGCCTTGCGCACCGATGCGATGGTGCGCGCTGTGAGCTTTTCCGTCACGGATTCGAACTGCTCGCGCCGCACTTCGAACTGGATGTCCCCCGCCTGCAGGTGCGCCGAAAAGACCGCCGAATCCGTCGAGGAAAGCGCTTCCTTGGTCGCCCTGGCGGCCACCAGCAGCGCGGCCTTGTCTGCATCGCTGACCGCCTTGAGGCCCGTCTGCGCGAGGACGAATTCGGCCAGCGCGTCGTCATAGTCATCGCCGCCCAGGGCCGAGTCGCCGCCGGTCGCGATCACCTCGAAAACGCCCTGCGTCAACCGCAGGATCGAAATGTCGAAGGTGCCGCCACCGAGGTCGTAGACCGCATAGACGCCTTCGCTCGCGTTGTCGAGCCCGTAGGCGATCGCCGCGGCCGTGGGCTCGCTGATCAGGCGCAGCACATGGAGGCCGGCCAGCTGCGCGGCATCCTTGGTCGCCTGGCGCTGGCCTTCGTCGAAGTACGCGGGGACGGTGATCACCGCACCGTACAGGTCATCGTTGAAGGTGTCTTCGGCACGGTAGCGCAGCGTCGCGAGGATCTCGGCGCTGACTTCGATCGGCGACTTCACGCCAGCGGCGGTCAGGACGCGGACCATGCCGGCCTCGTCCGTGAGGTGGTAGGCCATCGCGTCGCGATTGCCGATGTCCTGGACGCCGCGTCCCATCAACCGCTTGACCGAGGTGATCACGTTCGCGGGATCTTCGGCGCGCGCTGCCAGGGCGTCGAAGCCGATCTGCCGGCGGTCCTTGTCGAGGTAGCGGACGGCCGACGGCAGGATGACGCGGCCCTCTCCATCGGGCAGGCATTCGGCCACGCCATTGCGGACAGCGGCGACCAGCGAATGCGTCGTGCCGAGGTCGATGCCGACGGCGATGCGGCGCTGGTGCGGGTCGGGCGCCTGGCCGGGTTCTGAAATCTGGAGCAAAGCCATCAGGCCTCCCGCCGGGCCGCCCCAAGGGAGGCCTGCGCCCCCTCGGGGGACAGCGAATACACGAAGTGACGAGCGTGGGGGTGGTTCATCGCGCTATTGTCCCAATTGGTCCGACTTGGACTCGATGTCCTCGGCAAAGCGCTCAATGAACATGAGGGCTCTGATCTGCTTGGCCGCTGCCGGGTAGTCGCCCTTTTCGTCGATCAGCCAGTCGAGCGACGACAGCGCGCGGGCGCGGCCCGCTTCGACTTCGGCGCGAAGCTTCCCGATCGCAGCATCGCTTTCCGCCTCTTCGAGTTCTTCTCGCCATTCGATCTGGTGCATCAGGAAGTCCGCCGGCATCGCCGTGTTGTTCTCGGCATTGATCGGCGCACCGTTGAGCCCGCAGAGATAGGTCGCGCGCTTGATCGGGTCCTTGAGCCGCTGGTAGGCCTCGTTGATCCGCACCGACCATTGCATGGCAACGCGCTGCGCTGCGGCTCCCTGCGCAGCAAAGCGATCCGGGTGCGCTTCTCGCTGAAGCTCCTTCCAACGGGCATCCAGCGCGGCGCGATCCTGCGCGAAGGTCGCCGGAACGGCGAACAGGTCAAAGTCGGTATCTGTCAGGTTCATCAGGCAGGTCGCCGGGCCGCCCCTAGGCCTGCCTGCGCCCCCTAGGGGGGCAGAGAGGACACGAAGTGCCGAACGTGGGGGCAAGCATGATTGCTAAAAAGCCGCCAGCACGTGACATGGTGGCGGCTCGGGCTCGAAGCCGGGTGAAATCAGATGCGGAAGCTCTCGCCGCAACCACAGCGGTCGCGCTCGTTCGGGTTGTTGAACTTGAAGCCCTCGTTGAGGCCTTCCCGAACGAAGTCCAACTGCGTTCCGTCGAGGTAGGCGAGACTTTTGGGGTCGACCAGCACCTTCACGCCGTGGTCTTCGAAGACCACGTCTTCGGGCGAAAGCTCGTCCACGTACTCGAGCTTGTAGGCCAGCCCCGAGCACCCGGTGGTCTTGACGCCCAGCCGCACCCCCACGCCCTTGCCTCGCTTGCCGAGGTAGCGGGTGACGTGACGGGCGGCGGATTCGGTCAGGGTCACAGCCATGTCAGTGTGCAGCCTCCGCCGCATTCGTGGCGGCGCCATGCTTGGCCTTGTAGTCGTTGACTGCCGCCTTGATCGCGTCTTCCGCGAGGATCGAGCAGTGGATCTTCACCGGCGGCAGCGCCAGTTCCTCGGCGATCTGCGCGTTCTTCAGCGCGGCCGCTTCGTCGAGCGTCTTGCCCTTGACCCATTCGGTCACGAGCGAGGACGAGGCGATCGCCGAACCGCAGCCGTAGGTCTTGAAGCGCGCATCCTCGATCACGCCCGTTTCGGGGTTGACCTTGATCTGCAGCTTCATGACGTCGCCGCAAGCCGGTGCGCCGACCATGCCGGTGCCCACCGTCGTGTCGCCCTTTTCGAAAGAGCCGACGTTGCGGGGATTTTCGTAGTGGTCAATGACCTTCGATGAATAAGCCATGGGGTACCTCTTGGATTTCTAGTGGGCCGACCACTGGATCGTGCTGAGATCGATGCCGTCCTGGAACATCTCCCAGAGCGGGCTCAGCTCGCGCAGCTTGGCAACGTTGTGCTTGATCGTCGAGATCGCATAGTCGATCTCTTCCTCGGTCGTGAAGCGGCCGATCGTCATGCGCAGGCTGCTGTGGGCCAGCTCGTCGCTGCGGCCGAGCGCGCGCAGCACGTAGCTGGGTTCGAGGCTCGCCGACGTGCAGGCGGAGCCGCTGGACACCGCCAGCCCCTTGATGCCCATGATCAGCGACTCGCCTTCGACGTAGTTGAAGCTCATGTTCAGGTTGTGCGCCACGCGGTGCTCGAGGTCACCGTTGATGAAGACCTGCTCGACGTCCTTCAGGCCGTCCAAGAGGCGCTGCTGCAGCGCCTTCGCCTTGGCGATGTCTTCCTTCATTTCGAGCTTGGCGAGGCGGAAGGCTTCGCCCATGCCCACGATCTGGTGCGTGGGCAGCGTGCCCGAACGCATGCCGCGCTCATGGCCACCGCCGTGCATCTGGGCTTCGAGCCGCACGCGCGGCTTGCGGCGAACGTACAGCGCGCCGATGCCCTTCGGGCCATAGGTCTTGTGCGAGGCCAGGCTCATGAGATCGATCGGCAGCGTCTTGACGTCGATCTCGACCTTGCCCGTGGCCTGCGCAGCGTCGACGTGGAAGATCACGCCCTTCTCGCGGCAGAGATTGCCGAGCGCCACCATGTCCTGCACCACACCGATCTCGTTGTTCACGAACATCACGCTCGCAAGGATCGTGTCGGGCCGGATCGCAGCCTTGAATGCCTCGATGTCGAGGAGGCCGTCTTCCTGGACGTCCAGGTAGGTGACTTCGAAGCCCTGACGCTCGAGTTCGCGCATGGTGTCGAGCACGGCCTTGTGCTCGGTCTTCACCGTGATCAGGTGCTTGCCCTTGCCCTTGTAGAAATGGGCGGCGCCCTTCAGCGCGAGGTTGTTCGATTCGGTGGCGCCCGACGTCCATACGATTTCGCGCGGATCGGCGCCGATCAGTTCGGCCACGTAGCCGCGCGCCTTTTCCACCGCCTCTTCGGCTTCCCAACCCCAGGCATGGCTGCGCGATGCCGGGTTGCCGAAGTGCTCGCGCAACCACGGAATCATCGCGTCGACAACGCGCGGATCGACCGGCGTCGTGGCGCCGTAGTCAAGGTAGATCGGGAAATGAGGAGTGACGTCCATGGCTGGCTCGGGCTGTCGTGGGTGTTTGGTTCTTCGTGTGCGATGAGTCGGCGCCCGCAGGCGCCTTCGAGGTCAGGACTTCGCGAAGGCGTTGCCCAGCGCGAACACCGAATTGGGCGCATTGACCCGGATCGGCTTGACGACCGGCTGGCTGGAGATCGCGCGCTTGACGGCGGGCTTGTTCTCGATTTGCACGCCCTTCGCGATCTGGTCGTCCACCAGCTTCTGCAGCGTGACTGAATCGAGAAACTCGACCATGCGCTGATTCAGCGACGCCCAGAGTTCGTGCGTCATGCAACGGCCGGCCTCGCCAAGGCAGTTCTCCTTGCCGCCGCATTGGGTGGCATCGATGGGCTCATCGACGGAAACAATGATGTCGGCCACGGTGATATCCGCAGCCTTGCGGCCCAGCGAATAGCCCCCACCCGGTCCGCGGGTCGATTCGACCAGTTCATGGCGGCGCAGCTTGCCGAAGAGTTGCTCCAGATAGGACAACGAAATCTGCTGCCGCTGGCTGATTGCGGCCAGCGTGACCGGACCGGTGTTCTGGCGCAGCGCCAGATCGATCATGGCCGTCACCGCAAAGCGGCCTTTGGTAGTGAGACGCATCGCAAGCTCCTTGAGTGCTTACCGTTGAAATGACACCGCGACCAGGGGCCTCGGTGACGTCGTCTCCGCCCTGCCCGACCCCTGCTTGACTGGTGAACCAGTGAATGGGAGTCGGCCCTTCATCGCGAAGTTTCTTGTTTGTTGACTGTTTCGCTCAAGTATACCAGAAGCCCCTGTTGAGCGCTCGGGTAAACCCGATTGCAGTCTCGAAGGGTCTCAGGCGGCCGATTCGCCGGGGGCGATGCTGTCGTGTCCCGGACCGCCGAAGGCCTGTTCGCGCAGCAGCGCCAGCTGGTCCCGAACCCGCGCTGCCTTCTCGAATTCGAGGTTCCGCGCATGCTCCAGCATCGTCTTCTCGAGGCGCTTGATCTCGCGCGCGATGTCCTTTTCGGACATGTCTTCCACCTTGGCCCGCTCAAGCTCGCGCTTCGCTGATTCCTTGCTCGACTTTTCGCTGTAAACCCCGTCGATGAGGTCTCGCACCTGCTTCACGATGCTCCGCGGCGTGATGCCGTGCGCCTCGTTGTAGGCGATCTGGCGCGCGCGGCGGCGCTCGGTTTCGCCGATCGCCTTTTTCATCGAGTCGGTGATCCGGTCCGCGTACAGGATCGCCTTGCCGTTGAGGTTGCGCGCCGCCCGCCCGATCGTCTGGATCAGCGAGCGCTCCGCGCGCAGGAACCCCTCCTTGTCGGCATCCAGGATCGCCACCAGCGACACCTCGGGAATGTCCAGCCCCTCGCGCAGCAGGTTGATGCCGACCAGCACATCGAACGCGCCGAGGCGCAGGTCGCGCAGGATCTCGACCCGCTCCACCGTATCCACGTCGCTGTGCAGGTAGCGCACCTTCACCCCGTTGTCGACGAGGTAATCGGTGAGTTGCTCGGCCATGCGCTTCGTCAGCGTGGTGATGAGCACCCGTTCGCTCTTCTCCACCCGCAGGCGGATCTCCTGCAGCACGTCGTCCACCTGGTGCGTCGCGGGACGGACCTCGACCTCGGGATCGATCAGTCCGGTCGGCCGGACCAGTTGCTCCACGACATTACCGGCGTTGTCCTTCTCGTACTGCGCCGGCGTGGCGGAGACGAAGATGCACTGCCGCATCCGGTGCTCGAATTCCTCGAACTTGAGAGGCCGATTGTCCAGCGCCGACGGAAGCCGGAAGCCGTATTCGACGAGCGTGGTCTTGCGCGCCCGGTCGCCGTTGTACATGGCGCTGAGCTGGCCGATCATCTGATGGCTCTCGTCGAGGAACATCAGCGCGTCCTTCGGCATGTAGTCGGTCAGCGTGGCCGGCGGATCGCCGGGGGCGGCGCCCGAAAGATGCCGCGTGTAGTTCTCGATGCCCTTGCAGTGACCGATCTCGGCCAGCATTTCGAGGTCGAAGCGCGTGCGCTGCTCCAGCCGCTGCGCCTCGACCAGCTTGCCTTCCGCGAGGAAGAACTTGAGCCGCTCGTCCAGCTCGAGCTTGATCGTCTCGACCGCGCGCAGCACCTTGTCGCGCGGCGTCACGTAGTGGCTCGACGGATAGACCGTGAAGCGCGGGATCTTCTGGCGGATGCGCCCCGTGAGCGGGTCGAACAGCTGCAGCGATTCGATCTCGTCGTCGAACAGCTCGACGCGGATCGCCAGTTCGCTGTGCTCGGCCGGGAAGACGTCGATCGTGTCGCCGCGCACCCGGAACGTGCCGCGCGCGAAGTCCTGCTCGTTGCGCGTGTACTGCATGCGGATCAGCCGGCCGATCACGTCGCGCTGCCCGATCTTGTCGCCCTGCCGCATGATGAAGCGCATCTGCGTATAGTCCTCGGGCGTGCCGATGCCGTAGATCGCGCTCACGGTGGCGACGATCACGGTGTCGCGCCGCTCCAGCACGCTCTTGGTGGCCGACAGGCGCATCTGCTCGATGTGCTCGTTGATGGAACTGTCCTTCTCGATGAACAGGTCGCGCTGGGGAACGTAGGCTTCCGGCTGGTAGTAGTCGTAGTAGCTGACGAAGTACTCCACCGCGTTCTTCGGGAAGAACTCCCGGAACTCGCTGTAGAGCTGCGCCGCCAGCGTCTTGTTGGGCGCGAAGACGATCGCCGGCCGGCCGAGGCGCGCGATCACGTTCGCCATCGTGTAGGTCTTGCCCGACCCGGTCACGCCCAGGAGCGTCTGGAAAACCTCGCCGTCCTGGACGCCTTCGACCAGGCCCGCGATCGCCGTCGGCTGGTCGCCCGCCGGCGGGTAAGGCTGGTAGAGCTCGAACGGCGAACCCGGAAACCGGACGAACTCGCCCTGCTCCACCGGCCCGAAGGACTCGGCGTGCGGCGGTTCTGAAGGCTCTGGAATGACTTGGGAGGCTTGTGGCATGGCGTGGGAGCGGGAAAGGTGCGGGCGCGGCCGGTAAAATTCAAGCGAACCGGAAAGCTTAAACGCTGCTCCGGATTCACGCGAATCGTCCACCCCCCAAAGGATTTCTCCATGTCTATGTTCACCGCCGTCGAGATGGCGCCCCGCGACCCGATCCTGGGCCTCAACGAGCAATACGCCGCCGACAGCAACCCGCAAAAAGTCAACCTCGGCGTTGGCGTGTATTACGACGACAACGGCAAGCTGCCGCTGCTGAAGTGCGTCCAGGCGGCGGAAGAGGACATGATGAAGGCGCCCAGCGCGCGCGGCTACCTGCCGATCGACGGCATCGTCGCCTACGACAACGCGGTCAAGGGCCTCGTCTTTGGCGCCGACAGCGAACCCGTCAAGTCGGGTCGCATCGCCACGATCCAGGCGATCGGCGGCACGGGCGGCCTCAAGGTCGGCGCCGACTTCCTCAAGAAGCTCTCCCCGTCGGCCAAGGTGCTGATCAGCGATCCGAGCTGGGAAAACCACCGCGCCCTCTTCACCAACGCCGGCTTCACCGTCGAAACCTACGCGTACTACGACGCCGCCAAGCGCGGCATCAACTTCGACGGCATGCTCACGGCCCTGCAGACCGCGGCCGCCGGCACCATCGTCGTGCTGCACGCCTGCTGCCACAACCCGACCGGCTACGACATCACGCCCGCGCAGTGGGACCAGGTCATCGCCGCCGTCAAGGCGCGCAATCTCACCGCGTTCCTCGACATGGCTTATCAGGGCTTCGGCAACGGCATCGCCGAGGACGGCGCGGTCATCGGCAAGTTCGTCGACGCGGGGCTGACCTTCTTCGTCTCGACCTCGTTCTCCAAGAGCTTCAGCCTTTACGGCGAACGCGTCGGCGCCCTGTCGGTGCTGTGCAAGGACAAGGAAGAGGCCGCCCGCGTGCTGTCGCAGCTCAAGATCGCGATCCGTACCAACTACAGCAACCCGCCGATCCACGGCGGCGCCGTGGTGGCCGCGGTGCTCAACGATCCGGCGCGCCGTGCCGTCTGGGAAGAGGAACTCGCCGAGATGCGCGTGCGCATCAAGGCCATGCGCCAGAAGCTGGTCGACGGCCTGAAGGCCGCCGGCGTGAAGCAGGATATGAGCTTCATCACCTCGCAGATCGGCATGTTCAGCTATTCGGGCCTCACCAAGGCCCAGATGGTTCGCCTG
The DNA here is from genome assembly GCF_037889935.1 of Variovorax ureilyticus. NCBI lineage: Bacteria > Pseudomonadati > Pseudomonadota > Betaproteobacteria > Burkholderiales > Comamonadaceae > Variovorax > Variovorax ureilyticus. The sequence continues at coordinate 38,438 of NZ_JBBKZU010000020.1, forward strand.
CGCGACGAGTTCGGCGTTTACGGCACCGATACCGGCCGGATGTGCGTCGCGGCACTCAACAGCAAGAACATCGACTACGTCTGCCAGAGCATCGCGAAGGTTCTCTGAAACCGATCGGCGCCGCGGAGGACTGCGGCGCCGGGGTCGTCCAGTTCCCGGCCGAAGGCGGCGGACTACGCCGTCCGATGGCCGCGACTGACGGCATCTGAGGCATCCGCGACTGCGTTGCAAACGCTCGCACAGGCTCAATGTCACAAGTGCGGCTCTTAAGTGGGGCGCACACTCTATTTCGGCTGTTGAGCTGCTGATATATTGCATCGCAATAACTAATTGGGCCCTCCGATGCTCTACCAACTCTATGAAGCGCAACGCTCCCTGATGGAGCCCTTTGCGGACTTCGCCCAGGCAGCTTCCAAACTCTATGGCCAGGGCGCCGTGTTCGGTCAGACGCCCATCGCACAGCGCATGGCCGCCGGCTACGACCTTCTCTACCGTCTCGGCAAGGACTACGAAAAGCCGGAATTCGGCATCAAGACCGTCAACGTCGGCGGTCGCGACGTCGTCATCCATGAAAGCATCGAAGTCGACAAGCCTTTCTGCCAGCTGCGTCGCTTCAAGCGCTTCACCGATGAACCCAAAATACTTCAGACACTGAAGAGTCAGCCGGTCGTCCTCATCGTCGCTCCGTTGTCAGGCCACTACGCGACGCTGCTGCGCGACACCGTGCGGACCATGCTGCAGGACCACAAGGTCTACATCACCGATTGGGTCAATGCCCGCCTCGTGCCGCTTTCGAAGGGCGAATTCCACCTCGACGACTACGTCAACTACGTGCAGGAGTTCATCCGCTACCTCCAGGGCGAGTACGGCACCTGCCACGTCATCAGCGTGTGCCAGCCCACGGTGCCGGTTCTGGCTGCGGTGTCGCTCATGGCGAGCCGAGGCGAGAAGACCCCGCTCTCGATGACCATGATGGGCGGTCCCATCGACGCTCGCAAGTCGCCGACCGCGGTCAACAACCTGGCGATGAACAAGAGCTTCGAATGGTTCGAGAACAACGTGATCTATCGCGTGCCTGACGGCTTCCCGGGCGTGGGCCGGCGCGTGTACCCGGGCTTCCTGCAGCACACAGGCTTCGTGGCTATGAACCCGGACCGCCACGCGAGCAGCCACTACGACTACTTCAAGAACCTGATCAAGGGCGACGATGCCAGCGCCGAAGCGCATCGCACCTTCTACGACGAGTACAACGCCGTGCTCGACATGGATGCGGACTACTACCTGGAAACCATCCGCACGGTGTTCCAGGAGTTCGACCTGGTCAACGGCACCTGGGAAGTGAAGAGTCCGGAAGGCACGCAGGAACTGGTTCGTCCGCAGGACATTCACTCGACCGGCCTGCTCACCATCGAAGGCGAACTCGATGACATCTCGGGCTCCGGCCAGACGCGGGCCGCCCACGAGTTGTGCACCGGCATCGTTTCCAGCGAACAGCACCATCTCGAAGTCAAGGGCGCCGGCCACTACGGCATCTTCAGCGGCCGCCGCTGGCGCGAGAAGGTGTATCCGCAAGTCACGGCATTCATCCTGGAGCACGATCAGCCCCAAACGCGCGCGCCGCAGGGAGTCCTGGCCCAGGAAGATGCGGTTCCGGCCCCGTCGAGGGCCAGGAAGCGCGCGACGTCGGCCGCCGCACGCAAGACCAGCGCGCCCCGGACCCGTACAGCCGCGCGCAAATCGCCGTGACATCGTGATCCCGCTGGCCTCGCGCCTTCTCGAGGCGCTGCCGCAGACGCAATGCACGCGTTGCGGCTACCCGGACTGTGCGGGGTATGCCAAGGCGATCGAAGCCGGCGAGGCCGGCATCGATCAGTGCCCGCCCGGCGGGGAGGAAGGCGTCATCCGCCTGTCGCAATTGACCGGCCAGTCCGCCGGCCCCGTCGATCCGCACTTCGGTGTCGAAGGTCCGCGCATGCTCGCGGTCATCGACGAAGCGTGGTGCATCGGATGCACGCTCTGCCTGGATGCCTGCCCGACCGACGCGATCGTCGGCATCAACAAGCGCATGCACACGGTGATCGAGGCGCACTGCACAGGATGCGAACTCTGCATTCCGGTGTGCCCCGTCGATTGCATTTCGATGGAGTCCGCCACGCCGGGCAGGTCGGGTTGGCAGGCATGGTCGCAGGCGCAAGCCGACCATGCGCGCCAACGCTACGAGAGACTCCAGGAGCGGCGCCAGAAACACGTCCCGGCAGCGGAAGCGACGCCACCGGCCGCCCCGACGGACCGCAAACGCGCGATCATCGAGGCCGCGCTGGCGCGCGCACGCGCCGGCAAACCCACTGCCGAATCCGGAAAGCGATGAGCGTCGACACCCTTCTCCTCTTCGTCATTGCCTCCCTCGCCCTCGCGATCACCCCGGGGCCGACGATGCTGCTGGCAATGTCCAACGGCATCGCGGGCGGAATGCGCGCGGCGGCCTGGGGCATCGCGGGCGCCTCGCTGGGCAGCGCCATCGTGATCGGCACGGTGGCGCTGGGATTGGGTTCGATCCTCGCCGCGTCCGAATACCTTTTCAACGCGATCCGGATCTTCGGCGTCGCGTATCTCGTCTGGCTCGGCGTGAAGCTCTGGCGCGCACAGCCGACGGATGTCGCGTCCGAACTGACCGCCGCGGCCGCCAAACCGCTGCGTGGACGGCTCGCGCTGGCGCGCAGCCTGGCCGTGGCGTTGTCCAACCCGAAATCGCTGATCTTCTTTGCGGCCTTCCTGCCGCAGTTCGTCGATACGGCGCGGCCGCAAGGCATGCAATACGTGATCCTCGGCGCGGTCTTCGTCGGCATCGACACCTGCGTCATGCTCGGCTACGCGACGGCCGGCTCGCAGGCGGTGCGATGGCTGTCGCAGCGCAGCCTGCGCATGCTCAATCGCGGCTGTGCGGCGGGTATGTGGCTGCTGGCAGCCACGCTGGCGGTCTGGCGCCGTCCGGGCGCCTGAGCGCCTACGCGCTTCAGGTGCCGGCCAATGCCGAGAAAGCCTTGACGACCTCCGGCGGCGCCTGAACCAATTCGACCAGCACACCCTCCCCGGCAATCGGAAATTCCTCGTTGCCCTTGGGGTGGAGAAAGCAGATGTCGAAGCCCGCCGCCCCCTTGCGAATGCCACCCGGCGCAAAGCGGACACCCCGTGACGTGAGCCATTCGACCGCACGGGGCAGATCGTCGATCCACAAGCCGACGTGGTTCAGCGGCGTCGAGTGAACGGCCGGCTTCTTGTCGGGATCGAGCGGCTGCATCAGGTCGACCTCGACCTTGAAGGGACCGCTGCCCATGGCGCAGATGTCTTCGTCGACATTCTCGCGCTCGCTCCTGAACGTGCCGGTGACTTCGAGCCCCAGCATCTCGACCCAGAGCTTGCGCAGGCGCAGCTTGTCGGGCCCGCCAATCGCAATCTGCTGGACGCCCAGCACCTTGAACGGCCGATCCATCACGCGAACTCCAGGATCACCTGGTCGACCGAGAGCGATTCGCCCTTGGCGGCCGCGATGTTGCCGACGACGCCATCGCGGGCCGCGAAGAGCACGTTCTCCATCTTCATCGCCTCAATCACCGCGAGCTTCTCGCCGGCCTGCACCCGCTGGCCCGGCTGCACGGACACCTCGACGAGCAAGCCCGGCATCGGCGACATCAGGAACTTGCTGAGATCCGGCGGTGCCTTGTAGGGCATCAGCTTCATCAGGCGCGCACCGAGACGCGACAGGACCACCGCCTCGATCTGGGTCCCGTTGTGCGAGATGCGAAGCGCGAGTGGATTCTTGCCCGCGCCGCGCTCGACCTGGGCCGTGAACGCGCGGCCGTTGACCGCACCTTCGACGCGGATGCTCCCCAGTGCCGCCTTGCTGTCGATCTTGTAGCTGCGATCGCCCACGGTGACCGCGCTCGAACCCGTCTGCCCATGGAAATCCGAGACCGACACCGGTTTGTGAACGTGCTCCCCCTTCTCGTCGAGCACGACCACGACGAACTGCTCGCCCACCTTGACGCCGTGCCCATCGAGTTGGCCGCTGATGCCCGATGCGCGGGCGCGATAGCGGCGGTTCATGTAGGCGGCGAGCGCAACCAGGAAGTCCGGATCGTCATGGGGCACATCTTCCGCATGGAAGCCCTTGCCGTAGTGCTCGGCGATGAAGCCGGTGTTGAAATCGCCGCTGACGAACTTCGGATGCGCCAGCAGCGCCGCCTGGAACGGGATGTTGCTGTTGATGCCCCGGATCACGAAGCCGTTGAGCGCCTCGCGCATCATCGAGATCGCGTGCGCGCGGTCGCGCCCGTGCACGATCAGCTTCGCGATCATCGAGTCGTAGAACATCGGGATCTCGCCGCCGTCGTACACGCCGGTGTCGACGCGCACGCCATGGAGATGCTCGGTGTCGGCCGAGAACATCGTCTCCTTCGGCGGCTGGAAGCGCACGAGGCGCCCGGTCGACGGCAGGAAGTTGCGGAATGGATCTTCCGCGTTGATGCGGCACTCGATCGCCCAGCCGTCGCGCTTCACGTCCTGCTGCGAAAGCGGCAGCTTCTCTCCCGCGGCGACGCGGATCATCAGCTCGACCAGGTCCAGACCGGTGATGGCCTCGGTCACCGGATGCTCCACCTGCAGCCGCGTGTTCATCTCGAGGAAGTAGAAGCTCTGGTCCTTGCCGACCACGAACTCCACCGTGCCGGCGCTCTGGTACTTCACGGCCTTGGCCAGCGCCACCGCCTGCTCGCCCATGGCCTTGCGCGTCTCATCGCTGATGAACGGCGACGGCGCTTCCTCGATCACCTTCTGGTGCCGGCGCTGGATCGAGCATTCGCGTTCGTTCAGATAGATCACGTTGCCGTGCGCATCGCCCAGCACCTGGATCTCGATGTGGCGCGGCTCCTCGACGAACTTCTCGATGAAGACGCGATCGTCGCCGAAGCTGTTGCGCGCCTCGTTGCGGCACGAGGTGAAGCCCTCGAAGGCTTCCTTGTCGTTGAAGGCCACGCGCAGACCCTTGCCGCCGCCGCCGGCCGATGCCTTGATCATCACCGGGTAGCCGATGTCCTTGGCGATCTCGACCGCCCGCTCGGCCGAATCGATGGCATCGTTCCAGCCGGGAATCGTGTTGACCTTGGCCTCTTTCGCGAGCTTCTTCGAGGCGATCTTGTCTCCCATGGCCGCGATCGAATAGTGCTTGGGGCCGATGAAGACGATGCCTTCCTCTTCCACCTTGCGCGCGAAGGCTTCGTTCTCGGACAGGAAGCCGTAGCCCGGATGCACGGCCTCGGCGCCGGTCTTCTTGCAGGCCTCGATGATGCGGTCGGCCTGCAGATAGCTTTCGCGACTCGGCGAGGCGCCGATGTGCACCGCCTCGTCGGCCAGTTCGACATGGCGCGCTTCCTTGTCGGCATCGGAATAAACGGCCACCGTGAGGATGCCCATCTTCTTCGCGGTCTTGATGACGCGGCAGGCGATTTCTCCGCGGTTTGCAATGAGTATTTTTTTAAACATAGTGACGTTCTCTCGCGCGCTCAGAGGGGGATGTTGCCGTGTTTGCGCCACGGGTTCTCGAGTTTCTTCTCGCGCAGCATGACGAGGCTGCGGCAGATGCGCTTGCGGGTTTCGCTCGGCAGGATCACGTCGTCGATATAGCCACGCGCGCCGGCCACGAAGGGGTTGGCGAAGCGCGCCTTGTATTCGGCTTCGCGCGCGGCGAGCTTCTCGGGGTCGTTCTTGTCTTCGCGGAAGATGATCTCCACCGCGCCTTTTGCGCCCATCACCGCGATCTCGGCGCGCGGCCAGGCGAGGTTCACGTCGCCGCGAAGGTGCTTCGAGGCCATCACGTCGTACGCACCGCCGTAGGCCTTGCGCGTGATGACGGTGATCTTCGGCACCGTGCATTCGGCGTACGCATAGAGCAGCTTCGCGCCGTGCTTGATGATGCCGCCGTACTCCTGGCTGGTGCCGGGCATGAAGCCGGGCACGTCGACGAAGGTCACGACCGGGATGTTGAAGGCATCGCAGAAGCGCACGAAGCGCGCCGCCTTGATCGACGACTTGATGTCCAGGCAGCCGGCCAGCACCAGCGGCTGGTTGGCGACGATGCCCACGCTCTGCCCTTCCATGCGCGCGAAGCCGATCACGATGTTCTTGGCGTAGTCGGGCTGCAGCTCGAAGAAGTCGCCGTCGTCGACCACCTTCAGGATCAGCTCCTTCATGTCGTAGGGCTTGTTCGGGTTGTCCGGCACCAGCGTGTCCAGCGACAGGTCGGCGCGGTCGGCCGGATCGCCGCTCGGGCGCACCGGCGGCTTCTCGCGGTTGTTGAGCGGCAGGTAGTTGTAGAGGCGGCGCAGCATCATCAGCGCCTCGACGTCGTTCTCGAACGCCATGTCGGCGACGCCGCTCTTGCTGGTGTGGGTGGAAGCGCCGCCGAGCTCCTCGGCGGTCACGTCCTCGTGCGTCACCGTCTTCACCACCTCGGGGCCGGTCACGAACATGTAGGAACTGTCCTTGACCATGAAGATGAAGTCGGTCATGGCCGGCGAATACACCGCGCCGCCCGCGCAGGGGCCCATGATCATGCTGATCTGCGGCACCACGCCGGAAGCCATCACGTTGCGCTGGAACACCTCGGCATAGCCGCCGAGCGAGGCCACGCCTTCCTGGATGCGCGCGCCGCCCGAATCGTTGAGGCCGATCACCGGTGCGCCGACCTTCATGGCCTGGTCCATCACCTTGCAGATCTTCTCGGCGTGCGCTTCGCTCAGCGCGCCGCCGAAGACGGTGAAGTCCTGGCTGAAGACGAAGACCAGCCGACCGTTGATCATCCCGTAGCCGGTGACCACGCCATCGCCCGGGATCTTGTTGTCGGCCATGCCGAAGTCGCTGGAGCGGTGCTCGACGAACATGTCCCACTCTTCAAAGGTGTTGTCGTCGAGCAGCAGCTCGATGCGCTCGCGCGCAGTGAGCTTGCCTTTGGCGTGCTGTGAATCGATGCGTTTCTGTCCGCCGCCGAGGCGAGCCTGCTCACGGCGCTTTTCGAGTTCTTCGAGGATTTCTTTCATGGCTTGAGGGGAGTCGGAGTTGATCTTGCGGGGTGTCGGGTTCTTCGCATTTGGCATGGACGGCAGGCTACGCCTGTCCAGCCTGCGACGCCAGAAGATTGCGTGCGGCCGTCGACGCCGGGAGCGTGCCCGCCGCGACTTGGGCGATGGCCTGCGGCAGCAGCTCGCGCACTGCCGGATGCTGGCGAAACGCCTGCTTGAGGCCTGCGTCGATGCGCTCCCACATCCACGCAAGCGCTTGCTTCTCTCGCCGCGCGGCGAGGCGGCCGTTGGCGGTCTGCACGGACTTGAATTCGAGGACGGCGTCCCAGAAGGCATCGACGCCGGTGCCGACCAGCGCGCTGAGCTGGATGACCTTGGGCTGCCACTGGGCTTCCGGCGCTGCAGTGCCGTGCCCGCCGTGCGACCCATGGACCACATGCGCATGCGCCGGATTGCCGTGGTGCCCGAACAGGCGCAGCGCGGAAGTGATCTGCGCCTGCGCGCGTGTGGCGGCGTCCTTGTCGAGATCGGCCTTGTTGATGACGACCAGGTCGGCGAGTTCCATCACGCCCTTCTTGATCGCCTGCAGATCGTCGCCCGCGTTCGGCAGCTGCAGCAGCACGAACATGTCGGTCATGCCCGAGACCGCGGTTTCGCTCTGGCCGACGCCGACCGTCTCGACGATCACGATGTCGTAGCCGGCGGCCTCGCACACCAGCATCGCCTCGCGCGTCTTTTCCGCGACGCCACCGAGCGTGCCCGACGAAGGGCTCGGGCGGATGTAGGCGCGCTCGTCGATCGAGAGCTTTTCCATCCGCGTCTTGTCGCCGAGGATGGAGCCGCCAGATACGGTCGAGGACGGATCGATGGTCAGCACCGCCACGCGATGCCCGCGCCCGATCAGGTACAGCCCCAGCGCCTCGATGAAGGTCGACTTGCCCACGCCGGGCACACCCGAGATTCCCAGACGGAACGACTTGCCGGTGTGCGGCAGCAAGGCGGTCAGCAGTTCGTCGGCCTGCGCGCGATGGTCGGCGCGGGTGCTTTCGAGCAGCGTGATCGTCTTCGCGATCGCGCGGCGCTGGGCAGGCCCTTCCGACGTCACAAGCGCCTCGGCCGTGAACGGGGTTCGAAGCGGCATGTCAGCGTCCGCCCGGCCGCCCGAAGGACGCTGAGCACCCCCTCGGGGGGCAACGAACGAAGTGAGTGTGGGGGCTCATTCGACCGCGACCGCCGCGCGGATCTGCTCCAGCACGTCCTTGGCGCTGGCCGGGATCGGCGTGCCGGGGCCGTAGATCCCCTTCACGCCCGCGTCGTACAGGAAGTCGTAGTCCTGGCGCGGGATCACGCCGCCCACGAACACGATGATGTCGTCGGCGCCCTGCTTCTTCAGTTCCTCGATGATGGCGGGCACCAGCGTCTTGTGGCCGGCCGCGAGCGTGCTCACGCCCACGGCGTGCACGTCGTTCTCGATGGCCTGGCGGGCGCATTCCTCGGGCGTCTGGAAGAGCGGGCCCATGTCGACGTCGAAGCCGAGATCGGCGAAAGCGGTCGCGACGACCTTCGCGCCGCGGTCGTGGCCGTCCTGGCCGAGCTTGGAGATCATCACGCGCGGGCGGCGGCCCTGTTCCTCGGCAAAGGTGGCGATTTCCTTCTGGAGCGCTTCCCAGCCTTCGGCCGAGTCGTAGGCCGCGGCATAGACGCCGGTGACCTTCTGCGTGTCGGCGCGATGCCGGCCATAGACCTTCTCGAGCGCATCGCTGATCTCGCCGACAGTGGCACGCAGCCGCACCGCCTTGATGCTCAGGTCGAGCAGGTTGCCCTGGCCGCTGTCCGCCGCGGCGGTGAGCGCATCGAGCGCCGCCTGCACCGCGGCACCGTCGCGCTTCTCGCGGATGCTCTTGAGCCGGGCGATCTGGCTTTCGCGCACCTTGACGTTGTCGATTTCGAGGATGTCGTGCGTGTCCTCGTCCTTGAGCTTGTACTTGTTGACGCCCACGATCACGTCCTTGCCCGAATCGATGCGCGCCTGCTTGTCGGCGGCCGCGGCTTCGATCTTGAGCTTGGCCCAGCCGCTGTCGACCGCGCGGGTCATGCCGCCCATCGCCTCCACCTCTTCGATGATCTTCCAGGCGGCATCGGCCATGTCCTGCGTGAGCTTCTCCATCATGTAGCTGCCAGCCCAAGGGTCGATCACGTTCGTGATGTGCGTCTCTTCCTGGATGATGAGCTGCGTGTTGCGCGCGATGCGGGCGCTGAACTCGGTCGGCAGCGCGATCGCTTCGTCGAGCGCGTTGGTGTGCAGGCTCTGCGTGCCGCCGAAGACCGCGGCCATCGCCTCGATCGTGGTGCGGACCACGTTGTTGTACGGGTCCTGCTCGGTGAGCGACCAGCCCGAGGTCTGGCAGTGGGTGCGCAGCATCAGGCTCTTGGGGTTCTTGGGCTCGAACTCCTTCATGATCCGGCACCACAGCAGGCGTCCCGCGCGCATCTTGGCGACTTCGAGATAGAAGTTCATGCCGATGGCCCAGAAGAAGCTCAGCCGACCCGCGAAGTCGTCCACGTCCAGGCCTTTGGCCAGCGCCGTCTTCACGTATTCCTTGCCGTCCGCGAGCGTGAAGGCCAGTTCGAGCGCCTGGTTGGCACCGGCTTCCTGCATGTGGTAGCCGCTGATCGAGATCGAGTTGAACTTCGGCATGTTCCTGGCCGTGTACTCGATGATGTCGCCGATGATCCGCATCGACGGCTCGGGCGGGAAGATGTAGGTGTTGCGGACCATGAACTCCTTGAGGATGTCGTTCTGGATGGTTCCGCTGAGCTTGTCCTGCGCGACGCCCTGCTCTTCCGCCGCAACCACGTAGCCCGCGAGCACCGGCAGCACCGCGCCGTTCATCGTCATCGAGACGCTGACCTTGTCGAGCGGGATCTGGTCGAAGAGGATCTTCATATCCTCGACCGAATCGATCGCCACGCCGGCCTTGCCCACGTCGCCGGTCACGCGCGGATGGTCGCTGTCGTAGCCGCGATGGGTGGCGAGGTCAAAGGCCACGCTCACGCCCTGGCCGCCCGCGGCGAGCGCCTTGCGGTAGAAGGCGTTCGATTCCTCGGCGGTCGAGAAGCCCGCGTACTGGCGGATCGTCCACGGGCGCACCGCGTACATCGTCGCCTGCGGACCGCGCAGGTAGGGCTCGAAGCCCGGCAGGGTGTCGGTGTACTTCAGGCCCTGGAGGTCGGCGGCCGTGTAGAGAGGCTTGACGGTGATGCCGTCCGGCGTGATCCAGTTCAATGCATTCACATCCCCGCCGGGCGCCGACTTGGTGGCGGCCTTGGCCCAGGCCTCGAGGGTGGCATTGGAAAATTGCGGTTCGGGTTTGCTCATGGCGCCGTTCTTCTGTGGTCGGTCGGGTCTCTGGGGGTGCGTGCGCAGGGGCGCAGCACGGGATGATCGCGAGTCTAACCCATCTGTAATTATTAATTCAAACCCAAAATTTGGGTTACAGTTCTAACCATGTCAGCCGCCACCCTCACCCCTCGTGCGCTCTACGAAGAAGTCGCCGAGCTGCTTCGCCAGCGCATCTTCAAACGCGAGCTCGAACCGGGAAGCTGGATCGACGAACTCAAGCTAGCCGAGGAATACGGCATCAGCCGCACGCCGCTACGGGAGGCGCTGAAGGTGCTGGCAGCCGAAGGGCTGGTGACGATGAAGGTTCGCCGCGGCGCCTACGTCACCGAGGTGTCGGACAAGGATCTGGCCGACGTGTATCACCTGCTGAGCCTGCTGGAGAGTGACGCCGCCGGCGTGGTGGCCGAGCGCGCCACCGACGCCGAACTGACCGAACTCGAAGCGCTGCATGCCGAACTCGAAGCCGCGGCGCGGCCGGGCCATGTGGATCGGGAGAACTTCTTCGCGATCAACGAGCGCTTCCACATGCGCCTGCTCGCAATCGCCAACAACCGCTGGCGCGATCAGGTGGTGGCCGACCTGCGCAAGGTGATGAAGCTCAATCGCCACAACTCGCTGCTCAAGTCGGGGCGCATCAGCGAATCGCTGAAGGAGCACCGCGCGGTCATGGCCGCCATCAAGGAACGCGACCGGGCGAGCGCGATGGCCCGCATGCAGCAGCACTTCCGCAACGGCCTGGAGGCCGCGGCCTGACCGCGATCAGCCGGCCGCGGGGGCGGAGATCCCCATCTCGGCGTTGATCTGCCGCACGGTTTCGAGCAGGCGCGGCGCGATGCGTCCGACCATCGTCTCCCTGGGCAGCAGATAGGCCGGCCCCCCGCAGCTCACCGCATAGCGTTCGCCGCGCGGCCCGCGAAGCGCGAAGCCCAGCGCATGAATGTGCGGGTGCCATTCCCCGAACGAAGCGCAGTACCCCAGCCGCGCATGCTCTTCGATGCCGGCCATGATCCGCGGCGCCAGTTCGGCCCAGTTTTCGCCGCTCGCAAGCTTGATCTGGCCCAGCAAATCTTCGCGGTCGGCCGGCGGCAGCGCCGCAAGATACGCCCGGCCCGCGGCAGAGGTTGCGATCGTCATGCGCGAGCCGACTTCGATGCGCGAGGTGATGAGCGCGGTGCGCGGACGGATCGAATCGATGATGAGCATGTCGAGTTCATCGCGCACCCCCACGTGAACACTGGCGCCCGCGAACTCGGCCAGCGCGGTGAGGTGCGGCCGCGCCAGTGAGCGCAGATCGAAGTGCCGCAGGTACCGCGTGCTCATGTCCAGCAGCGCCGGACCGAGGGTGAAGCGCTCCGTATCGGGCGACTGCCTCAGGTAGCCATTGGCCACCAGCGTCGCGGCGAGCCGCGAAACGGTGGCCTTGGGGATGCCCGTCGCGTCGGCCAGGTCGCGGTTGCTGAGCGGGCCGGCCGCGTCGCCGACGACCTTGAGCACGGCCAGGCCTCGCGCCAGCGCAGTTACTTCGTCCTTCGCGGAACCGCCCATGGGATCGGTCATCGGCACATCCATTTTTCAAAACGTTGTTTCATATTTTCTCAAGAAGTCGTTGACGACGGTCAAGTAGTCGCTATTATTTCAAAACACTGTTCCATAAATTACCATGACGAGACAAGCAACCTCCACTTCCCGCCGCAGGTTTCTCCTGACGGGCACCCTGATGGCCGCAGGCCTGGGCATCGGATTCGACGCCGCCGCCCAGGATTTTCCGAAGGGCCCCGTGAAGATCATCATCCCCTTCGCGCCCGGCGGGCCGACCGACACTGTCGGCCGCCTGATCGCCCAGAAGCTGCAGGAGATGTGGGGCCAGCCGGTGCTCGTCGACTACAAGCCCGGCGCAGGCACTGCGATCGGCGTCGACTTCGTCGCCAAGGCCCCGCCGGACGGCCTGACCATCGGGATGGTGAACTCCTCCTTCGCGGTGAATCCGTCCCTCCGAAAGACGCTGCCCTACGACACCGTCAAGGATCTCCAGGGCATCACGCAGATCGCGAACCTGCAACTGGCCATCGTCGCCCGCCCGGATGCGCCCTTCAACACGCTGGCAGAACTCGTCGCCTACGCCAAGAAGAACCCCGGCAAGCTGACCTACGGCACCCCGGGCGCCGGCAGCACGACCCACCTGGGCGCCGAACTGCTCAAGCGCGAAGCAGGCTTCGACATGCTCCATTCGCCCTTCAAGGGCAGCGCACCCGCGCATACGGAACTCATGGGCGGACGCATCGACATCGTGGTCGACCCCTTCCTGTCGGTGCTGCCTTTCGTGAAGGCCGGGCGCATGAAGATGATCGCGACGATGGGCCCGAAGCGCGTCGAAGGCTTCAACTATCCGACGGTTGCCGAGACGATCCCCGGCTTCAACGTCAACGCGCTGCTGGGCTTCGTCGCGCCCCACGGCACGCCGCGCGCCATCGTCCAGAAGATCCAGGCCGACACCGAGAAGGTCCTGCGCAACCCCGAGATGCGAAAGCGCATCGAGGAACAGGGCATGGAGGTGGTCGCTTCCACGCCCCAGCAATTCGACGCCTTCGTGCAATCCGAAATGACCCGCTGGGCGCGCGTCATCAACGAAGCGGGCATCCAGGCCGAGTGAGCGTTCCTCCAATCCATTCCCAACCCACCATGTCCCTCAAGCTCAAGCCCCTCCATCCCGTCTTCGTCGCCGAGGCCAGCGGCATCGACATCACGCGCCCGCTCTCCGACACGCAGGTGCGGCAGATCAACGCGGCCATGAACGAGTACGCCGTGCTCGTCTGGCGCGGCCAGGCGCTCACCGGCCAGCAGCAGATCGACTTCGCCAAGTCCTTCGGCCCGCTGGACCTCGGCCTCAAGAAAGTGTTCAAGCGGCAGGAACGACTCGAAGACGAGCGCCTGATCGACATCTCCAATGTCGACGCGCAGGGCAATGTCGCGCGACGCGATTCGCCGAAGAACCTCTCGAACTTCGCCAACCAGCTCTGGCACAGCGACAGCTCGTTCCAGAACCCGCGCGCCGCGTACTCGATGCTGCATGCGCTCGTCCTTCCGAGCTGGGGCGGCACCACGGAATTCGCGGACCTGCGCGCGGCATACGACAGCCTGCCCGAGCGCACCCGGGCCGAGATCGAAGGCCTCTGCGCAGAGCACTTCGCGCTGCACACGCGCATCCTGCTGGGCGACGATGCCTATACCGACGATCAGAAGAAGACCATCCCGCCCGCGGTGTGGCCGCTGGTGCAGACGCATCCGGGCTCAGGGCGCAAGCTGCTCTTCGTCGGCGTGCATGCGCGGGAGATCATCGGCTGGCCGATCGCGGAAGGCCGCATGTATCTGCAGGACCTGCTGGAGCACGCCACGCAGCGCGAACATGTCTACCGCCACGAATGGCAGGTGCACGACCTCGTGATGTGGGACAACCGCAGCACGCTGCACCGGGGGCGGCGCTACGACATCAGCGAGCGGCGCGAACTGCGCCGAACGACCATCGAGGACGTGCCCGAGGCGCATCTCATGGCCGCTTGATCGGGCAGCGCGGCTCAGGCGGCCTGCGCGACCGGCTCGCGCGCGATCGCCATGACTTCGTGCGGCGCGTGCGACTTGAGGCGGTGGTCGCTCCAGACCTGCCGCCAGCGCCGCGCCCCCGGAAGGCCATTGCGCAGGCCGAGCATGTGGCGCGCGATGTTCGACCAGGGCGTGCCGTGCTCGGCGGCCTCGCGCGCCATGTAGTCGCACATCTGCTCTTCGACCTCTTCCCGCGTGAGCGTGGTGGGTTCATCGCCGAAGAAGGCGGCGTCCCACTCCGCGAGCCACCAGGGGTTGTGATAGGCCTCGCGCCCGATCATCACCCCGTCGAGAAGGCGCAGGTGCGCGTGCATCCCGGCGTTGTCGTTCAGGCCGCCGTTGATCGAGATCCGCAACGCCGGAAACTCGTGCTTCAGCCTGTGCACGATCTCGTAGCGAAGCGGCGGCACTTCGCGGTTCTGCTTCGGCGACAGACCCTTGAGCCACGCATTGCGCGCATGGACGATGAAGGTATCGCACCCCGCCTCGCTCACCTTGCCGATGAAGTCGCGCACGAACTCGTAGCTCTCGACCTTGTCGATGCCGATGCGGTGCTTGACCGTGACCGGCACGTCCACCACGTCGACCATGGCCTTGACGCAATCGGCAACGAGGTCCGGCTCGTTCATCAGGCAGGCACCGAAGGCGCCACGCTGCACCCGTTCGCTCGGGCAGCCGCAGTTGATGTTGATCTCGTCGTAGCCCCATTCCTGGCCCAGCTTCGCGCACTGCGCGAGATCGGCGGGCTCGCTGCCCCCGAGTTGCAGAGCGACCGGATGCTCTTCGGCGTTGAAGCGCAGATGGCGCGGCACATCGCCGTGGATCAGCGCGCCGGTCGTCACCATCTCGGTGTAGAGCAGCGCGCGGCGCGTGAGAAGGCGATGGAAGTAGCGGCAGTGGCGATCCGTCCAATCCATCATCGGAGCAACCGATATGCGCCCCTCGTAACTCGTTGATTTTAAAGGATTCATGTTAACAACATGGAGGCAAAAACCCCCTGTTTTTGGAGTCTCATACACACGGGATACACACGCGGAGTACATTATCTAGGACCATCCAATACCTCCAAACCTGTACTCACACGTGGCCTCTATCACCACACTCCCCTCTGGAAAGATCCGCGTCACTGTCCGTCATCACACGACCGGGTTCTACAAGAACGGGACTTTCACCACACCAGCAGAAGCACGTGCAGCTGCTGTCGCTTGGGATGCCGAAGCCCAGGCAGCGAAGACCGGCAACCTGCGAACCGTTCCCAAGGGATCGACGCTGGCTGACCTCATCGATCGCTATATCCAGGACACCCCCAAGACCTACGGCAGGTCCAAGCGCCTTGCTCTCGAACTACTCAAGCGCGACTTGGGCGCTATCCAATTGTCCAAGCTTTCCGCTGTTGTCCTAAATGACTGGGTGGACAAGCGCCTGAAGGCGGGAGCTGGAGGTGTGACCGTCGCGATGTACCTCAGCTCCCTCTCATCGGTGCTCAGCTTCGGCAAGCATGCTCGGCGTCTCAACCTTGATGTTGACCTCGCCAAGAACGCTAGGAAAGCGATCACCTATCGAGGCATCTCTACCAGGCCCGGTGAACGGTCGCGGGAACCTACCGCTGACGAGTTGTCGAAGCTCTACGCCTACTGGGCTGGTCGCGATCGACTCAAGAACCCCATGCAGACCATCTGCGAGTTCGCCCTTGCGTCGAGCATGAGGCTTGGGGAGATTGTCAAACTCAACGTGGCTGACTTCGATCCAGAGGCCTCCACTATTTGGATCAGGTCACGCAAGCACCCTGACCCAACCATCAAGGCAACCAATGACCAGCTGGTGCCCCTCCTCCCTGACGCGCTGGCCATCGTCAAGGAGATGGTGGGCAAGCGGAAACGCGGCAAGGTCTTTGAAGGCGTGACGAGGGTCGCTGTCTCAGCTGCCTTCACGCGTGCAGTGGCGGCCCTTGGGATTGAAGACCTGCACTTCCATGACCTGCGACATGCGGCCACCGCCCAGTTCTTCCGTGACGGCCTGGACATCCCCACCGCCTCGCTGCTCACGGGCCATAGGGATTGGGCGATGCTGCGCAGGTATACCAAGGTGACCCCGGCAGACGTGCTCGCGAAGTACAAGCCCGCCAAGAAGCCGACGGTAGAGCAGGACTAACCATTCGCGAAAGTCGATAGTCTCGACACTATCAAGGTTCCTTCTTCACCAACTCAAGGAACCTCGATGACCAAGACCATTGCCCCTGAAGCCCCAAAGCTGACGCCGTCCCAAGCCTCCATGGCATCACGCAAAAAACGGCTCGCCTCCATGACACTCGAACAGCTCGCAGAGTGGAGGCGATACCAAAGCGAAGCGAGCATGCGCTCTCAACGAATCAAAGCGATTCGGAAACAGCTCGAAGAACTTGCCGCAGCAGACTGAAAATCAAAGCCCCGTTGAACGGGGCTTTTTATTTTTTAAGGAATCGCGTTAACACAGACCTGTTAACAGCGATGCATTTGAGTCCTGTTAAATAGACCCTCACGCCCACATTGACATTGGTCAATGTGGGCGTTTCTATTTGGGCCATCGGGTTTATCCCTATTTGTAAATGAATCGTCTCGCGCTTGGCATGGATAGGGGCTTTGCAAAAGTCAGTGAGCCCTCTTCCACCTGTTTAGCCCATCGCATTTCGTAAATCGGTTGCAGCGCCTCCATCGCTTTGCAAGTATTGGCCGCGTGGACGACGAACTCACTTCAATTGCCAACGACCTGGGATACCTGACAGAGCCGCAGCTGCTGGAACTCTGTGGGATCACGAGCATTACAGCTACTAAGTGGAGGTCGCTTAAACGCGGGCCACCATATGTCTTGGCAGGGAACAGCTTCCTTTACCAAAAGCAAGCTGTTCTGAATTGGCTGGAGAGTTTGTCTCACAAAGAAGTGCTTGTTCCCAAGGGCAAGCGCATTTCACGAAGTCATCTTTTGTAGGAGCTTATATGTCTCTCGATTTTCAACAACTCTGCGATCGCTTGACCGTTCTCTATGGTCGGTGTGAACTTGACCGCGATCCTTGTGAAACATATGAAGGAGCTGGTCATATGCATGTCAGCATCCTTGATAAAAGCAGGTCTCTGCCTCGATTCATTAAGGTCATCTCTGAAAAGCCTATTAATACGGATCAGTTCATTTCTTCGTTTGCTGAAATCATGAAGTTGATGCCTCCAGGGGAAAAGGTCAATGTCAAGTTCATCAATTACAAGAGCGAAGATTTCAGTGTAACTGGCACCATTCAGGCGAATGGAGATTTCAAGGTCACCGACAAGGGCAACTTCATGAGGGTCTTCAGCTTGGATGAACTCGATCCCTTGGAGTATCTCGATTATTGTGCTACTCAGATGATCGTTTGCCGGAGTAGCCCCGAGAAGTGGGACGCGCTTTTGATTATCAGTGAGCGAGGCAATGGTAAGTGGAATGTCGGCCTCCATCATTTCATGACCGGCAATGGAACCCGTGAGGAATTTGTCGCGGCTGCTAAGGTGAAGCTGGATCAAACCGAACTTGGAAATATTGGTCGCCCCAATGGCCCTGGGTTGGTGTACCTGGACCTCACGCAGCCTGTCGAAGAGGTGGAGGCCAGCGATGTCTAAGAAACAAAGGATCGATACAGACAATTCACTGTTTATGGCTCTGGCGTCTATGTTTGAGAATGGGTGGCCCCCACCTGCTTTTGAACTCAAACAAGTGGTCTGGGACAACATTGTCACAATTCAATTTCATCCAAATGAAGGCGGGCTCATTACCACTGAACCCACTGATGAGAAATATACGGGCGATGTCACTGTGACCAAGATTGTCAAATACAAACCGGAGAATTGAATCATGCGTTCACCTGACCTTACAGATCAAGAGCGTGAAATCTGGACCGCCATCCTTCGCTGCCTCGGCGAAGAGTACGAAGAGCGCCGTATGGAAGTACACCGCAATGGCGAGATGAGCCATTTCCTTTTTCCTGACAATACCTATGGAGTTGCTTGGGGATTGGAGGGAAGCGATTGCCTCAAGAACAATTGCTTTTTTATCTCCGTCGGTGTGCCTGGAGATGGCACCTATACCAATTACGAAATGGTCGTCAAAGATCTTCTCACGGAGCAGATGACCGTTGAAGTCAAGCATGTGGGTTGGGGTAGCTATATGCCTCCGGAATTGCTGGAAGAACACTGACCAGCATCAGGCGGTAGGTGGGTAGCAGGTCAGTGTCGCCTGCCCTGCTCCACCAGTGGAGCAAGCTCCCTGGGTACCTGTTCCAGGCGCCCAGGGACACCCCCAAAAGACATCCCACTGCAGCTGTCCGTCGGTCCCGGGATCACACGAACGATGGGGGGCCTTGGTACCACCAAGGGTAGGAGGAAAAACGCGACGTACCTTTAGATGCACTGAGCGCTTTAGCGCTATAGATATAAGACCTAATTCCCAAATAGCTAAAAAGTCTATTCGACAATTTAAATAAATCTCGACTTTATATCTTCGCGAATTCTTTTAGGGCTAAATATAAGAATCCAAACCTGAAAGGATAATCTTTATATGAGCCACACTGCAAATGAAATTGAGGCCATTGGCCGGTACAACCGCGAAGCACAAGCCAGGACCCGTGCTCGAACTTTAGGCTTGGACCCAGAACAATTGAATTTTGACCCGAATCAATGTCCATGCTTCTCACCGTCTGGTCTGGCGAAGTCAATTGAATCAACGGCTGTTATGCGATTACTGGAGGCCAGATGGCATGAACAACAGACCTCCACTGGTGGTGCCAAGAAGACCAAGAAAGGAGTTGCAGCATGAGGGGAACAGATATTTCGCCTGGGTCTATATTTGGTCGACTGACCGTGGTCGAGGTATATGCCAATCCAAATAAGGCTTCACATACACGTGTACTGTATATGTGTAAATGCTCTTGTGGATCAGTGGCCCATGTTACTAAAGCCAATCTTATAAACGGCAATTCAAAATCCTGTGGCTGTTTGAATCGAGAAATTACTTCCAAGAGATCCAAGACTCATGGTTGTAGCCGAGGCAATAGAACATACAAAACATGGAAGTCCATGATGAGTAGGTGCTACGCCAAAGGTTATTCAAATTATCCGTTTTATGGAGGTCGTGGGATTACTATTTGTGATCGCTGGCATAGCTTTGAAAATTTCCTTGAAGATATGGGCCATCGGCCTGCTGGTCTAACTATTGAACGTCTTGATAACAACGGCAACTATGAGCCTGGGAATTGTCGTTGGGCGACACGTAAGGAACAGTGCAGAAATACTAGATTGACTGTCTGGGTCAAATGTCTGGGTGTGCGAGTTCGTTTACCTGCTCTCATTGAAGCTACAGGTATTTCTTATAGCACCGTATATCGCAGGCTTTATCGTGGTTGGTCCGTGGAACGGGCCATTGAATTGGAAGGATATGCATCATGAAATCAAGTGCTGAAACGGTCGCCTATGACACTGCCACGGGTATTGGGAAATTGTTCGACCCGCCACTGACCGCACAGGAAGTGAATGCGCGACTGGAGGCCGCGGGGCTTCATGTAAAGGATGAAGCTGGTGTATGGCGTGCGACCAAACTTGGGTCGCAGTTCTGTGTATTCATTTCCATTGGCCCTGGAGGAATGAATAAATGGAAAGGATCAGCAGTCGTTGAATTGCTGAAAGCAAAGCCCGCAGCTGCCAAGCCCAAAACGAAATTGGGAGCGTTTGCGAAGAAGGCCAAGGTGCCATGACCATTTACTTCACCGTCACGAAGCTCGGAAGACGAATGACGCCACCCCGCCGAGCCAGGGAATTAAATCAAATGCTGGAGGCAGCAGGTATGCAGGTCCATGACTTTGATCGCTGGTCACTGACACCATTAGGCAAGCGCTTCGCAAGAGTGGCGGTGAAACAGATCGGACTCATCAAGTGGAAAGAGGATGTTGTTCCTCATCTGGACAACCCTAATACACAAGCGGGTTAAATAAAAAAGCCCCGACCAAATTAATGACCGGGGCTTTGAGCAGGTTTACCATGAACTCCATCACCCCATTGTCAATGAGGCGAATATATGATGCCACAATTTGGCCCAATTGATTCAACGACCAGTGTCGAAGATGCAGCGAGAAGCTACATGATGGCTGGCCTCCATGCTATTCGCCTTGTATTTGGGACCAAGGCAGCACTTGAACGAAGGTGGCAGCATAGAGAGACAGCACCGCCTCATAAGTTCAAAGGGTTCGGTGTTGGCCTGCATCATGGTCCCAGCGGCACTTGCTGCATTGACCTGGACGATTTGATGATGGCCCGTGTCTATTTCAAAAGCCATCAGATCGACATCGACAAGTTCCTCAATGATCCAAGGTCAGTGAAGATTGACAGCGGACGCAAGAACAGGGCAAAGCTTTTGTACCGGGTTCCTGATGGTGTCGATCTTCGCTATTTGCCAGTTATGGGTGCAGACAAAAAGCGTCCCATCATTGAGCTACGTGCTGGCTATGGCCGCCAAGATGTGTTGCCTCCATCACGCCATCCTGATACAGGCTTGGCCTACGGATGGGTCGGCGACTGGCAAAATATCCCGGAGCTGCCTAGTGAACTTTTAATGCGATGGAAGGTCGAGCAAGCTTCGATCAAAACCAAGCGCCTTAAAGATCTGGAAGCCAGTGCGGTTAACCTTGACCCAGATGAGAAGCCTCTTTACTTCAGATCGTCAATGCAGCGAGCAGAGGCCTATGCTGCATTGAAGGCTATCCCAGCGACCGGCGAACTTAAGTGGCCTGATATAGATGATAAGACAATCATCACTCAATGGAACCATGACAAGTTCACTGATCTAGGTTTCGCCTTTGTAGATGCCACGGGTTATGGTGTCAGTCAAGAATTGAGCTTGGAAGCATTCAACCAATTTCTTGAATGGTGCCGTCAAGATCAAGATGTGTATGACGAGGACGGCCTGTGGACCAAGTGGTTAAGTTATCAGACACCCGGTGGTGTTAAGGCCGCCATTTTATTCAAACTCGCAAATTTGAATGATGACGGATGGAAGCCCAGATTCCTGGCCCAGTGGTATGAAGACCACCCGGAAGACGACCCGCATAACAATGACGACGATGTGGAGGCCGATGACGACGACGACGGGGAAATGTCTGATGTCGAGCGACTGAAGGCGGCTCCGCAGTTGATGCGGACTAAACCCAGGCCTCCAACTCCTGCCGTACCTGGATTCTTCAATGTCGGTGAGCTCGCGTCTCTTGTCGCCAAAGGAGGGACAGGTAAGACGACATTTCTATTGCAGCTAGCCATCCACCATGTTCTTGGCAGAGAGTTTTTTGGCCTGGATATTATCGAAGGCGATGTGGTCTATTTTTCCAAAGAGGATACGCTCGAAGATTTGCTGCTTGCAGTGAATTACCAGATGCAGGCGCTCATGCTCTCAGCGACTGATCGAAAGCGGGTCAAAAAGGGTCTAATACTGATTTCGACCCTGCACCCAGACCTTCAGTTGAAGACCAACGCTTTGGTGAAGACGGATTTCAAATCAGCCACGCCTACCAAATTAATTAAAAATATAATCGAGGCCTTCGAACATAGATCAATGGCATTGTTCGTGTTCGACACTAACCGCCATTGGATTTCCTCCGATTCAATGAGTGAAAGCGCGCAGATCGTTGGTCTGGGTGAGATTAGCAAGCTCATCAATCATCCGGCTTTCAAAGGCAGCTATGCCATTGTTCTCGACCATACGGGACAGTCTGTCAACCAAGACCATCAATATGCCGCCATTGGATCGAGTACCAAAGGCGATCTTATTCGAGGCGTCACCACGTTGATCCCTCAAAGCGAACCCAATGCAAATGAGGATTTGATCTACACCTGGGAATCTGCTCGAGGTTCCTTGCATCGTAGAGGTAAAGCTCAACTCAAATTGAAGCGTCGTAGCAATTCCTATATCTTTGAACGTCATGAACCGGAGGCCGCCATTATTGATCCAGAGTTTGGGGAATTGACCCCGGATGTCCAACGGGTTCTGAAGCACCTCCACGCTCAAACTGACCATAGTTCAACCAAGACCGCGATCGCTGAAGAGCTTGGTATCACAACCAAGACCTTACTTAATCGAAAGGTGATTGAGGATATGGTTAGCAGGAAGCTGGTCACTGATTCTGGCAAGAATAAGGGCGCCAGGATCACTCTCACAGCCGAAGGCCTTTTGGCATATGAGGCTTGCGTCAGGAAACCTAATTGAGATTTTATTGGGTAGTACCCGATATTTTATTGGGTAGTACCTGATAAGAGGCCCCCACTCATCCCACCATCCCCTCCGTAGTGAAACGGAGGATGGGTGCGTGGCTATTGGGTATCAGGTAATTCTCTAGGGACCGATAAAACTTCCTAATAAAATGGAGGCCTTAAGCGCTACAGACCACAGGCTTAATGTTCCTATAAGTAACATTACCCTGCTCCCCCTGGTTGTCCCTGCCGCTCCAGGACGCCCCTGGTTCCTGCCACGATGGTCCAGGTGCTCACGGATGGTCTGCCCTAGGCATCGAAGCTGCCCTAGGACTTCATCGCCCCACAGACCACCCTGCCCTGTGTACTTCCTTATGCATGCATGGCATAACGTTGGCATGGCTTATACACGTCCCCTCATCATCGAGCGTTCGTCCAGTGCCACTGTCTTCTGGTTCGCCGCTCATCTTGATTACACCGAGGCATCTCAGATGCTTCAGCCTGATCGGTTGAAGTTCAATTCGTGGTGTCCAAGACCTGACGACTTCATAGGTTCCAATAGACCTGTGTTCACTGAGAAGGTTCGACATGGTGTACCTGTACCACCGTCAGTGGTTCAAGCACCCAAGCCAAAGCGAGAGAAGAAGCCACCTCCTGTTGTGAATCAATCCGCTCGTGCTATTGCCACAAGACAAGCGCGTGAATGGGCCAAAGCAATGATTGGTTAATGACAGGGGTCCAAGGCGAAGATCGGCTGTCGATGGCTACACCGTGAATAGAACTCAACATATTCGAAGTTCGTATTCGCAATCACGTTAATTGAATATCGCTCGGCTATTGCCATGTCTGCGCATTCAATACTCGCCTAGCAGTGCAACGATTTGCATGCACTCGCGTTAAGCAAGTCGAGAATCATTATCACTCACAGTACCACTGGCACCGCACATTTTGCCAAGCCCCGGGGGGTCTTCTCCAGTCGAGAGGGGGGTGGGGGCACATCGCCCGTTCTCTCGAATTTTTTCTTGTTTATCGATTTCCGATTTGACCCAGGCAGCTGCCAAATATCCAGTATTAAGCCAAAAGTCGATCAATGAGGATTGCGACAAGGTTAAGACAGATGGAGACCACATCAATCTGGATCGCAGGGGATCATAAATAGGTCAAATTGGATCATTGACCAATGACTCTCGAAATTTTGTCAAGTCGACCCAATTGCACCCCCCCCCTAATTCTTTTAACCAAACGTTGCAGTATTGTTCCAAGGGCAGCTCCTTTTGCCAGCCTAAAAGCACATAGTGCTTCTATAGGCCCACCAGTTTAATGGCCTATTGGAGCCAGTGCTTCTTGTCTAATTGAACAGCGCGGCTCCTGGTAATTAAGGAGCTAATTCAATGGACTTGATTCGCACTAAACAAATCGCCCAGTATGTTCCTCGGTGTGAAGAATGGCGACCACCACCCGATTCAATTGAACAAATCACCCGTCAGTTGGCGGCCCAGGGTATCAAGGTCAAGGAGTCAAAGAAATGACTCCCACACTGGGCCAAGCAGCCCGCGAACTCGACAGGCTGAAAACATACCTCAATCTAACTGATGATCGCTATGCAGCGATCGAGGTAGTTTGTCCTACAGTTCAGATTGGAAAAGGCCTTGCGTCTTTGCAATCGTCAATGGTGGCCCTGGCTCAATTCTCAGTTCCATCTGAGCTTGAGGATATTCCACGAGAAGGCACCGAACGTCTAGCCAAAGTCACAGACGCTATTCATGCCGTCGAAGCTCAATTGACAATTCTCCGCAGCTGCGTCGAGCACATTAAATCCGGTGCGCCTATCGAGGATAGCAATTCCTCTTATGCAATGGCTGCACGGCTGGTGAGGTCTGCCTCTCGCGCTGGTGAAAGCGTGGAGGCCAATGCGCTTCAGAAATATCTCGATGAGAGCATCGTCCTGGCACAGCGGAAAGTGGACGTGCTCAAGGAAAAGAAATTCCGAGTTGCCAATGCCTGTGAAATGAGTCATGTCAAGAACAGGTTGAAATATCTCACTGCCCTGCTTCAATTGTCAAGGCAAACTCCTGCCTCGGTTCTTGCCAATGGTGTGGTGGAAACAGCCATCTCTCTTGGCAATAAAGAACTAAATGATTTGTCGGCTCGTTTGAATTCCTACTATGCCAAGAATGGACCCGCATCATGACCGCTATCACTACCCAAGTAGAACAATTGCGGAAGGACCAGGCCATGTTAGCAGCCCAGCAATTGGAATTCGATAAAAGGCTCAAGGCTTTCAAAGCTCCCGTGGCCTCCACTGGCATTACAAAGGCCCAAGTGGAAGTTATCTACGAAACTGTGAGGAAGGCTTTGGATCAGCGGGAGGAAAAGATCCTGCAATCCCACGGACAAGTTCATCGAGCTGCGATTAATGAAGTAAAGGATCAAGCCCTTGCTGCTACGCTGCTAGGCAAATCAAGTTTCATTGACGCTTGCGATCTATTGCGTGGTGCAGTGGAATCAATTCTCGCAGGCACAGGCAGTCGAACATGATTTCGGCCATGCTCAAATCCTTCGAGCTATTCGAGAAGTTTCGTACCGCGTTGGCTGATGAAGCGGTCAAGGCAGTAGGGCCTGATGCGCTGCTCAGTGTGTTGCGATACACCTCGAACCCGAACAGCCGCATGCTGACCGCCAGACACAGATCAGCGTCACTGTTGGACCGTGCAGCGCACATGGGCTACTTTGCACCGCTCCATCTGAAAGACGAGTTCGGTGCAATAGCGTTCTATCTCAGGCAAACCGATAAGCTGAATCTGGTCAAGGGTCTGGGTCGTGCGTTGGTGGGCATCGAGAGCGGGGCAACTTCCTGTGCTTTCTTGATGGGTCATGTCGTGCCCCAAGGACCACTGTCCACGGCTGCTAAACAGCGTGTAGCGATCGCAGGCCCGACTACCCTGGTCGCATACCTCCTGGCTCGCTACGTCCAGGAGCTTCTGTATCTCCCGCCAGATCAGTTCGTCCGCCTTCTCCATGAGATGAAGGTCACGGGCCAATTGTTCATGTTCACAGACGATGAACGCGTGATCCTGGGCATGCCCCATGAGGAACGAATGGAGGCCACCACTCAGGGCTTCTTGATCGGCCAAATGCTTGCCTTTCACGACCCATCGCTGGATGAGGAATCCAGTTCCATGCAGCTGCGACTCACCCCTGCAGAGGTCAAGCAACTGGCATTCAACGGCCGCCACAACTTCGAACCATTCCTACTGGAGCAAGACCATGGAAACAATTCCGATCGATCAGGACCGCCTCAGCTTGTTCATGAAGATGGAGATGGCTCGTGACCTCAAACCAGCATTGAGACGTCATGCGGAGATGTGCCTTCGGTCCATGAACCGTGAACCATCGGAAGACAAGGTGGAGGCTATTGTCAATGAAGTCATTCAGCAAGGGCTGGATGCGGCTGCTTGTTTCACTTGCATTGAGAAGGCGGTTCAATCATGAGAACCCCATATGACCCGCTCAATGGTGTTGGCCAGAGAGACTTCGGTGCACCGCCGACTCATGCCGTTGACTCGTTGGACACGCTTCGTGGTTACGTCGGCCCGCAACCAGAACAGATGGCGGCCATAGATGCAGACCCAATGAATACCTCGGCGTACTGGCTGAAGCGCGGGCAGCAGGAACAGGTGATACAGGCCAAGGAAACCTTTGTGCGGTTCACGGCCATGCTCAACGCCATGAACATTCCGGCTTCTGCGGAGGCTCAACTGCGCGACGAGCTTCTGTCTGTTCTTGGTGGTCACGGATACACGGCTGCTGGTTGATTGTCATGGCTGATCTTCAGTTAGCGCGGAACACCACGCAAACGATCAAGTACACCTATCCAGGTGATACGCCAATGTCGAAGGCGACTGCGGCATTCCTTACCAAAGGCTTGCGGGCTGAACTCATCACAACTGCAATGGCAGGTGCTCAGGCCCAAGAGAAGATGGGTAACTCGTTGAACTTCACTGTGGTCGATGGCACTGCCGGTAGGTCATTGCTAGAAGTCAACAGGAAAGCTGTGCTCCGCTTTGGTCAGGTACTTTCGCGTCAAGCCCTGCGCGATGTTGAGCGTGCACTGGTGGCGGCCATTAATAACAAGACCACGCGTCGTAGTGGTACGTTGTCTTCGATGGGCAATTGGCATTGGGTCATGACGAACAGGGGAGAGAACGTCAATCTCAATACCATGGGCAAGAACATCCAGTTCTCTGCTGATTCAAAGTTGATGTTGCTCCCTGAGAACGTGCCCTATGCCACTGTGACTAACAGGAAGGTGGCAAATAGCAAGCTTCCGGGTTTCATGAAAGTTGCTGCCAAAGTAGCTTCTCAATCCAGGTACCTCGTCGGGTTCAGGGTCAGTGTGAACACGACTCGAAGGTTCGCTGTTCCTGGTGAAAAGAATGACTATGGCACAGCGTATCTGGTCATCAGGCCGGGTGCACGTTCCAGCTCCCGGCGTCGTTAAGAAAGGAATACGGCCATGGTCGACATTACCGAGAATCTGGTTACCACATGGACCTTGGATATTTCCAAGGCGCTGACCAATATCAATAAGGCCACTGAGTCGTTGAAGGGTATTGATAAGGGGATGAACAATCTCAACAGTAGTGTTGGGAAAATGAGTTCAACGTTCGATGGCCTTGTCGGTGGGCTCACGAAGCTAGCTGCCGGCTTCGGTGTGTTCAAGATCATGGAAGCAGGTATCGGTGCACTGAAGGACACCGCCGCCGCCATTCTTGAAATGTCGAAGGCGGTCGATGAGTTGGCAGACGCCTCGGAACAACTTGGCATCACTGCTGAAGACTTGCAGGCATTGCAAGCAGCCGCCATTCTTGGTGGTACTGGCGTTGAGAAGATGGACGCCGCGCTTAACTCGCTCGTCCCTAAGCTGGCCAATGTGGACGATGCGACGTCGAAGGTCTCCCAGCGGCTGCGTCTGTTTGGTATCAGTGGAGCAGACAGCCCGCTTGATGCCATGATGAAACTGGCAGATGGGTTCAGCCAGTTCGGTGATGCTGCGCAGAAGCAGAGAGTGGCGATCGAGCTATTCGGTAAGGCAGCTGGTCCGCAGATGGCGCAGTTCCTGAGTCAAGGGTCTGAAGCTATTCGCCTGCTGATGAACAATGCAGACAAGATGGGGGCCGTCTTGCGTGATGACGTGGTCAAGTCCACGGCTGAATTCAGGGACAACCTCGACCGTCTGTCGCTGAACCTGAAGACAATCGGCAACACGATCTATTCCTACCTGATCGGCCCACTCGCCGACTTGTCTACTGCGCTGGTCAACAACATCCAAAAATGGGGTCTGTGGTCTGGGACCTTGACCACTATCTGGCAGACCATGGCAGGCACTCCACTGGAGAACATCAAGAAGTCGATTGAGGCCGATGTCAAGGCGATCGAGGGGATGAACCAGAAGATCGCCCAGTTGAATAGCTCTGGCAACACTACATCAGTTGCCTACAGTGAGTTGGTGCGGCAGAAGGAACTGCGTGAAGCAACCTTGGCCACCAATGAAGCGCTTCAAAAACAGCTCGAATACAACTACACCTCGCCTGCTTTTGTTGGTCCTACAAAGCCGTCAGGTCTTAAAGAGAATCCATTCAAGGCTTTTACTGCTGGTGCTTCCGGTGCAAAGAAGGCGGTCAAGGAACTTCAAGATACTTGGACTGCCTGGATTGAAGCGGTCAACAAGGGGCTGGTCAAAGCCAATGAATCTGTAGGCCTTGATATCGACAAGCTGATTGTCCTTGAGATGGAACTCGCACGACTCAAGGCCATGGGTCAGGAAGGCTCTGCCCAGTTCAAGTACATCCAGGGTTTGTCTGAGGCCATCATGCCTGTCTCTGCCGCGGTTGCGGAACTGCGGAAACTGGAAGAGGTTATCTTTGACATCGGTAAGCAGCAGTCCGCTGTACAAGGCCTTGAATTCAAGCTCAATGAACTGGAGACCGCTGGTAAAGGTTCCATGCTCATGGCTGAGAAGCTGCGTGACCGTATCGGCGAAATCAAGTCTCTTGGTGATCCAACGTTTGCAGCAATCGAGGGCCTGAGGAAATTTGATCGGGCTGTCATCGAGGCCGAGAAGTCCACCATCGCGATGTGGGATGCCTTTGCCAAGGGCGATATCAGCATCAGGGCATTTGTCAAGGGTGTGAACGAGATGAACTCGACCACCGGAGAAATGCAGCAGTCTGTGGACAAGATCACGAAGCAGACCGAGAGCATCGGCGAAGCCTTCGCAAAGGCCGGTGAGAGCTTCACTTCAGGGTTCGTGTCGGACCTCATCGACGGGCTTGGAAAAGCTGAGTTCGCGTTGGGCGACTTCTTTGAGTCGTTCGTAAAGATGGTGGCCAAAACGCTCGTGAATTACCAGGTCCAAAAGTTCTTCAAGATGTTTGGGGACGCCTACCTTGGCGGCGGAACCAGTAGCAGCAGCCCGTTTGCCAAGGGTGGTGCATGGAATCTCGCAGGCCTCCAGTTCATGGCGAGTGGAGGCATCCTCAACAGCCCCACGATGTTCCGTAATGCTGGTCGTCTGGCTGTGGCCGGTGAGGCCGGTCCTGAGGCAGTGGTTCCCCTGCAGAGGAACGCCTCCGGCGATCTGGGTGTCAGCGCGTCCCCGGTGAATATCACGATCAACAACAACGCAGCCCAGACCACCGAGGTGACGCAGACCTCCAGCGACAACGCAGACGGGTCCAAGCAGATCACGGTTTTCATCGAGCAGAAGGTTCGCTCCATGTTCTCCAGCGGCAGCATGGATAGGACCATGAACTCGTCCTATGGCCTGTCGCGCCAGCCTCGCTGAATGGAGGCCACCATGTCTATGCCAGTGATCAGGGTCACGAAGTTCGACGGGATAGAGGTCTTCGACGTCCCCCAGCAGAGGGCGCTGGCGATAGCCCAGGAATATGGCCCACAGATGTCTACACAGAAGGTTGCTGCGCTACTGGCAGCCTCAACCAACCTCACTGCTAACCAGATTGAGCGGTTGCCTGTAAGCACATATACCAAGATCGCATTCGAGGTGATGCGTCGCCTGAATGCCAGGGTCGCAGCCGCGAATCGTTGACCTACTTCCCCGTTGAAATCGGGCGCAGCCATTCAACGGCTGCCTGATCTGGAGGCAGCCCCCGGAGGTGCTCGTCGTGGGCAAGGTCCTCTGCCACCCCCTCCAACTGCACTGGATCAACCGTCCTCCATCTCTTTGCCAGTTCGTGGGCGCAGGCAGCGATCCACACGTTCTGGGGAAGGTTGATGACTGGGGTTTCCATGCCCCAAGAATACTGGATAAAACTACAGTGTTCAAGTAGGCTTCGAAGGCGCGCCCTACTGGCAGAATCGGGAAAGGTAACCGACATGAAACACCTCGACTGGCAATACGAGCTTCACGTGCATGGCGTCTCGAAGGGGAAGCTGTCGCTGGATGACTTTGCCGAGCTCGCGAAGAAGCTTGCCGATCTGCTGGGGTCGAAGGACAAGGTGCATTTCGGTGCCCTCAAGAACGGCAGCGCCAAGCTTCAACTCAAGGTAGAAATCCCGGTTCGCCAGGCAGTCAACGTTCAGCTTCTACGGGCGAAGAACGATGACGGCCCAGGTGCCAACAAGGTGGTCTGGATCGATGAGTTCCTTGGGAAGAGGGGTTGGCATGGCGAACTCAAGAACGACCAGGGAAACGTCGTTATCAACTTCCCTGGCGCCATCAACAAGGCACCCCCTGAGCCTGTTCAAACGGTGCATCAGGCGAGCACGATCGTTGGCCAAGTCATAAAGATTGGTGGCCGCGATGAAACCGTCCCCATGCAGATCCGAACACCTGACGGCGTTTTCGTTGATGTGAATGTGAAGGGTCGCGAACAGGCAAGGAAGCTGGGCCAACATCTCTTCGGCGCTGATCTGAAGTTCAGCGGTAATGCGACTTGGACGAGGGATGAGGAAGGCCATTGGAGTTGCAGCGATATGGAAGTGCTTTCGTTCGAGGAACCGGACGCGACCTCGCTGGTAGGTCTGTTCGCATCCCTCCAGCAGGTTCCCGATAACCATTGGCATCAGGTCGACGACCCAATCGCCGAATGGAAGAAGCAGCATCGGGAGGACCACTGATGAAGGCGCTCATCGATAGCAACGCCTTGATCGACCTCCTCGATCCGCGTACTCCAAGGAGCCGGTCTGATCGGATGAAGGGTCTTCTGGAGGACATCGACAAGAGCAATGGGAAGCTGCTCATCCCTGCCCAAGTCGTCGGCGAGTACATCGCAGGTGCTGGTCCCGCAGGTCAGCCCATTCTCAAGGCGCTTCTAAACAACCGACGTATCGAGGTTGTCAGCTTCGATCATGTGGCGGCCACTGAATGTGCACTCATGGATCGGGCAGCCGTGGCTGCTGGAGGACACAAGCGAGCGCCCCTCGGTCGGGACGCTCTTTGGCAGAAGGTCAAGGTAGACCGCCAGATAGTGGCGCTCGCCAAGGTGCACGCGGTAGACCTGATCGTCTCCAGCGATGGAGATATTCCGAAGCTTGCTCAGGCAGTCAATATTCGATGCACTGCAGTCAAGGACCTCGCGCTACCTGGATGGGCACAGCAGGTCCACATCGATGAAATCGCAGAGCCGCCACGACCAAGGCGTACCGAGCGTGTGAAAGTCTTGGAGGAGCCTGTACTACGCGCGGTCGCTCCTTCCGATGGGTCTGGCGCTATCTAGCCTCCAGTGGGTCGGCTGTTAGGGAACTTAGCTATTAGCGAGGAAAGCTTGGCTGCCTTCTTTGCTTTGTCAGACTTCGCCTTGCGCTCCATCAAGATCATCTCAATGGATTCTCGAAGCAGAGGAAGAACTTCGGCACACTGTTCCTCAGTTAGCTGATGCACGCCTTCGCTGAGAATGCTGTAAAGGGCAGCGTTGTCCACCATGAACTCGGGTAGTTGGTCTGCCAGCATCTTGATTCGCTCCGGCGTCTTGGCGGCCACATACTCAGGCCAAGCGTTCATCCCGACGGCTTGCATGTGTGCAGCCTTGGCCTCGTCCAAGACCTTCTCGAAGACTCGCCGGTAGTACACGCAGGCTGCAACCGAGTAACCATGTGCTGTCGTGTGGATGGCTTGCACGAACTCTCGACGCAGTTCTTTGGGCATGGCATCTCCGAGCTCTTTCAGGTCCCCCATCTGAATGTCGCTCATGGATGGATACTGCCCCATCTTCGTCAGCTTGACCTCAGACTTTTCAAGGTGCCCGCCGGTCGTCTGAAAATAGAGGATCAGTGGATGTCTTCCCCGCGTACAGGTCGCACGAAGCGAGAAGTGCCCAGACCAGTAGACGCGCATCCCGCTTGCAGAACCTGATGCCGCTGATACCAATGTGGTTCTCTTTTTTAGCTCCTGAGCCTCTTGCGTTGGAACGGTGGCCCATGTAGCCGGCGCTTGGCAGCCGGGACAGTACATATCAAACCGTTCCTCAGTGAGCCTGAGTGCTCGGAGCTGCGCCTCGGCATCTCCATCAAAGCCTACAGGCGTGTAGAGAGGCGTCTTGATCAGGCCCTCCAGCAACTGGATGGCGGTCGGGGGTTTCGGAATGGCAGCTTCGGGCATGCCAAGGAGCATATCCGAGCGATTGACAACTCAAGAGCTAACGGTGCTCATACTCGCGGCGTACTCACGGAGCCCCGCAAGTGGTTGATATTCAAAGAGATTCGATATCTTCCATCATCGGCGCCACGCTCACGCGCATGGCGGCGAGCTGTTGATTGGGTCGATCCTTGTCGATCATCTGGGGGGAACTCGAAACGCTGTGTTCCCTGCATTGTCCCAGCCCGCCGCCGACCCGCGCCGGCGTCGGGCCTCAGCGCACCGTCGACCAGACAGTGGCGCGGCACCTCGGCTGATCCTCGGGCGGCAGGAAGTTGCAGTTCTCCAGGGCCCGCCGCTGCATGTCGCTCAGCCTCGGCTGATTGCGCCGCGAGGGCGGCGGCTGGTGCCAGTTCGGCGGTGGCGGCTGATGCCAGTGCTGGCCCGGACCGCGGCGCACCCATCGCCTTCCCTGGCCGCGCTGCCAGCCCTGGTCCCACATGCAGCGCTCGAAGTTGTGGCTCCGGCTGCAGAAATGGAGATCTCGATCGAACTGCGGGCTGTTGTGCCACTGGGCCATGGCCGTCCCCGAGCCCGTCAGGCCGGCAAGGGCCAGCAGGGCCGCCGTGATCAGTTTCTTCATGGTCATGGATTCTGCGCCCCGGGTCATTCAGATCTCGTGAAGTTCGGTGTTGTTGATGATCAGCTTCAAGAAGTAGTAGGCGAAGAAGGGCGTGGCGAGCCCGAAGGTGATCACGATCAGGATGACCCAGATCAACGCCTGCACGAAGATGTCGCCGAAGCTCAGCGTGTTCACGAACTTGTACTTGGCCATTGAGATGCCCTTCAGGATGGAGTTGCCGAAAAGTACCTCAGTCGACGCCTCGAGGCGTCGACTCCCTACGCCTTGACAAATCTCGGATCAAGTTGCCGGCCGCTCAGCAACGGCGCGAGATTCGCAGGCGGCTGGTAGGCCGCGAACTGGGCAAGGTAGGCCTGCACGCTCGGATGGACCAGCGCGTTGGCCGGAAGCACGCGCGGCGCATGCGGCCGGATGTCGAAGGGGGGATCGCGATACGGCGTGTGAATCGGTCCGAAGACGAAGGGCTCGGTCGCCTTGTATTGCCGCGAAATCGCGACGCCGCAGCCCTGCAGGCGCGCGATCATCCAGTCGAACGACAGCGTCGCCAGGTCCCAGGTCGGATAGCCGCCGCCGACGTCGGCATGCGCGCCGGCGAACCAGCGCTGCTGGATGCCGTCGCGGTCGTCCCACAAGGTCGGCTCGAAGTCGCTGCGCTGCTCGTCGATCGCGAGCGCGTGGAAGCCGGCCTTCACCTTGGCCGACAGCGCCCGGTCCGCGAATTCGAAGATGTCGACCTTCGAGGCATCGGCGAGGTCGTAGGTCGGCACCCCGAGCGCGCCGACGGTGTCCCAGACGGCGACGGCCTCTATGCCGACGTTCTGCACCAGGCGGTTCAGGTCGATCGCCTCGGACTTGAATTCCTCCAGGTAGCCGAGCAGCGTGCTCTGCTTGCCCATCAGCTTTCGATGGCGTGCCCATACGAAGATGCCGAGCCTGTAGGCCTTCGCGGGGTCGTAGGCGCCGTCCTGGCCCCGCATCGCGTCCTGCGGCAGCAGCCCCATCTTCGCGATCATCCCGGCCAGCGCGCGCACCGTGTAGGCGCCACGGCTGAAGCCGACCAGGTAGATGCGGTCGCCCGGCGCATGGTTGCGCGAGATGAAGGTGTAGCCGCGCACGATGCGTTCGATGAAGCCTTCGCCGAACACGCCGCCGAGGATCTTGCGGATGACGTTCTGCGAATCGCCCACGCCATGCAGGTACTTGGCGATCTGCGTGACCTTGGCGTCCGGACCGGCAGCGACCTTCTCCTGCTCGTCCTGCTTGCGCAGCGAATCGGCGGTGACGTCGCCGTCGAGCGCGGCGAACAGGCGCAGCACGTTGGTGGCATCGGCCTGCACCTCCTGGCCGTCGCCATGCCCCAGTCCGTTCCATGTGCCGTCGGCGCAGAAGATGATGTTCTTCGACACGAGCCGCCCCCTTTCGTCCTGGATGCGCCACGGACGGCGCACGCGCAGTGTGGCCGCTTCGTCCGCGCCAAGCCATGCGCCATTCGCTGTATGCCGGGCGGGGGCGCCCTGCACGCCCACGGCAGAAGTGCTAAGGTGCCGGGCCCTCGGGTTAACCCCTAAAGAAAACCGAAAGAGCTGTCTTGTCGCATCCCCACGCACCCGCCCCCGCCGGACTCTCCACCAGTCTCACGCTCCTGTTCGCCGTGGCATGCGGCCTCTGCGTCGCCAACATCTACTTCGCGCAACCGCTGATCGGGCCGATCGCCGCGACGCTGCAGCTCCACGCGGGCCTTGCGGGCTTGATCATGACTCTGACCCAGCTGGGCTACGGAACCGGCCTGCTGCTGCTCGTGCCACTCGCCGACGTGGTCGAGAACCGCCGGCTGATCATCTTCGCGATGGCCGGCGCGGTGCTGGGGCTGGTAGGGATCGCGCTGTCGAATTCCGCAGCAACCTTTCTCGCCGCATCCTTCGTGGTCGGGACCTGCGCGGTGGCTGCGCAGGTCCTGGTTCCGCTGGCCTCGCACCTGGTGCCCGAAGCGACGCGCGGCAAGGTGGTCGGCAACATCATGGCGGGATTGCTGGCCGGCATCATGCTTGCGCGGCCTTTCTCCAGCGTCGTGGCCTCGGCGCTCGGGTGGCGCGCGGTGTTTGCGATCTCCGCGGTCCTGATGGCCGTCCTCGCCGTCGTGCTCTGGCGGGCGCTCCCGCAGCGCCGGCCGCATGCATCGTTCGGCTATGCGCGCACGATGGCATCGCTGCCGGGCATCGTCTGGCGCACGCCGCTGCTGCGGCGCCGCGCCTTCTACCAGGGGATGATGTTCGCGGGCTTCCAGGCGTTCTGGACCGCCGTGCCGCTGGCGCTCGCACGCGAGTTCGACATGGGACAAGCCGGCATTGCGCTCTTCGCGCTCGCGGGCGCCGCCGGAGCGCTCGCCGCGCCCTGGGCCGGTCGTCTGGCGGATCGGGGCCTGACGCGGCCGGCCACGGGCTGGGCCATGGCCGCCGCGCTGCTGTCCTTCGCGCTGGGCGCCGTCGGGGTGCATTTCAGGTCGCTGACGGCTCTCGTGGCGGCCGGCATCCTGCTCGACGGCGCGGTGCAGCTCTGCAATGTGCTGAGCCTGCGGAGCCTCTACGTGCTTGCACCCGAGTTGCGCGGGCGGCTCAACGGGCTCTTTCTCACTTTCATCTTCCTGTGCGCGGCTGTGGCCTCCGGGCTGGCAGCAGCCGTCTATGCCTTCCATGGCTGGAACGGGCTGAGCCTGCTGGGAGGCGGCTTTGCGGTGGTCGCGCTGTCGTTCTATGCGACAGAGTTCCGCCGGAATGCCCTTGTGCGGGCACCATCGGAGCGGCTCCCCGGATAATCAGGGTTAACCCTGATTACCTCCCCGCCGAATGACCACCCCCGCCGAGACGTCGCCCCCCACTTCTTCCCGCATGCCCGTCGCCCTGCTGGCGCTCGCCGCCGCAGCCTTCGCGATCGGCACCAGCGAATTCGTCGTGATGGGGCTCTTGCCCGACATGGCGCAGGACCTCGGCGTCACGCTCTCGCAGGCGGGCCTGCTGGTCACCGGCTACGCCATGGGTGTGGTCGTCGGCGCGCCGGTCTTCGCGGTGGCGACCGCACGGCTGCCGCGCAAGGCCACGCTGATCGCGCTGGCCTCGCTGTTCGTGCTGGGCAATCTGCTGTGCGCGCTGGCGCCGAACTACGGCCTGCTGATGGCCGCGCGCGTAGTCACCGCGTTGGCGCACGGCACCTTCTTCGGGATCGGTTCGGTGGTCGCCGCCGGGCTGGTCGCGCCCAACAAGCGCGCGCAGGCCATCGCGCTGATGTTCACCGGACTCACCCTCGCCAACGTGCTGGGCGTGCCCCTCGGCCGGATCATCGGCGAGCACTACGGCTGGCGCATGACCTTCGCGGCCATCGTGCTGATCGCGCTGGCGGCGGTCGCCTCGCTCGCCGCGCTGCTGCCGCGGCACATCGAGATGCAGAAGGGCGACATCCTGCGCGAGTTCACCGTGCTCGCGGACGGCCGTGTGCTGCTGGCGCTCGCGACCAGCGCGCTCGCGTCGGCGAGCCTCTTCGTCGTCTTCACCTACATCGCGCCGCTGCTCACGCAGGTGAGCGGCTTTGCGAACTCGGCGGTCGCGCCGATCCTGCTCCTCCTGGGCGTCGGACTCACCATCGGCAGCACCATCGGCGGACGGCTCGGCGACCGGCGGCTCGTGCCGTCCCTGCTTCTGGTGCTCGGTCTCAATGCGGTCGTGCTCGGGCTGATGCATTTCGTGCTCCCGCTGCGCGCGCCGATCGTCGCGACGATGCTGGTGTGGACCACGCTGTCCTTCGCGCTCGTGCCGCTGCTGCAGACGCTCATCGTCCAGCATGCGAGCGCCGCGCCCAATCTCGCCTCGACGCTGAACCAGGGTGCTTTCAACCTCGGCAATGCGACCGGCGCCTGGATCGGCAGCGGCATGCTTGCAGCCGGTGCGCCGCTGGCGGATCTGCCATGGGCCGCCGCGGCGATCACGATCGGGGCGCTGGCACTCGCGTCATGGAGCAGCCGGCTGGGGGAACGCGCGCCCTCGCTCCAGCCAGCCTGACACTGATGCCCGAGGTCTTCGTACATCCCTTCTTGCTCAAGCTAGGGAAGTCACCAATCAATCGGTGCATCTGAGTATCGCCAGCGTCAATCCGAGTACCAAACCCGCAATTCGCAGTCTCCAGAATCCGACCACGACGACCCGCCGTCGTCGATCCCAAGGAGACAAACATGAAGCGTTTTCTGAAGGCGGGCCTGGCGCTCGCGATTGCGGGCACGGGCCTCGCGCATGCCGCGACGGAACTGGTCGTTGCGACCGTGAACAACGGCCACATGATCGAGATGCAGAAGCTCACCAAGTTCTTCGAACAGGCGAATCCCGACATCAAGGTCAAATGGGTCACGCTCGAGGAAGGCACGCTGCGCCAGCGCGTGACGACCGACATCGCCACCAAGGGCGGGCAGTTCGACGTGATGACCATCGGCATGTACGAAACGCCGATCTGGGCCAAGAAGGGCTGGCTGGTTCCGATCGCGACCGATGCCGCCTATGACGTCGACGACCTTCTGCCTGCGATGCGCAACGGACTCTCGGCCGATGGCAAGCTCTACGCTGCGCCCTTCTACGGCGAAAGCTCGATGCTCATGTACCGCAAGGATCTCGCGGACAAGGTCGGCTTCAAGATGCCCGACCAGCCGACGTGGGTGCAGGTGAAGGAACTCGCCGGCAAGATCCACGACCCGAAGAACGGCGTCTACGGCATCTGCCTGCGCGGCAAGCCGGGCTGGGGCGACAACATGGCGCTCCTGACCACCATGGTCAACACCAACGGTGGCCAGTGGTTCGACACGAGCTGGAAGCCGCAGATCGACTCCAAGCCCTGGCACGACGCGATCAGCTTCTACGTCGACCTGATGAAGGCCTACGGCCCGCCCGGCGCGTCGGCCAACAGCTTCAACGAGAACCTCGCGCTCTTCAACGAAGGCAAGTGCGGCATGTGGGTGGACGCGACCATCGCGGCCTCGTTCGTGAGCGATCCGAAGCAGTCGAAGGTGGCCGACAAGGTCGCGTTCGCGCAAGCGCCCGTCGCAGTCACGCCGAAGGGCGCGAACTGGCTCTGGGCCTGGGCGCTCGCGATTCCCGCGGGCTCGCAGAAGGTCGATGCGGCGCAGACCTTCATCAAGTGGGCCACGTCGAAGGACTACATCAACCTCGTCGCGAAGGAAGAAGGCTGGGGCTCGGTGCCCACCGGCACGCGCAAGTCGACCTATGCGTCGCCGGAGTTCGTCAAGGCTGCGCGCTTCGCCGAGGCCGAGAAGAAGGCGATCGACACCGCGAATCCCAACGACAGCACGTTGCCCAAGTCGCCCTACGTCGGCGTGCAGTACGCGGCGATTCCGGAGTTCCAGGCGATCGGCGTCGCGGTCGGCCAGCAGATGAGCGCGGCGCTTTCGGGCAAGGTCACGGTCGATCAGGCGCTGAAGACCTCGCAGACGACGGCGGAAC
Source organism: Variovorax ureilyticus (assembly GCF_037889935.1). Classification (NCBI taxonomy): domain Bacteria; kingdom Pseudomonadati; phylum Pseudomonadota; class Betaproteobacteria; order Burkholderiales; family Comamonadaceae; genus Variovorax; species Variovorax ureilyticus. The sequence continues at coordinate 76,478 of NZ_JBBKZU010000020.1, forward strand.
GTGAGATGAAGAAGGCCGGGTACTACAAGTAACCCCCGGCATCAGGACACTTCGCCGTGTCTCACCTCCCCACTCCCGTGCAGGGGACGCAGCCTGCGGACCAGCAAAGCTGGATCCGCGGCAGCGCTCCCAGCAATCGGAAAGAGGCTCCCGTGAACCGCCTGCTGCCCCGCGCCTTGATGGCACCGGCCGTGCTGGTGCTCGTCCTCTGGATGCTGGCGCCGCTGTTGATGTCGATCTATTTTTCGTTCGTCAACTACAACCTCATGCAGCCCGGCGAGCGCACCTTCAACGGGCTCGCGAATTTCGAGTACTTCATCACCGACCCGGACTTCTGGCCCGCGGTGTGGAACACGCTGATGCTGATCGGCAGCGTGATCGTCATCACGGTGGTGCTCGGCGTGGCGCTCGCGCTGCTGGTGAACGAACCCTTCCCGGGGCGCGGCATCGTGCGGGTGCTGCTGATCTCGCCCTTCTTCGTGATGCCCACGGTGAACGCGCTGCTGTGGAAGCACATGATGATGAACCCGATCTACGGCATCCTCGCGGACGTCTGGCGCACGTTCGGCGCCGAGCCGATCGACTGGCTCACGGACCTGCCGCTGTTCTCGGTGATCGTGATGGTGGCGTGGCAGTGGCTGCCGTTTGCCTGCCTGATCTTCATCACCTCGCTGCAGTCGCTCGACCGCGAGCAGATGGAAGCCGCTCGCATGGACGGCGCCACGGCCGTGCAGCGCTTCGGCTACCTCACGCTGCCGCACCTCGCGCGGCCGATGGCGGTGGTGATCATGATCGAGATGATCTTCCTGCTCTCCGTGTTCGCCGAGATCGCGATCACGACCGCCGGCGGCCCCGGCAACGAGAGCACGAACCTCACGTACATGATCTTCAAGCAGTCGCTGATGAACTTCGACGTGGGCGTTGCATCGGCAGGCGCGCTGTTCGCGGTGGTGCTGGCCAACATCGTGGCCGCCTTCCTGATCCGCATCATCGGCAAGAACCTCGACTGAAGGGACGCACGCCATGGACGAAAGCCGCCTCCCCCTGATCCTGCGCACCGTCGGCGCATGGATCGTCACCCTGCTGCTCTTCTTCCCGCTGGGCTGGCTGGTGCTGACCTCGTTCAAGACCGAACTGCAGGCGATCCATGTGCCGCCGCTTTTCTTCTTCGAGCCCACGCTGGAGAACTTCACGGAGGTGCAGCGCCGCAGCGACTACCTGCTGTTCGCGAAGAACTCCCTCGTCACGAGCATCGGCTCGACGATCGTCGGGCTTGCGATCGCGGCGCCGGCCGCCTACTCGATGGCCTTCTTCCGGACGAAGCGCACGCGCGACATCCTGATGTGGATGCTTTCCACCAAGATGATGCCGGCCGTCGGCGCGCTGGTGCCGATCTACGTGATCGCGCAGACTGCGGGCCTGCTCGACACGCGCACCGCGCTCACCGTCGTCTTCACGCTGTCGAACCTGCCGATCATGGTGTGGATGCTCTACACGAGCTACAAGGACATCCCGCCCGAGATCCTCGAAGCCGCGCGCATGGACGGCGCGAACCTGTGGACCGAGTTCCGGCATGTCGTGCTCCCGCTGTCGATCGGCGGGCTCGCCTCCACCGGCCTGCTGTGCCTGATCCTGAGCTGGAACGAGGCCTTCTGGGCCCTCAACCTCAGCTCCGCGAAGGCCGGCACGCTGGCGACCATGATCGCTTCGTATTCGAGCCCCGAAGGTCTCTTCTGGGCCAAGCTCTCGGCCGCTTCGGTCATGGCGATCGCACCCATCGTCGTCTTCGGCTGGTTCAGCCAGAAGCAACTGGTGCAAGGCTTGACCTTCGGCGCAGTGAAGTAACGAATCAGAGAGGACTTCGACATGGCCTACCTCCAACTCGACAACATCCAGAAGAGCTTCGGCGACACGCACGTCATCAAGGGCGTGAACCTGGAGATCGACAAGGGCGAGTTCATCGTCTTCGTCGGTCCCTCGGGCTGCGGCAAGTCGACCTTGCTGCGCCTGATCGCGGGGCTCGAATCGATCACCAGCGGCAAGCTCTCGCTCGACGGCAAGGACATCACGCACACGCCCTCGGGCAAGCGCGACCTCGCGATGGTGTTCCAGAGCTATGCGCTCTATCCGCACATGAGCGTGTACGACAACATGTCCTTCGCCCTCAAGCTCGCGAAGGTGTCGAAGGACGTGATCAAGACCAAGGTCGAGTACGCGGCGAAGACGCTCAACCTCACGCAGTACCTCAACCGGACCCCGAAGGAGCTTTCCGGCGGCCAGCGGCAGCGCGTCGCGATCGGCCGCGCGATCGTGCGCGCGCCGAAGGTGTTTCTCTTCGATGAGCCGCTCTCCAACCTCGATGCCGCCCTGCGCGGCAACACGCGGGTGGAGATCCACAAGCTGCACCGCGCGCTCGGCGCGACCAGCATCTACGTCACGCACGACCAGGTCGAGGCGATGACGCTGGCCGACCGGGTGGTGGTGCTGCGCGACGGCCTCATCGAGCAGGTCGGCACGCCGATGGAGCTCTACGACCACCCGGCGAACCAGTTCGTCGCGCAGTTCATCGGCATGCCGTCGATGAACATGGTGCAGGCGAAGGCGATCCCCAGCTTCTCGGCGCTGACGGGCGGAAAGCTGCCGTCGGACGGGTTCCTCGGCGTGCGGCCCGAGCAGCTGCACGTTCATCGCAACGGCCACGGTGGCGGCGGTGGCGCGTCGGCGCAGGTCGATCTCATCGAGGCGCTCGGCGCGGATACGCTGATCCACGTCAACGTCGATGGCGTGCCCCTCATCGCGCGGCAGAACGAGCGCACCGAGCTCCAGCCCGGCGATTCGGTCAGCGTCGAGCTCGATCCGTCGGTGCTTCACTTCTTCAATCGCGATGGCCGTGCGGTCGCCGCCTGACATGAAGCTCCCCCCCAGGCTGCGCGCACTTCGTGTCGCTTCGCCACTGCCGGGGGCAACACCGGCGGCCCGGCGAAGCCGGTTCCGCGGTGTTCCACGAACGGGCCCTGCGCCGCAAAACGCAGTGGAGTATTTGACATGACCCGATCCGCTCCTTCTGAATTCACGGTGCTGCACCTCGGACTTGGCTCCTTTCATCGCGCGCACCAGGCCGTGTACCTGCAGGCGCTGATCGACGCAGGCGACACGCGCTGGTCGCTCGCGGGCGCGAACCTGCGGCCGGACATGGCCGAGGTCGAAGCGGCGCTCATCCGGCAAGGCGGTGCATATACGCTCGAAACCGTGTCGCCCGCCGGCGAGTACCGCTACCAGCGCATCGAGTCGATCCGTGAGGTCCTGCCCTTCGATCCCACGCTTGCGGGCGCGATCGCGCGCGGCGCGGATCCGCGCACGCGGGTGATCTCCTTCACCGTGACCGAGGCGGGCTACTACCTCGACGGGGCGGACGGGCTCGACTTCGCCGCCCCCGATCTCGCCGCCGATCTCGATCGCGCACAAGGCGGTGCAGGCGGCACCACGATCTACGGTGCAGTGAGCGCAATCCTGCGCGCACGGCGCACGGCCAACGGCGGCGCAGTGACGCTGCTGAACTGCGACAACCTCCGGCACAACGGCGAGCGCTTCCGCAAGGGGCTGCTCGCCTTCATCGAGAAGACCGGCGACAGCGACTTGCTGGAATGGGTGTGCACGCAGACGACCTGCCCCAACGCCATGGTCGACCGCATCACGCCCAGGCCCCCGCCCGAACTGCGACAGCGCGTGCTGCAGGCCACAGGCTGGGACGATGCCGCGCCGGTCACCGGGGAGAGCTTCATCCAGTGGGTGATCGAGGACGACTTCGCGAACGGCCGGCCGGACTGGGGGCGCGTCGGCGTTCAACTGGTCGAGTCGGTCGCCCCTTACGAGGAGGCGAAGATCCGCATCCTGAACGCCACGCACAGTTGCATCGCATGGGCGGGCACGCTCGCGGGCTTCCAGTACATCCACCAAGGCACGCACGATGCACGGATCCGCCGCATGGCCTTCGACTACGTGACGGACGACGTGATCCCCTGCCTGAATTCGCCGGACCGCCCGAGCCCCGTCGACCTGCCTGCGTACCGCGACGTGGTGCTCGAACGCTTCGGCAATCCGGCCATCCGCGACACGAACCAGCGGGTGGCGATGGATGGCTTCTCCAAGATTCCGGGCTTCATCGCGCCGACGGTGCGGGAGCGGCTCGCGCGCGGCGCAGGCATCGACAGCGTCGCGATGCTGCCGGCGCTGTTCCTCGCCTTCCTGCAACGCTGGCACCGGGGCGCGCTGCCGTATGTCTACCAGGACCAGGGCATGGACGACGCCGCCGCGCACGCGATCTGCGATGCGGCCGACCCGGTCGCCGCGCTGGCCGGCAACCGCACGCTGTGGGGCGACATCGCGGGCGATGCGCGCCTGGTCGATGCGCTGCGCAAGGCGGATGCGCGCGTGCAGGCCTTCATGCAGGGGCGCGCGGCATGACCGGCCGTCTCGCGCAACGCCACGTGCTCATCACCGGTGCCGGCGGTGGCATCGGGCTCGCGATCGCCGCGGCCTGCCTCGCAGAGGGCGCGCGCTGCACGCTCGCGGACCTCGGGCCAGCGCCATCCGAAGGCGTGGAACAGCTGCGCCGCCAGCATCCGGAGGCGCTCGCCTATGTCGAAACCGACGTCACGCAGGCGCCGTCGGTCGGCGGCATGCTCTACGCGGCGCGCGCGGCACATGGGCCCGTCCACACGCTGGTCAACAACGCCGCGATCTTCGACATGGCACCGCTGCTGCAAAGCGACGAGGCCTCGTTCGACCGCCTCTTCTCGGTCAACGTGAAGGGCATGTTCTTCGTCATGCAGCGCGTGCTGCAGCACATGATCGACGAGGGCGTGACCGGCGGTTCGGTGATCAACATGGCATCGCAGGCCGGCCGTCGCGGCGAGGCGCTCGTGTCGCACTACTGCGCGACCAAGGCGGCGGTCATCAGCTACACGCAAAGCGCCGCGCTCGCGATGGCGCCGCACGGCATCCGCGTGAATGCGATCTCGCCGGGCGTGGTCGATACGCCGATGTGGAGCCACGTCGATTCGCTCTTCGCGAAGTACCAGAACCTCCGGCCGGGCGAGAAGAAGCGGCAGGTGGGCCTGGAAGTCCCTCTCGGCCGCATGGGTGCGCCGGACGACATCGCGGGCGCCGCCGTATTCCTCGCGAGCGACGAGGCGCGCTACATCACCGCACAGACACTCAACGTCGACGGTGGTAACGTCATGAACTGATGAAGGTCCTGCCAGGGAACGTTCCATGACATCGGCGCGCCATCGTCACCTCCCCCGCCACCGCGAACCCGAGCTGGAGCGCGAGATCACGCGCTCGCCCTCGCTCGGCTACGAGGCGCCGGAGGAGTCCGGCCTCGTGCGGTGCCTTGCGCACGGCATTCCGAGCCCGCTGGTGCGCTGGCACTTCCATGAGGAGTACGAGCTGCACCTCATCACCGAAACCTCCGGACGCGCCTTCGTCGGCGACTGGATCGGCCCCTTCCAGCCGGGCCACCTGGTCCTGTGCGGACCGCGGCTGCCGCACAACTGGCTGTCGCTCGATGCGCCCGAAGGCGGCGTGGCCGAGCGCGACCGCGTGATCCAGTTCCGGCACGAGCCGATCGAGAGCGCGGCAGCGGGCATCCCCGAGCTGCGCGAAGTGCTGCAACTGCTGGAGCGCTCGCGCCACGGCATCGAGTTCTTCGGCATCGCGGACCGCGCGCTCGACCACTGGGAATCCGTCAAGGCCGCGCATGGGCTGCAGCGCCTCGCGCGCTTCCTCGAATACCTGGCCGAGTTGGTGAAGTGCACCGACTATCGGCTCCTTTCCAACGTGCAGATGCAGGGCGTGGAGGGCGATGCCGAGGTCGACCAGATCAACGTGATCGTGAACCGCATCACCTCGAACCTCGCGGAACCGATCGTGATGTCCGACATCGCCACCGAACTGGGCATGAGCGAAAGCCGCTTCAGCCGGTTCTTCAAGCGCTCGACCGGCAACAGCTTCACCGACTTCGTGAACCGCGTGCGCATCAACAGCGCCTGCCACCTGCTGATGCAGACCGACCATTACGTGACGGACATCTGCTATCAGGTCGGCTTCAACAACGTCGCGAACTTCAACCGGCGCTTCCTCGAAATCAAGGGCATGACACCCACCGAGTTCCGCCGGCAGAGCGACAGCCGCTACAGCAACCTCGCCTGACGCACGGCCATGTACCTCGGGCTCGATCTCGGCACCTCGGAGCTGAAAGCGCTGCTGCTGGCGGACGATCACCGCATCGTGGCGCTCGCGCGTGCGCCGCTGACGGTGAGCCGGCCGCAGCCCCTGTGGTCGGAGCAGCTGCCCGCGCAGTGGTGGGAAGCGCTCGAAGCCGCGATGGCGGCACTGCGGCGAAGCAATGCGGATGCGCTTTCGGCGGTGCGCGCCATCGGCCTTTCCGGGCAGATGCACGGCGCGGTCGCGCTCGATGCGAGCGGACAGGTGCTGCGCCCCGCGATCCTCTGGAACGATGGCCGCAGCGCCGCGCAATGCGACGAATTGACGGCGCTCGTGCCGCACCTCACCAACATCACCGGCAATCTAGCGATGCCCGGCTTTACCGCGCCCAAGCTGCTGTGGATGCGGGCGCACGAGCCGGAGCTGTTCGCGCGCACGGCCTCGGTGCTGCTGCCCAAGGATTGGCTGCGGTTCATGCTCAGCGGCACGCGGGCGAGCGACATGTCCGATGCCTCGGGCACGCTGTGGCTCGACGTCGCGGCGCGCGACTGGTCCGACGAGATCCTCGCCGCATGCGGACTGAGTCGCAGGCACATGCCCGAGCTGCTTGAAGGCAGTGCGGCAGCAGGCCGGCTCAAGCCGGAACTGGCAGCGCGCTGGGGACTGCCCGCGGGCATCCCGATCGCCGGAGGCGGCGGCGACAACGCGGCCAGCGCGGTGGGCATGGGCCTGGTGTCCGCCGGGCAAGGCTTCGTCTCGCTCGGCACCTCGGGCGTGATCTTCGTCTGCGGCGACCGCTTCGCGCCCGACCCGGACCGGGCGGTGCACGCTTTCTGCCATGCGCTGCCGAATCGGTGGCACCAGATGTCGGTGATGCTGTCGGCTTCGAGCGCCGTGACCTGGGCTGCCCGCAGCTTCGGGCTGGGCAACGAGGCCGCGCTGCTCGCCGCGGCGGCGACCATCGGCATGGACGCTCGGCGGCAGGCCCCCTTCTTTCTTCCCTACCTGTCGGGCGAACGCTCTCCGCACAACGACGCGAATGCACAGGGGGTGCTGTTCGGCCTCACGCATGCGCACGGGCCGGCGGAGATCGCCTACGCGGTGGCCGAAGGCGTGAGCTTCGGACTTCGCGACGGGCTGGACACCCTCCAGAAACCCGCCGGCGACTTGATGCTGGTCGGCGGCGGTGCGCGCAGCGCGTGGTGGGCGCAACTGCTTGCCGACATCCTCCAGGTGCCGCTCGCGGCGTGCGAGGGCGGCGAAGCCGGTGGCGCGCTGGGCGCGGCGCGGCTCGCGTGGCTGGCGGACGGCGGATCGGAAACGGCGGTGTGCCTTCAGCCGCCGGTGCGGCAACGCTTCGAACCGAACATCTCGCTGCGGGACATGTTCACCGTGCGGCACCTGCGCTTCAAGTCGCTGTATGCCGCCCTGCGCGGGAGCTTTGCGACGGCTGATGCGTGACCGACGCCCGCGGCCCCGCTTCGCATCACCCGTTCGGAAGCACCCGCGGAACCGGCTTTGCCGGGCCGCAGGGGTGCGCCCCCTCGAGGGGGTGCAGAGCCACACGCAGCGGGCGAGGCTGGGGGTGGGTCAAGAACCGCCCATCGGTCCGAATGACGTGCGAAGCCCCGCATAGTCGGTCGGGCCGCTGCTTTCGGGCGGATTGCCGGTCGCCGACAGCCAGGCCGCGATGCTCGGCAGGCGGCGATCGAAATAGAGCTGCAGGTGCATCCAGTTGCCCGTGTTGGTGTGGCCCTCGGTCTTCTCGAGCGCCTCGACCGCGATCGTGCGGAGGCTGCTCACCATTGCGAGCGAGCGACCGTCCAGCAGCTGCAGCGTCACCTCGCGGCCCTGCATGAGAACTTCCTGGAGGATGCGGCGATGCACGCTGTAGTCGTCCCAGCTGCGCTTGATGCAGGCGTCGTTGAGCTCGCGAAAGACCCAGTGCATGTGGCTGGCGAACATCGCGGCCACCTGCCCGGCCTGCCGCAGGCTCTGCCGGGACGCCGTCACCTGCAGCCGCACCGCCCAGAGCATGGCCACCAGCACCCCCAATGTCTGCACCCATGCGGCCCATTCGCCCGAGGTCATGGGCCGGAAGATCCAGCCCACGACGATCAGGAATCCGATACCGGCGCCGATTGCCGCGCCTCCGAGCTTCCGCATGCTTCCCCCCCAGGATCGACGGCTTCCCGCTCAGCTTCGCGGGCCGTCCTTGCCGAACAGTTTCCGGATCGCGGCGACACCCGCGACCAAGGCGTTGGAATAGGTGACGTACGGGTCGGTCGCGGCCTCGATCGGCAGATAAGGCAGCGCGTCATCCGTCTCGTAGTCCGTGGCTTCCAGCAACACCCAATAGAACTCGCCCTCTTCGAGTTCTTGAACGGTCAGCGCGATATTTCGCAATTGCGACATAGGGTTAGGCACGGGACTTCGTTGGACATCCGATGCTAGTCAAGTCATCTAAGGAACGCCTACGCACAATTTCACGATTTGACACAAATGTGACCATTAGATTTACTTTAGGCAAGCCCGGATACCCTGAGGGCGAAGGGCATTCGCCCCCGCCGGCCGGGTCACCAAACTTTCCTACAGGTCTTGACGCGCGCCCAACCTAAGCTCAGTCTTGTCCCATCCACCGTCAGGAGGAGACATGAAGCACTTCAATCTCGATCCTCACATGACCGCCGTCGTCGGAGGCGCCTTCTACCCGAGCGGTCACTCCATGGTGATGTTTCCCGACGCGGCGGACGCCAACCGCATCGGCCATCAACTCCTGGACAACGGCTTCAGCGGCGACGAGATCTATCTGATCCCGCCGCACGTGATCATCGAGCAGATCACGCCCACGATCCGCGACGACGCCAACCCGCTGCCTTCCGCAGGCACGGATGCGGCCACGGTCCGTGCCTTCACCAAACTCGCGCGCGAGGGCCACACCGCCCTGCTCGTACGTACGCGCAACGAAGACGCGGCGAACAAGCTCATGGAGTTCGTGCGAACGGTGCCCTACTCGATCGCCCAGCGCTACCGCACGCTGGTGATCGAGGATCTGTAGGTCAAGCGCCCGCAGCGTGCGACAGAACCGCCCGGGCCATCGCCTGGGCCAGTTCATGCTCGCCGAGGAGCACGGTGGCCGACACCTCCTGCGAGAGCAGGCGGGCTTCGTCCTCGTTGTGGCTGCGGATCACGGTCTCGATCCCCGGGTTGAGGGTGCGCGCCGCCTCGATCATCTGGCGCACGTTGATCGCATCCGCCGTCGCCACCACCAGCACGCGCGCCCGCGCAATGTGGGCCTGGATCAGCACACCCGGCTCCGCCGCATCGCCCCATACCGCCGCCATCCCCTCGGCCCGCAGCTTTTCGACCAGCTCGCGGTTCTGCTCGGCGACCACGAAGGGAATGTCGTGCGCCGACAGCGTCGCCGCGATGCGCCGGCCGACCCGCCCGTAGCCGACCAGCACGACCTGCTTCGAGAGGTACTTCGCAGCCGTGCTCATCGGCAGCTCGGCCAGCGGATCGTCGCGCGCCTCGAGCCCGCGCGCGAACGACGAATGCGCGTGCAGCCATCTCTGGATGGGCGAGATCAGGCTGAACCACAGCGGGTTGGTGGCGATGGAAATCAGCCCCGCCGCGAGCAGCAGGCTCTGTCCCTCCACCGGCAGCAGGCCGAGCCTTCCGCCGAGCGAAGCCAGGATGAACGAGAACTCGCCGATCTGCGCGAGGCTCGCACTCACCGTGAGCGCGGTGCCGAGCGGATAGCGGAACAGCAGCACCAGCGCACACGCCGCCACCGACTTGCCCACGACGATCACCATCACCACCGCCAGCACCTGCAGCGGCCGCTCGACCAGCACCATCGGGTTGAACAGCATGCCCACCGAGACGAAGAACAGCACCGCGAAGGCATCCCGCAGCGGCAGTGATTCCTGCGCGGCGCGATGGCTGAACTCGGATTCGCGCATCACCATCCCCGCGAAGAAGGCCCCCAGCGCGAAGGACACGCCGAAGAGCGCGGCCGCCGAGAACGCGATGCCCACCGCCGCCGCAACGACACAAAGCGTGAAGAGCTCGCGCGACCCGGTGCGCGTCACCTGCCACAGCACCCACGGGAACAGGCGCCGCCCCACCACAAGCATGAGCGCGACGAAGCCGCCGACCTGCAGCAACGTGAGGCCCAGCGTCTGCCAGATCGGCTCGGTCCGCTGCCCGGGATCGACGCCGACCAGGGCGTTCGCGAGCGGCGGCATCAGCACCAGCACGAGCACCATCGCGAGGTCTTCCACCACCAGCCAGCCGACCGCGATGCGGCCGGTGAACGAATCGAGGATGCCGAGGCTTTCCAGCGCGCGCAGCAGCACCACCGTGCTCGCGACCGACAGCGACAGGCCGAAGACCAGCGCGGCACCGAGATTCCAGCCCCACCATGTCGCGAGCGCGCCGCCGAGCACCGTCGCGACCGCGATCTGCACCAGTGCGCCGGGCACCGCGATCTTGCGCACTGCGAGCAGGTCGTCGAGCGAAAAGTGAAGCCCGACGCCGAACATCAGCAGCATCACCCCGATCTCGGCAAGCTGGGCCGCGATGCCCGCATCGGCCACGAACCCCGGCGTGAACGGCCCGATGATGACCCCCGCAAGGAGATAGCCGACCAGCGCCGGCAACCGAAGCCGCACGGCCAGAAAGCCGAGCAGCAGCGCCAGCCCGAGGCCGGCGGCGAGGGTGTTGATCAGTGAAACGCTGTGCGGCATCGCCTTGCATTCTGCAGAGCGATGCTTTTGCCCCGGATTCAGGTGGCCATTTTCTCGTCGCGGGCGTTCAGGAGTTCTTCCGGCTCCTGCGCCTCTTCCCAGGTCTCGTTGTTGAGCCCCGCCTGGAGCCGCTCCATGTCGAGTTCGTCGGTCCATTTGGCAACCACGAGAGTTGCGACGCCGTTGCCGATCAGGTTGGTGAGCGCTCTCGCTTCGGACATGAAGCGATCGATGCCCAGGATCAGTGCGAGGCCCGCGACCGGCACATGGCCCACCGCCGAGAGCGTTGCCGCGAGCACGATGAAGCCACTGCCGGTGACGCCTGCCGCGCCCTTCGAGGTCAGCAGCAGCACCCCGATCAGCGTGAGCTCCTGCATCAGCGTCATCGGCGTGTTGGTTGCCTGCGCGATGAAAACAGCCGCCATCGTCAGATAAATCGAAGTGCCGTCGAGGTTGAACGAGTAGCCCGTCGGGATCACCAGCCCGACAGTCGTCTTGTTGGCGCCGAGGTTCTCCATCTTTTCCATCATCCGCGGCAGCACCGACTCGGACGACGAGGTGCCGAGCACGATGAGCAGCTCTTCCTTGATGTACTTGATGAATTTCCAGATGCTGAAGCCGTGGAAACGCGCGATCAGCCCGAGCACCACGAAGATGAACAGCAGGCAGGTCAGATAGAAGGTGCCCATCAGCTTGCCGAGCTGGAAGAGCGAGCCGATGCCGTACTTGCCGATGGTGAAGGCCATCGCACCGAACGCGCCGATGGGCGCGAGCTTCATGATGTAGTTGATGATCACGAAGAGCACGTGCGAGCCCTTCTCGATGATGTCGAACACCAGCGTGCCGCGCCCACCAAAACGGTGCAGGGCGAAGCCGAAGAGCACCGCGATCAGCAGCACCTGCAGGATCTCGCCCTTGGCGAAGGCGTCGACCACGGTGTTGGGGATGATGTGCATCAGGAAGTCGACCGTGCCCTCCATCTTGCCCGGGCCGGTGTAGGCCGAAAGCGCCCGCGTGTCGAGCGAGGCCGGGTCGACGTTCATGCCCGCGCCGGGCTTGAACACGTTGACCAGCACCAGCCCCACGACCAGCGCGATGCTGCTCACGATCTCGAAATACAGCAGCGCGAGGCCTCCTGTCTTGCCGACCTTCTTCATGTCCTCCATGCCCGCGATGCCGACCACGACGGTGCAGAAGATGATCGGGGCGATCAGCATCTTGATCAGCTTGATGAAGGCGTCGCCCAGCGGCTTCATGGATTCGCCGACCGTTGGGAAGAAGTGCCCGAGGAACACGCCGATGATCACGGCGGTGATCACCTGTGCGTAGAGGGATCGATAGATCGGCGGCTTTTTGCGAGCGGGTGCTTCGGGGGTCATGAAGGAACTCCTTGTGTGCTTGTCGTGGATCGGCGCGACTTCGGCGCGCTAGACCCAGCTTCTGGCTCCTGGTCCCTCCCAACAAAAAAGACCCGCCAGGGCGGGTCTTCGTTCCGTCGAGGCTGAGTAGCCTCCTCCTCAGTGCATGTGCAATCCGCCGTTCACGGAGAAGTCCGCGCCGGTCGAATAGCCGCCGTCTTCGGATGCGAGCCACGCGATGATCGAGGCGATCTCGCCCGGCTCGCCCAGGCGCTTGACCGGGATCGTGCCGACGATCTTGTCGAGGACTTCCTGGCGGATCGCCTTGACCATGTCGGTGCCGATGTAGCCCGGGCTCACGGTGTTGACCGTCACGCCCTTGCCGGCGAGTTCCTGCGCCAGCGCCATGGTGAAGCCGTGCATGCCGGCCTTGGCGGCCGAGTAGTTGGTCTGGCCGGCCTGGCCCTTCGCGCCGTTGACCGAGCTGATGTTGATGATGCGGCCCCAGCCCTTTTCCACCATGTCGCCGACGACCTGTTTGGTCACGTTGAACATGCTGTTGAGGTTGGTCTCGATGACGGCGCTCCAGTCTTCGGGGGTCATCTTCACGAACATGCGATCGCGCGTGATGCCCGCGTTGTTGACCAGCACGTCGATGGGCCCGTGCTCTGCCTTGGCCTTGGTGAAGGCTTCGACCGTGGACTGCCAGTCCCCGACGTTGCCGACGGACGCATGGAACTCGAAGCCTTCGGCTTTCTGTTCAGCGAGCCACTTGGCGTGGTCCCGGGTCGGACCACATCCTGCGATGACGGTGAAGCCGTCCTTGTGAAGGCGCTGGCAAATGGCCGTTCCGATGCCTCCCATGCCTCCGGTGACGTATGCGACTTTTTTGCTCATGAGTATTCCTTACGTAGGTGAAGCCTGAACAGGCGTTGGTCACTGTAGCGAAGTTTCTCACCAACTCTCGATCAGGAAAACACTGACCCCTCATTGCAACCGGGTGTCACAACCCGTCCATATACTGATTTGATGTCTTCCATCGCGTTGATCGACATCGCCAAGTCATGGGGCGACAGCACCGCGCTGCACGCCGTGAACCTGCAGATCGAGCCCGGGTCGTTCTGCGTGCTGCTCGGCCCCTCGGGCTGCGGCAAGTCGACCACCCTGCGCATCCTGGCCGGACTGGAGTCGGCCACGGCCGGACGGGTGCTCATCGATGGGCGCGATGTCACGACGCTCCCGCCGGCGCAGCGCGGCATCGCGATGGTGTTCCAGAACTATGCGCTCTTCCCGCACCTCAGCGTGGCGGACAACATCACCTTCGGCTTGTCGGTGCGCAAGGTGCCGGCCGCGGAAACCGCGCTTCGCCTGAGAAACGCGGCCGACCTGCTCGGCCTCGGCGCGTTGCTCGAACGCAGGCCCGGGCAGCTATCCGGAGGTCAGCAGCAGCGCGTGGCGCTCGGCCGTGCGCTGGTCGCTCAGGCCAGGGTCTGCCTCATGGATGAGCCGCTCTCCAACCTCGACGCGCAACTGCGCCAGGACATGCGGCGCGAACTGCGCGAGCTGCAGCGGCAACTGGGCCTCACCGTCGTCTACGTCACACACGACCAGGCCGAGGCGATGAGCATGGCCGACCAGGTGGTGCTGCTGCATCAGGGCCGCGTCGAGCAGGCCGGCATGCCGCGTGACCTGTATGCCAGACCGGCGACGACCTTCTCGGCGAGGTTCATCGGCACGCCGCCGATGAACCTCGTCGCGCTCGAAAGCGGACGCATCGCCGGCAGCGATGCCGACACCGGCATGCAAGCCGCAACGCTCGGCGTGCGACCCGAGGCGATCGTCCTTGACCCGCAGGGAATGCCGGCCGAAGTTCAAAGCGTGGAATACCTGGGCGCCGACCTCGTCATTGCCTGCCGCATCGGCTCGCAGACCGTGCTGGTTCGGACGGACGGCCGCCATCACGCCGAGTCCGGCGATCAGGTGGGCCTGCGCTGGGCCCTGGAAGATGCCCACGGCTTCGATGCCGTGGGAAAACGTATTCATTGATCCGCCTTTTTCGATCCAGAAGGAAGAACAAGACCATGCAACGCAAGACCTTCGTCCGGGCGCTCGCCGCCCAGTTCATCGCCGTCGGCGGCCTTTTTGCCGGCGCATCCGGCACGCTCCATGCGCAGACGCCGGTGGAAGTCCAGTTCTATTACCCGGTCGCCGTGGGCGGCCCGATCGCCAAGATCATCGATGGCTTCGCCGCCGGCTTCATGAAGGAGAACCCCGGCATCAAGGTGACGCCGATCTACGCGGGCACCTACCAGGAAACCATCGTCAAGGCCTTGACCGCGCACAAGTCCGGCACGCCGCCCGTGACCTCGGTGCTGCTGTCGACCGACATGTTCACGCTGATCGACGAAGACGCGATCGTGCCCTTCGACGATTTCGCGAAAACCGCGGACGACAAGGCCTGGCTGGGCGGCTTCTACAAGGCCTTCATGATGAACAGCCAGACCGGCGGCAAGACGTGGGGCATTCCGTTCCAGCGCTCGACCGTGGTGATGTACTGGAACAAGGAACTGTTCAAGGAAGCCGGCCTCGACCCGAACAAGGCCCCGGCCAACTGGGCCGAACTCAAGGACGCCGCCGCCAAGCTGACGAGGAAGGACGCGAGCGGCAAGGTCACGCAGTGGGGCGTGCAGATTCCGTCGAGCGGCTTCCCGTACTGGCTCTTCCAGACGCTGACCACGCCGAACGACGCGATCCTTGCCAACGAAGCGGGCACGGCAGTCAAGTTCGACGACCCGAAAGTCGTCGAGGCGCTGCAGTACTGGGTGGACCTCGGCAAGGCCGGCGTGCACCCGCCCGGGGTGGTCGAGTGGGGCACGACGCCGAAGGACTTCTTCGAGAAGAAGGCGGCGATCATCTACACCACCACCGGCAACCTGACCAACATCAAGGCGAACGCCAAGTTCGATTTCGGCGTCGGCATGATCCCGGCCAACAAGCGCAAGGGCTCGCCCACCGGCGGCGGCAACTTCTACATCTTCAAGAAGGCGACGCCGGCCCAGCAGGAGGCTTCGTTCAAGTTCATCAAGTGGATCACGCAGCCCGAGCGTGCCGCGCAGTGGAGCATCGATACCGGCTACGTCGCCGTCTCGCCAGCCGCCTACGAAACCGATGCGCTGCGCAAGTACGGCCGCGACTTCCCTGCGGCACTGGTGGCGCGCGACCAGTTGCCGTTCTCGGTCGCCGAGTTCTCGACGCATGACAACCAGCGCGTGACCAAGGCGCTCAACGATGGCCTTCAGGCCGCGCTGACCGGGACCAAACCACCGGCACAAGCCATGCAAGATTCGCAAAAGGAAGCCGATCGCATCCTGAGAACTTTCAAATGACCCCCAGGCTCCCCTGCTTCGCAGGTCCGCCAAGCCGATTCCCCAGGTGCCCTGGCGTCAGACTTCAGGCATGAGGCCGCGCGCCATCCACGCCTGGCTGATGCTGCTGCCGGCGCTGGTGCTGCTGGTCGCGTTCACGCATTGGCCGGCCATCTCCACGTTGATCGACAGCTTCTTCTCCACGCCCAAGGGCAAGCGGCCGGGCGTGTGGGTCGGGCTGGAGAACTACGAAGCGATGGTCGGCGACCCGGTGTTCTGGAAGGCGGTGCGCAACAACCTCTGGTTCGCGGGCGCGACGATCCCGACGTCGATCGCGCTCGCCCTGGTGATGGCGCTGTGGGTCAATGAACGCATCGCGGGCCGCGCCTTCCTGCGGATGGCGTACTTCACGCCGACGGTGCTGCCGATGATCGCGGTGGCGAACATCTGGCTCTTCTTCTACACGCCGCAGTACGGCCTGCTCGAGCAGATCACCGGCGCGCTGGGCCTCCCCTCGCACAACTGGCTCGGAAGCCCCTCCACCGCGCTCGGCGCGGTGACGGTGGTCGCGATCTGGAAGGAAGCGGGCTTCTTCATGATCTTCTACCTCGCCGCGCTGCAGACGCTCAACCCGAGCCTGCGCGAAGCGGCGGCGATCGAGGGTGCATCGCGCTGGTACTTCTTCCGTCGGGTGCAGTGGCCGCTTCTGATGCCGACCACCCTGTTCGTGCTGGTCAACGCCTTCATCAACGCCTTCCGCATGGTCGACCACCTGTTCGTGCTCACACGTGGCGGCCCGGACAACGCGTCGATCCTGCTGCTCTACCACCTGTACGAAGTGGGCTTCAGCTTCTGGGACACCGCCTATGCATCGACCATCACCGTGGTGCTCGTGGCAGTGCTCGCGGCCATCGCGCTGTTCCAGTTCTTCGTGCTGGACAAGAGGGTGCATTACAAATGAACGCAGCCACGCAGCGGCTTGCCTTCAACGAGCCCACCTGGATCGACACGATCGCGGCCTGGCTGCTCGCGCTGTTGTGGATCCTGCCTCTGGCCTATGCGGTGTGGACCGCCTTCCACCCGGCCGAATATTCGACGCGCTTCGCACTCGCCGCGCCGCTCACGCTCGACAACTTCCGCCGCGCCTGGGAAGCCGCGCCGTTCGCGCGCTACTTCCTCAACACCACGCTGCTGGTGGCGATGGTGCTCGCGGCTCAACTCGTGCTCGGCACGCTGGCCGCCTACGCCTTCGCGCGCTACGAGTTCAAGGGCCGCAACGTGGCCTTCGCGCTGGTGCTGGTGCAGTTGATGGTCATGCCGGACATCTTGCTCGTCGAGAACTACAAGACCATGGCGCGGCTCGGCCTGGTCGACACGCTGGTCGCCATCGGCCTGCCCTACTTCGCCTCTGCGTTCGCGATCTTCCTGCTGCGGCAGACCTTCATGGGCATCCCCAAGGAACTCGACGAGGCCGCACGCGTGGAGGGAGCGAGCGCGATGCAGACGCTCTGGCGCGTCTACGTGCCGCTCGCCAGGCCCGTCTACACCGCCTTCGCGCTGGTGTCGATCAGCTTCCACTGGAACAACTTCCTGTGGCCGCTCATCATCACCAACAGCGTCAACGCGCGGCCGCTCACGGTCGGGCTGCAGGTCTTCTCCTCGGTTGACCAGGGGGTGGACTGGTCGGTGATCACCGCGGCGACCTTGATGACTTCCGCGCCGCTCTTGATCGCGTTCCTGCTGTTTCAGCGGCAGTTCGTCCAGAGCTTCATGCGCGCCGGAATCAAGTGACTCAATAGGACTTCGGCAGGCCGAGCACCTTCTCGGCAATGAAGCAGAGGATGAGTTGCGGGCTCACCGGCGCGAGGCGCGGAATCCATGCTTCGCGCAGGTAGCGCTCCACGTGGTATTCCTTCGCGTAGCCCATGCCGCCGTGGGTGAAGATCGCGTTCTCGCAGGCGCCATAGCAGGCTTCCGCCGCGAGGAACTTCGCGCTGTTGGCTTCCGCGCCGCAGGGCAGGTGCCGGTCGTAGAGCCAGGCGGCCTTCTGCACCATCAGGTGCGCGGCTTCGAGTTCCATCCACGACTTCGCCAGCGGATGCTGGATTCCCTGGTTCATGCCGATCGGCCGGCCGAAGACCTCGCGCTCGCTGGCATAGCCGGTGGCGCGCTTCAACGCGGCGCGGCCCAGCCCGATCGCCTCGGAGGCGATCAGGATGCGCTCCGGGTTCAGGCCATGCAGGATGTAGCTGAAGCCCTTGCCCTCCTCGCCCACCCGATCCTCGACCGGGATGCGAAGGCCGTCGATGAAGACCTGGTTGGAATCGACGCACTTGCGCCCGAGCTTGTCGATCTCGCGCACCTCGACCTTCGAGCGATCGAGGTCGGTGTAGAAGAGGCTCAGGCCCTCGGTGCCTTCGCAGTCCTCGATCGGCGTGGTGCGCGCGAGCAGCAGGATCTTGTTCGCGACCTGCGCGGTGCTGATCCAGACCTTCTGCCCATGCACGACGTAGTGGTCGCCCTCGCGCACCGCGCGCGTCTTCAGCTTCAGCGTGTTCAGCCCGGTGTTCGGCTCGGTCACGCCGAAGCAGGCGCGGTCCCTGCCCTGGATCAGCGGCGGCAGCCAGCGCCGCTTCTGTTCGTCAGTACCGAAGACCACCACCGGATGCAGGCCGAAGATGTTCATGTGCACCGCGGACGCGCCCGACAGCCCCGCGCCTGTCGCGGCGATGGTGTGCATCATCAGCGCCGCCTCGCTGATGCCGAGCCCCGCGCCGCCGTGTTCCTCCGGCATCGCGATGCCGAGCCAGCCGGAATCCGCGAGCGCGCGGTGGAAGTCGTCCGGAAAGCCGCCCTCGCGGTCCTTTCGCAGCCAGTAGTCGGCATCGAAGGGAGCGCAGACTTTCTCGACGGCGTCGCGGATCTGCTCCTGCTCGGGCGTAAGGCTGAAATCCATGTTTCGTCTCCTGATTCAATCGCGGGCAGGCCGGCGGACCTTGTCCGGCGACTCGCCATAGGGTGGGCTGTAGATCACCAGCAGCTTGACCGGCGCATCGCTGGTCACCTCGAAGCGATGCATCGCATCGGCGGGAAAGAAGCAGGTGTCGCCGGGCAGCATCTCGAAGCCTTCACCGGCCACCTCGACATGCGCGGTGCCTTCGAGCAGATGGCAGGCCTGCTCGATGCCAGGGTGGGCATGCGGCAAGGCACCACCGCCTTTGTGCAGGGTGCCCATCAGCACCTCCATCTGCCTCGCGCCCACGGTTTCGGGACCGATGAGCCGCCGGTTGCTCGTGTGATGGTGGTTGGCGGGCTGGTAGGCGGGAATGTCTTCGCTGCGGATCAGGTACTTGGGTTTCATGGGTCAATGCGTCGATTCGGGCTGCGCAGCGACACAGGCGCCGCTCGCCAGGAGTTCTTCTACCGCCGACTGCGAATAGCCGGCCTCGCGCAACAGCGCCACGGTGTGTTCGCCCAGCCGGGGCGCAGGCGTGGACCCGCGCGCGGGCGGCGTGCCGGACCACTTGGTCGGATGCGCCATCACGTGCATCGCCCCTTCGGTCGGATGCACCGCATCGCGCAGGAAGCCCGTCGCGCGAAGCTGCGCATTCGCGAGCAGGTCGCCAGGGCTGTTCATCGGCATGTTCGGCACGTCGGCCGCATCGAGCAGCGCGCGCCATGCCTCGGTGGTGCGCGTGCGCATGATGCGGGCCACCTCGGCATAGACCGCATCGATATGCGCCGCCCGCGCGCCGTGCGTCGCAAAACGCGGGTCGGCGCCGAGCCCGTCGGACTCGCCGATCGCAGCGAAGAAGCTGCGCCAGTGCTTGTCGTTGTAGATCAGCACGCAGAGCCATCCGTCCCCGGTCGCATAGGGCTTGCGGTGCGGCGTCAGCAGACGGGCATAGCCGGGCGTGCCCAGCGGCGGATCGAAGGTCAGCCCGGCCATGTGGTCGCCGAGGATGAACTGCGACATCGCCTCGAACATCGGCACCACCACCAACTGCCCTTCTCCCGTCTGGCTGCGCGCATACAGCGCGGCGGTAACGGCATAGACCGCATGCAGGCCCGTGACCCGGTCGGAGAGCGTCGTCGGCGCATAGGTCGGCTCCGGCGCGCCGTATTGCTGCATGAGCCACGGCAGCCCGGTCGCGCCCTGGATCAGGTCGTCGTAGGCCGGCCGCGCGGCGTCGGGCCCGTCCTGGTCGAAGCCGCAGCAGCTGACGTAGATGACTCGCGGGTTGCGCTCCTTCACCGCCTCGTAGTCCAATCCGAGTCGCGCCATGGCCTTGGGCCGCACGTTGCTGATCAGCACGTCGCAACGCTCGGCGAGCTTGAGCGCCGCCTCGCGTCCACCCTCGCGCTTCAGGTCGAGGACGATGCTTCGCTTGCCTGCATTGGCGTGCAGGAAGATGTGCCCCATGCCCGGGTTGTTCATCGGTCCGACGTGGCGCATGTTGTCGCCGTCCGGGCTCTCCAGCTTGATGACCTCCGCGCCGAGTTCGGCCAGGATCTGGGTCGCGTACGGCCCCATGATCACCGAGGTCATGTCGAGGACGCGCACGCCCGCGAGCGGACCGGCGTGCTTGGCCTTTCCTTCCTGTGTCATGGCTACTCCTGCCGGATACCGGCCTGCTTGATCAGCGAGGTCCAGTGTGCGAGCTGGTCGGCCACGTACTTCGCGAAGTCGTCCGGGCCGCTGCTGGGCCAGACTTCGAAGCCGAGCTGCGCGAGCTGCTCCTGTACTTCCTTTTCGGCCAGGACCTGCCGAAGCTCGGCGTCCAGCTTCTCGACCACGGGCCGGGGCATGCCAGCCGGGCCGAAGACGCCGTTCCACGAGGTCAGGTCGAAGCCCTTCACCGCGTCGGCGACCGGCGGGACCCCGGGCAGCGATTTCACCGGCCTCTGGGTCGTCACCGCCAATGCACGCACGCTGCCCGCCTTGATCATCGACATGCTGGACCCGAGATCGGCGACATACATCTGCACCTGCCCGCCCATCAGGTCCGTCAGCGCCTGGGGGCTGGACTTGTACGGCACGCCGAGCAGGTCGATGCCGGCGATCCGCCGGATGGTCTCGGAGGCCACCAGCGAGGTGCTGTTCGGGGTCGCATAGGAGAGCTTGCCCGGATTCGCCTTCGCGTGATCGATCAGCTCCTTCATGCTCCTGGCCGGAAACTTCGAATCCACGACGACCGCGAAAGGCAGCTCGCCCACGCGCGCGATCGGCGTGAAGTCCTTGACCGGGTCGTACTTGAGGTTCGCGAACAGCCCGGGGTTGGCCGAATGCGAGGTGTTCGTGGTCATGAAGAGGGTGTAGCCGTCCGGCCTCGCCTTCGCGACGAACTGCGCGCCGATCTGCGCGCTGGCGCCGGCCTTGTTGTCCACCAGCACCGGCTGCCTGAGCCGCTCGCCGAGGCGCTTCGCCACGATGCGGGCGACGGCATCGGTGCCGCTGCCCGCCGCGAAAGGCACCACCATCGTGATCGGCGCGGAAGGGTAGTTCTGGGCGAATGCGAATGGCGCCGACGCAAACGCAAGCACCGTGAAAGCCCGTCGAAAAAGCTGCATGGGGTTGTCTCCTGAATATCCGTCGTCTGATCGCGACCCTCGCATCTTGGAGACGACAACCATTTGCGTCCAATTCACTTTGCGGCTGGAACGATTCATTTCTAGAATCGTTGGGCATGAAGCTGCATTTCCTTCGGTACTTCACCGTGCTGGCCGAGGAACTCCATTTCGGCCGCGCCGCCGATCGCCTCGCCATCACCCAGCCGCCGCTGAGCCTCGCGATCAAGGCACTCGAGGAAGAGCTCGGCGTGCAGTTGTTCCTGCGCAGCAGCAAGCACGTCGAGCTGACGCCAGCCGGTTCGGCGTTCCTGGAAGAAGCCCGCCAGATCCTCGACCGCATTGCGCGCGCTTCGTCGATCGCGCTGGCGGTCGCCAGCGGTAGCCGCGGGCGGCTGGATGTCGGCATGACCGGTTCGCTCGTCTACCGCGGCGTGCCGGCCATCGTCCGGCGATTCAACGCCGACGCGCATGGCATCGACCTGGTCCTGCGCGAAATGTCGACCTCCGAGGAACTCCAGGGCCTGCTGCACGGCCAGCTGGATGCGGGCTTTCTCAATGCCTTCGTGGTGCCGCCCCAGTTGCGGTCGCTGCCCCTGATCGAGGATGAATTCGTGCTCTGCCTGCCGGCAAACCACCGCCGCGCCGGGGCGAAATCGGTCGACCTGGGCGAGCTTGCCGACGAGCGCTTCGTGATGTTCTCGCGCGACGTGTCACCCGCGAACTACGACAACGTCATCGCGATCTTCAGCCGCGCCGGCGTGCACCCGAAGACGGTCCATGCCGCGCGGCAGTGGCTCACCATCGTCGCCATGGTGGCCGAGGGGTTGGGGGTGTCGCTGGTGCCGCGCTCGCTCGCACGGTCGAACGTGGACAACGTCCGCTTCGTGCCCTTCGGCGGCGCGCCCGCCATCGCGCCGGCGCTGCTGGTGTGGAACCCGGCACGGATGAGTCCAGCACTCGAACGATTCATCGCGAGCGCCGCGGCGACGATCGAAGAACTGCGAAAGGATCTCCGCCCGAAGCGAAGGAGGATGACGCGTCAGGGTCAAGGCGACCTGATAAAACGGCCCCATCAACCGCAACGGGGCGCCTCATGAAACTCGTGACCTGGAACACCCAATGGTGCTGCGGCCTCGACGGGGTCGTGAGCGTGAAGCGAATCATCCAGGGCGCGCGCGCCATGGCGGACTTCGACGTCCTCTGCCTGCAGGAGATCGCCGCCGGCTTCGGCGGCATGCCCGGGCGGCCCGGCGACCAGCCTGCGGACGTGCAGGCCTTGCTGCCCGGTTTCCAGGTCTTCTTCGGCGCAGCGGTGGACGAGTTCGATGCCAACGGCAAGCACCAGCGCTTCGGCAACCTGATCGCCACCCGCCTGCCGGTTTCGCGCGTGCAGCACTACCCGCTGCCCTGGCCGCCCGATCCGAAAGTGACCAGCATGCCGCGCATGTGCACGACCGTGACGCTGACCAGTCCCGATCTGGGCTCGCTGCGGGTGATGACCACGCACCTCGAGTACTACTCGGCGTCGCAGCGTTTCGCGCAGGCCAGAGCCTTGCGCGACCTGCATGTGGAAGCCTGCAATCTGGTCGCCGCGCCGCCGGTGCCCGACACCATCGGCACTCCCTTCCAGGCCAAGCTGCACACTTCGCAAGCCGTCTTGTGCGGCGACTTCAACATGCCGGCGGCCGATCCGGGCTACGACGAAATCCAGCGCCCCTTCACCGATCCGGCGCTGCCGGTCGGCGGCGTGCCCGACATGCGGCTTCAGGATGCGTGGCCGCTCGCGCATCCGGACCGGCCGCACGATCCGACCTTCCGCCTGTTCGACCGGACCTACGGCCCCGACCCGATCGCCTGCGATTTCATCTTCGTCAGCGATGCGCTCGCGCCGCGCGTGCGCCGCGTCGAGGTCGACCTCCAGACCCAGTCTTCAGATCACCAGCCAGTTCTCATCGAACTCTCGGTATAGGCCCGGAAGCGGGGAAATACCGCAGAACCGGCTGCGCCGGGCCCGCTGGTGTTGCCCCGTGCAAGGGGATGCCCGAGCCGCACGAAGTGGACGAGGCCGGGGTGAGCCCTACTCACCCTGGATGCCGGCGGCGCGGATCACCTTGCCCCATTTGTCCACCTCGGAGGCGAGATGGGTCCGCAGTGCCTCCGGCGTGACCTTCTCCATTGGCACGATCTCGGCGCTCAGGTCCGCAATGCGGCGCTTGACCATGTCGTCCTGCAACGCGACGCGCAGGGCAGCGTTGAGCTTGTCGATCACCGGCTTCGGCGTTCCCTTGGGCGCATAGACGCCGTGCCACACGCGCACGTCGAAGCCCCTCAACCCCTGCTCGTCGAGCGTGGGAACGTCCGGCAGGCTCGGCAGGCGCTTGGGCGTGGTCACGCCGAAGACCTTTACGCGGTTGCCTTCCGTGATGACCGGCACCGTCTGCGTGGTCTGGTCGCACAGGAGGTCGACCTGCCCGCCCATCAGATCATTGAGCGCGGGGCCGGCGCCCTTGTACGGCACGGTGGTGAGGTCCACGCCGATCTGGCTCGCGAACAGCAGGCCGCACAGCTGCGACACCGCACCGATGCCGGCGTTGGCGAGCGAGACCTTGTCCTTGTTCGCCTTCACGTAGCTCAGCAGTTCCTGGAAGTTGTTCGCCGGGAAGTCCTTGCGCGACAGCAGGGTCATCGGCACATCGAGCACCTGCCCGACGTACTCGAAGTCCTTGAGCGGGTCGTAGGGCAGCTTCTTGTAGAGCGCCGGCGCGGTCGCCATGCCCATGTGGTGGATCAGGATCGTGTAGCCATTCGGCGCCGCCCTGGCGACGCGCGCCGGCGCGATGGTGCCGCCGGCGCCGACCGTGTTCTCGACGATCACCGTCTGGCCGAGCGACTTGCCCATCGGGATCGCCAGCATGCGTGCCACGACATCGGTGGGGCCGCCGGCGGAGTACGGAACGACCAGCGTCACCGGCTTCTCCGGCCACGCAGCCTGGGCCGCAGCGGGCATCTGCATGCCCGTGGCACCGCACGCCAGCGCCAGCAGGACGCAGGTCTTCGACGCCGATTTGGTTTTCATGATGTCTCCTTGACAACGATCGGGAAACGACCATCGTCAGGGCAGACCGGCAGCGGCACAATCAGCGAATCTTGAAGACGGGCTTATGTTTTCCTTAAGTCGAGGGAAACACCTACATCACGCCGAAGGTCCGGAATGCCTCGCACGCACCCATGCCATTGCGGATGGCATCGGCGACCTTGTTCTCGGTGCGCACCTTCTCGAGAGCCTTCTGCACCGCCTCGGCCTCGACCTCGCGGGGGATGACCAGCACGCCCTCTCGATCACCGAAGAGCAGGTCGCCCGGCGCGATGCGCACGCCGTCGATCTCGATCGTGCAGCGGTAGTCGATCACCTGCCCGCGCACCCCCTGGTCCTGCGCGTAGGTTCCGCGGCAGAACACGGTGAAGCCGAGATGCTCGATCTCGTTCGCATCGCGCACATAGCCGTCCAGGATGGCGCCCGCCGCCTTCAGGCGCTGCGCGCGCGTCGACATGAGCCCGCCCCAGAGCGCATAGCGCAGCGAGGCGCCGGTGGCGATGTAGATTTCGCCGGGCCTGAGGTCGTCGAGCGCCTCCAGCATCAGGCCGAATGGCTTGCCCGACAGGGGCCCTGCCGACTTCCGGCCGTCGTTGATGACATCGGCTTCCAGCACCGGCATCGCGCGGCCGACGATGCGCATCGACCTTTCCAGCGGCGCGATGCCGGCCGGCAGAAATTGATGGTGATAGCCCATGGTGTCGAGCACATCGCCTACCGCCGCGACGAAGAGCTCGTCGCGGATCTGCTGGAACAGCGTGCTGTCGTTCTCGTTCATCCTTCTTGTCTCCTGCTTGGTTGTCGTCTCGATCGGGAAAGAAAAAAGCCGCGCCCAACGGACGCGGCTTTGGTCAGGCAAGCAGCGCTCAGCGCTCGATCGTCAGTGCCACGCCCATGCCGCCACCGATGCACAGCGACGCGATGCCCTTCTTCGCGTTCTGGCGCTGCATCTCGTGCAGCAGCGTGACCAGAATGCGGCAGCCGGACGCGCCGATCGGGTGACCGATGGCGATGGCGCCGCCGTTCACGTTGACCTTGCTCACGTCCCAGCCCATTTCGCGGTTCACCGCGCAGGCCTGCGCCGCGAAGGCTTCGTTGATCTCGAGCAGGTCGAGATCCTGCGGCTTCCAGCCGGCGCGTTGCAGCGCCTTCTGCGATGCCGGTACCGGGCCCATGCCCATGAAGGCCGGATCGAGGCCGGTGCTCGCATAGCTCGCGATGCGGCCGAGCGGCTGCAGGCCGAGCGCGGCCGCCTTCTTGGCGGTCATCACCATCACCGCGGCGGCCCCGTCGTTCAGACCCGAAGCGTTGCCCGCGGTCACGCCGCCGGCCTTGTCGAAGGCGGGGCGCAGGCCCGCGAGCCCTTCGGCGTTGGTCTTGCGGTTGATGAACTCGTCCTTGTCGAAGACGATGGGATCACCCTTCTTCTGCGGGATGTTGACCGCGACGATCTCATCCTTGAACTTGCCGGCATCCTGCGCGGCGGCCGCCTTGGTCTGGCTGCCCAGCGCAAGCTCGTCCTGCGCAGCGCGGCTGATGTCGTACTTCTTGGCGACGTTCTCGGCCGTGATGCCCATGTGGTACTGGTTGTACACGTCCCACAGGCCGTCGACGATCATCGTGTCCTGCAGCTTCCAGTCGCCCATGCGCTGGCCGTTGCGCGAGTTGGGCAGGACGTGCGGCGCGAGGCTCATGCTCTCCTGGCCGCCAGCCACGACGATCTCGCTGTCGCCGGTCGCGACCGCCTGCGCCGCGAGCATCACGGCCTTGAGGCCGGAGCCACACACCGCGTTGATCGTCAGCGCGGGCGTTTCCTTGACGATGCCGCTCTTCAGCAGCGCCTGGCGCGCCGGGTTCTGGCCGGCGCCGGCCGCCAGCACCTGGCCCATGATGACTTCGCCGATCTGGTCGGGCGCGACCTTGGCGCGTGCGAGCACCTCCTTGATCACGAGGGCGCCGAGTTCGGTCGCCGGAATGCCGGCCAGCGATCCGCCGAACTTGCCGACGGCGGTGCGTGCAGCTGAAACGATGACGATGTCTTCCATGTGTGCTCTCCGATGCGTGGATTGAGAATTGAATGACGGAAACAGGGATCAGGCCTTTGCCTTGACGTAACGGCCCGGCGCAGGTTCCATCGCCTTGTAGGCGCTGCCCTTGCCGTAGGACTTGGGGGCTGGGATTTGCTTGCCCGCGTGGGTCTTGAGCCAGTCGGACCAGTCGGTCCACCAGCTGCCGGGATGCTCGGTGGCACCGCTCAGCCACTCGGCCTGCGTCTTCGGCAGCTTGCCGTCCGCGCGGATCCAGTGGCTTCGCTTCTTGCTCGCGGGCGGATTGATCACGCCGGCGATATGGCCCGAAGCGCCCATCACGAAGCGCTTCTTGCCTGACAGGAGTTGAGTCGACGCATAGGCGCCGCCGATGGGCACGATGTGGTCTTCGCGCGAGCCGTAGATGTACACGGGCGCTTCGATGCTGCCCAGATCGACCGCCTCGCCGCACACCGTGAGCGCGCCGGGCTGCGCCAGCTTGTTCTCGTGGTATGTGTTGCGCAGGTACCAGCAGTACATCGGCCCCGGCAGGTTGGTCGCGTCGCTATTCCAGTAGAGCAGGTCGAAGGGCGGCGGCGTCTCGCCCTTCAGGTAGTTGCCGACGACGTAGTTCCACACGAGGTCGTTCGGCCGCAGGAAGCTGAAGGTGGACGCCAACTCGCCGCCCGCCAGCAGGCCGCCGCTGCCCATCTGCATCTCGCGGAACTGCACGAAGCCTTCGTCGATGAAGATATCGAGCACGCCGGTGTCGGTGAAGTCGAGCAAGGTGGTCAGCAGTGTGACCGACGCGGCGGGCTGTTCGCCGCGTGCGGCCAGCACGGCCAGCGCAGTGCTCAGGATGGTGCCGCCGACGCAGAAGCCGAGCGTGTCGATCTTGCCGCCGGCCTTGTCCTGCCCGGTGATCTCCTGCGTGACGTGGATGGCCTTGATCGCGGCATCCTCGATGTACTGGTCCCAGGTGTACTGGGCCATCGACGAATCCGGGTTGCGCCAGCTCACCACGAAGACGCGGTGCCCCTGCTCCACCGCATAGCGGATCAGCGAGTTGGTCGGCTGCAGATCGAGGATGTAGAACTTGTTGATGCACGGCGGCACCAGCAGCAGGGGCCGCTCGTAGACCTTGGCGGTCAGCGGCTTGTATTCGAGGAGCTGGAACAGGTCGTTCTCGAAGACCACCGCGCCCTCGGTCGAGCCGACGTTGCGGCCCACTTCGAAGGCGCTTTCGTCGGTCATGCTCATATGGCCCTGCTGCACGTCGTGCATCAGGTTCTGGATGCCCTTGGCGATGCTCTCGCCTTGCGTGTCGATCGCCTTCTTCTGCGCCTCGGCATTGAACGCGAGGTAATTGCTCGGCGACGATGCCGCCATCCATTGTTCGACCGCAAAACGCACGCGGGCGCGAGTTTTGTTGTCCGCCTCGATGGCTTCGGCCATGCTCATCAAGGTGCGCGCGTTGAGGAGGTAGACCGCCGCGGCAAAGGAAGAAAGCGGATTGTGGCTCCATGCCTCCCCGGCAAAGCGCTTGTCGCCGCTGGTGCGGGCCGCGATGTCCTGCTGCCAGAGCTGCGCCGCTTCGCTCAGGTACTGCTGCTGCAGTTCCTGGAGCCTTTCGGGGTCGAGCGAAAACTTGGGGAGTTCCGGGAAGGGGCTGTGTCCGTTGCCGTGCGCGCCGATCGTCTGGAGTGCCTCGAGTGCCTTGCTCCATCCCTGCGAGAGCGCCTGTTGAAACGGCGCGAAGGTGTCTGCAGCCGCGGCGTGTTCTTGTTTCATGGTGTCTCCTGACTCCTCACCTGTTCTGAATGGCATTTGAGTATGCTGCATTCACGAATACCCGGCCAGCGCGGCATTCGATACCTTCTTGAAAACATCATCTATGCACCTCGTCGTGATTGCCTGGCTGTATGTTGCCTTGATGATGGCGGTCGCAGAGGCCACCAACACCAACGGCACGGTCCTGGGAGCGGTGTTCACCTTTCTACTCTACGGCCTGATTCCGGTGGCACTGGTGGTTTACCTGATGAGCACCCCTGCGCGCCGTCGCGCCTTGAAAGAGCGCGAAGCCGTAGAGCGTGAAGCAGCCATTCGCGCACATGCAGCATCCTCAGTCGCGCCAGACGCAGGCGGCGAACCGTCCGCTGATGCGGTCGCGCCGGTGCGAGAAAAATCGTAACGGGTTGTGCACCGTACACCACGCATCGGTGCTGTCGTTGCCGTAGAGCTGCGTGACACCGGCCGCATGCAGGCGCTGCCGCGCAAGCCCTGCGAGATCGGCCATCCATTTGCCTTGCGCTTGCGCCGGCTCGAAGCACTGCCGCGCATCGGGCGACATGCTCTCGAAAGCGGCGCGGACTTCATCCCCCACTTCGAACGCATCGGGGCCGATGCACGGGCCGAGCCAGGCGATCACGCGCTGCGCGCCGCCGCTCGCGCCGAAGCCATCGAGCGTGCGTTCGAGGATGCCCGCGGCAAGGCCCCGCCAACCCGCATGGGCTGCAGCAACGCATTCGCCGGACTCATCGGTGAACAGCACCGGCAGGCAGTCGGCCACCATGATCGTGCAGGCGATTCGGCGCTGGACCGTGATGCAGCCGTCGGCGACCCTGCCGTCGATCGCCCCGCTGCCCAGAACGGCGACGTCGGTCGCATGCACCTGCTGGAGGAACACGGGCCGCGCACCGATCGCATCGGCGAACGCCTGGCGGTTGACGCGCACCGCGGCCGCCTCATCGCCGACGTGGTCGCCGAGATTCAGGCCCTGGTAGTTGCCGAGCGAGACGCCGCCGGCGCGCGTCGTGCACACCGCATGCACGCCGGGCGGCGCCGGCCAGTCGGGGACGATCCAGTCGGAGGGAATCACGCTTCGGCGTCAGGCGATTGCGAAGGCTGTGCGCGCTGGAATGCCTCGAGCTGCATGCAGGCCTCGTACGCCGCCATGGTGCGGGGCAGACCGCTGAAGTCGCAGTCGAAGCGCTGTCCGTTGAATATCTGCGGCACGAGGCAGCAGTCCGCCATGGTCGGCGTGTTGCCGTAGCAGTAGGTGCTCGCGGGCAGCAGTGCCAGCTGGCGCTCGAAGGCCAGCAAGCCCTCGCGCACCCAGTGGCGATACCAGGCGTTCTTGGCATCGTCGTCGAGCTTGAGTTCGCGCACGAGGTACTTCAGCACGCGCAGGTTGTTGAGCGGGTGGATCTCGCACGCGATCGACTGCGACAGTGCCCGCACCTTCGCGCGGCCCACCGGATCGTGCGGCAGCAGGGCCGGCTCGGCGTACACCTCGTCGAGGTACTCGATGATCGCCATGGACTGGGTGAGGCGTTCGCCTTCGTCCTCGAGCAGCGGCACGAGCATGTCGGGCGAAATCGCGGAGAACGGGCCGGTCTTGTGATCGCCGCGGGCGATGTGCACAGGGATGTATTCGTAGTCGAGGCCCTTCAGGTTCAGCGCGATGCGCACCCGGAAAGAGGCGGAGGAACGGAAATAGTTGTGCAGCTTCATGATCCGGCAAGCATATCGCCGCCCGGTGACACCGGCCAGCGAGGTGGGCAGGGCAAGGCCGGAGGGCGGCCCGCCGCCTGCTCTGGCACACTGCCGTTTTCGCAGGAAAAAGCGCAGTAAAGGACTCTATTTCCCATGGCTTCCGAGTACGTATTCACCCCCCACCCCGTCGTCTCGATCCCCGTCGTCGGACAAGCCGCCCGGTTTCCGGTGCACCGCATCTATTGCGTCGGCCGCAACTACGAAGAGCACGCCAAGGAAATGGGCTTCACCGGCCGCGAACCGCCCTTCTTCTTCATGAAGCCGGCGGACGCCGTGGTGGTGGTCGATGCCGGCGCCACCGGCACCATGGCCTATCCGACGCTCACCAAGAACCTGCACCACGAGATCGAGTTGGTCGCGGCCATCGGCACCGGCGGCAAGGACATCAAGGCCGCGGACGCCCACAAGCACATCTTCGGCTACGCGGTCGGCCTGGACATGACCCGCCGCGACCTGCAGAACGACATGAAGAAGCAGGGCCGCCCCTGGGATATCGGCAAGAGCTTCGAGCAAAGCGCGCCCATCGGGCCGATCGTGCCGGTGGCCAAGGCGGGTGACGTCGAGAAGGCCGAGATCTCGCTCCAGGTCGCCGGCGCAGACCGCCAGCGCAGCAACGTCAGCAAGCTGATCTGGAACATCGCCGAGACCATCGAGCACCTGTCGGCCGCGTGGGAACTGCAGCCCGGCGACCTGATCTTCACCGGCACGCCCGAAGGCGTGGCCGCAGTGGTCGCCGGCGATACGCTGGTCGGCGAGATCACCGGGCTGCCGGCACTGACGGTCAAGGTGGTCTGAAGCGCACGCAGAACCTCCGATGTTCCTGCGCGTTCCCATCAAGCACTGCAAGAACTGCGGCACCGCGGTGGTCTACCGTGTTCCCGATGACGGGGACACGAAGGAGCGCGCGGTCTGCCCCGCGTGCAACACCATCCACTACGAGAACCCGCTGAACGTGGTGGGCACGATCCCCGTGCTGGGCGACCGCGTCCTTCTGTGCAAGCGCAATATCGAGCCGCGCTGGGGCAAGTGGACGCTGCCCGCCGGGTTCATGGAGCTCAACGAGACGACCGAGCAAGGCGCGGCGCGCGAAACCGACGAGGAAGCCGGTGCCGAATACGAGATGGAAGGTCTCTTCGCGGTGATGAGCGTGGTGCGGGTCGGGCAGGTCCATCTGTTCTACCGCGCACGGCTCTTGAGCGACCGCTTCGATCCGGGCCACGAAACCCTCGAAGCACGGCTCTTCACCGAAGAAGAGATTCCCTGGGAGGAGATCGCCTTCCGTACCGTCAAGGCGGCGCTGGAGCGCTACTTCGAGGACCGGCGTCGCGGCAGCTTCGACCGGGTCCATACGCTGGACATCGTATGAGCCGGTTAGCGCAAGGTGCGGCCCTCCTCTGCTTGGCGGCCCTCACGGTGTTCGCGAGGGCCGAACAGGTCGGCGACGTCGACACCGCCTTCAAGCTCATCGGCCCCGACCACAAGATCGTGGTCGATGCCTACGACGACCCGAAGGTCATTGGCGTGACCTGCTACGTCTCGCGCGCGAAAACCGGCGGGGTCTCCGGCGCCCTGGGCCTTGCGGAAGACAAGGCCGAGGCCTCGATCGCCTGCCGGCAGGTGGGACCGGTGAGCATCACGCAACCACTGCCCAAGCGCGAAGAGGTGTACAGCGAGCGGCAGTCGATCCTCTTCAAGCGGCTTCGCGTGGTACGTATGGTCGACGTGAAGCGCAACACGCTGGTCTATCTGACCTACTCCGATCTCCTCATCGACGGCTCCCCGAAGAACAGCGTCACCGCGGTGCCCATCGATCGCGGAGCGCCGATTCCGGTCAAGTAGAGCAACGCAATCCGGGCATGGACGGCAGCATCCGCAGCGGCACGCCCGGCAGCGCGATCCGCGAGTTGTACGCCGCGCTCTGGCGCTATGCCGAAGGCGGGCGGCCCAGGTTGCTCGTGGCGACGGTGCTGCTTACCGCGTCGCAGCTGATGCGCCTGACGATGCCGTGGCTCGCAGCGCAGGCGATCAACGCACTGCAGACAGGACAGATCGATCGCTCGGGACGGTGGATCGCGGGGCTCGCCGCCGTCTACCTTCTCTCGTGGGCGATCCACGGTCCGGGGCGCATCCTCGAGCGCAATGTGGGGCTTCGCGTGCGCGAACAACTGGCCGATGCGCTCTACGCGCGCATCGCCGCGGCGCCGCTCGCATGGCACGAAGGACACCATTCGGGCGAGTTGCAGCACCGCGTGCACCAGGCGAGCCGCGCGCTGGCGGACTTCGCGCAGAACCAGTTCATCTATCTCACGAACATCGTCAACTTCATCGGGCCCCTGATCGCGTTGACGCTTCTCTCCGGAGCCAGCGGCGCGATGGCGGTGCTGGGCTACATCGTCATCGCGGTCATCATCGTGCGCTTCGATCGCGCGCTCATGCGGCTCGCGCGCGCGGAGAACAACGCCGACCGGCGCTACGTCGCGGCGCTGCTCGATTTCCTCGGCAATGCATCGACGGTGATCGGACTGCGGCTTTCGAGCGCCTCGCGCTGGCTGCTGAAGCGGCGAATGGAAGCGATCTCCGAGCCGTTGCGGCGCACGGTCGTGCTCAATGAAGGCAAGTGGTTCGCCGTCGACCTGATGGGATTGGCGCTCACGTGGGGGCTGGTCGTGGCCTACGTCTGGCAGAACCGCACACCGGGCGAGACGCTGTTGCTCGGTGCCGTCTTCATGATCTACCAGTACGCGCAGCAGGCGGCGAGCGTGGTGTCGTCGATGGCAGCCAACTTCCAGTTCTTCGCGCGCATGCATACCGACTACACGAGCGCCGGCCCCATCTGGGCGGCGCCTTCGCGCATGCAGGCGCCGGCCGAAGAAGCCATCGACGCCGAAGCGCAGTGGCGCACGCTGGAGGTCAAGGACCTCGTATGGAAGTACGCACCGCGCAATCCGCAGGCATCCGCCGAGACCGCTCGCAGCGGATTGCACGAGGTGTCGCTCAGGCTGCGGCGCGGCGAGCGCGTC
Organism: Variovorax ureilyticus; assembly: GCF_037889935.1. Taxonomy (NCBI): domain Bacteria; kingdom Pseudomonadati; phylum Pseudomonadota; class Betaproteobacteria; order Burkholderiales; family Comamonadaceae; genus Variovorax; species Variovorax ureilyticus. The sequence goes on from NZ_JBBKZU010000020.1 coordinate 109,447, forward strand.
GCGCTCGTGGGCCCGAGCGGCGGGGGCAAGAGCACGCTGCTGCGCGTGCTCGCCGGTCTCTATCCGCCGCACGGCGGCACACTCGCCATCGACGGAGAACCTCAGCCATGGCCGTGCCTGCGACACATCGCCACACTGATCCCGCAGGAAACCGAGGTGTTCGAGGCGAGTGTCCGGGAAAACCTCGGCTTCGGACAGCCCCTGGCGGACGCGGACCTCGATGCCGCGATGCACGTAAGCACCTTCGACGACGTGCTCAAGGCCACGCATGGCGAACTCGATACGCCGCTCTCCGAGCGCGGCTTCAACCTCTCCGGCGGGCAGCGCCAGCGGCTGTCTCTCGCGCGGGGCGTCCTTGCAGCAAGTGGCAGTTCGCTGTTGCTGCTCGACGAGCCGACGAGTGCGCTGGATGCGACTACCGAGGGCCGCGTGCTCGATCGCATCGCCGCCGCTTTCCCCGATGCGTGCGTGATCGCGTCGATCCATCGACTGAGCCTGCTCGACCGCTTCGATACGGTCCTGCTGATGGAAGCCGGAAGGATCGTCGACGCGGGTCCGCGCGAGGCCTTGCTCGCTCGTCGGCCCCTGCTCCAGAAGCTCGCCGCCCCCACGACGCCCGCACCATGCTAAAAATGGCCTTCTGTCGCGAGGTCGGGAACCCCCTGCCCTCCATCGCGTTCGAAAGAGCCGCCATGAAAGTACACAACCACTTTTTTCGCGCCGCTGCCGTCACGGTGGCGGCTATCTCTCTGGTCGCCTGCAAGTCGACGCCCCTGAACCAGAGCCAGGGGCCGGCACCCGGCTTCTATCCCTTGCCGCCGGCCGGCGCGCGACCGGCGCCACCACCGGCACCGGCGAAGACGGCGACCTTCCTGCGTCCCGCGCCAGGCCGGACCATCTCGACCTTCGATGGCAATCGCAACAAGGGCATCGACATCGCCGGCAACATGGGCGATCCGATCGTCGCGTCGGCCGATGGACGCGTGGTCTACGTCGGCGGCGAGCTGCGTGGCTACGGCAACATGGTCATCGTCAAGCACAACGACACCTATCTCACCGCCTATGCGCACGCACAGACGATCCTCGTGAAGGAAAACGAAGTGGTGCGGCAAGGCCAGAAGATCGCCGAGATCGGCAACAGCGGGGCCGACCGCGTGAAGCTTCATTTCGAGATCCGCAAGCAGGGCGTGGCGGTGGATCCCGAGCCATACCTCAGCGGCGACCTGCACTAGGCTCGGCTAAGTACTCCGTTTCGGAAGTTCGCACACGTATTCTTCAAGCGGCCAGCTTCAGGCTCTGCGCCCATCGATCGCGCATGCGTGCGATCAAGGCATTGAGATCGGTGCGGGTGA
>NZ_JBBKZU010000021.1:0-108604 GCF_037889935.1 Variovorax ureilyticus
TGGACTCGGCGATTGGAAGTATTGGGATGCATAGGCGTCCGCCAAATTTAGGTGGACGCCATCCTCGGGAGCCGCTGCGTCAGGCGCAAGGTGGGATCGCTGGACGCTCACCTTCCTGGAAGGCGGTGTGGAGGCCCTGATGCATGACGCGCCGCGCCCCGGGCGTACCCCCAGCGTGACCACCGCCGAGTTTGAATCGAGCGTCGTGGACAAGACGCTTCACGAAAAGCCCATCGCGGCGACGCACTGGAGCACGCGCACGCTGGCCGCGCAGCTCGGGGTGGGACCCACGACGATTCGCCGCGTCTGGCAGCGCAACGGCCTGAAGCCGCATCGACAGAAGACGTTCAAGCTCTCGCGCGATCCGCGTTTCGAGGACAAGCTGCTGGACGTCGTGGGCCTGTATCTGAACCCGCCCGAACGCGCCCTGGTTCTGAGCTGCGACGAAAAGAGCCAGATCCAGGCGCTCAACCGCACCCAGCCGGGCTTGCCGATGAAGAAAGGGCGCGCCGGCACCGTCACGCACGACTACAAGCGCCACGGCACGACCACCCTGTTCGCCGCCTTGAACACCCTGGACGGCACCGTGATCTCGATGTGCCAGCCGCAACACCGCCACGCCGAGTGGCTGCAGTTCCTGCGCCTGATCCAGCGCAAGACGCCCAAGCATTTGCAATTGCACCTGATCGTGGACAACTACACAACCCACACGCACCCCGAGGTGCAGGCGTGGCTCGCCAAGCACCCGCGCTTCGTCATGCACTTCACGCCGACCAGCGCGTCCTGGCTCAATATGGTCGAGCGCTTCTTCCGCGACATCTCGGAGAACCGCATCCGGCGCGACAGCTTCACCAGCGTGCCTGAACTGGAATTGGCGATCGATCTCTATGTCGAGCACCACAACGCCAACCCCAAGCCGTTCATCTGGACAAAGAGCGCCAACGACATCCTGGCCAAGGTCACGCGAGCCAAGGCAGCACTCGCACGGGTCAAAAGATAAGTACATATCTGAGTGGCGCACTACACTAGAACTAGCCGCCAAGGAGTCCAGACCCACAGGGGCCTTTAGCTCAGCCGAACATGAGGGGCAACCCAAACCTTCTTGAAGCTTTTGCATAGACGTCCGCAGAATGGACTAGCGACGGGCGACTATGCGGCATCTCTTAAAATCAGGATTTCAAGGCCCCGAAGGTTGATCAATTTCCGCCAGCGGGGCACGGGATCCGTCAGCGTCAGGCGCGGGAATCTTGCCAGCAACCTGTTGAAAGCGATCTCGCCTTCGAGTCTAGCCAATCTCGCGCCCAGGCAGAAGTGCACTCCGGCGCCAAAGCTTAGATGCGGATTGTGGCTACGGGTGACGTCGAATCGCTCGGGATCGGCAAAGACTGCCGGATCTCGGTTGATCGGACTGAATAAAAACATAAGAGTCTGACCAACCGGAATCACCGTCTCCCCGACTGCGTACGGTTCCACGGTGAAGCGGTTGATCATCGCGACGGATCCCTCATAGCGGAGGATTTCTTCGACGGCGATCGGAGCGATCGTTGGGTCGGCACGCAAGCGGTTCATTTCCGACGGATGCTGCAATAGTGTGAGTACGCCGTTGCCGATCAAATTGGTGGTGGTCTCATGACCCGCAATGAAAAGTAGTATGAGGTTTCCAAGCACTTCGTCTTCGCTGAAGTTCGGCCCGCTGTCTAAACTGTTTGTGCTTTGCTCATGGGCGGCAAGCAGTGCGCCCAACAAATCATCGCGTGGCCGCTGTTTACGGCGTACTGCGATCTCATTACGTAAGTACGCAACCATTTCTTCGGCTGCCTTGTTCGCTGCGAGCCGCTGCTCTTGATGGATAACAGGCTCCAAAACGACCGCCAGCGCGTCCACCCATTGCTTGGTCTGTCCAAAATCATCGAATGGAAGGCCCATAAGATCACAGATCACCCGCACGGGAAGTGGTTGTGCCAATCCACTCATTAAGTCGAAGGAGGGCTCAAGCGCGTTGCCCGTGGGTAGCTTGCCCAGAAGTTCGTCGGCAAGTCTTTCTATCCGCTCTCGCAACGCTTCGACGACCCGAGGCTTGAAAGCATCGTTGACCAGATTGCGCAGTCTTGTGTGAGTGGGCGGATCGGTGAAAAGCATCCATTGCTCTACTATTCTTTCCAGCGTAGAGTCGGCGAGAAAAGGCCGATACTTTTGGTAGAAAGGTAGTCGCCAGAACTCACGGCTGAGTTCCCTGCTACGCAGCGCCGTGTTGGCATCCTCATGGTGAGTAATTAGCCAGACACCCACGACGTCACGCGCTAACCGCCCACTCTCTCGCAGATTCCGGAGCATTGGATGCGGGTCATGACGGAACGCGGGGTCGCGCATGTCGATTGAGACAGATTGAACATGACCACTATCAGCTTGAGAGTTCATGTATTTTGGCCTCGCGGTCGGGCTTCAACGCAAGGTCAGTTCGCCCCGACCGGTGACGAAGCCTGCATGTGAACCGCTCCTCCACTGGACGACTTCCGCAAGGCCCAGCGGAGGACACGGATTGAAGAGGGGAGGTTCCGTCTTTTTGAGGCGGCCGTCAATTTTTCACGACGGAGGGATGATCGCGAGTTTCCACGCGATCGCCATACCCCAAGTAGATGAGATTTATGGCACGCGGCCCATGCTTAGCTCGCAGACACGTGCCCGGCCCTGTGCATCATCTTGAGGCGACGTGATTGCAGGTTAGGCACTGGACAGTAGGAAACGTCTCAGCCTGACTAGTGCAGTGCGCTCAAAATAGAGGAACTTAATTGATACGGCACACTCCGACCTCGACGGAGGTCGTCATGCGCATTGCCCCAAGGATCGAACTGGATGCCGCTGTTCAACGAGAGTTGACCGCCCTCACGCGGCGAGGCCGCGTCGAGGCCCGTGTGCAGCAAAGGGCCAAGATCGTGTTGCTGGCCGCCCAGGGCTGGCAGAACAAGGAGATCGCAGTCGAGGTCGATCTCGATCGACGCCAGGTGGCCATGTGGCGCCAGCGTTTCCTGGAGGGCGGGGTCGAGGCTCTGATGCACGATGCGCCGCGCCCCGGGCGTACCCCCAGCGTGACCGCCGAGCTGGAATCGAGCATCGTGGACAAGACGCTTCACGAAAAGCCCATCGCCGCCACGCACTGGAGCACGCGCACGCTGGCTGCGCAGCTTGGGGTGGGACCCACGACGATTCGCCGCGTCTGGCAGCGCAACGGCCTGAAGCCGCATCGACAGAAGACGTTCAAGCTCTCGCGCGATCCGCGTTTCGAGGACAAGCTGCTGGACGTCGTGGGCCTGTATCTGAACCCGCCCGAACGCGCCCTGGTTCTGAGCTGCGACGAAAAGAGCCAGATCCAGGCGCTCAACCGCACCCAGCCGTGCCTGCCGATGAAGAAGGGCCGCGCCGGCACTGTCACGCACGACTACAAGCGCCACGGCACGACCACCCTGTTCGCCGCCTTGAACACCCTGGACGGCACCGTGATCTCGATGTGCCAGCCGCAACACCGCCACGCCGAGTGGCTGCAGTTCCTGCGCCTGATCCAGCGCAAGACGCCCAAGCACCTGCAGTTGCACCTGATCGTGGACAACTACGGCACCCACACGCACCCGGAGGTTCAAGCCTGGCTCGCCAAGCACCCGCGCTTCATCATGCACTTCACGCCAACGAGCGCGTCGTGGCTGAACATGGTCGAGCGCTTCTTCCGCGACATCTCGGAGAACCGCATCCGGCGCGACAGCTTCACCAGCGTGCCTGAACTGGAGTTGGCCATCGATCTCTATGTCGAACACCACAACGCCAACCCCAAACCGTTCATCTGGACCAAGAGCGCGAACGACATCCTGGCCAAGGTCACGAGAGCCAAGGCGGCGCTGGCGCTGATCAAGAGATAAGTACATATTTACGTGGCGCACTACACTAGCAATTGCGAGCGACCAGGGCGAGTCGGTCCCGCTTTCGTCAAATCGTTGTTCGCAGAAGTCAATCCCCAAAAGGCGATTCCGCCATTTATTGCCGTAACAATGTAACTATGAGTGTCGCGTGGCTCAAGGGGCCAGCTCACCGGTGGCGCTAACAGTTCTTGACCGAGTAGCTAGAAGCTGTAGGCGAGCGCCAAGTAAGGAGTGATCGGATTGATCTTTAAACTTGACTCAGCTCTTGCAACGGTCGCGCCTGCAGCGGAGACGGTGGTCAGATAGGCTTTGGTCTTGATGGGAGTGTAGGACACGGCAAACGTCGCGCCCCAACGCTCGTTTAAGCGATACGCAAATCCGAGGTTGACGATCGGCGAAAAGGAGCTGTCCAGCTTCGCAGTGGCTGCGCTGGTGGAAGGTGGCCGACCGACCAGCAACGCAAGCGCGCTTTGCAATCCAGTCGACACTTCAACGTCCGTGAACCACGTGTAGGTGAGGCCGAAGCCCACATAGGGCCGAAACCGATCTCCCCCTTCGTTGAAGTAGTACTTGGCCAGAATCGCCGGGCTCCACTGACGCGCCTGCCCCAGCTCGCCGATCGATTCCAGTGAACCTGTGCCCGTGAGTTTGAATTTCGGCGGTATACCCATCGCCGCGTCCACAGCCCAGTGAGTCGTGACGAAATAGGTGATGTTTATCCCCAAGGTGTCGGCGCTATGGACGTTGCCACCGGAACCGGGGATTTGCGCGACCACTGGCGAAGTGAACGTCAAGGGCTCGCTGGAGTCCTGCGGCGCCACATGCACCCAACCCGCCCCAACTTGCCAGGCGCCCGCTTGCTGTGCCAATGCGGGTTTGATCAGACCCATGAGTGAGCCTACCAGTAGGATCATGGCGTTGCGTTGGTTCATGATCATCTCCTCAGGCAATCACTGATGGCTATCGATCACCGATCCTTCAACGCTCCTGGACCCTCAGGCGCTTCCAAGCGTTGAGCGCCCTCAGCGAGCTCGCGGCAACCGCAGCATGGAGGCGCTTCGCTTTCGCGAGCCGGGCTCGACTCAGGAGGGCACTTCTCGGGGGTCGCAGCCGCGACTACCGCGTGAATTGGCTTCAGATGCACGAACGAGAGCAAAGACTTTTCAAGCGCCTCCCACCAACCCAAACACCGATAGGGGTATCCGTGCGTCTCGCAGTACTCGCGCACTAGGGCACTCAAACGCGGGTAGTGCGTGGGACTGATGGCTGGCAATAAGTGATGTTCAATCTGATACTCCAAGCCGCCACAAACGAGCCCACCCAACCATCCCGTTCGATAGTTCACCGTTGTAAGGGTCTGCGTTGCCACAAAATCGCGCCCAGGGTCAGCTTCAATCATCAGCGCTTCTGCAGGAAAGTGTGCCGGTGCGAAGATCACAAACATGCCGTACGAGAGCAAGGCAAAGCGAAGCAAGTTGAACGTCAGCACGTCCGTTGGCGCAAGAAACAGCATGGGCAGGCCGACCCAGGCGCCGTAGTGCAGCATCAACGCACCCAGGTCGACCCAGTGCTCACCTCGCCGCGCGTGCTGATCAAGAAGTTTGGTGGCGAGAAACTTCCACCCACAGCGCACCACGTTGAAGGCATTGCCGATCAGAATTAGTGGCAAGTACGCCACCTGGAATCTGTACAGTGTTTGTAGCCAGCTTTTTGCCATCACCAACTCGTGTGATGTCATCGCAAAAAACGGCTTCAGATCCACATCATCGTCAACGCCAGCCACGTTGGGATAGGGGTGGTGCACCACGAGATGTTTGTGGCGCCAGTAGGTTGCAGAGACCTGAAGGAAGAACGGAAATCCAAAGTAGGTGAGCGCCCTGTTGACCCAGGCTCGGTTGCTGATGGCGTTGTGCGAGGCCGTGTGAGCGCGTGTAGAGACGCCCAAGCTTCCTAGCGTCACCAGCGCCAGCCCAAGGATCTTCACCAACGGCCAGTCGCTCGCCACTACCAGTGCGATCCCGAGGGCTGTGACAGTGACAAAGGCAAAGATCTCCAGAATGGAGCGCGTGGGCTTACGCCTGAAGAAGCCTTGGACCACAAGGTTCTCCCGAAACGCCTGAAAGGCCAGTGGGATGGTGGGCTGGCACGCCTCCCCCTCACACGCGCTGGAACGAATAGGGGGCATGGTAGTCACCAGTGAAGAGCAACTGATACACAGCCAAGTTCCCCGCTGTCGCAGCGGCGATACCGCACGAGAGGTAGTACTCCCACATCCTCTTGAACGATGCGTCATAGTAGCTTTCATCCAAGGTATGGCGATTGCACCGAAAGGCCTCCAGCCATCGACGGCATGTGATCGCGTAATGTCGAACGATGTTCTCTACATCGATAATGGCCAGATGGTTCGCCTCGATATTTCTTGCCATGACAGAAAGCTTGGGCGTATCGGAGCCAGGAAAGATGTACTTCTGGATGAATGGATCGTGCTTGTTTTTTGCGGCGTTCAGACCAATGGCGTGGACAAGGGCCCAGCCTCCCGGGGTCAGCACGCTAGCCACTTTTCTAAAGAACGTCGACACCGTGCGCGGCGGCACATGCTCTAGCATGCCAACGCTTGCCACTCGATCGAATTTGCCCGCAACGCCGCTGAAATCGCCAAACTCAATTGCAATTCGGTCCTCCAATCCATGCGCTCGAATGTTTCGCAACGCCAACTGATGGTGTGCGCGACTGTTGGTAATTCCAACGCCCCGGATCCCATGGTTCAGTGCTGCATGAATCAGTAGGCCGGCGCCGCCGCAGCCTATGTCGAGCATCCGATGCCCAGACCGCAGCTTCAGCTTCTGGCAAATGCGTTCTAACTTGTTGCGCTGCAATGAGTCAATATCGTCGCCAACTGAGTGCGCGTAGCCACAGGAGTAGACCTGATAGCGGTCTCGCAAGAAGGCGTCGAAGAGTTCCGCCCCGATGTCATAGTGCCTTTGCACGTTTGTCTTTCGACTCACTGCAAAATTCATTAGGCGGATCCACGCATAGTGAATGACAAAGTGAAGATCGTGCGCGAGCTGTGCGTCAAGCCTGCTTTGCAACAGCAAGGTGAGTAACTGCGGCAGCTGCTCATCATCGACGTCAAAGTCACCTGCCATGAACGCTTCGGCGAGTCCCAGGTTTCCATAGCAAATGACCTTTCGATAAAAGTCATGACTGTGAACGCGCACGCGCACATCGAGCTCTTCACCTCGGCCGACCACTGCGGACTGCCCATTCATCACAAATGCGATGCGGCCTTTCTGGACATACTTGTCGAGGGCAGCCAACAGGAGGCCCTGATGTCTCGACCCGCTTGCGGCGCTGCGCGGCCCCGTTGCCCCAGCCGCTGGATGTCCTTGAGTCGTCATGTGAGCACCTCTTGGGAGGTATTGGCCGCGTCGGGCCAACGGGAGGCCCGTGCAGCACGAGCCAGGTCAAGGTCAACGATGGCGCCTTTGAGCGCAAGCTCCTGCACCGCTTGGTCAACGGCTTGTCTATCTCCCAGGCGCAGTCCAACTTCCAGCAGTGTTCGCGCTCGTTGGACTGGAAGCGCCAATCTGCCGGAGATTTCAAGACTCGCGTTCCAGTGCACTTGCATGGACCGGGTATCACCCCGCAGGTGAGCAAGGATTCCCAATAGCCGCTTCGTCTCGGGCAGCCAGGTCGCAGCATCACGGGCACAGCGAAGTGCCCGCGTGCACGCCTTTCTGGCGACGCCAATGGCGCCGGCGCGTTGGCTTATGGGGCAGCGCTCGGCCTGCAGTAGACGCAGCTGCGCGTAGGCGTTCAACGGGTCACATGACCAGTGCCCGCGCAAGTTGTGCGACTGCACCAACTCGACAGCCTCTAGAACCATCTTCTCGGCCTCGACCAGTTTTTGCTGGCGCATGAGGCACATGCCAAGCAGCCCCGCGGCGTCGGATTGTGTTCGGAAGGACGAGATGGCCATGCACATTTGCCGCACTTTGATAAAGCAGCCAATCGCGTCCTCCAGCGGCCCCGCGGTCATTTCGATGGCGCCGCGTGCGGTGAGCCCCCAAGTGACCATATGCGGGTCTCCCGAGTCTTCGCCGACGCGGATCAATTCGGCGGCGAACTTGGACGCACTCGAAAATTCGGCGCGTTGCAGAGCGATCCAACACATGAAGTAGGTAGGGCCACCCCAGCGCCGAATGTCACCGACCGCGCGATAGGCGGCCGCACTTTCCTGCAGCGACTGGCGACCCAGATCGGGAGCTCCGTCGATCCAGCCGAGCCAACCCCGAACAAACAGCGCGCCACCGACGGCGGCCGGTTGTCCACTCTGCAGCGCCAGTGCAACCGCCTCATCAATCCGTCGCCGTGCAAGACCCAGCGCACCGAGCATCATCAGAACCACCGAAAGTGTTCCTAGTCCGCGCACGCGTGCAACCACGTCGTCACTGCGCTCACCGGCATACAGCTCTATCAAGCTGTCGAGTCCAAAGCGCTCTTCATCAACAAAAAAGTCCAGCCAGGCCAGCGATTGACAGATGGTGGAGATCTCTTGAGCGACATCCAAGTTGAGCTTTCTCGGAGGCATCAGTTTACTGGCGATTGTTCGAGTGAAGTGCGCACTGAAGAACTTCACGGTGCTCGCTCGCACGCCAAGGCGGCTGGACGGATAGCGGATGCCAAGGTTGAGTAAGGCACGCGAGAAATGCGCAACGGCCTCGTCATAGCGCCCCACCCCGTATAGGGCTTGGCCGAGCTTACGGTCCAGCGTCGCACGCTCCAATGGCGCAAGCCCGGCGCCTGCAACTCGCAGGTACGCTTCTTCAGCTTGGCGGTAGTAGTCAAGTGCTTCAGCATCAGCGGCCATGCGTCCCGCCTGATCACCAGCCTTGAAGAGATAGTCCCTGGCCTTGTCCCACTCCTCGCCGAGTGCAAAGTGATAGGCCAGGAGCCCGGTGAACTCATCGATCCGTTCACCAAAGAGCGTCTCGATCGCCCGTGCGACGCTGCGGTGAATGGTGCGTCGTCGCTCCACAAGAATACTTGCATACGCGGCCTCTTGCACCAAGGCGTGCTTGAAGATGTACTCCAGCTCCGGAATTTGCTGGCGCAGCTTGACCAGCTCCGCCAGTTCAAGCTGCACGAGGCCTGCATCTACTTTTTCGTTGACGTCGCCAATTGCCTTCAACACCCGCAGCAAGAAGGTACGGCCAATCACTGAGGCGAGATTCAGGACACTCTTGACGGCTTCATCGAGTCGGTCGATTCTGGCAACGATGACGTCGTGGACTGTCGCGGGGAAGAAAGTTGCATCAATCGGCTTGGCAGTACGCCATCGATCTTCATGGCTGTCGTGGACAAGAGATCCGTCGGCCATCAGAGATCGAATGATCTCTTCAATGAAGAATGGATTTCCCTCGGTCCTTCGCAGAATCGCGCTGCGAGCTGCAGCGGTGAGGGCGCCTGGGCCCACGAGCGAGTAGATAAGCGACTCGCTCTCCGCCGAAGCGAGGGGCGCCAGAGACACTTCACAAAGTGCCAACTCTGGCTGTGCCCGGGCGGCGGCGAGTATGCGCGCGGCCGGCTCACCGGGCTCACTGCGTGTGACAAACCAGAAGCAGATCGCGGAACTACGCACAAGTGGCAGCAGGTGCTCGCACAGGGCGACGGAGGAGTTGTCCACCCAGTGCCAGTCCTCCATCACAATCAGCTGAGGGGAACGGCGCGCCTGTCGCTCGAACAGTTCGCGCATGTTCAGCAGCACCTGCGATCCAAGCCCACGTGCGTCCAGGTATCTGACGCGTTGCTCGTGTTCCCCGGTAACGGGCAGGGACAGCACCGTTGCCAGATACGGTACTGCAGCGCGTGCATCTTCAGCGAACAATTCCTGGGCCGCCTGTTCTAGCTTGGTCCAAGCTGTCGCTTCTGAGTCGTTGTCGTCGATTCCGAACCATGTCTTCAGAATCGATATGAAGGGCCAGTAGCTCAACTTGCGTCCAAAGGACAAGGCTCGGCCTTCAACCCATCTCTGCATGGCGCTCGCGCGGGTTGCCTCGGCAACGAGTCGCGACTTACCAACGCCAGCTTCACCGCGTACGATCACGATGGAGCCCTGGCCCGCAGCCAGCTTTTCGAGTGAGCGCGACAGAAGTGACAGCTCCCTCACCCGCCCCACCATCTCATGAGGATTCTGTGTGTGCGACGGCGTTGCTCCCCGCGGGGATCGGGCACCGAGCAGGATGAACACCTCGGGGGCCTCTGGAATGCCCTTGAGCAGTGGTCGTCCGATGGACCTGAAGTCGAACCACAAGTGCGCGGACCGCTGGGTCGCCTCACTGACCAAGATCACATCGGGCTGCGCGTTTTGCTGCAAGCGCGCTGCCAAATTCGTGGTATCGCCGATGGCGGTGTAGTCAAGGCGCAGTTTGTCGCCAATCATCCCGACAACGACGTGGCCCGTGTGAACGCCCATACGCACCCGCAGATCGTGCAATGGTTTGGATACTGAAGAGTGAAGCCGCGATCTCAGGCTCACCGCCGCGGTCAGTGCTCGGCGTGCGTGGTCTTCGTGCGCCACTGGCGCTCCGAAGAGGGCCATGAAGCCGTCGCCGAGAAATTGATTGACCGTGCCCTCAACGGCATGGATCTCAGTGAGCGCTAGATCGAAGAAGTGGCCCAACAGCGAATGCATTGCGTCCGCGCCAATGCGCGCGGCGAGTTGGGTCGAGTTGGCAATGTCACAAAAGAGGACAGTGAGAAGCTTTCGTTCCCCTTCGAAAGCGAATCGGGTAGTCAGCTCGCCCTGAGCCAAGTAGTGAGGGGTATAGGAACTAGTATCCCCCCCGCCACGGTCGGCTCGCACCGCAGAAGAGAGCGAAGCACCACACTCGCCGCAGAAATTCTGCGTTTGCGGGTTGAACTGCCCGCACGCAGAACATCGAGTCGTCGACATGTCAAGGATGCCGGTCCGCGACCGATCAGCATTCGTTCAGGACGTGCTCAACCACCGCGACTTCCCTCCAGGCTGTCATTTCCCTCTCCTTGTTCGAGTTAAAAGAGGACGACTGTGCGCGACACGGCCCAGAGAGTAGCACCTTATGATTCATCTTGGCTAGCGCCGCGTCCGCACTGAATCTCCCTCATGTTGGGGATGCACTGACAGGGACGATCATTGCGCGATCGCGTCCAGCGTCGACGACTTGGGATCGCCGATGTTGCGGCGCGCCGAAGGACTTCTCAGAAGCGCACGGAGCGGTATATTTTGCCGCTGATCTTCAGGTTATAGACGATCGGGAAGCCCGAGGACGGCGTAAGGGTGGCGACGTGGTCGTAGGCCGTGACGTAAGTTGCAACGTTCTTTTCGCCCCGGATGCTCTAGCGTTTCATTGCTGATGGCTTTGGCGACCATGAAGCGCCTCCTGCTGCAGGGGGTGCCCGAGCCGGGGCGTCTCGGATCGAAGGCAATGCTAGTCCAAACGCGCGCCGTCCGCGAGAAGAGGAACGTCGGGTCCTGACCGTCCGAGGGGGGACCATCCATCACTCGTGCCGCAGGCACGAGCCTGTCGATCGAAGGTCAACGCGTCAAACGACGACCATCGTGAATGAGTCGCCGGCATTGCGATCTATGTCTTGCCTCGCCGAAAAGCCGCCTTGCGTGGCGGCTTGTCCGTGCTGCGCACGGCGGCCAGTGCCTCGGCGAGCAGTCCGCGTGTGTCCTCATGCGAGGTCTTCTCTTCGTTCAATTGCCGTTCGAGGTCATCCAGCCGCTGCTGCAGCGCCGAGGCCTGCGACTGGGAACCCGCCAGCAGGCTGGCCCGATCGGCAAGCCGATCGCGAAGCTCGCGTTCTATTTGTTGTGCGGCTTGCTGCGTCTGGCGCAGCGTCCGGCGCCCGGCTTCCAGCGTCTGGGCCGCGGCTTCCTCGCTCTGGATGCGCCGCTGCTGCTCCCTGGCCAGCCCCGTCTCGAACTGCTTCGCCGCCTGGCGCGCGCGGTCGACGTCTTCGAGCATGCGCTTTTCCTGGCCCGCATGCCGCTCCTCGGTCCGGCGCAGGTCCTGCTCTTTGGCGGCGATGACCTCGGCATGCTCGCGCCGCATCTGCTCCTGCGTTTCAGTTGCCTGAGAGAGCAGGGCGGCGAGCCGCCGGATCTCGTCCTCCAGCCCCGAGCGCACGCGGTGTGCCTCGATGGCGTGGTCCTTCAGTTGGCGCTCCAAGGTCTCGCGCGCCTGCTGCGAGGACGCGAGCGCCGTATCGAGGCTCACGCGCGCCTGCTTGAAGGCGTCTTCGCGCTGCGCCAGAGCACCTTGCGCTTCGACCAAGGCCTGCTCGCGCGCCTGCAGTTCCATCCGCGTCGATTCAAGTTTGCTGCGCTGCACTTCCTCGGCCTCGCGCCGCGCTGTTTCCCACAGCAGTTTGGCCACGTTGCGCACGCCCAAGGGCATGCCGTCCGGATCGTTGCCAGCAGGCTTGCTACCAGCAACACCTGGAGCACCCACGAGCCGATCGCCGAGCGATGCGAACCATTTCTCGAGCATGGGGCTCACGGTATTGGGCGAGCCGCGCCCGATGTGCTGCCGAACGCGCTCGATCGTGGGCCGCTTGCCCTCGGCGAGCAGCGCATCCGCGGCCGCGAAGACATCGCTTTCCTGAATCCCGCGGCTTCTCAACTCGGTGACCTGGTTCATCTCATTCCTTTCCTGCGTGCTAGCCGACTTTTCGCGGACCGGGGCGCCCGCCGACCCTCGCAAACCTTAAAAAAGCACCCTCGAACTTTTCAGTTTGAAGTGCCCTTCCCCCGCTCTTTTTTACCCACGATAAGGGAGCGTTATCGTGGTCTATCGGTGTATGATGTAGCAGATCATACGTGATATGTAGGATATTTATGCCATCTTCGAGCGACCCCGATTCCAGCCCAGGCGCCCCCGCCAGGGCGCTCAAGGCCGAAGCCGAGCCCGAAGCCGCGGCCCATCCGCTGGCGACGCTGGCCGAGCGCCGTGCCGTGCTCGACCCCCGCGAGCTCGCCTCGACGGCCGAAGAAGCGGCGCGCGCGCTGCTGCGCCAGGGCGAGTCCTCGAACACGCGCGCCTCCTACGGCTCGGCCATGCGCTACTGGTGCGCCTGGTACGCCGCGCGCTACGGCGCAGCGCTCGCGTTGCCGGTGCCGGTGCCCGTCGTGGTGCAGTTCATCGTCGACCATGCGGCGCGCCGCCCGAACGAGCCTTCGCAGGCGGATCCCCCGAAAGCCCCGGCCGAGACCGGCGATGACAGCCCGAGCCAGGCCCCGGGCCGCAAGGGCCGCAGAGCCGCCCAACCCAGCACCGCGCTCGTCACCGAGCTGCCGCCCGAGGTCGACCAGGCGCTGGTCAAGCATGGCTACAAGTCGCGCCTGGGCCCGCCGGCCCTGAACACGCTCGTGCATCGCATCGCGGTGCTGTCCAAGGCGCACCAGATGGCCCGGGCCGGCGCGACCGGATCGGCGGGATCGGCGGGATCGGCGGGATCGGCGGGATCGGCGGGATCGACCGGGCCGACCGGCGCCACGGGATCGCCCGATGCTGGCATGGCCAATCCCTGTGCCGACCCATGGGTGCGCGAACTGCTCGCGCGCACGCGCCGCGCCTACGCCCAGCGCGGCGCGCTTGCGAAGCGCCAGCGCGCGCTCACGAAGGACCCATTGCAGCTGCTGCTGGCCACCTGCGACGAGTCCGTGAAGGGCAAGCGCGACCGCGCCCTCCTCCTCTTCGGCTGGGCCACGGGCGGGCGCCGGCGCTCCGAGATCGCCTCGGCGACGCTCGCGAACCTGCAGCGCATCGATGCCGAGTCCTTCGTCTACACCCTCACCCACTCCAAGACCAACCAGAGCGGCAGCCTGCGGCCCGAGGACGTCAAGCCGCTCGTGGGCACGGCCGCCGCCGCCATGCGCGAGTGGCTCGCGGTGCTCGGCGCGCAAGGAATCCACGAGGGGCCCATCTTCCGGCGCATCCGGCGCGGCGGGCACCTGGCAGAGCCGCTCGCGCCGGCGGCCGTGCGCGACATCGTGCGGGAGCGTTGTGTTCTTGCCGGAGTCGAGGGGAGCTTTTCTGCGCACTCGCTGCGCGCGGGGTTCGTGACGGAAGCCGGCCGCCAGAACATGCCGCTCGCCGAGACCATGGCCATGACCGGCCACCAGAGCATCGCCACGGTCGTGGGCTACTTCAGGGCCGAATCGGCGCTGGGCAGCAGGATGGGCAGGTTGCTCGACGACGAGTGAGGCGAGCTGCGCGTGGGAGTCCCTTGCCACCGCCGGCGCAATCAGCTGCCACCGCCCCGAGCAATTCGAACACCCAGCCGTGCCGCGTGCAGTTGCTGACCGGCGCACCCATGCGCGAGCACGGGCGCGCACCCGCTGCGAGTTTGCGCGAGGGTCGCCTGCCACCCGCCTCTGCCTTTTCGGATCCGCTTGATGCTGGCATTCACGATCGTTGATTGGCAAGGGGCAACGAAAGGCCGCTTCGGAGATGGGCGAACAGCCTTAAATGGGCCCTCACAGCCTTCCACTAGCCTGACGGGAAATGACAGGTCAGAAACGGCAAGCGGTCCTAGACAGAATGGCTTGAGCCGTTGAGGAGGCCCGTCTCCGGGACTACCGTGGGTTGCGCACCATGAGGTGCGCCGAGCCACAAGGCTGTACCCCGAAGGGCGGACAGCCTGCAACGTGCAAGGAGACGGGCCATGAGTCAATCTACCACCACTGCGGCCACCGTTTACGTTGGCCTGGACGTCCACAAGGACAGCATCGACATTGCCCTGGCCGAGGCCGGCCGTGACGGCGAAGTGCGCCATCTGGGCGCGGTCGCCGGCGGCGTTGTTGCCGTCAGCAAGGCTCTGCGCCGCCTGGTCAGTCGGGGGCATTGCCTGCAGGTCGTCTACGAAGCGGGTCCCTGCGGCTTCGTGCTGCAGCGCCACCTCGCCGCGCTGGGTTACCAGTGCGAGGTGGTGGCGCCTTCGTCGATCCCCAAGCGCTCCGGCGATCGGGTGAAGACCGACCGGCGCGACGCGTTGATGCTTGCGCGCCTGGCGCGCGCGGGTGAACTCAGTGCGGTGCGCATACCCGACGCGGTGGACGAGGCGCTGCGCGATTTGGCGCGCGCCCGCGAGGATGCCGTGCGCGAGCAGCGCAACGCGCGCCATCGCCTGAAGGCGCTGCTGTTGCGCAATGGCGTGATGTACGCGGGCAGGACCGCCTGGACGGCGGCGCATCTGCGCTGGCTGGCCAGCCTGGCACTGCCGCACGCCGCGCAGCAGATCGCCTTCCAGGAGTACCTGCACGCGGTGAGCGAGTCGGGGGCGCGCATCGCACGCCTGGAGCAGTCGTTGCGCGACGCGCTCGCGGGCTGGTCGTTGGCGCCGGTGGTGGCCGCGCTGCAGGCGCTGCGCGGCGTGCAACTCATCGCCGCGGTCACACTGGTGGCCGAGATCCAGGACTTCCACCGCTTCGACAATCCGCGCCGGTTAATGGCCTACCTGGGCCTGGTGCCTAGCGAGGACTCCAGCGGCCAGCGCCGCCGTCAGGGAGCCATCACCAAGGCCGGTAACTCGGCGGCGCGGCGCATGCTGGTGGAGGTAGCGCACCAATACCGCTATCCGGCTCGAGTCAGCGCAGACATCGCCAAGCGCCAGACGCAACTGCCCAAGGCCGTGACCGACATCGCCTGGAGCGCGCAGCTTCGGCTGTGCGCACGCTTCAAGCGACTGAGGGCGCGACATATGCCGCACAACAAGATCGTCGTGGCCATCGCGTGCGAACTCTCCGGTTTCGTGTGGGCCATTGCGCGCGAGGTGACGCCACCACCGCCGGCCTCGAAGTGAACCCGCGATGACATGGGCACACATCACCAGGAAAGGCACCTATCGAACAACCTTCTTGAGGCCGGATCGGGAACGCGGCGCAGCCACGGCCACAGGGGAATCCTCGGCGAGGCTATTGCGCAGTCACGCAAGTGGCAAAACGCAGACCCTAGAAAGCAGGCAGCCCCGCGACGAATACATGAACTGTCGGTAGCCAATCCACGCATATCAGCATGATCAACCGTCGCTTACGCATCCAGCTCCGTCGCGTTCCCTATCCGGCATTCGCGAACAATTCTGCAATCCGGCAATCCGGCAATCCAGCAATCCGGAGAGATCGGCTCGCCTTCTTGACAGGATCAAGCCATATCAGCCTCGAGGTCCGCATCCGCTGCACAACGGAATTCCCCCGACGGCCTTTCGATGGCAATTCCGGGCCCACTAGAGCCTTCCCCGTGCCCAGCTGGAACGCCGCAACCAAGCAGTCCAGCTTCAAGGTCGGCATACGCTGCTGCGCAACGGACTTGTTTCATTGCGGCCGCACCGCGCCCCTCTGGAGCCGCATCAAGCAATGCGTAGCAGACATCCAGATGGCATTGCCAAGCTGAAGGCCAGAAGCCTAGCGTCAGCGCGCACGCTTCTCCATCTCCCGGCGCAGCTCCTTTCTCTCTAGCGCTTCTGCATACCTCCGCTTTTCATCGGGCGAGAAGGGCCTCAGTGGGGTAACAGGAACTGGCTTGCGGCTCTCGTCGACCGCGACCATGGTGAAGAAGCATGAGTTGACATGTCGGGCCTCCTGCGTCCGGATGTTTTCCGCGACCACCTTGATGCCGACTTCCATCGACGAGGTCCCGGTGTAGTTGATGGACGCAAGGAAGGTCACCAGTTCGCCCACGTAGATCGGCTGCCGGAAGACCACCTGGTCAACCGACATCGTGACGACATAGCACGCGGCATATCGTGCGGCGCATGCGTACGCAACCTGGTCGAGCAGTTTCAGGATCGTTCCACCGTGAACATTCCCTGAGAAGTTGGCGGTGTCCGGCGTCATCAGGACGCTCATCGAAAGCTGGTGCGCGGGCATATCCATGACCCTCTCCATCAGTACAGTGGGATGATTCCGAAGAGGCCAGCCGACGCAGTCATCACGACCTCGAGCAGCGCTGCCCAATTCAGCGTGAATCTCTGGTGGGCACCGAACTCGATCCCCGCAACGCCTATGAGAAGCAGTTCGCTGTCGACTGCGGGTCCGATTCGTCAAGTTCGACGTTGCCGCCAATGGGTGAAGCTTCGAAATGTTCTGGCTTCAAGTCGATTCGAATGCCATCAGAACGCGTGCCTCAGACCCAAGTCGTAGGCGAGCGAACTCTTGGGAGTCACCGCGCCGATGGCCGCCTGCGCGGCTGAATTGTTGGGAGTGGTGCCCGACGGGGCATAGTACGCGCCGCTAGCAGATAGCCCGTTGCGGTACAACTCGTTGTCCTTGTTGTCCACATAGGCGACTGTGGCGTACAGTGCGGTGCGCTTTGAAAGGTTGTGCACGTAGCCGAGCGCGAACTTGTCAGCCTTCGGATCCTTCAGACCGAAGATCTGGTTAGCCACCGGAATACCAGCAGGCAGCGGCAGATCGCTGTACTTCACGCCCGAGTACGAAGCGCGGATCAGGCCAGGGCCGACCGGCACAGTCGCGCCGATGAGCCATCCTTTGGCGCCCGGGTCGGTGAAGCCGAACGCGTTGAATGTGTTGACAGCTGAGCGATCGGTTTCGTTCTTGGCAGCCGAGTACTCTCCGAAGAGTTTCACCACGCCGAAGTTATATGAAGCGCCGATGTTCCAGCTCTTGAGCGTGCCTGTGGTGCCAGCAAAGAAGTTGTCGGCGATCGTCGATTCGCCGTAGGCAGCAGCGACGTCCAGCGGGCCATTCGCGTAACCGAAGCGCCCACCGACGTAACGACCCGCGCGCTGCGTGTTAGCCACGTCAGGGGTCAGCGTACCCGGGTCATACTTCGTCGCTTCGTTGAAAGCGTACATGACCTGGCCGTAGAAACCACCCAGGTTCGGCGGCAGAAAGTAGCCGACCGAGTTGCTGGCGCGAATGTACGTTTGGTTTTGAGTGAAACCCGTTGGAGCACCAGGACCGAAGCCATTGGCCGTGGAAATCAGGTTGGTACCGACACCAACGGTGCCGAACGGATCGAACACATTGTCGTTCCAGAAACTCGGCGTGTAATCACGGCCCAGGCGCACTTCACCGAATGCGCCCGACAGGCTCACGGTCGAACGGCGATTGAAAAGGCCGGTGACGGTCGACCCCGAATTCGCGACGTTGCCCCCCGTGTTGCCGTCGTCGTTGGACAGGCCAGCTTCGAGCCAGAAACTAGCAGCCAAGCCGCCACCGAGGTCCTCAGTGCCACGGAAGCCCAGACGGCTGCTGTTATAGCCCGAGTTCGTCAACTGGTTCTTCGTGACCTTGACTTCCTTGCCGAAGGCGTTTTCCGACTTGTTCGAATAGCCGCTGAAGGTAGCGTCAACGACACCGAACACAGTCACGGACGACTGGGCCGAAGCAACGCCGGCAACAGCCAGAGCAGCCAAGGCGACAAGAGTCTTTTTCATTGCAGATTTTCTCCAAGGTTAAATACGGGACTCGGGTGTGAAGGGCTCTGCGTGGATGTCTCGCATTATATATGTGCCGATATTCGGCACATCGTGCCACTATATGGCGTATATTACGATTTGGTGTCCCATAGGTCAAGGGGCTCGCGATTCCGCGGGTGTCTCGTTGAGAATGCAAAGAGTTCACTGCGGAGAGCACGCCGTTTTGCGCTGCTATGGTCTACCAGTCGCCGCAGGCTCCGATCGATCTTTTGAAGAGTCGCCTCTCGCAGACGAGAAGGCACGGAGCGCAGCGTCGGCGATCCGCCGCAGGGTGCGCTTGCAGGGTGCTTCTCAAATCCAGAAGGGCCTGCACAATCGCCATTCACATCACACAGTGTTCGGCGGCGTGCCCGCCGAAGCATGGGAGCATGTGCTGCTCTTCGAGCAGCGCTGGCCCGAACGAAGGGGCCGTCTGAGCTTTACTCGGCTCGGCGCCCCTCAGCCGGTGCGTCGCCAAGAGCGCCCGGCAGACGAGTGCTCCACGGCCACCGAGGGCCGAGAGCGCACCTGAGGCGTCGCCGCAGCAGTACGGTCAGCGCCAGCACCATAACCGAGGCATCGCTGCGGGGCTCATCTCACCATCAACTGCGGCGACATTCCACCTGGGTGAGCTCCGTAGCTCGGCGCTCTCATTCCAAGGCAGTGCATCGAGCTTGCCCTCAATAGTCCACTGAATCAGAAGAATTGGTGGTGTCGGCGTTGTGGATTGTCGTACTTCCACTTCAGCGGCTTTGGGTCCCTGTTGTGCTGACTGCCCGGCGTCAACTTATCCTGAGCCGCTCAAGACAATTGTCGCCGCCAGCTGACGGATGTATCGCGTGAGCTACTTGGTTGAGCCACGACGAGTAGGTGACAGGAGCCCCGAAGCGCGACCAATAGGCAGCTTGCGCTTCGAGCCTTCTTCGACCAGTCAAGCTATGCGCTGCAACAATGAACCCGCAACGAGCCGGCAGACAACCAATACCGTGCCGATCGATGAGTCCAAAGACCAAATCGGGGCCCCGCGAAACCGCATCAAGAATCTTTTCACCATGTTCGGCACCATAGTGCCGATGGACAAGGGCGACTCCCTTGCGCATTGCAGGCACCACAGAGCCGAATGCACGACCGGACGCACACCGAAATGAATGAGGAGCATCTCCAAGCCCCTCTTTAATTCAAGCGACTCCCGCTTCAAGGCAGCAGCGCTCTCAGAGACGGCATACCTACCGGATTTTGGCCAGTGGCACGTCCGTGCAGCTGCCGTGCGCGACTTCCGCCGCCATGCCGATGCTCTCGCCCAGCGTCGGGTGCGGGTGGATCGTCTTGCCGATGTCGACCGCATCCGCACCCATTTCGATGGCCAGCGCGATCTCGCCGATCATGTCGCCCGCATGGGTGCCGACGATGCCGCCGCCGACGATGCGGTGCGTCTCGGCGTCGAACAGCAGCTTCGTGTAGCCCTCGTCGCGCCCGTTGGCGATGGCCCGGCCGGAAGCGGTCCATGGGAACAGCCCCTTCTCGACCTTCACGCCCGTCGCCTTGGCCTGGTCCTCGGTGAGGCCGACCCAGGCCACTTCAGGATCGGTGTAGGCCACGCTCGGAATCACGCGTGCATTGAAGGCTGCGCTCGCGAGTTCGTGGTCGCCCTTCTGCTCGCCGGCGATCACCTCGGCCGCCACGTGCGCCTCGTGCACCGCCTTGTGGGCCAGCATCGGCTGGCCGATGATGTCGCCGATCGCGAAGATATGCGGCACGTTGGTGCGCATCTGCACGTCCACCGGGATGAAACCGCGGTCAGTCACGGCAACGCCCGCCTTCTCGGCGCCGATCTTCTTGCCGTTCGGGCTGCGGCCGACCGCCTGCAGCACGAGGTCGTAGACCTGCGGCTCCTTCGGCGCCTGCTCGCCCTCGAAGCTCACGCGGATGCCTTCCTTGGTCGCCTCGGCGCCGACGGTCTTCGTCTTGAGCATGATGTTGTCGAAGCGCGGCGTGTTCATCTTCTGCCAGACCTTGACGAGGTCGCGGTCCGCGCCCTGCATCAGCCCGTCGAGCATCTCGACGACGTCGAGGCGCGCGCCGAGCGTCGAGTACACCGAGCCCATTTCGAGGCCGATGATGCCGCCGCCGAGGATCAGCATGCGCTTGGGCTCGATCCCGAGCTGCAGCGCGCCGGTGGAGTCGACGATGCGCGGATCGTCCTTCGGCATGAAGGGCAGCTGCACCGCCTGCGAACCGGCCGCGATGATGCAGTGGCGGAACTTCGCGACCTGCGACTTGCCGCTCGGGTCCTTGCCGTCGCCGCCGGTTTCCTGCACCTTGAGGTGGTACGGATCGACGAATTCGCCGCTGCCGCGCACGGTCGTCACCTTGCGCATCTTGGCCATCGCGGTCAGGCCGCCGGTCAGCTTGCCGACCACCTTGTTCTTGTGGGCGAGCAGCTTGGCGCGATCGATCTTCGGATCGCCGTAGCTGACGCCGAGATCGGCGAAGTGCTTGACCTCGTCCATGACCGCCGCCACGTGCAGCAGCGCCTTGGAAGGAATGCAGCCGACATTCAGGCACACGCCGCCGAGCGTCGCGTAGCGTTCGACCAGCACGACCTTGAGCCCGAGGTCGGCCGCGCGGAAGGCAGCCGAGTAGCCGCCGGGGCCGGCGCCGAGCACCAGCAAGTCGCATTCGACATCGACGGTCGATGCCACCACCGGCGCAGCAGCGGGAGCAGGTGCACGCGCCGGAGCGGGTGCTGCGGCCGCCGGGGCCGGCGCTGGAACTGGGGCAGGCGCAGCGGCTGCGCCCTCCACCGCATCGAGCGTCAGCACGACCGAGCCTTCGCTCACCTTGTCGCCGACCTTCACGGCCACTGCCTTCACCACGCCCGCGTGCGACGAAGGGATCTCCATCGAGGCCTTGTCCGATTCGACGGTGATGAGGGATTGCTCGACCTTGACCGTGTCGCCCGGCTTGACGAGCACCTCGATCACGGCGACGTCCGAGAAATCGCCGATGTCCGGCACTTTAACTTGTACTTTGCCCATCTTCCTGGGGGTGCTTTAAAGCACGAGCCGGCGGTAGTCCGCCAGCAGTTGGCCGAGATATGCGTTGAAGCGTCCCGCAGCAGCGCCGTCGATGACCCGATGGTCCCAGCTCAGACTCAACGGCAGGACGAGCCGCGGCACGAACTGCTTGCCGTCCCAGACCGGTTTCATCTGGCCCTTGGAGAGACCCAGGATCGCCACCTCGGGCGCATTGATGATCGGCGTGAAGTGCGTGCCGCCGATGCCCCCGAGCGAGCTGATCGAGAAACAGCCACCCTGCATGTCGGCCGAGCCGAGCTTGCCGTCGCGCGCCTTCTTGGCCAGTTCGCCCATCTCCTGGCTGATCTGGATGATGCCCTTCTTGTCGGCATCCTTGAGCACCGGCACCACCAGGCCGTTGGGCGTGTCCGCCGCGAAGCCGATGTGGTAGTACTGCTTGTAGACGAGCTGGTCGCCGTCGAGGCTGGTGTTGAACTCGGGGAACTTCTTCAGCGCCGCGACCACGGCCTTGATCACGAAGGCCAGCATCGTCACCTTGACGCCCGACTTCTCGTTCTCCTTGTTGGTGGAGACGCGGAAGGCCTCGAGCTCGGTGATGTCCGCTTCGTCGTTGTTGGTGACGTGCGGAATCATCACCCAGTTGCGGTGCAGGTTGGCGCCACTGAGCTTCTTGATGCGCGACAGGTCCTTGCGCTCGACGGCGCCGAACTTGGTGAAGTCGACCTTCGGCCAGGGGATCAGGCCCAGCGCGGCGCCGTCTCCGCCGCCGGCCGGCGCCTTGGCGCCCGCGGCCTTGGTGCTGACAGCACCGCTCATCACGGCCTTGGTGAAGTTCTGGACGTCTTCCTGCGTGATTCGACCCTTGGGTCCGATGCCCTTGACCTCGTCGAGTGGCACGCCGAGTTCGCGCGCGAACTTGCGCACCGACGGCGATGCGTGCGGCAGCTTGCCGCTGGGTGCGACGGTCGGGTCATGCGGAGCCGGGGCGACCGCGGATGCCGAAGGCGCCACGGCCGGTGCAGGGGCCGACGCCACGGCCGGTGCAGGGGCCGACGCCGTGGCCGGTGCAGGTGCTGCTGCGGCCTGGGCGGGTGCCGGGGCCGGCGCGGCCGCGCCACCGCCAGAGCCTTCAACCACCGCGATTAGGTCGCCGATGTTGACCTTGTCGCCAACCTTGACCTTCAGTTCCTTGAGCACGCCGGCGGCCGATGACGGAATCTCCATCGAGGCCTTGTCCGACTCGACGGTGATGAGCGACTGCTCTTCCTTGATGGTGTCGCCGGGCTTCACCAACACTTCGATCACGGCAACGTCCTTGAAGTCGCCGATGTCGGGCACCTTCACTTCGATCAGGCCTGCGGCCGCGGCCGGAGCCGGGGCTGCTGCAGCCGGGGCAGGTGCCGGCGCTGGCGCCGCAGCGGCAGGCGCCGCCGCCGGAGCCGCTGCAGCCGCGCCTTCGGCTTCAAGCACCAGCACCACGGAGCCTTCGCTCACCTTGCTGCCGACCTGGACCTTGAGTTCCTTCACCACGCCGGCCTGGCCCGACGGAATCTCCATCGACGCCTTGTCCGACTCCACCGTGATCAGCGACTGCTCGGCCTTGACCGTGTCGCCGACCTTCACCAGCACCTCGATAACCGCGACTTCGTCAAAGTCTCCAATGTCGGGAACGCGTAACTCCATCAGGCCCATCAGGAGCACTCCCTAGCCATTGCCGCAATGGTCTTGGCATCGACGCCAAAAAAGCTACGCAGTGCGGCCCGCGTATCGCTGCGGCCAAAACCGTCGGTGCCAAGCGTCCGGTATGGCCTCCCCTCTGGCACGTACGCGCGAATGCTTTCGGGCACCGCGCGCACATAGTCGGTGGCAGCAATCACCGGGCCTTGGCTTGCACCCAGTTGACGTGCGATGAAGGGCAGGTCACCGGTTGCACTGCAACCTTGGCCGTCGCGGGCCAACTCGCTCCAGCTGGTGACACTGAAGACCTCGCTGGCAACGCCTTCGTTGGCCAGGATCTGCGCGGCCTTGATTACTTCGGTGAGAATCGCACCCGAGCCCATCAACGTGACCTTCTGTTTCGCATCCGCCAGGCCGTAGGTGCCGAAGCGATAGCAGCCACGCAGGACGTCCGAATGCGCATCCGCCGGCAGGTCAGGCTGCGCGTAGTTCTCGTTCATCAGGGTGATGTAGTAGAAGACGTCGCGCTGCTCGACGAGAATCTCGCGCATGCCCGCATCCACGATTACCGCCATCTCGCCAGCGAAGGCCGGATCGTAGGCCTTGCAGTTGGGAATGGTGGCCGCCACCAGGTGGCTGGTACCGTCCTGGTGCTGAAGGCCCTCCCCGCCCAGCGTGGTGCGGCCCGAGGTGGCACCCAGCAGGAAGCCACGGGCGCGCTGGTCCGCCGCCGCCCAGATCGCGTCGCCCACGCGCTGGAAGCCGAACATGGAGTAGTAGATGTAGAACGGCAGCATCGCCAGGCCGTGCACGCTGTAGCTGGTCGCAGCCGCCGTCCAGCTCGCAATCGCGCCGGCCTCGCTGATGCCCTCTTCCAGAATCTGCCCGTTAGTGGCCTCGCGGTAGCTGAGCACCGAGCCGATGTCCTCCGGCGCGTAGCGCTGGCCAACGCTCGAATAGATGCCGACCTGCTTGAACAGATTGGCCATGCCGAAGGTGCGCGCCTCGTCGGCGACGATAGGAACGATGCGGGGTCCGAGCGCCTTGTCCTTCATGAGATTGCCCAACATGCGCACGAAGGCCATGGTGGTGCTCATCTCCTTGCCGGCGGCGCCGATCGCGAACTGTGCGTAGCCTGCCAGCTCGGGTATCGGTACCGTGTCACAGAGCGTCTCGCGGCGCGGCATGGCACCGCCCAAGGCGGCTCGGCGTTCCTTCAGATACCGCATCTCGGCGCTGTCCTCAGCCGGCTTGTAGAAGGCGAGCGTGGTTGCCTGCTCGTCAGTCAATGGCAGATTGAATCGATTGCGGAAGGCCAGCAGTTCGCTCTCGTCCAGCTTCTTCTGCGAGTGCGTGGTCATCTTGCCTTGGCCCGCGGTGCCCATGCCGTAACCCTTCTTGGTGTGGGCCAGGATCACGGTCGGCTGGCCGCGATGCGCGGCCGCTGCGGCGTAGGCGGCGTGAATCTTCACAAGGTCGTGGCCCCCTCGCTTGAGCCGGTCGATCTGCTCGTCAGTCATACCCTGAGCCAGACGGATCAGGGCCTCGTTCTGCCCGAAGAAGTGATCGCGGTTGTAGCGGCCATCCTTTGCGGCAAAGGTCTGCATCTGGCCGTCGACCGTGTTCGCGAAGGCGCGTGTGAGCGCGCCGTTCACATCACGCGCGAAAAGCCCATCCCAATCGCTGCCCCACACGAGCTTGATGACGTTCCAACCCGCGCCGGCGAAGAGCTTCTCGAGCTCGTCGATGATCCGCCCGTTGCCCCGCACCGGTCCGTCGAGCCGCTGCAGATTGCAGTTGACGACCCACACGAGGTTGTCGAGCTTCTCGCGCGCCGCGAGCGTGAGCGCGCTCATCGATTCGGGCTCATCCATCTCGCCGTCGCCGAACACGCCCCACACCTTGCGCCCTTCGCAGTCCAGCAAGTTGCGGTGCGTGAGATAGCGCATGAAGCGCGCGTGATAGATCGAGCTGATCGGGCCGATGCCCATCGAGCCGGTCGGGAACTGCCAGAAGTCCGGCAACAGGTACGGATGCGGATAACTGCACAGGCCCCGCGCCCCGTCGGCCAAGTCGATTTCCTGACGATAGTGCTGCAGATCCTGTTCGCCCAAGCGCCCTTCGAGGAAAGCACGCGCATACACACCCGGGGCGCTGTGCGCCTGGAAGAAGACCAGGTCGCCCCGATGAGCCCCATCCCGCGCGTGGAAGAAGTGGTTGAAACCCAACTCGAACAGATCGGCCGCGCTGGCATAGCTCGCGATGTGACCGCCCAGTTCGCCATAAGCTTGGTTGGCACGCACCACCATCGCGAGCGCGTTCCAGCGCATGAGGGAGCCAATCCGCTCCTCGATCGCCAGGTCGCCCGGAAAGGCCGGCTGCGCCTCAACAGGAATGCTGTTGATGTACGGCGTGTTGAGGTTGGGCTGCCAACCCGTACGCATTTCCCGTGCGAGGCATTCCAGGTTTTGAAGGACGAATCGTGCCCGTGCCGGCCCGTGCACTTGAAGCAGTGCTCGAAATGCGTCTTGCCATTCGGCGGTCTCGGCCGGGTCCTCGTCCAAGGTGAGGTGCTCTGTTGACATGTCCATAGCGGGGATGTGGATGAGTTGGGTTGCCTCTCGTGGGCCGAAAGCAGCGATTGACTGCCTGGCCATGCACGAAAATCGATCTATGTGCCGTTTATAGGTACATCGTACCGTTAAATGAATTATCTGACCTTGACTTCTGCCGTGTCAAGCGATGACTTCCGACCTTATGACGCCCCATCGGGGCGACCCGAAGCTCAGAGGACGCGCTCTTCAAGGGGCGTCTCGGCATGGCGCTCATTTGGAGGTGATCGCGTTGCCCTCGGCTGAACAAACCAGCGCGACGTCGCAAGGCTTGACCGGCGATTCACAAAGGCGTAGCATTTTATCTATCGGTACATCGTTCCTTTTATCGGCACACAAACTTCGGAATCGTCCCCACCACGACCGAGACCCTCAACCCACGGAGCAACTCATGGAAACCCTACTGAATCAGCCACGCCTCACGGAGATTGCCAAGCGCAACGGGATCGATGCCTTCGTCGCGACCTCCCCGGAAAACGTTACCTATGCCAGCGGCTACTGGGCGCTCTCGCAGTGGATTCGGCGAGGCCCGCAGGTGCATGTGCTTCTGCCGGTGAAGAACCTCGCTGCATCGCGCGTCATTGCGCCCACGTCCCTGCTCGACCAGCTCGTCGACCAGGAGGACGTATGGATCCCCAACGTCTCGCGGTATGGCTTCTTTCACGTCGACAAAAGCGATGCGCCTCTCGGCCAAGCGGATGCCCGTCTGCTGGAACTGTTCAGCCAGCCCGATGAAAAGGATGCCATCGCCGCCCTGGTGAAGGCACTGCGGGCCGAAGGCCTCGATCGGTCAACCTTGGCCGTCGATGAACTGGGATTGATGCCGGGCCATTGGGAGCGGCTGCAACAGGAGCTCCCTAACGCCAAGCTCGTTCCCGCCATGAAGCTCTTCAGGGAGATCCGGGCCGTCAAGACGCCGCAGGAAGTCGAACGGCTTCGCAGGATCGCGACGATCACCGAAGAGTCCGTCGAAGCGGGCCTGAAGCTGGCGCGCCCCGGAGTGACCGAACTCGAGATGGCGCGCGCATTTCATGCGAAGACCGTCGACAGCGATGCGACGCCTGTTCTTGGCTGCCTCGGCTTTGGCACGCGATCCGCAATGCCGAATGTCTATCCGTCCGAGGCCAAGCTGAAGATGGGCGACGTCATTCGCTTCGACGCGGGTGGACGCTATAGACACTATCGTGCGGACCTGGCACGCATCGCCGTTCTCGGCGAACCGAGCGACAAGATGAAGACGTATCACAAGGCGCTTCACAACGGCGTGATCGCCGCATTCGAAGCCATTCGACCCGGCGTTCGAGCATCACAGGTGTATGAAGCAGCCATGGATGCGACTCGCAGGTCGGGTATCCCGCACTACTCGAGAAGCCATGTGGGCCATGGCATTGGTCTGGACGGCTACGACATGCCCGACCTGATCCCGAGCAATGACCAGGTCATCGAGGAAGGAATGGTCATGTGCGTGGAAACGCCCTACTACGAGTTCGGGTGGTGCGGGCTCCAGGTCGAGAACACCGTGGTCGTCCGCAAGGACGGTGTCGAACTCCTCCATCGCGAGGACGGACAGCTGAAGGTACTCGCGTGAGCACCCCTGTCGCGCTCAGGTGCCTGCGTTGCGGCACCCTCTACGCTCCGGACCGTCTTGCACCCGGGTGTGAAAGATGTTCCGGAGGCCTGGCGAGCAACCTTCGCGTGCAGTACGGCAAGGACGATGTCACTCGCTGGGATTTCGGCAACCCCGGCCGTGCTCGGCCCGGCCTTCAACGCTTCAGCGCCATGTTGCCGGTGACGGAGGATCAGTTCGTCACACTGGGCGAGGGCGACACCCCTCTCCATGCCACCAGCAGGCTCGCCAAGTACCTTGGCCTCGAGAATCTGTATGTCAAGGACGAGTCCCGCAACCCAACCCATTCCTACAAGGATCGCCTGAGCGCCGTTGCAGTCTCATACGCGAAGAAGGTGGGGGCGCCCGCAGTCGCAACCGCATCGTCCGGCAACGCCGGGGCTTCGCTCGCGGCCTATGCGGCCCGCGCCGGCTTGCCCTGCGTGGTCGCGTCCATGAAAGGCGCCGCGGGTCCGATGGTGTCCCAGATCCGCAAGCTCGGTGCGCATCTGATCCTGATGGAAGACAAGACGCAACGCTGGCCGTTTCTCGCCGAGGCAGCGAAGCGATATGGCTGGTTCATCACATCGCCCTACTCTGCGCCCGTCATCGGAAGCACGCCCATCGGCATCGAAGGCTACAAGACCATCGCCTACGAGATCTACCAGGATCTGGGTCGCGTGCCCGATTGGATCGCCTTGCCCGTGTGCTACGGGGACGCCCTGGCCGGAATTCATCAAGGCTTTGTCGACCTGAAGGACTCGGGCACCACGAGCCGCATCCCTCGCTTCCTCGCGGCTGAGGCCCATGGGTCTCTTGCCCGGGCCATGTCGAGCGGGTCCGAACGGGTTGACGCGGTAACGGCAGAGTACGAAACACTTGCGTCGTCCGTGGGTGCACCGCAAAGCGCGTACCAGGCCCTGATGGCTCTCAGACAGTCCGAAGGTGTCGCGGTCAAGATCACGAACGAGGGCCTCCTCGAGCTTCAGGAGCTCGTCGGATCACTCGAAGGCCTGTTCTTCGAGCTGGCCAGCGTCATGCCGTTTGCCGCAGTGCGTCAACTGCGCAAGCAACGAGTCGTTGCGAGCGACGACCTGGTCGTGTGTCTGGCCACGGCTTCCGGCCTGAAGGACATCGACAAATCGACTCGAGAGTGGGCGGAGATTCCGATCAACAGGCAACCTCAGGAGGAACTGCTGGAAGCGGCGAAGTCTGCCGCGCAGCAGACCTTGGCCAGGCTTTCCAACGTGCCATCAGATGCCGCTACGTGACCATCGACTTCGAACAGCCCACTGATAACCCTCGCTTCCCCCGATCCAAACCGGAGACACACCATGAACCGCCGTCATCTCATCTGCGCCGCAGCCTTCGCATCCTTGTCGCCATTCCTGGGAGGTGCGTACGCGCAGGATGCGTTCCCCTCGAAACCCGTCAAGGTCGTCGTCCCGTTCGTAGCCGGCAGTGCGCCGGACGCCTTTGCACGGATCGTCGGCGACAAGCTGGCCACCATCGTCGGAAAGCCGATGGTCATCGAGAACAAGCCCGGTGCGACCGGCATCATCGGAACCGAGCTGGTCGCGCGTGCGGCGCCTGACGGCTACACACTTCTGGTGGCAACACCTTCGACGACGATTCTGGCGGCGTCAAACCGTCCGCTGAGCTTCAACCCCGTCAAGGATCTCCAGTCCATCAGCATGGGCGTCTATATGTCACCCATTCTGGTCACCGGAGGCAATTCGCCGATCACGGACGTCAAGACGATCATCGCCATGGCGAAGGCCCATCCCGGGAAATTGACTTTCGGATCCGGCGGCGTGGGCAACTCCCAGCACCTGGCCGCGGAGATGTTCAAGCAGATGGCGGGTATCGAGATGCTGCATGTCCCATTCCAAGGTACTCCCCTCATCGTGCCTGGTCTCGTGCGCGGCGAGGTCGATCTGACGTTTGCCGACG
This sequence comes from Variovorax ureilyticus, assembly GCF_037889935.1. NCBI lineage: Bacteria > Pseudomonadati > Pseudomonadota > Betaproteobacteria > Burkholderiales > Comamonadaceae > Variovorax > Variovorax ureilyticus. The sequence goes on from NZ_JBBKZU010000021.1 coordinate 29,261, forward strand.
CGAGCTCACTGCCGCTCATCAAGTCCGGCAAGCTCCGGGCGATCGCCGTGGGCTCGCCCACACGGAGCAAGTCGCTGCCGGACGTACCCACGGTCGCGGAGTCCGGCTTGCCGGGCTTCAACTACCAAAGCTGGTTTGGATTCATGACGAACGCGGGGACGCCCAAGTCCATCGTGGCTTTCTGGAACGGCGCCATGAACCAGGCGCTGGCGGACCCCGCCGTCCAGGCGAAGCTATCGGCCGCCGGCATGGAGGCGGCCCCGGGGACTGCGGCGGCGATGGATGCGTTCATTGCCGACGACACAAAGCGCTGGACAAAGGTCATCCAAACCGCGGGAATCAAGTTCGACTGAGCGCAGCGACAACACGGTATGCGTACGACCACCGTCTCCCTGGAGGATCTCCAAAGCGTGATAGCGCGCGCGCTGCGGCTGCACGGGGCGTCAGAACCCGTTGCAGAACATGTTGCCGAGGCGCTGGGGCGCGCGGAGCAGCGGGGCAACACCCATTGTGGTCTCCGGCATCTGGAACATGACTGCGCGCAACTCATGAGCGGCCGGGTGCTGGGGACCGTCACTCCCGCAATATATCGCCCTCGGCCGGGCCTGATCCATGTCGACGCGAAAAACGGCTTTGCACAACCGGCGTTCGCGATGGGGTTGCCCGACGCACTCAGCGCCGCCCGCACGCTTGGCGTGGGCGTCCTCGCCATCAGCAAGGCCTACACGTGCGCGGCGCTCGGCTACTTCCCTGAAAGGATTGCGCAGCACGGATTCATCGGTGTGGCCTTCACCACCGCTTCGGCCAGGGTGGCTGCGCCGGGCGGCTCGAAGCGCGTGCTAGGAACCAATCCGATGGCCATGTCGGTTCCCGATGGCAAGGGCGCCATCGCATTCCAGTTCGACCAGTGCACGAGCGCCGCCAATCTGCGACACGTGCGAGAGGCCGCCGCAAGGGCCGCGCCGATTCCTCAAGGCTGGGCTGTTTCGCCAAATGGCCATCCGACCACCGACGCCCTCAAGGCTCTTGCAGGCGCCCTCCTTCCCGCCGGTGGCAGCAGAGGATTCGGCATCGGGTTGATGGCGGAGGTGCTGGGCTCGTTCTACACCGATTCCGCGATGTCGCTCGACACCGAGAATCTGCAGTCTCCCTCCGGACCCGCTCACGGGATCGGGGTCTTTTGCCTCTTGCTAGATCCAGCGGCCATCGCAGGCGCTCATTTCTGGAGCAAGCTGGATCGCTTGAAGGAATCCATCCTTTCCGAGCCCGGAACACGCCTACCAGGCACTCGGCGGGAAACCCAGCCGAGCATCACGGTCGAGATCGACGCATGGGAACGGGCTCAATCCCTGGCGCGGTCGCAAATCGGTGGCAGAGTGATCGCTCATTAGCCGCCTGTCCTGCACTCAAGATCCCCTGAGCGGGAGGAAGGGCCGATAATTGGCTATCGGCACAATGCACCAATTAATGGCACATGACTTCCACGAACCAGTCGCTATCACGAGGCTTGGCGCTTCTGGATGCTATCAACGACAGTGCGCAACCTCTTGGCATTCGTGAACTCGCAAGACTTCAGGACATCAGTCCCTCGATCGTCCAGAGACTGGCGACGACCCTCCTGGAAGCCGGCTACCTTCAACAGGTGGCCGAGACAAGGAAGTACCGATTGGGAGTGCGCGCGCTCGCACTGGGTTCCGCGATGGTTCGGACCGATGCGCTATATGCGAGTGCCTCGGAGGAACTGCGGTTCCTTGCGGAGCACCACCAGTTGAATGGCTACCTCGGGGTGATTCAGCAGGATGCCGTCGTGTATCTCCACACCGTGCAAAGCCATGGCGCCATTGCGATCCGGGCCGAGGCGGGACAGCGTATCTCGCCGCACGCGACCGCCATTGGCAAGTCCCTTCTTGCTTACCTTCCGCCTGATCGCGCAAACGCCGTCCTTGGTCCGGCACCCTACTCCGCACGGACCAAGCGGACCATTACGACCGTTCGTGCCCTGCAAAAAGAACTTGAGGAGACTCGCAAGCGAGGTTATGCGATCGCTGATGAGGAGAACGATCTTGGCATTGCCTCCATTGGCGCCCCGGTTCGCGACAAGGATGGGATCGTTGTAGCTGCGATCAGCGTCGCGTTCTTGAAAGCACAGCGAGGCGTAAAGGAGTGGCCGGAAATTGCCAGGATGGTTGTTCGCGCGGCCCAAAAATGCTCGAGTGCTCTGGGCTACTCGGCGACGCTGCAGGGCCTCCATCAATGAGTTCAGGCGGGGCCGGACTCGGGACCCTTCTCGGCATGGTGCGATGGATCGACAGCCTGAGGTCGGTGCCAACGAGGTCGGCATTCGTGCGTCGCAGACGGGTCTGAGCCGTACCGGCGTCTTCGACATCTGCAAGCGCCATGAGGCGGCCGGCGCCAAGGCGTTGCGAGACGCCCCTGGAGGCCGCAAGCTGGGCGACGGACGGCGCCTGGATACGGCCCAGGAGGCAGCAGTGCGCAAGCTCATCACCGACAAGACGCCCGATCAGCTGAAGATGCCGTACGCGCTGTGGACTCGCGCAGCGGTAGGGGAACTCATCGAGCAGCGCTTCGGGATCCGCTTGCCGGTGCGCACGATGGGGCTGTACCTGGCGCGCTGGGGCTTCACGCCTCAGAAGCCCATGAAGAAGGCCTACGAGCAGTCGCCTGCGGCGGTGAAGAAGTGGCTCGAGGAGGAATATCCCGTCATCGCCGCGTGCGCCAAGGTCGAAGGGCGCGGAGATCCACTGGGGCGATGAGACCGGGCTTCGCAGCGACGACGTGCGTGGTCGCAGTTACGCGCCCAGGGGCGAGACCCCGGTCGTGCGAGTGAACAACAAGCGCCACGGCCTGTCGGTCATCTCCACGGTCACCAACAAAGGGCAGATGCGCTGGAAGGCCTACGACGGCGCGCTCAACTCCGACATCCTGATCGACTTCCTGCGCCGCCTCATCAAGGACGCGGGCCGCAAGATCTATCTGATCCTGGACAACCTCCGCGTGCATCACAGCAGGCCCGTAAAGGCCTGGCTTGCCGAGCACAAGCACGAGATTGAGGTGTTCTACCTGCCGAGCTACAGCCCGGAGCTCAACCCCAACGAGATGGCCAACGCCGATCTCAAGCAGGCCGTCACGAAGCTCGCCCCGGCCCGCACGAAGTTGCAGTTGGTCAAGGCCGCCGCGAGGCACCTGAGCAGCGTGCAACGCAAACCTGAACGCATCAAGAGTTACTTCGAACACGAGCCGGTTCGCTATGCGGCCTGATTCAAGTTCGTTCATGCCGAATCAATAAGCACAGCATCGCGGTACGCGACAACGTTTCGACGCAATGCGAGGATCAGCGCAAACGTATGCTCGGGGACTGTGTTGAGCGCGTAGCCCCAGATGTTGACGACGGTGACCCCCGAGCTTGGCAGGCGACCTTGTCCACGAAGTCCGTTCCGGTCGCTGCGACGGCGACGAGCCGCAAGGAAGGCAGCGCCTCAAGTGTCCGCGCCGTGATGGGCGCCTTGTTGGTGATGGCGACACTCGCACCCTGAAGCCGCGCGGCGACTTGGTCTGGCAAGGTGCTTGCGTGCTCAACTATTTCGTGATCGAAGTCTGGTCGCCGCAGACGTGTCTGCGGTGCGATGGTGGAACGATCAAGAAAGACAATTTTTTGCATGATGGTCTCAAGCATCAGTTAGACGATTCCAGCAACCGCTTAGCCTCTGCGACGATTGCAGATGGCGTGATGCCGAACTTCTCGTACAGGGCATCCGCAGGGCCGGACGCCCCAAATCCAGTCATGCCGACAAACCCGCCGCGCTGGCCCAGATAACGGTCCCAGCCGAAGCGGACAGCCGCCTCGATGGCAACCGTTGCGGAACCAGGTTTGAGCACCTGTGCTCGATAAACCTCGTATTGCGCATCGAAGAGTTCCCAGGATGGCATCGACACCACCGCAGTGGCGACACCCTCGGCCTGAAGCCGCTCGCGCGCCCTGAGCGCGATCGCTACTTCGGAACCCGTCGCCAGCAATGTCACGGCTCGTTCGCCTCCCTCACCTTCGGCAAGCACGTATGCCCCGCGACGACACAGGTTTTCTTGCACATGCGTCTTTCGAACCGTCGGCAAGGACTGGCGGGCGAAGACAAGCGTCGAAGGGCCGCTGTTATGCTCCAACGCGACTTCCCAGCACTCGGCTGCCTCGACCGCATCCGCAGGTCGAAGGACCAGCATGTTGGGCATTGCGCGCAGAGATGCCAGGATCTCGACGGGTTGATGGGTGGGCCCGTTCTTCCCGACGCCGATCGAATCATGGCTGAACACGAACTTCACGGGCAGCCCCATCAGGGCCGCCATACGCATCGCCGGGCGTTCATAGTCCGAGAAAGCCAGGTATGTAACGGCCAGCGGCAAAACACCGCCATGAGCCGCCATGCCGTTGGCCATCGAGCCCATCAGGTGCTCGCGAACCCCGCAGTGCACGTAGGCACCGCTACGATCGTCGGCGGTGAACGCCTTCAGACGGCGCTTGTGACTCGTCGGGGCCTCAAGATCCGCGCAGCCCACCATCCGTTCGGGCAACACATCCTTCAGGAGATCGTTGATTTCACCCGAGATCATGATGCCGCCAGGGGCCTCGGCGAGATCGAGCGCACGCCGCTTGTAGTCAAGCAGCACGCCGCGCCAGCCCTCCGGGAGCTCGCCCGCAAGTACACGATCGAACTCGGCTCGCTCGTGGGCGGCCAAAGCATCGCGGCGAGCTTGCCATGCCGCATGATCGGCCTCGCTGCGGCGGCCAGCCTCTCGCCACGATTTGAGCTCGGGTGCGGGAATTTCGAACGGCGCATAGGGCCAATCCAGTTCGTTGCGCGCCACGTCCGCGTCCTCGGGGTGGAGGCGCCCGCTGTGTCCGCCACGCTGGCCTTGGAGGCGTGCCAGCCCCTTGGCGATCACAGTGCGGCAAGCAATGAACGACGGACGCAGGTCCGACTTCGCGGCGGTCAATGCGGCCGATACAGCCTCCAGGTCGTGACCGTCGACCTCGACCACGTGCCACCCAGCGACCCGGAAGCGCTCGGCCACGTCCTCGCTGATCGAAAGGTCAGTACTCCCGTCATCCGTAATGCGGTTATCGTCCCACAGTAGCGTCAACTTGCTCAGGCGTAGATGGCCTGCCAACGAGATCATCTCCTGACCGACCCCCTCCTGCAGGCAGCCGTCTCCGACAAATGCGTAGGTGCGATGATCCACCAGCTGCGACCCGAATCGGGCGCTCAGATATGCCTCGGCGACTGCCATGCCGAAGGCATTCGCGATTCCCTGACCGAGCGGACCCGTGGTCACTTCGATGCCGCTGGCCACATCGAATTCCGGGTGTCCTTCGGTATGTGCACCGAGTTCACGAAAGCGTCTGATCTCCTCGATCGGAAAGCGCTCGTAACCCGTCAGGTGCAACAACGCGTACAGCAACATAGACCCGTGACCATTGGAAAGGACAACCCGGTCCCGATCGGGCCAGGTCGGGTCGCCGGCCATGAATTTCAGGTGACGGGTATAGAGCGCAGTCGCAATTTCCGCCATGCCCAGCGGCACGCCCTGATGTCCCTCGCCCGCTTTGACAATGGCATCGATCGCTAGGAAGCGGATGGCGTTGGCAAGTTTTGAAGGTTCCGGTTTTGACATGACAAGGTTCTCCTGGACGCGCCGGGCCAAAGCCCTGCGCGTTGCTTAGGTTCATAGTTGGTTGAGGTTAGAAACGAGCCGGTCTGAGACGCCGTTCTCAGAGGAATCCGATCGATAGCCAGGGTACGGCGGCGACTACGGCCAGGCCCACGATGAGCGCAAGCATGTATCCCCAGATGGCCGTCAGCCCTTCGTTGGGGTTGACGCGTCCTACGGTGCACGCCGCGTAGTAGCCGACACCAACCGGAGGCGCGAAGAGTCCGATACCCATCGCCAGAATCACCACCATCGCGTACTGGACCTCATGGATTCCGAGGCTCTTGGCAATAGGAAACACCAGCGGCGCAAACAACACGAGGGCTGGAATTCCTTCGAGCACGCTCCCCAGGATGATGAATGCAATGATCGACACGATCATGAAGACAGGAGCACCGCCAGGCAGGCTCCTCATCATCGACGCCAGATCACGCGAAAAGCCTGACTGCGTCAGAGACCAGGCCACGGCAGTGGCCGCCCCGATGATGAAAAGGATCGCTCCGGACAGCGTGGCTGTCTCGGCCAGCATGGCGCCGAGTCGTCGAAGATCGAGGTGACGATAGATGGCGATTCCGACGATCAACGAGTACACGATCCCGATCGTCGAAACCTCGGTGGCTGTTGCGACACCTTCGACGACCGCGGAACGGATGACAAACGGCAGCGCGAGGGCCGGGAATGCGATCACGAACGAGGACAGGATCTCCCGACGCGTCGACCGGGTCACCTTCGAGAGGTCCTCTTTTCGATAGCGCCACCAAACGACGCCACACAGCGCGATTCCCAGTGCGAGACCGGGGACAAGGCCTCCCGTGAAGAGCGCGGCTATCGAGACCCCGGTGACGGAGCCGATCGTGATGACCACAATACTCGGAGGAATGGTCTCGGTCTGCGCTCCACTGGCAGCAAGGAGCGCAACCAAGTCACCAGGCTTTGCGCCGCGTTTCTGCATTTCAGGAAACAGCGCCGGAGCGAACGCCGCCATGTCGGCCGTCTTTGAGCCCGAGATACCCGAAACGAGGTACATGGCGCCGATGAGCACATAGGACAGACCTCCTCGAACATGGCCCAGCAAAGAGGCAAGAAATCCGACCATGGCGCGTGCCATTCCGTTCGCCTCGATCAGCAACCCAAGATAGACGAAGAGTGGAACGGCCAACAGGATCAGGTGGCTCATGCCCTCGTCCATCCGGCCGGCAAGGACAACAGTGGGTGTACTGGTCGAGAGAGTGACGTACGAGAGGGCCGACAGCGCGAACACGAAGGCAATCGGGATGCCGAGAAAGACCCCGACCGCAATCATCCCGACCAGGAAGATCAGCAGATTCCAGTTGCCGAGCTGCATTAGCCAGGGCCTGCCGACAAAGTAGAGCGCCGAGCCCACGATCAGAATTGCGATGGCGGTCGCCAGGATTCGCTTGTAGAGATGCATTCTCACGATGCGGCAGACGGCGAATGCGATCATCAGCACCACACCCGTCGGGAACGCCGCGGCGCGCCACGCGTTCGAGATCTCCAGGGCCGGAGTGATGACGATGATCTCGTCGATCGCGTACTCGATGGCCGGGTGCACGATCAGGACCAGAAAAGCCAGAGGTACCGCAAGACCGAGAACGTCGAGCAACTGACGCGTTGACCCCTTCCTCCCATCCGAGAAGGCAGTCATCTTCATGTGACTGTTGCGTTGGAAAGCCACCGCCGCGCCAAGCATCGCCAGCCAGATGAAGAGTATGGAGGCGAGCTCATCGGACCAGGTGACGGGCGCACCAAGTGCATACCGCGCCACCACGCCGATGAACAGAACGGCGATCTCTATCACCAGGATCGTCGAAGCCAGCACCTCGACCACCCGACGCAGGCCATTCTCAAACCATGAGATGCTGCCGGCGCTTGGTCGTTCGACGGCCAGCATATTGGGGTCTACGCGGGTGTCCATGGTTCACCTCATGCGAGCTTGGTGGTCGTGGCCTCAAGAAGACCCCACGCCTCATCGCCAAGACGCTTTTTCCAGTCAGCATAGAAACCAGACTGTTGAAGCTTCTGGCGGAAAGCTTCCGGCTTGACATCGACAAATTGCAATCCCTTCGCGGCAAGCTGAGACTTCAGATCAACATTCAGCTTCTCCACATCCGCGCGTTCCTTGAGCGCAGCTTCGTTCACCACTTTGGTAATGATCTCGCGGGTAGCGGGCGGCATCGCTTCGAACGACCGGCGATTGGCCAGCATCCAGAAGCCATCCCACATATGGTTCGTCGTAGACAAATACTTCCCAACTTCGTGCATCTTCGCGTAGTAGATGCCCGCCAAGGGATTTTCCAGTCCGTCGGCCACCTTCGTCTGCAGCGCAGAATAGGTCTCGCCCCAGGGAATCGAGACAGGGGACGCGCCGATGGACTTGAACATCGCTGTCCACAAGGGGCTCGGGGGAACGCGGATCTTGAAGCCGTTCAGGTCGTCAGGGGTGCGGATGGGCTTGGAAACCGAAAGCGTCTGCCGGAAACCGTTGTCCCACATCTTGTCGAAGGCAACGAGGTTCGCCTTCTCGAAGGCCTTGATGACGTGCTTGCCAAGCGCCCCGTCCATGGTCTTCCAGACAGTCGGATAGTCGCTGAACGCGAACCCGATGCCGTTGATAGCAGCGACTGGGACCAACGTAGCGAGGATGAGGCCCGTTTGCGCAAACAGGTCGATGCCTCCTGAGCGCACCTGAGCGAGCATGTCGGCATCCGTTCCGAGCTGACTGGCGGGGAATACCTGAATGTCGACTTGCCCGTTCGTCATCTGTTTGATCTGAGCGCTCGCCTCGGTCATTCGAACGTTCAGCGGATGATCCACGGGCATGATGTTGGCGAACTTCAGACGAAATTGAGACTGCCCGAAGACCAGGGATGGTGCCCCTATTCCGGCGCCCACTGCGACGGTCGCTTGGATCAATTTGCGGCGAGAAATGGTCATGACGTTGTCTCCGTGGTTGACTTTTTGAGGTATGGTTTTTTTCAGCTGGCCTATTCGAGGAAGAACTTGCGAAGCTCTCCAGCGACGAACTCAGGTTGCTCTTCGGTGACCCAGTGGCCGCTATTCGGGATCAGACCGCCGCGCACGTTTTCGGCTACGCGCTGGAGTGACTCAAGCGTTTCGATTCCGCGTCCGAAAGCCTTGTCACCTCCGAGCGCGAGCACAGGCATGCGCAACTTGCCGTTCGTGGCGAGGAACGCCCTGTTGTCCTCCGCGTCTTGTGGAAGGGCGCGGTAGTAGCCGAACATCGCACTCATGGCACCGGGCTTGCGATAGGTACGCAGGTACTCTGTGCGGTCCACCTCCGTGACGCTGTTTGGCAGATAGCCGTAGTTGTCGAACAGCCAGTCGAAGTAGATGTGCTCGCGGTCGTGCAGCAGTGCTTCTGGCAGGTGCGGCGTGCGGAAGAGCGCGTGATGCCAGCGGCGACCACCCTGGGAGAAGTCGGCACCGTCGCCCGGGATGGCAACGTCAAGAATCGCCAGGCGCCTGACTGCTTCCTGGTGGGCACAAGCAAGGGCGAACGCTGTGGGGCCGCCCCAATCGTGGCCAACCAGGAAGAAGCTGTCGATCTTCAGATGCTCGCTCAACAGGCGCCAGACGTCACCAGCTACCGTCTTCTTGTCGAAGCCGCTCGCGGCTCGCGAGCTGTCACCCAGTCCCCTTAGATCAGGTGCAACGATCTGGAAGCGGTCCGCTAGCATCGGAATCACATGCCGCCACTCGTAGGATGTTTGGGGGATCCCGTGCAGCAGAACCAGCGGTTCTCCCTTGCCGGCAGTGAGGTAGTGAACCAGCCCGTCGCCGAGATCGGCATAGTTGCTTCGAATGTCTGTCATACGCTCCTCTTTGACGTCTGATAGTGGGTCATCACGGCCGAGTCATCCTGCGTGCCAAGTCCTCGTGCCGTGGTTCCGAGGAAGGCGAGGTATGCGTCATGGGCAAGAGCCGCCGGGAAGCGCGACTCGCGCGTTGCGTCGAGCACGAGAGACATGTCCTTGACGAAGATGTCCACGGCCGACTTGACGTTCCCGAATTCACCGGAAACCATGCGCGGGCCGCGATCAGCCAGCATCCAGGATCCGGCCGCACCGCTGCAGAGGATCTCCAGCGTCAAGTCGAGTGGCAATCCCTGCCGCTCAGCCAAAGCCAGCGCCTCTCCCGCGGCTGCGAGGTGAACGCCGCACAAGAGCTGATTCAGAATCTTCATCTGTGCGCCAGCGCCCGCTCGTCCAAGGTAGTGGACATGCTTGCCGAACGTTTGCAGCACAGGCCGCACAAGGTCGAAAGCTTCGGAGGGGCCTGATCCCATGATGGTCAGGGTGCCGCGTTCAGCGCCGGCAGCCCCACCCGAAACGGGCGCGTCAACCAGCGAGACTGAATGTTCTTCAAGCTTCTGGGCCAGGTCTCGAACGTATGCCGGATCCATGGTGCTGCACGCTACGAACACAGCGCCGCGGGGAAGGTGACCGACCAAGCCGTCTTCCCCGAAGAGGACAGCATCGGTCTGCGCGGAGTTCACGACGAAACAGATGACGATCTGAACCTGGCGCGCCATTTCAGCAAGCGACTGGACCGGCGTCCCACCTTGTGCTCGAAGCCAGTCGAGCGCCTCAGCGCGTACATCCGTTCCTACCACGTCGTAGCCCTTGGCCAACATGTTGCTTGCGACGCCACGACCCATGGCGCCGAGCCCAATCAGGCCGACTTTCGTTTTCGCGTTCATGCCAACCACTCCTTGATGGATGCGACCACTGCATTCGTCGAGATGCCGTACCGGTCATGCAGCGTAGGCAGCGCGCCAGCATCGAGAAACTTGTCGGGAAGGCTGATCTGTCGAAATCTCGGGGCGACACCCGCGCGTAAGAAGGTCCCTGCTACTGCCTCAGCCAGACCTCCGACGGTGGAGTGGTTCTCCGCGACGACGACAAGTCGCCCTGTGCGTTGACCCTCTGCGAGCAGGGTAGCCTCGTCCAGGGGCTTGATCGTAGGCACGTGCAGTACCGAGACATCCACACTGTCGGCCTGCAGGCTTGCGGCCGCCTCAAGCGCGCGCATGGTCATGATCCCGGTTGAAATGATCAACACGTCACGGCCACCTCGTAGCACCTTGGCCTTGCCAAGCTCGAACTTGTAGTCATACTCGTCGAGCACGAGCGGAACATTGCCTCGGAGCAGACGCATATACACCGGGCCGTTGAAAGCGGCGATCTGCGGTACGGCTTGCTCGATATCAAGCGCGTCGCAGGGATCAATGACCGTCATGCCGGGGATGCCGCGCATCATCGCCAGGTCCTCCGTCGCGACGTGACTGGGACCATACCCCGTGGTGAGGCCAGGCAGAGCGCAGCAGATCTTCACATTCAGGTTCTCCTCTGCGATCACCTGGTGGATGAAGTCGTAGGCGCGACGGGTTCCGAATGCAGCGTACGTGGTCGCGAACGGAACCAGCCCCTCCTTCGCGAACCCTCCGGCAGCCGCCATCAGCAACTGCTCGGCCATGCCCATCTGGAAATACCGCTCAGGGAACGCCTGGGCGAACAGATGCAGGTCGGTGTACTTCGCCAGATCGGCCGTCAAGCCAACAATCTCTGAGGATTTACCCGCAAGTTCGGAAAGCGCCTTTCCGAAGGGCGCAGCCTTTACTCGCTGTCCCTCGCCAGCGATCGAGGCGATCATTGCCGACGTCGTCAAACGTGGCTTCTTCTCGGTGACGGCGTTCATGCGGTCGCTCCTTGTTGCGATTGATCGAGATATTCCAGGGCCTGCTGCCACTCTGGAGGATCGACGCGGATGAAATGGTTCTTCTCGCGCTTTTCGAGAAACGGCACGCCCTTCCCCATCAGGGTGTCAAAAAGGATCACTCGGGGCTTTGGTTCGGTGAATTCACGGGCTGTGTCGAACGCCTTCATCACGGCAGGCAGATCGTTGCCATCGACACGCTGGACGTGCCATCCGAATGCTTCCCACTTCTGGGCCAGCGGCTCGAAGCCGAGCACCTTGCTTGAAGGGCCGTCCGCTTGCTGGTTGTTGATGTCGACCAGGCAGATCAGATTCGAAAGCCTGTGGTGGGCTGCGCCCATGGCCGCTTCCCACGTCGAACCCTCGTCGAGCTCACCATCTGACATCGAGTTGTAGACAAACGCGCTGTGTCCCTTGTGCCGCAAGGCCAGTGCCATGCCCACGCCGATGGCAAGCCCCTGCCCGAGAGAGCCTCCTGAGATCTCCATGCCGGGCGTGTAGGTGGCCATGCCCGACATCGGCAAGCGGCTGTCGTCGCTCCCGTAGGTCTCAAGTTCGTTCTCCTCGATGATCCCGGCCTCGAGCAGCGCGGCGTAGAACGCGATTGCGTAGTGGCCGTGGGAGAGCAGGAAGCGATCTCTGCCTTCCCAGTACGGGTCCTCAGGTCGATAGTTCAGTGCGTAGGCGTAGGCAACTGCAAGCACATCTGCCCAGCCCAAGGCTTGCCCGATATAGCCCTGACCTTGGACCTCCCCCATGCGCAGGGCGAAGCGCCGAATTCGATAGGCACTGGCAGCTAGCCTGGTCAGCTGCGGGGTCGACGTTGCGGCGGCTTTGTCGTTCTTGGCCATGGCTTAGAAACTCTGGTCTGCCAGCGGGATGTGGCGGCTTGCGATGTTCATGTGAGGCTCCTGCGAAGTGGTGGCTAGGAGTGTCTCGGCGGGGCTATGACTGAACAAGGCAGTGCCGTTCAAGCGGGGTTGAAAAATGCCTTAATCAGTAGTTACCCTATTTTTTCCTTCGCGCGGGCTCTACCCCGTCGCTACCGTAGGGACGGCCTCGCTACGGCCGCCGCGGGTCCATCCGCAGCTGCACCGCCTGCCGTCAGCAGGGTGCAGTCCGCTTTCCCGCCGTCGATGGCAAGGCTGTCGTGAAACGCTGGTGAGGAGTTTCTCGGGGGCTGCCTCGGCGAGGCGGCTAGTACAGTCCGAGTGGCGTTAAAAGTGGTCCCTTCCGCAATCTCCCTATGCAGATTCCTCCGTTTAAAGGTCTTCTTGCGTTCGACGCGGTGGCGCGTCTTGGCAGCATCAGCAAGGCGGCTGAAGAACTCAACCTGACGGTCTCGGCCGTCAGCCATCAGGTCTCAAACCTCGAGGCCTTCGTCGATCGACAGCTGTTCGACCGGTCACCTCGCGGGCTCACTCTCACCATCTTCGGCGAGCGCTTCCAGCGCGACATCACTGGAGCTCTCACGCTGCTCGCATCCGCAGCACAAAACGTGCGCTCCGGCGAGGTCGCTGAAGTTCTGCGCATTCATTCCGTGCCCACTTTTGCAAGTCTCTGGTTGATGCCCAGACTACCCAGCTTCAGGGCAAAGCACCCGGAGATTCGGGTGCAACTCGACGCGTCCCATGGTGAGGTGGATTTTGCGCGCGGCGAAACGGACGTAGACATCTGCTACGGAGCGGTAAGAGGCCGTGACCTGCATGTTGAAACGCTCTTCTCGGAGGAAATCCTGCCGCTGATCAGCCCGAGCCTGAAGTCCAAACTGAACATCCGAAGCCCCGAAGACTTGGTAGACCAGGACCTCATCCTCTCGGAGCTGACGCTTGTGCAGTGGCCGCACTGGTTCGCAGCAAACGGAGTACCTGTCAGCCCGGGCGGTTACAGCCTTGCATTCGACCGCACCTTCATGGTTCTGGACGCCGCAATCCAAGGGCTCGGGATTGCATTGGACAGCAGCAAGACCGCCGAGGTAGCGCTTCGGAAAGGTGAACTCGTGCCGGTCTTCGAGGACAGGAAAGGTATGCATGTGCGCGCGCATCATCTTGTCTTCCCGCGCGCCCATGCGCAGTGGGACCGAGTCATGAAGTTCGCAAACTGGCTCCGTGAGGAGGCTCGCAAAAGCTCCTGAGGCCGACTCGCCCCCGCTCAGTGGGGCCTTGGTTCAAGCTATTCACCAAGAGAGGGGGCGATCGGGTCTGTACCGTCGCGGCCGGCGAGTGCACTGGAGGCCGGCATGTCGCGCTTGCTAATCGGCTCAATCAAAAGATCGATGCCATGCCAAGCGAACTTGGAAAAAGGAACTCCACGGCGCGAAAGCCATCGTTCAGCGCGGCGGCAAATCGATCCCCGTGCATCAATGACACTCTGCGGCAAAATTGGGCATGACAATCCATTCGCGCGCACAGAAGCTGTGGCGCGTCAAAGGAAAAACGGGGGATTTACGGGAGCTGGGCCAATGCCTTCGTGAAGAAATCGGTAGAACCGAAGTTTCCGGACTTCAGTGCCAGGAGCAAGCTGCGACTGTCGTCTTGCACTGCGGTCCACGGAACCCCCGGATCGATCAGCGGACCAATGCGCAGACGGCTGACCTCAAGCGCTTTCACTACAGCGCCAGACGTTTCGCCGCCCGCCACCACCAGGCGCTCGACGCCGCGGTCGACCAGGCCGCGTGCGACCTGAGCCAGGCAACGCTCCACCAGTTCGCCCGCACGGGCGGCGCCGAGAGTCGCTTGGACCGTTCGCACACGCTCAGGCTCTGCTGTGGCGTACACCAGTACTGAGCCCTTCTCAAGCTGGCTCATAGCCCATGCAATGGCATGCCCCGCTTCATCCCGTCCTTCTGCCAAGGCTAGAGCATCGATTGGCAAAGCAGGACGGCCCGACTGAATCCAGTGCTTCACTTGCTGGTTGCTTGCCGTCGAACACGATCCCGAGAGAACGGCGGCATATCCGCTGGATTTCGGCAAGTTCGTGTCCTCACCATGCATCGCGATCCAGCCTCGCTCCCGGTAAACCTGGGGGAGCCCCAACGCCAGCCCTGATCCGGCGGTCAGCAATGGAAGCTCAGCACAAGCCGCCGCGAGTGTGCGCAGATGCTCGTTGTCCAACGCGTCCGCGACAGCGAGTCGGACGCCGTCCGCTTGCAGCTCCTTCATGCGCTCGCGGGTCGCTTCAACACCCTTTGAAAGAACGTCGTACCGCAGCAATCCCACTCGCCCGCGACACTGACTCTGCAGCACCCTGACGAGGTTCGAATCAGTCATTGGTGTCAAGGGATGGTTGCGCATCCCTGAGTCCGACAGCAACTCGTCACCGACGAAAAGGTGCCCGCGACAAATGGTTCTTCCGTTCTCTGGGAAAGCGGGGCAGGCAACAGTGAAGGTGGTGTCGAGGGCGTCCATCAGCGCCTCGGCAACAGGGCCGATGTTGCCAGCAGGAGTCGAATCAAACGTCGAGCAATACTTGAAGTAGATCTGCCGAGCGCCAGCCTCCTGGAGCCATCGCAATGCTGCAAGCGACTCCTCTACTGCTTCAGAAGCCGGATTCGTACGGGACTTGAGCGCGATCACCACAGCATCTGCAGCCGGAGCGGGACCACTGGGAACGCCGATCACCTGGACGGTACGCATACCGGAATGAACAAGCATGCCCGCCACATCGGTGGCGCCAGTGAAGTCATCGGCGATGACGCCGAGTATGGGCTTTTTCGAGGTCATGTTATTCGGTCTCCAGCAGCAAGGATGCCCGTACCTGCTTGTTCTCTAGATCGGTGGCTTCTGTGAAGTCGTGGGCAACGCAGCCGACGCGAATATTGGATGTCGAGGTCAAGAGAGTTGCAGTGATGACGTCTTCGCAAGATGCTGGCCTGTCCTTACAGACTTCTCGAGGATCCACGTGGTGGCTTGCGCATCGAATTGCAGGAAGTGAGGCGTCCGGAGGTGCAGTTGGAAGGCCTCGGGATCATCGTAGAGCTCGTATAGCCAGAACTCGCCGTCTCCCATTTCGCAGACATCAAATACCCGGCACCCTTCTTCTTTCGAAAGGGATTGCTCAGCGTTGAACAAGACGAGACCGCGGAATTTCTCAACGTGCATGACATCAATGGCGAACCTGACGATTACCGCGTACATCATTTATCCCCAGATTCTTTTCCACGTCCGTGCCAGTAGTACGCCCCTACCTCCTCGAGGTGCCCTTGCATGGCTCTCTCCGCGGCGTCCGGGTCCCGCGAAGAGATTGCTCTGTAGATTGCCTCGTGGGCCTCGTATGCCGCCTCGTCTGCCCCTGCGACCTGCAGCGAAGTCGTGCGTTGCTCGGAAAGCCATGCGGCAAGCGCCGAATGCAGCGAAGTGAAGATCGAGTTGTTTGGAATCTTGGCCAGAACTAGGTGGAACTGCACATCTGTGCGGGTGAAGGCAGTGACATTACCCATCGCCTCGCGATTGGCATCGAGTGCAGCCTTCAGCGCCTGCAAATCCTCTTCCGTGGCATGGCGAGCGGCATAGCGCGCAAGAGAAACCTCGTGCATCGCACGCGCACGCTGCAAATCGCGTGCGCCCTCGGGGCGTGCCAGCAAGTGCTTTACCACCCCTCCCAACTCGTTGACCACGGCATCGGCTGAGGGCTTTGTAACGTAGGCACGCTCACCATTTCGGATCGATATCAGGCCCATGCGCTGCAAGGCAAAAAGAGCCTCTCGAATAGAGGAGCGACCGACTTGAAACGACTCCATCAGCTCCCGCTCAGCAGGAAGGACATCGCCGGGCGACAGCGTTCCATCGAGCATCATCACCTCCAACCGATCCACGATTTCCTCATAGATCTTTCGGCGCCGCACCGGCGATTGCTGAGGCAGGAGCAGTTTTGTCATGCGGGTTCTTTCCTAGTCGATGTGCGTCAACGGTACGTCATACCGCTGTGCCAGTTCCTGAAGCTCTCTCCAAAGTCCCTCGCCGAGGGGCAGCCCATTTTCTCGACGCGACAGAAGGCTTAGTTGCTCTCTCTCACCCGGCAAGTAGATCCTGTCGACACCTGGAGCACGTTTGGCATTTCGAATGTCATCCATTCCCTTCTGGATGCGCGCCATGTAATTGGGCACCTCATCGAATGCCGCGACAGGCAGTACGCCAAACAGATGCCCGCTGTTCTGCGCCTCTCCGGTTTTCTCGTACAAGTCGCCTACCTCCGAACCGAAGAACGCCCCTGACAGCATCGTGCTCAGAAGCCCAACCGTCAGCGTCAGCGCATAGCCCTTCGGTCCGCCAACTGGTACGACGAAACCCTTAAGGGCTTCAACCGCATCGGTTGTGGGCAGGCCATCCGGCCCCGTTGCCCAATCGGCAGGAATAGGCTTACCCTCTTTGGCTGCGACGATGATTTTGCCGCGTGCAGCGATACTGCAAGCCATGTCGAGGACGATGGGGTCGCCGGTCGGAGTCGGAAAGGCCACGGCAAATGGGTTGTTTCCGAGCATGGCCTCTGCGCCCCCCCACGGTGTCATGTGATTGATGGCACCGATGGTGAAGGCAAAGCCGATCATGTTCTGTCGTGCGGCCATCTCTGCGTAGTAGGCAGCGGCCCCGAAGTGGTTGCTGTTGCGTACTGCCACGAACGCGCATCCGCCGTGCTCATGGCTCTTGTCGATCGCGAGTTGCATAGCGCGGACACCGACAAGATGTCCAAGGCCGTTGTCACCATCGTAGACCACTGCGGTGGGCGAATCCCTGAGGACCTTGGGTCGAGGCGTTGCGTTTGTTCCGCCATCCAGCAGCCGCTTGATGTAGATCGGGAATCTGACCACGCCATGGGAGTCAACGCCCCGGAGATCGGCTTGCACCAGGTTGTCGACGACGACGGACGCCTCATCGGCAGGTACGCCCGCCTTGCAAAGAACCGCGTTGCAGAATTTCTTGAGGCTTTGCTCGGAGACGAGCTTTGAGGTTCCCTGTTCCATAGTGGATCCTGTTGATGGTGGAAGAGTCGACTCTTGATTCAATCGGGCTTGATGTTGGCCGACTTGACCAATGCCGCCCAGCGGTCGATTTCCGAGTTCATGAACGCGCGTGCATCCGCCGGGGAGTCGCCGACGGGCGTCAGGCCCTGGTCCGCCAGGACTTTTCTTGCTGAGGGGCTGGCCAGAGACGCGGTGATATCCGCATTCAGCTTCTCGACCACGTCAGCGGGTGTACCTGTCGGTGCGGCAACGCCTGCCCAAAAATTCATCTCCATTTCTGGAAGCCCGGCTTCCTTCGCGGAGGGCACGTCCGGCAACACCGCTACTCGCTCATTGCTGGTCACCATCAGGGCACGGATTCGGCCCGATCGAATCTGGGAGAGTGCAGTTGGCAAGGCCGTGAACAGGACGTCGATCTGGTGACCCATCAGATCCGACATGGCGGCTGCGGCCCCCTTGTAAGGAACGTGCGTGAGGTTGACGTTCGCCTTCTGCTTGAACAATTCGGCCGCCAGATGAGAGTTGGTCCCGTTGCCCGCCGAACCATAGTTCAGCTGACCAGGTTTGCTCTTCGCGAGCGCGACGAACTCCTGAATCGTTTTGGCGGGCACCTCGGCATTGACAACCACGACAAAGGGCACGGTCGCGACGGTGCTCACCGGCACAAAGTCTTTCTTGGGATCGAACGAAAGCTTGGGAAGCAATCCGGCAGCAATAGCGAAAGACATATCACTCGTCAGCAACGTGTAGCCGTCGGGCTGCGCCTTGGCCACCTGTCCCCACCCGACCACGCCACCGCCACCTGCGCGGTTGTCCGCAATAACGCTCTTGGGGTATTTCTTGCTTAGTTCAGATGCAACCAAACGACCAACGATATCGTTTGTTCCCCCTGGAGCAAATGGAATTACGAGAAAAACCGTCTTTTCGGGATACGTGCCAGCAGCCGCCGCAGAAAAAGCTGCTGCACAAACGACGGCCGATGCCGCCAGTTTGCGAAGAATGTTGAAGCGCATTTTTGTCTCCAGATCTCAGGCCATAAATTCAGCGCACCGGTGATCGCCTGTTATTCCCCGGAGCCAATGATCCAACAAGCGCTAGTTCATTTGAAACATTTCACGTGTGTCCGCAGGCGTCGCAATCTCTCGGCCGAGCATCTTCGCGATTTGAACAAATCGATGAACAACTTCGCCGTTGTGCGGCGTCCCCAGTTCTGGCCAGCCGTAATCACCCAGTCCTACGGCGACATGCCCCCCCAGCTCAATCGATGCCGTACCTGGCGCGGTCAGATTTCCAATCTTGTTGCATACCGTCCACTCGATCGGATCCTTCGGCGCGAACTCGAGATGCGCCATGAGGCCTTTCACTGTTCCCGGATGTCCGCCGAGGATTCCCTCATCCGTCAGTTCGTACATGAAATAAGGAGTGTTCTGCACTAGGCCCATGTCACGCAGGGCATTGAACATGCGCGTAAATGGCACATTCCAACTTACGAATTGGGGCTTCACGCCCAGCTCCGGTAGGCGCTTCGCGAAAGCTTCAAGCACACCGGTCCTGTTCAAATAAGTTGCACGATCACTCAGGAACCGGCGATTTACGTCGTCGTAGCGGTCGATGTTTGTGCTACCTGTGTCGATCGGAGCAAGATCCGGGCGGGTGGCCGGGTCCTTCGACAACTCTTCGATATGTGTCAGGCGGCCCATCTCGCCCTCATTCGAGATCTGCCCCAAAGTCGGGAAGACGAGGCAGTCGCAATTGGCTCTGATCGCCCGGATAGCTGCCGCAAAAGTTTTTACGTCATGCGCGGGCTTGCCGTCAGCCGTTCTTGCGTGGAAGTGAATGATGCTCGCCCCGGCCTCGCGTGCTCTGGCGGCCTCTCGCCCGATTTCCTGCGCGGTGTACGGGATGTTCGGGTTGGCGGAGCGGGGCATGTACTCGTTGATCCGAGCCTCGATGATGAGTTTTTTGCGCGCCATTTCGTGCAGCTCCTTGGTCTGATAGGTAGACCATACGCCTATCCTCCCATGATCTTTCAGAGGGTTTCCCCGTAGTCGTCGCCACGGTCGAGTTCATCTGGTTGCTCATCCGACAAACAGGTCCGAGAAGAATCGATTGCCAGAAGACCTCCGAATGAAAGCGCAACCGACTCAGCCCGGGAGGCACGGGCCCGAGCCGCGGGAGGTCTGCGCGCCGCGGCGTTGGAGGCAGAGGAACGACTCCGCCCCCCCGTACCACGCTCTGGAAACATGTGAGTAAATCTTCGATGGTGCGCCGAGTTCCAGCCGCCTCAATACCCGACACCAGGAAGTTGGACCTTGTGATGTTTCTTCACACGTGCCGGATTGAAAGTCGGTTGCTCACAAGCTCACCGATACGTAGCATGAGTTTTCGATGGCCTAAGTTGCGCCCCTCGCGTTCGCTCGAAGGCTCTTTTCGAATTCTCATCAAACGCACTGCATTGATAGGGAAACTGGGTGAATTGCTTTTAAGCACCCCTTGTCAAAACCTCGTTCGGAATGACTCCATGACATTTGCACCTGAGCACCACTACGCGAAAGTTGGCGACTCCCTTGTTCACTTCGTCACTGCCGGTGAAGGCCCAGCCCTCGTGCTTCTGCACGGCTGGCCTCAGACCTGGTATGCATGGCGCAAAGTCATGCCGGAACTTTCAAAAAGCTATCGAGTTATCGCCCCCGACCTCAGGGGGCTCGGTGACAGTTCGAGGCCATCCAGCGGATTTGATATGCGGACCGTCGCGGGCGAGATCGCAAATCTTCTGCAAGGTCATCTCGGCCTGAAGAAGATTCACCTGGCGGGTCATGACTGGGGGGGCCCGGCAGCATTCGCCCTTGCTGCCTTTCACCCGGGCCTGGTGCAGAAGTTGGTGATGTGGGACGCCGCGGTGCCCGGCGACGGCAGCGGAAGCTACTCGCAGGCGGGCCGGCGATGGCATCATGCGTTTCATCAGACCTTGGATCTGCCCGAAGCTCTTATCGCCGGTCGGGAAGACGTTTACTACCGCTGGTTCTACCGGCAATTCGGACACCGGCCGGATGCGATGTCGGAGTCGGACATACAGGAGTATCTGCGCACCTACCGTGATGTCGCGACACTGCGCACCGGTTTGAGTTACTACCGCAACGTGCCTCAGGACGTCCGTGACAACGAAGAGTTCTTGCGCAATGGCCGCTTGACCATGCCGATCCTGGCCTACGGTGGCGCGGAATCGATGGGACGCGGCGAAGAAGGCTTCACCTCGCTACAGCGCGTCGGCCAAGACGTAAAGGGCGGCACCATCCCAGACTGCGGACACTGGGTCGCAGAAGAGCGACCGGAATTCGTGATCGCTGAAATGTCCGCTTTCCTTCGAGGTTGATGAGGGGTTAGGCACCCGCTTGCTGAGTCACAGCAAACTTCACATCACCCTACGCCAATCGGCATCGCCTAACTCGCCCGCGGACGCACCTAGAAAAGCATTCGCCGCGACCGCATAGCCCGGCCTTCCCCCAATGAAGCTTTGCCAATTGTCTGTGTTTGAATCTTGAATAGGGCTCCATCGGACCACGTCCCGGGCCTCAGGGTTACCCCTTATCCACATATCAGTTTTTCTCACAACCTCGAGAGAGCAAGTCGTTTGTCCTGACAAGATTGAGGGCTTAACCTTTGTCCACTCGCAACTAGGCGGTCGGTCGCACTAGGCAAGCCTTGGAGGAGGTGAAACACCGGCTGCCCGGCTGTTCGATCTTCTGCATGGCTATGCCGCACCCTCTGCGTGAAGATCTCGGCTGTCGCTGAATGGAGGCGATGGAGAGGTCTTTTTTGCAGCCCCAAGGGTGGTAACGGTAGTAGAAAGCCCGCGCATTCCGAGGTGGTCAGGGGTGCCTGAACCACAAATGAAGGAGACAAAAGTGTTCGATCAACATAAGTACGCCGAAGGGCTTCCCCACGCGCCGCTTCCTGATGCCTCTGTCGCCCTCAGCTCAATCGGGGGCTGATCATGCACGTAGCTCATTCGGTGAACGAAAGACGGGGTGACCAGTTGGCCCCGCTGACGCGCTCGGCACTGGCTGTCGAACATGTTGTCGGCCAAGTCGTCGAGGTTGGGGCTGCGCTATTGGTCGCTGCAGAAATCTGCGTGCTGGCAGCGGGCGTCTTCTCCCGATATGTCATGCACCAACCATTGATCTGGTCTGACGAAATTGCATCCATGCTGTTCTTGTGGCTCGCGATGCTGGGCGCCGCGATTGCGTTCCGCCGCGGCGAGCACATGCGGATGACCGCTCTCGTGAGCAAGTCTTCACCCGGGGCCAGGGCGTTTCTCGACGTGGTCGCCGTCGCAGGAGCGCTCGCTTTCTTGGCAATCATCATGCCCTACTCGTTCGAATACGCGGCGGGTGAGGCCATGATCCGAACACCCGCGTTGGATCTGCAGAATTCGTGGCGTGCATCGGCGATGTTTGCCGGATTCGCGTTAATGGCTCTGTTTGCAGTGACCCGGCTCCTTCGCTTCGGCGATTTGAGGTTGATCGGGTTAGCACTTCTTGCGGTCGCCTTCGTTTCATGCGCGCTATGGCTGGGTAGGCCGATGTTTCAAACGCTTGGCAACCTGAACCTGGTCATATTCTTCGTCGGAGCCGTCGCGATATGCGTGCTCGCGGGTGTTCCCATCGCGTTTGCGTTCGGACTCGCAACGATCGGCTACCTCGCCCTCGCAACACGAACACCCGTGTTGGTGATGGTCGGACGCATCGACGAGGGGGTCAGTCACCTCATTCTTCTCTCTATCCCCTTGTTCGTATTCCTTGGGCAACTGATTGAGATGACCGGCATGGCGCGGGCCATGGTAGCTTTCCTCGCCAGTCTTCTGGGCCACGTGCGTGGTGGACTGCACTACGTGCTCGTTGGAGCCATGTATTTGGTTTCCGGAATCTCGGGATCGAAGGCAGCAGATATGGCCGCAGTTGCGCCAGTTCTGTTTCCCGAGTTGAAACAGCGCGGTGCGCATGAGGGCGACTTGGTCGCACTGCTCGCAGCGACAGGTGCTCAAACCGAAACCATTCCACCCAGCATTGTCCTGCTAACCATCGGATCGGTGACCGGAGTATCGATCGCAGCTCTGTTCACGGGCGGCATGATCCCCGCCCTGGTGCTCGGCGCAATGCTTTGCACTGTGGTCTGGTGGCGTTGCCGTCAGGAGAGCCTCGCTGACGTCGAGCGCGCCACGCTCAAGCAGATTGGCAACGCACTTCTGATCGCCCTGCCTGCTGTCGTCCTGCCTTTCATCATTCGCGCAGCCGTCATTGAGGGTGTCGCCACGGCAACCGAAGTATCGACCATTGGCATCGCCTATTCCATAGTTGCCGGGCTCGTGATCTACCGCCAGTTCAACTGGAAGCGCTTGGGACCGATGCTGGTTGACACCGCAAGCCTGTCCGGTTCGATTCTCCTGATTATCGGCACCGCGACAGCGATGGCCTGGGCCCTCACACAGTCGGGATTCTCGAAAGCCCTGAGTGATGCGATGACGGGACTCCCCGGCGGCGCCGCAAGCTTCATGGTCGTGTCAATCATTGCTTTCGTGATCCTCGGCAGCGTGCTCGAAGGCATACCTGCAATCGTGCTGTTCGGGCCGCTGTTGTTTCCGATTGCGCGTGCCTTGGGCATCCACGAAGTTCACTACGCGATGGTCGTGGTGCTCTCGATGGGCATCGGCCTGTTCGCACCGCCTTTCGGTGTCGGCTACTACGCCGCCTCGGCTATCGGACGAGTCAATCCGGACGCGGGCATGAGACCGATCCTGGGCTACATCGCCGCCATGTTAGTCGGCTTGGTGATCGTCGCCAGCGTTCCGTGGCTCTCGATCGGTCTGATCTGACACCGCTGCAGCCTTCGCAATTCACTCAACGAGGAGAGACGAGAAATGAAAGTTCAAAGACGCAGGTTCATTGCAGCTGGCGCTGCTGGCGCTGCCGCATTGGGAGTGGGATTGACGCCCCGGCGCGCATGGGCTGCGCCCGAGTACGTCCTGAAGTTTGGCTTCAACCTCGCTGAGAGTCACCCCATCACTGCGCGCTCGAAGGAAGCCGCAGCGAAGATCTTACAGGAGTCGAATGGCCGCCTCGAGATCCGAGTGTTTCCGAACAACCAGCTCGGTAGCGACCAGGACATGTTCCAGCAGATACGCGCCGGAGCTCTGGACTTGTTCCTGAACTCCGGGATCAACGTGCTGTCGACCATGATCCCGTCTGCATCGGTTTATGGTCTCGGGTTCATTTTCCCGGACTTGCCTGCAGTCTGGCGAGCGATGGACGGCGAAGTGGGCGCCTATGTTCGCACTCAGATCAGGAAGGCGGGACTGGTTCCTCTGGACAAGATGTGGGATAACGGATTCCGCCACATCACGACAAGCACCAAGCCAATCAACACGCCAAAGGATCTCGCGGGCCTAAAGATTCGAGTCCCGGTCGGTGCGCTATGGACTTCCATGTTCAAAGACTTCCGCGCTGCGCCGACAACGATCAACTTCAACGAACTCTACTCGGCACTGCAGACGAAGATCGTGGACGCCCAGGAGAACTCTCTCGCCAACATCGTCACGGCGAAGCTTTTTGAAGTGCAGAAGTATTTGTCGCTGACCAATCACATGTGGGATGGCTTTTTCTGCATAGCGCAGCGAGCTTCCTGGGAGGGATTACCTGCTGATCTCCGGGAACTCGCCAACAAGCACATCAACAATGCTGCGCTTCTGGAACGCCAGGACATGGCCGCTAACGTCGTGACGTATTTGTCGCAGCTGAAGGAGAAAGGGCTGGTGGTCGATCAACCGGCGACGGCACCTTTCCGTGAAGCCCTCGTGCAGGCGGGCTTCTACAAGGAATGGCGCGCCAAGTACGGTGAAGAGCTTTGGGGGCTGCTGGAAAAATCGTGCGGCAGCCTTGGTTGAAGGTGCCAGACGAGTATTCCCGAACAGCGCGCAGTTGCTCCTCATCGCATTGCGCCATCTAACAACTCGACCCAATGCCGCACCGGCACCTCGCTGCCGCTCTGCAGGTGCGTGATGCAGCCGATGTTGGCCGACACGATGGCGCTCGGCTGGAGCTGGTTCAGGTGGCCGAGCTTGCGATCGCGCAGCTTGTAGGACAGCTCGGGCTGCAATACCGAATAGGTGCCCGCCGAGCCGCAGCACAGGTGCGATTCGTTCTGCGCGACCTGCACGTCGAAGCCCAGCGTGCGCAGGTGCTTCTCGACGCCGCCGCGCAGCTTCTGGCCGTGTTGCAGCGTGCACGGCGGGTGATAGGCGACGAGGCCCGAAGGCGGCTTGACGCGCGGCTTCAGCGTCGGCGCGATGTCCGGCAGCAGCTCGCTCAAATCGCGCGTGAGGGCGCTGATGCGTGCCGCCTTTTCCGCGTAGGCCGAGTCGTCCTTGAGCATGTGGCCGTACTCGCGCACCGTGACGCCGCAGCCCGACGCGTTCATCACGATCGCCTCGACCTCGCCCTTCTCGACCTGCGGCCACCAGGCATCGATGTTCGCGCGCATCTGCGCGCGGCCGCCCTCGTGGTCGTTGAGGTGGAACTTGATCGCGCCACAACATCCGGCATCGGGCGCGATCACCACCTGGATGCCAGCGGCATCGAGCACGCGCGCGGTCGCGCTGTTGATGTTGGGCGCCATCGCCGGCTGCACGCAGCCCGCGAGCATGAGCATCTTGCGTGCATGCGTGCGCTGCGGCCACGCGCCCGCGGGACGCGGCTCCGGCACCTTGGCCTTGAGCTTCGCGGGCAGCAGTCCGCGCACCGCCTGGCCGAGCTTCATCGCGGGCGCAAAGAGCGGCGAGTTCAGGCCTTCCTTCAGCGCCCAGCGCAGGGCCTTGTCCGCGGGCTGACGCGGCACCTTGTCCTCGACGATCTTGCGGCCGATGTCGACGAGGTGGCCGTACTGCACGCCGCTCGGGCAGGTCGTTTCGCAGTTGCGGCAGGTGAGGCAGCGATCGAGATGAAGCTGCGTGCTCTGCGTCGGCGGCTTGCCTTCGAGCACCTGCTTGATGAGATAGATGCGTCCGCGCGGCCCGTCGAGTTCGTCGCCGAGCAGCTGGTAGGTCGGGCATGTCGCGGTGCAGAAGCCGCAGTGCACGCACTTGCGCAGGATCGCCTCGGCTTCGCGGCCTTCGGGCGTGTTCTTGAATTCGGGGGCGAGTTCGGTCTGCATGGGGGTTCAGGCTGCGGGGTAGAGGCGCCCGCGATGGAAGACGGCATGAGGATCGAACTCCCGCATCAATGCGCGGTGGATCCGCTCCACCGGCGCGCTGAGCGCATCGAAGCGGCCGAGCACGCGGTGGCCGTGCGCATCCGACGGCCGGAACAAGGTCGCATGGCCGCCTGCCGCCTGTGCCGCCGCGCGAAGCTGCGGACGCTGGTCCGGCGGCGCGAGATACCAGCGCTGGCCGCCGTGCCATTCGATCATGGGGGTGCTGCCCGCGACTTCGAGCACCGGCGCGGTCTGAGGGACGGCAAGCCGCCAGAGGTCGTGCTCCCCAGGACTTGCGAACCATGCGTGGCGCTGGTCGCGCAGCAATTGCCATCTGCTGACAGAACGCTCCAAATCTTTTCGCTCGCCGCCGAGGTGTGTGCAAGCTGCTTCAACCGCCGCAACAGCCCCGCGCAGGCGCACAGATATCACGCCGACACCATCACGCTCGCGCCAGAAGCTTGCGTTCAGTGGCAATGGACGGGCGCCCCACTCGTTGAGCAGCCGCAGCGCATCGGCCTGCGTGCAGGCGAACTCGAGCGTGGCTTCGGCGGGCGCGACCGGCAGCACCTTGAGGCTCACTTCGGCGATCACGCCGAGCACGCCCAGCGACCCCGCGAGCACGCGCGAGACGTCGTAGCCCGCGACGTTCTTCATGACCTGCCCGCCGAAGGTCAGCACCTCGCCGCGCCCGTTGACCAGCACCGCGCCGAGCACGAAGTCGCGCACGCATCCGACGCTGGCGCGCGATGGGCCGCTCAGGCCCGCGGCGACCATGCCGCCGACCGTTCCGCCAGCGCCGAAGCGCGGCGGCTCGAAGGCGAGGCACTGACCGTTGTCGGCGAGCGCCGCTTCGAGCTCCGCCAGGGGCGTGCCGGCGCGCACGGTGACGACCAGTTCGCTCGGCTCGTAGCTGGTGATGCCGGTGAGCCCGCGCGTGGAGAGCGGCTCGCCCTGCGGCGGCTCGCCGTAGAAGTCCTTGGTGCCGCCACCACGAATGGACAACGTCGTGCCGTCGGCGGCAGCAGCGCGAATGCGCTCGGTGATCTGGCGAAGGGCTGGAGAGGAAATGGAGCTGCCCATGTTCAGAATCGGGGAATGTCCGCGAAGGGCTGCGGCTGGCCGGCGCGGAAGACCTGCTTGCCGTACTCGGCGCAGCGCTGCAGCGTCGGGATCACCTTGCCGGGGTTGAGCACGCCGGCCGGATCGAAGGCGCGCTTGATGGCGAACATCTGCTCGTTCTCCTCGGGCGTGAACTGCACGCACATGCTGTTGAGCTTCTCGACGCCCACGCCGTGCTCGCCCGACACCGTACCGCCCATCGCGACGCTGGTCTCGAGGATGTCGGCGCCGAACAGCTCGCAGCGATGCAGCTCGTCCGGGTCGTTCGCATCGAACAGCACCAGCGGGTGCAGGTTGCCGTCGCCCGCATGGAAGACGTTGCAGCAGCGCAGCCTGTATTTCTTCTCCATGTCCTGGATCGCGAGCAGGATGTCGGCGAGCCGCTTGCGCGGGATCGTCGAGTCCAGGCACATGTAGTCGGGGCTGATGCGGCCCGAGGCGGGGAAGGCGTTCTTGCGGCCGCTCCAGAACTTCAGGCGCTCGTCCTCGTTCTCGCTGACCGCGATCGCGGTCGCACCGCAGCCGCGCAGCACATCGGTCATGCGGCCGATTTCCTCCTCGACTTCTTCGGGCGTGCCGTCGGATTCGCACAGCAGGATCGCGGCAGCATCGAGGTCGTAGCCGGCGTGCACGAAGTCCTCGACGGCAGCGGTCATGGGCTTGTCCATCATCTCCAGGCCGGCCGGGATGATGCCGGCGGCGATCACGGCCGCGACCGCATCGCCTGCTTTGCGCACGTCGTCGAAGCTGGCCATGATGCAGCGCGCGAGTTGCGGCTTGGGCACGAGCTTCACCGTGACTTCGAGGGTGACCGCGAGCATGCCTTCGCTGCCGATGACCAGCGGCAGCAGGTCCAGGCCCGCGCAGTCGAGTGCCTCGCCGCCGAACTCGACCGGATCGCCTTCCCCAGTGAAGCCGCGCACCCGCCGCACGTTGTGCAGCGTGAGGCCGTACTTCAGGCAATGCACGCCGCCCGAGTTCTCGGCCACGTTGCCGCCGATGGTGCAGGCGATCTGGCTGGACGGATCGGGCGCGTAGTAGAGGCCGAAGGGCGAAGCCGCCTCGCTGATCGCGAGGTTGCGCACACCGCACTGCACGACGGCGGTGCGGCTCACCGGGTCGATCTTGAGGATGCGGTTGAACTTGGCGAGCGACAGCGTCACGCCCATCGCATTCGGCATCGCGCCGCCGGAGAGCCCGGTGCCGGCGCCGCGCGCCACCACCGGAACGCCGAGCGCATGGCAGGCCTTGAGCACGGCGGCGACCTGGGCTTCGGTCTCCGGCAGCGCCACCACGAGCGGACGCATGCGGTAGGCCGTGAGGCCGTCGCATTCATAGGGGACCGTGTCTTCGCGCTGCCAGAGCACCGCGTGGGACGGCAGGAATTGCAGGAGTTCTCCAACGACGCGAGTTTGGAGCTCTGAATTCAAAAGCAGCTCGCGCTGCACAGTGGTCAAAAACGAATCCATCGCATCGTGTGTCGATCCAAATTCTGGCGGCTCGTGGAAGCAGAAACGCATGCTCCCTGTTCGGAGGGTTGCGAACGCATCGCGGATTAGTCAGGGGTTGTGGCACGCTCGACCATGACTTCAGGCGTACGCAGTGTGGCCCGCCCGGGCTCGAATGGACCGCGCACCGCGCGATGAAGATGACTAAACGGTCTGCCTTCGACATGCGCCCAGACGCAGGCACGAATGCACGCGATGACGATATGAGGGTCCTGGACCTGCGGAACCTTGCGCATGGTTATTAACATCTCCGTTTCTCCGCAAGTGATGCGAATCGCCGACCTCAGTCGACAACACTCACGTCGGATTGGCGCAGGCATAGCTGAATGACCTGCAGACCATGTTTGCTCGGCCTGGAAGGGAACAAGTCCTTCAGCCGCTCCTCATGGACGGGAATCACCCTTGAAACTTCCCCGTCGACGCGCCTCAACATTTCGTCAGAAGTCATGATCAAGCGTGTCTGACTACCGGTGGCGAGGCCAACGGGAATGTAGAACGGATCCTTCTCGTCGCCTCCGTGCAGGTTCTCGTGTTTGTAGACCAGATCACCGGCGAGAACCCAGGTATCTCCGGTCCGCTCATCGCCCCCGCCATTGCGAACAACAACATACTGCGAGCCAGGCGTATGCGTATCAAAGGCAGGATGAACATCAATGTTTGGCAGGATGTTCTCCCGGAATCCGTCAACGGCAACCAGACGCCCTTGACGTCCAAGATCCACGAGACGCATGATGTCGCTCGGGTCGATACCACCCATCAGTGATCGGAATCGCCTTCCGAGGGCCATCGTAGAGACCCAGCTCGTCAGTTCGCGTTCCTGGATGTAAAACGTGGCGTTCGGAAAGAACTCCAATCCACCCATATGGTCGAAGTGTGCGTGCGTGATGAAGACATGCGTCACGTCCTGCGGACCCACTCCGCATTCGGCGAGTACATCCGTTGGAGAACGCCAGTTTGTCACCCCGATTTGCTCGGCGAACTCCTTCTTGTAGTCGACGTGGTTGTGGCCAACGTCAACGAGGGCCACGATGCCGTCACCCTTCAGCAACACGTAGGAGAACGGTAGGCAGCAAGTACCTGCGTTATGCGAACCGTACAAGGTCGCGCTAAGCGGATGCTGCTCTACGCGCGCGTATTCAAGAACCCAGATCGAATAGTGCATCATTGCTTTACCCCTTGATGTTGAACTACGGGGCAATCACCGCTGAGCCGATGGGCGCATGTGCTCCACAACATTCGCTGACGTTGAGGACGCTGAGCCCCGGCACTGATTTCGACGCAGCGTTGAGTTCTCCCCAACCGCGACGCAGCCGAGCGATGATCCCGTCAAGGTCGCCATTCAAGCGCCTTGATCGACTCTCACAAGCCAGCGAAAGTGCGGATCCGATGAGAGCCGCCGCCCGCCCCAAATGTGCATGGTTGTGTCGGCCGACCGGCGGAACGCGGATTGATCGCAGCATATCCATCGCTTCGTCAAACAGACCCCGCGCTGCTTCGAGAATGAAGCCGGCAATAGCCGAATCCCTGGAGCCCGTCGTCGTCGCCACCAGCGCTGCAGACATTTGCGCCGCCACGCTGATCAGCGCGTCGAACGCTGGCCGCACGTCCACGACATAGCTCGCCGCGCTTTCCCGATGCGCCTCACGGGACGCGACGGCCCAAGTGCCGAGATAGCGATCCACGGCGGCACCTCAACCCGCCAGGGCTGAAACAGGAGCGTTCGCAGGAATCAGCTCCAACCGTTTGAGTTCAGCCCAGAGCGCCGCAGGGACCCCGGCCGTGGTGGAATCGACGTTCTGCGCGACCTCGGCGTCGTTGCGAGCCCCTTGTACGACGCAGGCAACTGCAGGATGTTCATAGACAAATCGCAGCGCGGCGGTCGCTAGACTCACGCCGAACTGCTGGCAAGTCCGATCCAAGGCTTGTACACGTTCGATCACCGATGCCGGCGCGCTCTGATAGTCGTAGGTGCGCCCACCACCGGCAAGAACACCAGAGTTGAAGACGCCGGCAGCGACGACAGAGATATTGCGGCGCTGCAGCTCGGGGAAATCCGAAGCCAGCGGCCCATGATTCAGTAGGGTGTACCGGCCAGCAATCATCGAGCAATCGAGCTGGAACTCCTTCGCCACGCCCAGGACTGACTCGGTTTCATTGACGCCCAAGCCGATGGCACCAACGGCGCCGCTGCTGCGCAGGCCGTCGAGCGCCCTGTAGCCACTGGCGCGCAACTGGTCCCAGTAGTACTCGCTCTTTTCTCCGTGCCATGCAGTACCCACGTCGTGAACATAGAGGATCTCGATGTGGTCGAGTCCCAGGCGCTGCTGGCTGTCCTCAAATGACCGCATGATCCCGTCATACGTGTAGTCGTAATCGTCCAGAAATGGCAGTCCGTTCCGCCACTCGATGCCGTAGACACTCTCGATCTTCTTGGCACGACTCGCTGGCTTGAGCACGCGCCCTGCCTTCGTGCTGACCACGACCTGATCTCTGATTTCATTCGTTCTCAGCGCGTGACCAAGAAAGTGCTCTGACAAGCCGAGCCCGTACATCGGTGCGCAGTCAAAGTATCTAACCCCGCGCTCGAATGCGGAGAGGATGACGCTTTCGAATTTCGCGTAGTTGGCCGGCTCCCCAAAGCCGCTGATCGGAACCGTTCCTAGGCCCAGGCGCGTGATCTCCACCTTGGTCGAACCCAGACGGCGCTTATCGAGTGTTGGCATGAATTTGTCTCCTTACCGGCTTGCAAAAGTTCAAAGCTTGCTCTTTCACAGGAGCCGCGCTTTGAGCGCCTCGAAATGGTAAGGACGGGCTCGGCCGACCCACTAATCACTTTATTGCGGCCGTCTGTGAAAAAAAATCACCGACATGAGCAGGCTGCCGGGGCTGCAAGTAGCACCCTGCGCTCTTACCAAGAGGCAGAGCATCCAACGGGAGGGCCGCTTGCAACGCGGCCCGGGGTGCACCTCATCCCGCTGCGCCGCGGCCGTCCGGCAGGCGGTTCATCGGGATGACCCGCGCTTCCTCCCGCTCGTCGCCAAGAGGGTCTGCGGTGAACTTTCCTCACACCGCGCGGCCTTAATCTCGTTTGTTGAAGCCCCAGTCGATCACTAGCATTTAAAAAAACTCGCGAGCTTTTCCTCGCCATGGTAGCGACGAACTCGCGGGGACTTGGGCTCTCGCTCGATCGACGACATACAAATAGGAGACAAGGCAAATGGTGACCCAAGCGTTCCCGCTCGGAAAACTGCCACGGTATTCCAGTATTTTTCCCAACGTCAGGTCGTTCGGAATTGTCGGGGTATTCATCCTGGTTTGCGTTGTATTCGCCTTATCCAATGAATATTTCATGACGATAGACAATTGGCGCAACCTGCTACGCCAGTCGTCCATCAATGCCATTCTCGCGATCGGCGTGACTTTCGTCATCCTGGCAGGCGGCATCGACCTGTCGGTCGGGTCCGTGATGGCCCTGTGCGGAATGGTGTCCGCCACATTCGCGACATCCGCGACCATGCATTCGGGACTGCTCGCTGGAACCATTCAAGCTGGATCCATCCTGCAGTCAACCGGCATCGCCGTCACGGCCGGGATCCTGGCTGGTGCTCTTCTGGGGGGAATCAACGGGTTTCTGGTCGCGAGGTTTTCCTTACCCGCATTCGTCGCGACTCTCGGCATGTTGAGCATGGCGCGTGGGATGACATTGATCTACTCCGATGGACGCCCCATCCCGAACCTTTCCAGCTCGTTCTTGTGGTTCGGCGGCGGGGACCTTTCGGGCATCCCTGTGCCGGTATTGATCCTCGCGATTGTCTTCGTTGCGGCGTATGCGAGCATGAAGTACACGGCGTGGGGCCGCTACATCTTCGCCGTGGGAGGCAGCACCAAAGCTGCCCGAACATGTGGCGTGTCCACTCGACTGATCACGGCATCAACATATGTCGTTTGCGGAGCACTGGCCGGGCTCGCGGGGGTGATCTTGACCGCGAGAACTACGGCGGCGCTACCTCAGGCAGGTGCCGGATACGAGCTGGACGCAATTGCCGCAGTCGTGATTGGCGGGGCCAGCCTCAATGGAGGACGAGGATCGCTGGTAGGCACATTGGTAGGCGCACTCATCATCGGGACGATCAATAACGGAATGGACCTGGTGGGCGTCAATTCTTACTACCAACAACTCGTTAAAGGCCTCATCACCATTTTGGCAGTAGCGCTTGACCGCGCCCGTTCTTGAGAGAGTTAATCAACAGGAGACAATGATGAATATCCACTCGCGTCGCATGATTCTGAAAAGCGCGGCTGTCGCCGCAAGCTTGGTAGTCGCCAACTTTGCAGTCGCGGCCGACAAGATCTACAAGATCGCTGCTGCGTCCTTCGGGGAGTCCGCGGAATACATGCACACCTGGACGACGGAAATGATGGCGCACCCGTGGGTGAAGAATGGTCGCGTCAAGTTGGTCGTCTTCGACGGGAAGTTTGACCCCCTCGTTCAGGCAAACCAGGTCGACACGATGATCACCCAGAAGTTCGACGCGATCGTCATCGCACCTTTCGACCTGGATGCGTCGGGCCCGCCGATTGACAGAGCCATTGCGGCCGGCATTCCGGTCATCGGATCAGCCCTGAAAACAAAGTCAACGAAGCTGACTTCGGAGATCATTGTCGACGACGTGGAGGGTGGGCGACTCATTGCAGTCGAGATGTCGAAGCTCTTGGGTGGCAAGGGGAACATTGCGCTTCTTGAGGGACCCATTGGCCAATCCGCCCAGCTCGAGCGCCGGCGGGGCATCGATGCCGGGATGAAGGAAAGCCCGGGCCTCAAGCTGCTTGTCGCAAAGTCCGGAAATTGGAGCCGCGCGGAGGGACAGGCCCTGATGGAGAACTGGCTGTCCGCGTACCCCAACCAGATCAACGGCGTACTGGCCGAGAACGACGAGATGGCGCTGGGAGCCATTGAAGCCATGAAGGCCAAGAACGTGAATCTGGCAAAGGTTCCGGTCGTGGCGATCGACGGAATTCCAGACGGAAAGCGAGCTGTAGCCGATGGGACCATGACCATGACGCTCTACAAGTACGCGCGTGCCGAGGGACAAGGGGCATTGGACCTGGCCCTGAGAGCTCTCGAAGGCCCGAGCTACAAACCGCAGTCCGAAGTCTGGAATGGGCTGATGGCCTGGGGCGACGGTACGGCCAAGAATTACACAGTGCCGTGGCTGCCGCTCAGCAAGTCGAACGTCGCCAAGTACAAAGACTGAGTCCCCCCACCCTGACTTCGCCCTAACTTCAGACCCATCATGACAGAGCTCGAAACGCGGCGCCTTGGCCAAACGGCGGTATCGGTGACAACGATCGGTGTGGGAACATCACCGCTCGGCGGATGTGGCGTGCCAGTGCCATTTAGCGACTTCGAGGCTGTCATTTTGGCAGCATACGAACGTGGCGTTCGATACTTCGACACCGCGCCGCTCTATGGGCTTGGAAAGGCCGAGCACTCGCTCGGCCACATCCTGCGCGTCAACGGTTTGCTCGGCGACGTCGTGCTGAGCACAAAGGTTGGGCGAGTCCTCAAGCCCGCCAGCCGTGCCGCGCGCGCCGAGACGCTGTATCCGATCAACTGGATCGAGCCGCTGCCATTTGTCGATGAGTACGACTACAGCTACGACGGCATCTTGCGCTCGTTCGAGGATAGTCAGCAGCGATTGGGCGCTGATCACATCGACATCCTGTACGTGCATGACGTGGGTAGGGTTTGGTTCCAGGAGAGCTACCCAAGGTACTTGAAGCAACTTCGCGACGGCGGGTTTCGGGCGTTGGACGAGCTTAGGAGTTCTGGTGCTGTCTCTGCGATCGGACTTGGCGTGAACGAGACAGCCTCGGTTCTGGAGATCTCACGAGAGTTCAAGCTCGATTGTTCACTCGTCGCTGGACGCTACTCCCTTCTCAACCACGAGCCGCTGCAGGAATTCTTCCCGGAATGCAAGCGCCGTGGCATCTCGATCATCGCCGGAGGCGTCTTCAATTCCGGAATCCTTGCCGAAGGCAGCCAAGGGAATGCGACCAATCAGACCTACGACTATCAGGCGGCCCCGGCCGAAATCCTCAAGCGCGTGCGAGCCCTTGAGGAGGTGTGCGATCGGCACGGCGTCACACTGCCGGCAGCCGCCCTGCAGTTTGTTCGAAGCCACCCTGGTGTCTCCTCGGTGGTGGTCGGCGCCTTAGGCTCGCATCATGTCGAGGCAAACCTCGATGCCGCGAGCTCCTCGATTCCGGAAGCGTTCTGGAGCGAACTGCGCGAGCGAGGACTGATTCCGGCCGACGCACCAACAACCCCAGCGAAGCGAATCCCTGGAGCGACACACCAAGAGTGAGACAAAGATGGAGTACACGAATCTTGGAAAGAGTGGGCTGAAGGTTTCGAGGTTGTGCCTCGGGTGCATGACTTTCGGGGTGCCTGATCGCGGCACCAATCCCTGGACCCTCGACGAAGAGAAGAGCCGGCCGCTGATTCGATCAGCGATCGAACAAGGCATCAACTTCTTCGATACGGCGAATGCGTACTCGGATGGGACCTCCGAGGAAATCATCGGCCGTGCGCTCCGGGATATGGCTCGCCGGGATGAAGTCGTCATTTCGACGAAGGTCTATTTTCCTTCGCGCGCAGCTCCAAACGTCGGTGGTCTATCGCGCAAGGCCATCATGACCGAGATCGATGCGAGCTTGCGCCGTCTCGGCGTCGACCACGTGGACCTCTATCAGATTCACCGCTGGGACTACGCAACGCCCATCGAGGAAACCCTCGAGGCACTCCACGATGTCGTCAAGGCGGGGAAGGCTCGCTACATCGGCGCCTCATCAATGTACGCTTGGCAATTTGCAAAGGCGCTGTACACGGCGGACCTGCACGGCTGGACCCGCTTCATTTCCATGCAGGACCACCTCAGTTTGCTCAATCGCGAGGAGGAGCGGGAAATGCTTCCGCTATGTCGTTCCGAAGGTGTCGGGGTCATGCCCTGGAGCCCCCTCGCCCGCGGCCGACTGACGCGTGATTGGAACCAGTCGAACTTTCGCACCCAGACGGACGATGCCGGCAACAGGATGTTCGGCTCAACGCTGGCTAGCGATAAGGCGGTGGTCGAAGCCGTTGCAAAGGTTGCGGCAGCTCGCGGAGTGCCGCGCGCGCAAGTTGCGCTTGCCTGGGTGGTAAGACAACCTGGCGTGACCTCCCCCATCGTGGGAGCATCGAAGATTGAACATCTTTCGGACGCGGTGGCCGCGCTCGATCTTGTCTTGGAGCCGGACGAACTTCGAGAACTCGAAGAGAGTTACGTTCCGCATGCGGTTGCGGGGTTCGAATGAACACGGCCAGCTTGCTCCTTGAAGCTGAAGGTGTGACAAAGTCCTTCAATGGCGTGACTGTCTTGCACGATGGCAGGTTGCGTCTCAAGTCGGGAACGGTACACGCTCTTTGCGGCGGAAATGGCGCGGGCAAGTCGACGTTTCTGAACATTCTGATGGGCCTGCTTCCACGGGATGGTGGCACGATCAGAGTCAAGGGGAAGGACGCCCACTTCGATTCGGCAAGCGAAGCATTGCGCCATGGAATCGCGATCATTACTCAGGAGCTCTCTCCTGTTCCGGAGATGACCGTCGCAGAGAATCTGTACTTGGGCCGGGAACCGCGCCGTGCCGGCGTATTCGTCGACTTCGCGCGAATGCGCGCCGATGCGGCCGAGCTGCTGGAACGCCTCAAGTTCGACGTTCCGCCCGACGCCAAGATGCGAGACCTCAGCCTGGCTAAGGTCCAGCTCGTGGAGATTGCAAAGGCGCTCAGCTATGAGGCAGATATCGTCATCATGGATGAGCCGACCTCTGCGATTGGCGAGAATGAAACGCACGTACTCTTTGACGCGATACGGCTCGTCAAGGCACACGGATCGGCCATCATCTATGTCTCGCATCGATTGACCGAGATCTTTGAGATCGCCGACGAGTACACGGTGTTCCGCGACGGATGTTGGGTCGAGAGCGGATGCATTGCCGACATCGACCGCAAGCAACTCGTCACCGCCATCCTCGGGCACGAGTTGACGACTCGCTCCGCATCGGCGGAAAGGACCGCTGGGGAACCGATGCTCCGTACCGTGGGCCTCTCCCAGGAAGGATGTTTCGACGAGATTTCACTGCAAGTCCGCGCTGGAGAGGTCGTGGGAATATACGGCCTGCTCGGTTCTGGAAGAACCGAGTTTCTGGAGGCCGTATATGGAACACGCAGGCCAACCTCAGGTCACGTTGAATTTTGTGGGGGTGCCTTACCGGTGTCCTCTCCTCGGGAGTCGATCCGCCGCGGCATCGCCATGGTATCCGAGGATCGCAAACAGTCCGGCATCATTCCGGCGGCGTCCATCAGGCACAACATCAGCCTGTCAACACTGAAGCCGCTATCGAGATTTGGAGTTTTCATCGATCGACAGCGTGAAAGTTCCTTGGTTTCTCGGATGGGCAAGGAATTGCTGATCAAGGCTGCTTCCTACAACCTCGCGACGGAAAGCCTCAGTGGCGGGAACCAGCAAAAGGTCGTGTTCGCCAGGTGTCTCTCATCGCGACCGAAGTTGCTCATCTGCGATGAACCCACCCGTGGGATCGACGAGGGGGCGAAGCAGGAAATCTATTCGCTGATGCGCAAGTTTGTGGCTGAGGGAGGCGCGGTTCTCCTCGTGTCATCAGAAGCCCCTGAGATTCTCGAGGTCAGCGATCGAATCGTTATTTTCAAGAACGGGCGCACGAAGGGAGAGTTGCCGCGCTCGCAAGCCACTCAACAAGTCATGTTGGACATGGCCGCATAGCTCGTCTCAACTCCGGCTTCCCACGCATGGCACGCATATCAGCAAACCTCACAAGTCCGGTCGAAGAACTGGAGTGTGGATTGGTTGAGTTTCCTTTAGATTTCAACCATGCGGGACGTCCAAGGCGACTTTGCTCTGAGGGCTAGCAAGCCGACACGACACCGCTACCGCTGCTGCAGCAGTCATTGAAGCACGCGACAACACTTGAGAGACCCATATGAAACAGCCCCGAATCCAAGCAGACTATCTACTGGAAACGCCTGGCGACCCGTTCAGAACGGCAGAAGTGATGGCTGGAGAACAATCCAGCGGCACCTTTGTGAGAGTGCCTGGCGAGACTACTCAACTTCGCGAGCGTGCGGCGGCGGAGGTAGTCGAGGTCGATGTCCTGGAGGAATTCGTCGGAACTCGCTCTTTGCCGAGCGCTGAGCCGAGCCCGCTGGCCGAGCGTCTTGTTCGTGCAAGGGTGACTATTTCCTGGCCGCTCGCCACGTTGGGGCCTTCATTGCCCAACCTGATGGCGACCGTCGCTGGCAATCTCTTCGAGCTTCGGCAAGTCAGCGGGCTTCGTCTCCTGGACATCCGTTTGCCCGATGAGTTTGCCAGTGTCTATACGGGGCCGAAGTTTGGGGTCGATGGGACGCGCGAACTCGCCGGTGTGCATGGACGCCCTATCATCGGAACCATCATCAAGCCGAGCGTCGGCTTCACTGCCGAAGAGACGGCTTCCTTGGTCGCCAACCTTTGCGAAGCGAGGATTGATTTCATCAAGGACGACGAGCTGCAAGCCGATGGCCCGAACTGCCCTTTCAACGACAGGGTCCTGGCGGTGATGCGTGAGATTAATGCGAGCGCCGACCGCACCGGCAAGAAAGCGATGTACGCCTTCAATCTCACGGGCGATGTCGAAGAGATGAAGCGGCGGCATGATTTCCTGGTAAGGAACGGCGCGACATGCCTCATGGTCAGCGTCAACTCGGTGGGTCTTGCGGGATTCATCGAGCTTGCCAAATTCTCCGAGCTGCCAATCCATGCACATCGCAACGGCTGGGGCTATCTTTCGAGGCATCCTCAACTCGGATGGTCCTTCAATGCATGGCACAAGATTTGGCGACTTGCCGGGGCAGATCATATGCACGTCAACGGTCTCGGCAACAAGTTCTCCGAACCGGACGACAGCGTGATCGAGTCGGCCAGGGCTTGTATGACGCCCATGTTCAAGGAGAAGCCATGCAAGGTAATGCCTGTCTTTTCGTCGGGTCAAACGGTTCACCAGGCTCCCGGCACCTTCGCTGGACTGGGCTCTCCCGACCTGATCATGACTGCCGGTGGGGGCATCCTGGCTCATCCGGATGGGGCAGCTGCCGGCGTTACCGCTCTACGAGAGGCATGGGAGGCAACGATCAAGGGCATTCCATTGACTGAGTACGGTTCTTCACATCCTGCTCTCAGCGCAGCTCTGGAGCGGCCGTCGGCATGACAGCACGTCCTCTTCCGGCGGGGCCCTTGGTCGCCTTCTACGGCGATGACTTCACCGGCTCTTCGGCGGCCATGGAAGTTCTCGCCTTTGCGGGCCTCGAAACGGTATTGTTCCTGGCTCCTCCCTCGGCAGAACGGCTGGCGGCTTTCTCGGGCTACAGGGGCATCGGAATCGCCGGCATCGCCCGTGCCCGATCCCCGGAGTGGATGAATGTCCACCTTCCCCCGATCTTCTCGAGACTCCGCGAAGTCGGTGCGCCGATCGTCCACTACAAGGTGTGCTCGACGTTTGACTCTGCACCACACATCGGGAGTATTGGCCGAGCCGCTGAGATTGGACGGCAGTACTTCGAGGGTTGGACACCCTTGGTGGTCTCTGATCCGGGCATGGGACGATTTCAAGCCTTCGGCAATCTTTTCGCCCACTCGAACGGAGTTGGATTCAGGCTGGACCGGCATCCGACGATGTCCGTACACCCGTCGACTCCAATGGATGAGGCCGACCTGGGGCGTCACCTCGCCCGTCAGACGGACCGGCGCATCGGGCTCGTGGACTTCGTCACGATGAAGCGAGGTGGCGCAACGAAGATGCTTGAAGACGAGATTGCCGGCGGGGCGGAGATCATATCGCTCGATGTGCTAGATGCCGAAACCCTCGTCGAGGCCGGCCGTCTCATGTGGAAGAAAGGAGCGACGCCGCTGTTTGCTGTCGGATCTCAGGGCGTTGAACAAGCCTTGATAGCCTACTGGCGGTCCGCTGGCCTGCTGACGGTCTGCCGAAGCACCCCCGGGTTCACAGCGGCAGAGAACATTGCAGCGGTGTCTGGCTCGGTGTCTCCCGTCACTGCCGCCCAGATCAGCCACGCGGAAGCCAACGGCTTCGAACTCATCCGATTGAACGCGGCGTTGGCGACCGATGCAAGCCGTCTCGCGAAAGAGGTCGTTCGGGTCTCTCAACTGGCGAAGGCAGCACTCGCAGGGGGCCGTAGTCCATTGGTCTTCACCGCGGCTGGGCCACAGGACCCGGCAGTAGAGGCTTTCCGAGCCGCCGTCGCAGCTTCCAAAACGCCGCTTTCGACCGTCAATGATCACTTGGGCGCTGCTCTCGGAGACATCCTGAAGCGGTTGATCAGCGAAACTGGTGTTCGTCGCGTCGTGATCTCAGGTGGCGATACCTCCGGTCAAGCGGCCCTGCGCCTGGGAATCGATGCATTGACAGCGATCGCCCCGATGGCACCGGGAGCTCCCCTTTGTCGCGCCCATTCAAGCGTACCGGCCATTGATGGCCTGGAGCTGATTCTCAAGGGTGGCCAGACCGGCGCGCCCGACTTTTTCGCGGCAGTTCGTGCTGGCCGCCAGTGATGCATCCGAAGAGAAGGGAAAATCATGAGACTGAAAGACAAGACCGCACTGATCACCGGTGGGGCTCGAGGCATCGGGTTTGCCATCGCAACATCCCTTGCCCGTGAAGGTGCGAACATCTGCATCGCAGACATCAACGCAGATGGAGCAAAGTCGGCAGCGGCGAAACTGGCGGAAAGTGGCGTGCGCACCCTCGGAATCGAAGTCAATGTCGCCGACCAACCTTCGGTCCAAGCGATGGTCGGGGGGGTGGTGCGTCATTTTGGCAAGCTTGACATCTTGATCAACAACGCTGGCATCGGTGGAAATACGCCATTTCTGCAGACAAAACTGGAAGACTGGAATCGGACCATCTCGATCAATCTGACTGGTGCGTTCCTGGTCGCGCAGGCGTGTGCTCAACAAATGGTGGATCAGGGTCACGGCGGGAAGATCATCAACATTGCATCGCTCTCAGGGCAGCGCGGCGGCAACGGGCGCGCAGCTTACGGATCGGCGAAGGCGGGACTCGAGCTTCTCACCAAGGTGATGTCTGTCGAGCTCTCTGAGTATGGCATCAACGTTAACAATATCGCTCCGGGCGCAATCGAGACTGAAATGGCCGCGACGGCGCACGATGCAGCCACCCGTAGTGCATACAACTATCTGATCCCAATGGTCCGCTACGGCAGTCCTGAAGAGATCGGCGATGCAGCCATCTTCCTTTGCTCAGATGAATCCCGTTATGTGCAGGGCCACACGCTCAATGTTGATGGCGGCTTCGGTACGGCAGGGCTGATGTTCGGCGGCCGCAAGAAGACTCCTTCCTGATCGAAGTCACTTCTTCGCTACTGCGGCGCACTGACCCGCCTCACTTCACCCGCCACCGCCGGAACGCTGAGGTTCGTCATGAAGCTGCGCTACTTCACCCTGTCAACCATCAAGGAAGCTGCAGTTTTGGTACGCGACGGCGGCCTGATCGCGTATCCGACCGAAGGCACCTACGGGCTGGGATGCGATCCCCACAATGCTCGGGCTACGGCCTCCCTTTTTCAACTGAAACAGCGTAGCAATGAACTGGGGTTCCTATTGATCGCCGCAGACTACGAACAGGTACTGCAATACGTCGACGAGAGCCGCGTTCCGACGCGAATGCTCCGAAGGGTGAAAACCAGCTGGCCGGGCCCAGTTACCTGGATACTCCCCCGAACCTCCAAGGTCCCGGCGTGGGTGGTTGGCACGCATGAGGGCATTGCATTGCGCGTCACCGAGCACGAGCCCGCGGCGGAACTATGTCGTGCGTTCGGGGGCGCCCTGATCTCGACGAGCGCAAATCCGCACGGTAGACCGCCTGCGCGCAGCGCCCAAGCGGTCGCCGATTACTTCGGGACGACGCTCGACGGCGTGGTTGCAGGCCCGACTGGAGGCAGCTCAGCCCCCACGCCAATCTTCGATGCCCTCACTGGACGGACTGTCCGCGCGTAGATCCCATTCCACAAAGAAGTTGTGTCCTCGTAGATTGCATGGGAAGAGCGAAACTATGGAGTCGCGTACTCCATGTGTTCCTCAATCCATGTCGCGAGCTTGCGGACCTCATCGCGCAAACGTTCATGCGGCGCAATCCACAGGTTCAACGAATGGTCGCTTTCCACAAAGCCAAAAGGGGCAACCAGCGCCCCCGAGTTCATCTCGTTCTCCACTAGGTAGCGAGGCGCGAGCGCGACGCCAAGGCCGCATGCGGCAGCCTGAATCACGAGATAGAAATGCTCATAGCTCTCATGAGCTCCAAGCGAAAGGCCATCGTGCCCTACTTTATGTGTCCATTCCGCCCAGGCGTTGGGCCGGGTCGCTGCCGTCAGGATTCGCACTCGCGACAATGCTTCGATCGAATCCAAACCATGGCGCGCAACGTAGTCCGGGTGACAGAGCGGTCCGGTCTGCTCGCGCAGCAAAGGCTTTATCACCACATCCTGCGGCGCGCGGACCATGCTCGTTCGGATGGCAATACTTACTTGGTCCTGAACAAAATCCA
This sequence comes from Variovorax ureilyticus, assembly GCF_037889935.1. Taxonomy (NCBI): domain Bacteria; kingdom Pseudomonadati; phylum Pseudomonadota; class Betaproteobacteria; order Burkholderiales; family Comamonadaceae; genus Variovorax; species Variovorax ureilyticus. The sequence continues at coordinate 71,267 of NZ_JBBKZU010000021.1, forward strand.
GAACGCCATGATTGATGTTCAGCCGAATCTCGATTTCCGGATTGGCCCGCTTGAAATCACTGAGTCGCGGTATCAACCAGTTCATCATGATCGTGGCTGAGCACGACAACGTCACTGGGCCGGGCGCCAGGCGCGCCACCGCCATCTGCATCAGCCGAAAGGCGTCGGTGAGTTGGGTCGCCAGCGCCGCCCCCTCTGGGGTCGGTTCGACTGATCGGGCCAAACGCTGAAGCAGGGGCAGTCCAAACTGTTCTTCGAGCGAATGAATGTGTCTGCTGATCGCCCCGTGAGTGACCAGCAATTCGTCCGCCGCCGCGCTCATTGATCTCAGGCGCGCCGTCGCCTCAAAGGCTCGCAAGGCATTGAGGGGCAGGCGCTGACGCACGCCGCCCTCCTTCAAAGTCATTGAATCCTGTGCTGTCATAAAACTTCACAGCTCGTATCGAAGAACTCCTTTGTCCATTCTATTTCGACTTTCTAAAATCTCAACCATCGGCCTCGTAAAGCTATGACTTTTAAGTACATGTAGTGGCCGATTCGGTCGCCTGAACCGAGAGCTTGCTTTGGCTTTCGATGCATGGTCGACCAGCCGCCGGGCGCTTCGATTGCTTTGGCGATCATGATCCCGTACTGGTTGCCAGCCAATGCGAAGCCAGATTCGCGATATGAATCATGACCAGCAAGCCTGCTGCGATGTTCATTACGTGCCAACAGGAGAAGTTGAAAGATGCGACGCAGCAAGCAAGCCAAGATCGTGGTGACCCTGGGGCCAGCGAGCGACGACCGGGACACCATCCGGTCACTCTTCGACGCCGGAGCAGACGTCTTTCGATTGAACTTCAGCCACGGCAAGCACGAGGACCACAGACGACGGCTTGAAGTCATACGCGAAATCGAACGAGAGAGCGGTCGGCCAATCGGCATCCTTCTTGACCTGCAAGGTCCAAAGCTGCGCATCGGTACCTTTTCCAACGGACCCATCAACCTGGTCGAAGGCGCACCTTTCCGGCTTGACCTGGACACCCAGTCGCCGGGAAGCATTGAACGGGTCGCGCTGCCACACCCCGAGATCTTTGCTGCGTTGAAGACCGGCAGCACCGAACTGCTCCTGGATGACGGGCGTCTGCGGTTGCGCGTTGAGAGCTTCGGAAAGGACTTCGCCAACACTCGGGTGGTGAACGGCGGCACACTATCGGATCGTAAAGGCGTCAACGTGCCCGGGGTGGTCCTGCCCCTTTCGGCGATGACAGAGAAAGACCGGGCCGACCTCAGCTTTGGCCTTTCGCTCGGCGTGGACTGGGTGGCGCTCTCGTTCGTCCAACGACCCGAGGACGTGATCGAGGTACGCAATCTTGTCGAGGGCCGTGCAGGAATCATTGCGAAGCTGGAGAAGCCCGCGGCTATTTCGTCACTGGATGCTATCGTCGCCGAGACGGACGCCGTCATGGTAGCGCGCGGAGATTTGGGCGTGGAGATGCCCGCCGAACAGGTCCCTTCGATTCAGAAACGAATCATCCGTGCCTGTCGTCGCGCTGGAAAGCCGGTGATCGTGGCAACCCAGATGCTGGAATCAATGGTTGGAGCGCCGGTTCCTACACGCGCAGAAGCATCGGACGTCGCGACCGCGATCTATGAAGGGGCAGACGCGGTGATGCTCTCCGCGGAGTCGGCGAGCGGCCGCTACCCTGTCGAGGCGGTGAAAATGATGAGTCGCATCATCGCGCATACGGAGAGTGATCCAAACTACCGCGTCTCAATCGATGCATCGCGCTCCGAACCGCTGTCGCTGGCTGCCGATGCCATCGGCCTGGCCATGAGAGATGTGACAGGCCTCCTCAATGCCGCCACCACCGTCGCCTACACGAGCTCGGGCTATTCGGCGCAGCGCATGTCCCGCGAGCGACCCGGTGCTCCGATCATCGGCATGACGCCGCGACTCGCCACCGCTCGACGGCTGGCGCTGGTATGGGGCGTTCATGCCGTGCTGTGCCACGAGGTCGCCGACGTGCTGGAGATGAGCGATCTGGCCGTTCGGACCGCCGTGAAAGAAGGCTTCGGTGCCTCCGGTCAGACCATCGTCATCTCGGCCGGAATGCCGTTCGGCGCACCCGGTACCACGAACCTGTTGCGCATTGCGCAAATCTGAAACCCTGGTACCCACGCTCGAGCACCACGCGATCCGTTCAATACAACGGCGGTTTTGAACTGCTCGACTTGCACGGTAGTCAGACTGTCGCGACTGAGGTCATCCTGTCGGTTGTCGCCCCTGGCCTTACTATCCATGCACCCAGCAACGGGTCCCTTTCCTGATCACGCCCCGCGATTTGACATACTTCGCTCAAGAGCTGGTGGTGCAACCGCATCTCCATCCAAGCCGCCAGTCCGCCTCAGGGAACGGACCATCATCCGGACTCGCAGCCAGATCCTGCTCTTCGGCCTTCGGTGTCCAACGAAAGTGCCGGCGTGTACCTGTGAAGCATGGGTTGCACCACCCATATGAGCGTCTGGGTTGTGACACCACAAAGTCCATGCGAGCATTTCACACGCATCCCGGAGAACCATTGCGCGATCGCGTGTCCGTCGCCGAGGCTTTCATCGCGCGTGTCGGCCCTTGCCGCACGAACAAGCGCGTCGATCTCTTCCTCTTCAAGTCCGGTCACGCGAATGGACTTGATCAACGATTCGAAGTCGCCGGGGCAAACCCATCCAATGCATGCATATCCCGGAAGAGCCGAATGCTCAAACTGGGGCCAAGGTGACTCCGCGTGCGGATAGATGCTCATAGCTTTCCCCGGGGATGTTCGGCAAGTCCCACTATCGTAGCGTTCCAGCGCCTGCATGTCGTCATCGCTTCAGCGACGACGCCGCTGCTCGAGGTAGGCCTTGAATTCCCCCACAATCCCGCGACGGAACGCCAAGACGCAGGCCATGAACACCAAACCGATGATCACGGTGCTCCACGATCCGGCATCGGACAAATAGTTCTGCAAGGTCACGACGATGCCGGCACCCACGACCGGGCCCAGCAGCGTTCCCACCCCGCCGAGCAGCGCCATGAGCACGACCTCTCCGGAGGCGTGCCAATGTACATCCGCCAAGGTCGAAACCTGGAAAACCAGGGCCTTTGTGGAACCCGCAAGACCGGCCAGGCCCGAAGAGAGCACGAACGCAACCAGCTTGTAGTGATTCACTCGATACCCTAGCGATATGGCTCTTGCTTCGTTGTCCCTGATGGCGGTGAGAATTTCGCCAAATGGTGAATGAACGACCCGATGAATCAGGGCAGACCCAGCACAGAAGATGACCAGGACTACGTAGTACATCGCTGTGTCGTTGCTCAGGTCGATGAGGCCGAGCAAATGGCCACGGGGGACGTTCTGGATGCCGTCTTCGCCGCCGGTGAAGGGCGCCTGCAGCGCGACGAAGTAGATCAGCTGCGCCAAGGCGAGCGTGACCATCGCGAAGTAGATGCCCGAGCGACGTATCGCTATCGCTCCCACTACAGTGCCGAGCACCACGCCGACCAGTGCACCGGCGGCAATTCCGGTCAATGGTCCAACACCTAGGCTCGTGCAGAGGTAGGCAGTCGCATAGGAGGCGCCGCCGAAGAACGCTGCGTGTCCGAACGAGAGAAGGCCTGCGTAGCCGAGCAGTAGATTGAAGGCGCAGGCAAACAAGGCGTAGCACAGGATCTTCATGATAAAGACCGGATAGACGACGCTCTGGAAAGGAGCGGCCAGCGCAAGTAGCAAAAGACACAGCCACCACGCATTGCCTCTGCGCAGCATTGCTTGGTTGTCCGTCCTTGGGACGTTGATCGATCGGGCCGCCGTCAGAGTTGGGGTCTTCATACTGCGCCTCTCAAGCTGTCTTGCCGAACAGTCCTGCCGGCTTGGCCATCAGCACGATGGCCATGATGATGAAAATCGTGATTGCGGAGGCCTGCGGGTAGATGACCTTGCTAAGGCCTTCAATGAGGCCAAGCGCCAACCCCGTCAGGATTGCGCCGCCGATCGAGCCCATGCCACCGATGACGACGACCGCGAAGACGATGATGATGAGGTTCGATCCCATGAGCGGACTGACCTGGAACACGGGTGCGGCCAAGACGCCGGCAAACCCTGCCAGGAACACGCCATAGCCGTATGTCAGCGTGATGAGCAACGGAACGTTGACGCCAAAGGCCTTGAGCAACTTGGGGTTCTCTGTGCCTGCGCGCATGTATGCGCCCAATTTCGTCTTCTCGATGGCCCACCAGGTGGCAAGGCAGATCGCAGCGGAGGCTGCTACTACCCACAAGCGGTATTTCGGCAGCACGATCTGGAGCTGTTCAAGTCGCACGGGACCGGACAGTGCCGGCGGGACCGCGTAAGACTGACCGGCTGCACCGTACCAGTGCGTGAACAGCCCCTCCAGTACGAGCGCGAGCCCAAAGGTGAACAGGAGCCCGTACAGGTGATCGAGCCGGTACAGGCGTCGCAGCATCGTTCGCTCGATCACTACACTGAAGACCGCGACGACGAGCGGCGCGAGCCCAAGCGCGAGCCAGTAGTTCACAACGAGGTCGGGTTGTCCGATCCACGGGCCCAGCTGCGTCATGCCAATCCAGGCGACGAAGGCTCCGAGCATGTAGAGCGCCCCGTGTGCGAAGTTGATGACGTTCAGCAATCCAAAGATGATCGCCAGACCCAGGCTCAGTACCGCGTAGAACGAACCGTTGATCAGCCCGATCAGAAGCTGAGCGAACAGCGCCTGTGGGCTCATGTTGAGCAATGCATCCATCGTGCGTGCCTCTTTGTCTCGAAGTTTGTAGTCTCGGTCTCAGACGGCCAGAAGCTCGTCGAGAAGTGCTTGTTTGCTGGCGAGTTCGTCGCTTTGAATCGTCTCGACGACCCGACCTCGCTCGATGACGTAGTGCCGATCCGCAAGCGGCGCAGCAAATCTGAAGTTCTGCTCGACAAGCACGATCGTGTACCCCTTGCTGCGCAGATCGAGGATCACCTCGCCCAGCTTCTGGACGATGACGGGAGCCAGACCTTCCGTGATCTCATCGAGCAAGAGCAACTTTGCGCCGGTGCGAAGGATCCGCGCCATTGCGAGCATCTGCTGTTCGCCGCCTGAGAGACGTGTGCCGGGGCTTTTCGCGCGCAGCTTCAAGTTCGGGAACATGTCGTAGATCTCGTCGATCGACATGCCGTTCTGGTCTACCAGGGGAAGCAGCTTGAGGTTTTCCTCGGTGCTCAGGCCAGCGAAGATCCCTCGCTCCTCCGGACAATAACCTACGCCCAGGTGCGCGATTCGGTGATCAGGCAGTCCCATGACGTCCTGCCCGCGAATCTCGACTTCGCCGGTGCGACGGTCGGTCATACCGAGAATCGCTCGAAGCGTGGTGGTTCGACCCGCTCCGTTGCGGCCTAGAAGGGTAACCACTTCCCCCTCGCCGACCTCGAAATCGATGCCGTGAAGGATGTGGGATTCTCCGTACCAGGCGTTCAGCCCGCACACGCGCAGCATGGGGGAACGTTTGTTCATCGCCATCTCCCGATCAGTGGACCGCAGTCCCCATGTAGGCTTCGACGACGCGCGGATCCTTCGAAACGTCGCCGTAGCATCCTTCTGCCAGGATCGAGCCTCGCTGAAGCACGGTTATCTGATCTGCGATCCGGGAGACTACGTTCATGTTGTGCTCCACCATGAGGATGGTCCGGTTGGCCGAGACTCGTTTGATCAGGTCGATGACCATGCCGACGTCCTCATGGCCCATGCCCTGCGTGGGTTCATCCAGGAGCATCAGCTCGGGATCGAGCGCAAGCGTTGTCGCGATCTCAAGCGCACGCTTGCGGCCGTAGGACAGAGAGCTCGTCTGTTCGTTGGCGAACTTGACGAGTCCGACGTCCGAAAGCAACGCCAAAGCACGGTCGTTCAGCACGTCGATCGAGCGGCGCGGACGCCAGAAGTGGAATGAATTCTTCAGCTCTCGCTGCAATGCGATTCGAACGTTCTGGAGTACGGTCATGTGGGGAAAGACCGCTGAGATCTGGAAGGAACGAACGATGCCCATCCGCGCCGTTTGCGCAGGATCGGCCCCCGTGATGTCCTGCCCCTTGAAGACGACGGTTCCGGCAGACGGGGGCAAGAACTTCGTCAGCAGGTTGAACATCGTGGTCTTTCCAGCGCCGTTTGGTCCGATCAGCGCGTGGATGTCGCCACGGCGGACCTTCAGCGACACCCCATCCACAGCGACAAAGCCTTTGAACTCCTTGCGCAGCCCGGTCGTCTCGAGCAGGACGTCTCCTGGTTCGACCCCCATCACATACCCCCCATGCAGAGGTACTTGATTTCAAGGTAGTCGTCGATGCCGTACTTCGAACCCTCGCGGCCGAGACCACTTTCCTTGACGCCACCGAAGGGCGCGACTTCAGTGGAGATCAGACCTTCGTTGATGCCGACCATGCCGAACTCGAGTGCCTCGGCCACGCGCCAGACCCGGGCGATGTCGCGGCCGTAGAAGTAAGAGGCCAGCCCAAAGTTGGTGTCGTTGGCGAGCGCAATGGCTTCCGCCTCGGTCTTGAATCGAAATAGCGGCGCGACCGGGCCGAACGTCTCCTCCTTGAAGATGAGCATGTCTGGCTTGGCGTCTGCCAGCACCGTTGGCGCGTAGAAGTTGCCACCGAGGCGCTCGCCCCCGACCAGCACGCGCGCACCACGCTGCAGGGCATCGTTGACGTGCTCTTCGACCTTGGCAATGGCGCCCGTGTCGATCAGCGGACCGATGACAGTGCCCGGCGCAGCGCCGTCACCCACCTGCAGTTCCGCGGCGGCCTTTGCGAGCTTTTGAGCGAAGGCCTCGTAGACGCCATCCTGGACCAGAAATCGATTCGTGCAGACGCATGTTTGGCCGGCATTTCTGAACTTCGAGATCAGCGCTCCTTTCACCGCAGCATCGAGATCGGCATCGTCGAACACGATGAACGGCGCGTTGCCACCAAGCTCCATCGACGTCTTCTTCACGGAAGAAGCGCACTGCTCCAGCAGGACCTTGCCGACTTCCGTAGAACCCGTGAAGCTGAGCTTTCGAACGAGCGGGTTGGACGTCAGCTCGGCGCCGATTTGGCCCGCTGCGCCCGTCACGCACGACAGGACGCCCCTCGGCACACCGGCGCGCTCGGCCAGGACGCACAACGCCAACGCGGAGAACGGCGTCTGGCTCGCCGGCTTCAACACCATGGTGCAGCCTGCGGCCAGCGCCGGGCCTGCCTTGCGGGTGATCATGGCGGCCGGGAAGTTCCACGGGGTGATGGCGGCGCAGACGCCGATCGGCTGCTTGATCACCACGATGCGCTTGTCGGGGGCATGGCCGGGAATGGTGTCGCCGTAGACGCGCTTGGCTTCCTCGGCGAACCATTCGACGAAAGAGGCGGCGTACGCGATCTCGCCGCGGCTCTCCGTCAGGGGCTTGCCCTGCTCGGCGGTCATCAGAGCGGCGAGATCGTTCTGGTTCTCCATGATGAGTTCGAACCAGCGGCGCAGGATGGCGGCGCGCTCCTTCCCCGTGCGACGGCGCCATTCGATGCCCGCGATGTTCGCAGCATCGATGGCCCGGGATGTTTCCTCCGCTCGCATCCGGGGCACCGTGCCCAGGTCCGAGCCGTCCGAGGGGTTCTTGACGACGATGGTTTCGCCGTCGTCGGCGTCGACCCAGGCGCCGTCGATGTAAGCCTGATGTCGCCACAGCGACGGATCGTTCAATTGAAGGGCTGTCATGATGTCCTCGCCGTCTACGGCTGAATGGGTGATTGCGACGGGTATCAGGCCGAGGTCACCGGTCCAATCGCTTCGCGGAGCTTGAAGCGAAGGATCTTGCCGGAGCCCGTGCGTGGGATGGCGCTGACCAGGTTCACCGACTGGGGAACCTTGTAGGGAGAGATCAGCCGAGCGCAATGCGCCCGAATGGCCTCGCCATCAATCTCATGTCCTTCTCGTGCTACGACGCAAACGACCGGCACCTCGCCAAGGAACGGATGTGCGATGCCAATGGCGGCGCAGTCCAGGACATCCGGGTGCGACAGCACTGCCTCTTCCACTTCGGCAGGCGCAATGTTTTGGCCGCCGCGGATGATCAGTTCCTTGAGCCGGCCGGTGATGGTCACATAGCCGTTGACATCGATTCGAGCCAGGTCACCGGTCTGGTACCACCCTCCCAGGATCGCCGAGGCCGTCTCCTCGGGCTTGTTCAAGTAGCCCTGCATGACGTTGGGTCCGCGCACGATCAGCTGGCCTTCTTCACCGCACGAAACATCGACGCCCTGGTGATCGACGATGCGAACAGCCACGCCAGGCAGTGGCACCCCGCAAGAACCCATTGTCCGGGGCACCTGGGGCGAATTCATCGTGACCATCGTCGAGGTCTCGGTGATGCCATAGCCGTCGAGGAGCGGTCGGCCGAATGCCGCTTCGAATTCGCGGTTGAGCGCGGCCGGGAGAATGGCCCCCGCCGAGATGAAGTAGCGGATGCCAGGCGCAACCGTCTCGCAACCGGCACGGCCACCCTCCAGCAAATAGTGGAACACCGTGGGAACACCTGGCATGAGCGTGTATCGGCCGGTGCGCAGCCTGGCCAGCACATCCTGAGTCGAGAACTTCTCGAGCAGGAATTCCGAAGCGCCGGTCGCGAGCACGCCGATGACGCACAGGTTCAGTGCGTAGGAGTGGTACAGCGGCAATGGAGCCAACAGGACATCCTCGGCGCTGAGCCCGGCGATCGGCGCCCAGCACGCGGCAATGACCCACAGCATGCTGTGCTGCGAAAGCATCACGCCCTTTGGGCGCCCTGTCGTTCCGGAGGTGTAGACGATGAAGGAGGTCGCATGCAGGTCCGTGAGATCGCGAGGCTGCGATCGCGCTGCGCTCTGGACGAGCAGCGCAAGCGACAGCTGGTCGGTCGGGTCGTCGCTACCTGCCAGGATGATGAGCTGCAGGTGGGGCAATCTGGGCCGCAGCTGCTCGATCAGCGGGAGCTGGCTCGGAGAAACCACGATCGCTTTGCAGCGAGCGTCTCCCAAGCGGTAGTGCACTTCATTTTCAGCCGCCTCGTGGCTGATGGGCACACTGACGCAGCCTGCTCTCGCGATGGCCACGCAGGAAACGACCCAGTCCACCGAGTTGGGCAGCATGATCGCTACCGTGTCTCCGGCTTCGAGTCCGCGATCCTGGAAGTGGCCGGCTGCGGCCGCAGTCCTGGCGGCGAGCTCGCCGTAAGTGATCGAAGCGCCCTTGGCGTCTTCGAAAGCCACCTTGTCGGGGCGATCCTTGGCGTGCCTGCGAACCAGCTCACCGATGGGCGCAATCAAATCCGTACGAATCATTTTTGTCTCCTATGCAGGCCCGGCCCACTGACGTGGCCAGGCAACCTGTCTCAAACCATGCTGAACCCGCCGCTGATGCTGATGACCTGACCCGTGATCCAGCCACCTTCGACGGACGCCAGCAGCACCGCCATGGGCGCGACGTCTTTCGGCTGGCCGAGTCGGCGCAGCGGGTAGAGCTTGGTGAGCTTTTCGCGATTCGCCTTGATGAACTCGGGGTCGTGAGCGGTCTCGATGAGGCCCAGTGCCAGCGTGTTGGCGGTCAGGCCGGCGCGGGTTTCCCTGGCGATCGACTTCATCAAAGCAACGTTGGCCGCGCGTGCAGCCGCACCCAGAGCCAGCCCGGATTCGCCGACGCGCGAGGAGTCGCCGACGATGGTGATGATCCGGCCTTCTCCCTTGCTCTCTTCGAGGTGCGGAAGGGCCGCGTGCGTGCAGTTCAGCGTGCCGTACAGGCACACGTCGATCTGCCGCTGCCATTCTTCCGGGGTGGTATCGGCGAAGCGCTTGCGGATCACCAGGCCAGCGTTGTTGACCAAGATGTTCAGGCGACCGAATTCAGCCACGGTTTGCGCCACCATCGCCTTGACTGCGTCCATCTTGGAAATGTCGCAACCGATGGCCAGGGCCTTGCCGCCGCGCTCACGGATCTCGGAGACCACCGCTTGCGCGGCAGCCTTCGAACCGTTGTAGTTGACAACGACGGCTGCGCCTTCATTGGCGAGGCCGACTGCGATCTCGCGACCAACATCCCGCGCACCGCCCGTGATCAGCGCGACCTTGCCTTCGAGTCCTAATTTCATGAATCTTTCCTTAAGTTGAATGAGGTTGGCCCGCGTGGATGAGCCGGAACAGGCGTTCCGGCGTGGCGGGAAGTTCAGTGATCCCAATGCCAAACGGCGCCAGGGCGTCAGAGATGGCATTGGCGATCGCCGCAGGGGCGCCGATCGTTCCTCCCTCACCCATCCCACGGAATCCGCCGAGGGTGTTGGGAGCAACCGCGGGCAGATGGACAAGCTCCACGTCCGGCACCTCGGGTGCCGAGGGGACCAGGTAATCCACAAGACTGGCGGTTAGCAACTGGCCGTCTGCGTCGTAGACCACTTCCTCCAGCAACGCCGCCCCGACACCTTGAGCCATTGCGCCCCGGGTCTGGCCCGTCACGATGAGCGGGTTGATGATGCGGCCGCAGTCCTCGGCGATGACATAACGCTGGATGTGGACGCCATAGGTCTTCGGATCCACCTCGACCTGGACCATGTGGGTCGCGGAACTCGTCGTCCCCACCACCGGGTCGTAGACTCGCGTGACGCACATCTCTTCACGCACCTCGGCGGGCACGCGGCCCATTTGCGAATACAAGGCTCTGGCCAGTTCGGGGAAGGTCATCCGGGCGCCGCTCGACCTGGCGCTGATCACGCCCTCGGTGATGTCCAGGTCCTCGGGCGTCGTGCCCAAGAGGTGACCAGCGACCCGCAACATCCGCGCCCGCAGTTCGCGAGCTGCGAGGATGCCGGCACCGCTGCTGATGACGGCTGTTCGACTCGCATAGCTTCCGGTACCGTGGGGCACGGCCGCGCTGCTGCCAGTCACCACGCGCAGATCCTCGATGCGCGCACCGAGCTCGTCAGCGAGCACCTGGCCCAAGGTCGTCTCGTGGCCTTGTCCGTGCGAAGCGCATCCGAAGGAGGCAGTCAGCGCTCCGGTGGAGTCGAGTTGGATCACACATGTATCAGTTCCGGTGTTGATCGGCATGCCCGGCGAGGCTGAGATTCGCGAACCGATGCCGGATAGCTCCGCGTAGCACGCGATGCCGATGCCGATCCATCGCCCCTCGGCCCGCGCCTGCGCCTGCGCACGCCGCGCCGCGTGGTAGTCAAAGCGCTCCATCGCGGCATCCAGCCCTTCAATAAAAGCGGAGCGGTCCCAGACGATGCCGACAGCGGTCTTGTATGGGAACTCCTCCGGTCGCACCAGGTTTCGGCGGCGAATCTCGGTCGGGTCGATGCCCAATTCGACTGCGGCCATGTCGAGCAGCCGCTCCATGACGAAGGTCGACGTCGGCCGTCCGACGCCGCGGTAGGGGCCGGTCGGCGACTTCGGGGTCGTCACGCCTCGAACATGCCCGTGATAGCACGGCACCCTATAGGGTCCGGGCAGAAAGCTGATGACCTGCACGGGCTCGATTCCCGCGGTCCAGGGGTAGATCGAATACGCGCCGACATCGCCGATCACTTCGGCGCGCAGCCCCAGGATGAGGCCATCTTCGCTGATGGCAAGAGAGGCGTTGACGCGCTCGTCGAAGGCCTGGCTCGTGGACATCAGGTCCTCGAGGCGGTCGCCGGTCCACTTGACGGCCTTGCCCGTCTTGCGGGCCAGCACGCAGACCAGCATTTCTTCCTGATACAGCGAGGTCTTGCCGCCGAAGCCGCCCCCGACATCCGGGGCAATCACGGTCAGCCTGTTGCCCGGCATGTCCAACAGGTCCGCCAAGCCGTCCCGGATGATCCCGGGCACCTGGCTCGAGGTGTAGAGCGTCAAGGCGTCGCGGCCACGCTCGACCTCCGCCATGTAGCAGCGGCTCTCCATGGCCAGCGAGGTTTTGCGGTGAAAACGGAAGCGGCCGCTGATGACGTGGGGGGCATCGTTGAAGGCCTCATCCACCTCGCCACGCGCAAATGCCCGCTCGACCAGGACGTTGCTCTTCAGCGTTGCGTGCAGTAGCGGTGCACCGGGCTGAGCCGCGACTTCCGGATCGGTGGCAACTGGAAGTTCGGTGTAGTGGACCTCGATGAGGTCCAACGCGTCCTCGGCGATGTAGCGGCTGTCGGCGAGCACCGCCACGACCGGCTCGCCCACGAAATGGACAACGCCGTTGGCCAAGGCATGGATCGGCGTCGGCTGGTAGCCACTCATGCGGGACGTAGCCAGCGCGGGCTTGATCAACCCGGCAATGTCCTGCCAGACGTAGACGCCCCGTACCCCAGGCAATGCGCGCGCTGCGTCGGTGCGAATGGCGTCGACGCGTGCATGGGCCTGATCGCTTCGGAAGACGGCCATGTGCAAGGCATGCGCCGATGGCCTGTCGTCCACATACCGGCCCAGGCCTGCGAGCAGGCGGGCGTCTTCGACGCGCCGCACTGGCTTGCCCACCAGCCTGCCTTCCTGGAGTGCCCCGAGGTCCGGGGAATGGTCGATGTCGGGTTCACTCATACGAGTCCACTCCCTTGCGCATCTCGCTCCACTGCTGGTGGTCGTGACCGAAGATCACGGTGGCACCGGAGCGCTCAATGCGTTGGATCTCGCGCAGGGACACCGACGCCTGCTCGGCGTTCCAGGTGTTGCGTGGAATGATCTCCCGGTCGAGGTTCGCCCGGAGGGCCGCAGCGTCCGATGCCAACAGGAAGGTTCCGTCGCGATCCAGGGACACGAGTGCCCCGATGGCTCCGGCGGTGTGCCCAGGCAGCGGCAGAAGGACCATGCGGCTGTCGCCGAAGAGATCGTGCTGCGCCTCGATGAGCTGGGTCGGCATCGGATGCTGCCAGTCTGCGGGGATGTAGCCATTCCTGATCGCGTCCGGACCTTGCGCTGCCTCGAGTTCCTTCCGATGGCACACCAGGGTGGCACGCTTGAAGAACTCGTTGCAGCCGCAGTGGTCGGAGTGAAAATGGGAAGCCACGACCACGTCGATGTCCTGTGGGGTCATCCCCAATGTCGCCAGCTCCGACACCACGTTGTCGTTCGGGCCGCCGATGGGAACCATGGCCTTCGCCATTGCTCCCCAGCGGGCCTCAGCCTCGTTCAAGGTGCTGGGGTGACAGCCCGTGTCAAAGAGCACATTTCCCTGGGCGTGGCGAAGGAGGACGCTCGAGACCGGGAGATCGATCGTTTCGGTTCGCTCAGCGTCTGGGAGGTAGACGCTCTTGCGCATCCGAAGTCGCCCCCCGCAGAGAATGTGCATCTTCATCGCTTCTCTCCCTGATCCTCGTCGGTACCTGCGGCCTCGCGAAGCGCATTCTTGGCCGTTGCGCACACGCGCAGTGCTTCGACGATTCCCTGGTATCCGGTGCAGCGGCACAGGTTTCCAGAGAGGACATCGCGGATCTCCTCATCGGATTCCAAGGGGTATTTCTGGAGCGCGTCGGTACAGGTGGCCAGCATTCCGGGCGTGCAGAAGCCACACTGCAGCCCATGGCACTCCCTGAACGCTTCCTGGATGGGGCTGAGTTGCTCGACGCTGCCCATGCCCTCAACGGTCGTAATCTCCGAGCCGTTCGCCCTTACCGCGAGCGTCAAGCAGGAACGCACGCTATCGCCGTCCATCATCACGGTGCACGCGCCGCAGATGCCGTGCTCGCAGCCCACGTGGGTCCCAGTCAGGCCAAGCGTGTGGCGCAAGAAGTCCGAGAGCAGCAAACGAGGCTCAACGTTGTGTTCCTCGACCTGGCCGTTCACTACCATCCAGACGGGGTACAAAGGGATCGCGCGGTCGCTCATGAGCTTTCTCCTATTGCGCGTTGCCATGCCTTGCGCAAAACCCGCTCCATCACGGTTCGGGCAAGGTGACGGCGAAACTCCGGCGATGCCTGAAGGTCTCGACGGGGATCGAGCGAATCGCACGCCGCATCGATCGCATCGCCGAGCGCTTTCTCGTCTAGCGCTCGGCCGATCAGCGCTTCCTCTGCCGCGTGTCTCCGCAACGGCGTATCGCCCACACCCATCATGGCAACGCGTGCATGGACTATCTCGCGGTCTGTCACGTCCAACATGACGCCGACGGCCGCCAGCGCAAAGTCTCCGGCCCGACGCGAAAACTCTTCGAAGGCCCATCCGTTGTGGGCTACGCCGGGCATCTCGATGCACACGAGCAATTCGTCTTCCTCCAACGAACTGGTCAGCGGGCCCATAAAGAAGTCCTCGGACTTTATGGATCGCTCCCGGCGCACCGAGCGCGCAACCATCGTTGCGTCCAGGAGCCTGCTGAGCATTGGCAGTTCTGCCGCAGGATCTGCGTGCGAGAGGCTCCCTCCGATCGTGCCGCGGTTACGGATCGCCAGATGGGCCACGTATTTCATCGCCTCTGGGATCACAGGGAAGACGCGCGCCACTTGTGCGGACGTCTCCATCACCCGGTGACGCGTCAACGCACCCACCGTGAGCCCGCCGTCGTCGCGGTCGCGGACATAGTCCAGTTCGATGAGGCGGCTGATGTCAACGATGATCTCCGGCCGGACGACGCGGAAGTTCAGCATCGGCGTCAAGCTCTGGCCTCCGGCCATGACCTTGGCGTCGGACCCGCGTTCGGCGAGGACGCTCAACGCCTCCTCGACCGTATCGGGGCAGCAGTAGTCAAACGGTGCCGGCTTCATGTTGCCCTCGCTCAGCGGCCCTTGAACCGCGGCGCGCGCTTCTCGCCGAAGGCAGCCCGACCTTCACGGTAGTCCTCGCTGGCGGCCGCCGCCGCGATCAAGGCATCTGCGTGCACGAGGTCGAGCGTGCCTGTTCCCATGGCCATGCCGTTCAGCAGCGCCTTGGCACCGGAGATCGTCAGCGGCGCGTTGTCGGCCAGAGACCGGGCAAACACACGGGCGTCGGCCATTGGATCCGCTACGCCAGACCCGCGGGTTTTAGCGCCTCCGATGAGTCGCTCGAGCCAACCTCTGGAGGTGCCTGCAGAGCCGGTGGCGATGTGATCGACGAACCCGATCTGAAGCGCTCGGTCTGCGTTGAAGCGTTGCGCGCCGAACAGGATCTTCTTTGCCTCGGGCAGGCCCACCAGAGCGAGGAGCTTTCGGGTTCCCTTGACGCCGTAGATGATGGAAAAACGTGCGGCAGGTATGCCAAAGACGGCCTCCGTCGAGGCATAGCGGAAGTCGCAGGACATGGCCAGGTGCGCACCGCCGCCCAGGCAGTAGCCGTTGAGAACGGCAATGGTCGGCTTGGACACGTTGGCGATGGCGTCGCAGCAGGCATCCACCGCCACTTCGTACTCGGTGGCCTGCGCGGCGTTCCCCCGGACTGCTTCGAACTCGGCGATGTCCGCGCCGGCACAGAAGTCGCTGCCGGCGCCGGTCAAGATAATCGCGCGGACCTCAGGGTTGCGGGCCAGCGCGCCGAAGATGATGGGGATCGCCTGCCACATCGCATATGTCATCGCGTTGCGGCTGTCGGGCCGGTTGAGCGTCACCACGGCGATCTGATCGGAGATCCAGACCTTGACCATCTCGGATGTCAGGACGTCCATTGCAGCGCTCGTCGACGCGGCAGAAGCAGGCGTCGCCCCCGCGGCAACTGGAGCTTTTGAGAGGGCGGCCTGGACCGATGGGGCAGCGGGCGCCACTGCAGGAGCAGGAGCGGCAGGCGGTGGCGGCGACGCCGGTCCAGCGGCGCACACCGGGGCGTCAAGCTGGCCCAGACCGGCCAGAGCCGACAGGTCGACGGCCGCCTGCGTTTGCGCGTGGGCGGCGGTGGCTGCGCGCGATGTCACCTGCTCGCTGAACAACTCGAAGAAGTCGTCGGCGGACTTGCGTGCGGCAGCATCTACCATCCGGGAGCCAAGTTGTGCGAGTTTGCCGCCCACTGTGGCTTTTACGGAGTAGCGCAACAGCGTCAGATTGGCGTCCAGCGCGTCGAGGTTCACCCCGATGTCCGCCTTCGCGAAACCAGCCGCTCCGCCAGAGCCCTCGCCCGTCAGCGTGTAGCTGCGCGGGGGCACGATGTTGGAAAGAGTCACCTTTCCGGCAAAGCGCGCCTTGATCGGACCGACCTTGGACACTACGGTCGCGCTCAGGGAGCCATCTTCGGCCTTCTCAAGGGATTCGCAGCCCGGGATGCTGGCGCGCAGGATCTCCGGGTCGTTCAGCGCCTCCCAAACGAGTTCTCGCGTTGCGCCCAAGCGGGCTTCGCCCAAGATCTCCATTTTCTCTGTCTCCTATTGCTCTTGAGCTACGAATTCCGTCCTCAGCCCACGAGGGACTGCAGGACGCCGCGCACGTCTGCCGGGATCGGAGTCGGACGGTTGCTCGTGCGCTCGACATACACATGGACGAACTCGCCGACGGCGGAGGCCGTGGGCTGATCGTTGCGGAACAGCGCAATCTCGTAGCGCACGCTGCTGTTACCGCAATGGACGATCTTCAAGCCGACATCAACGGTGTCGGGAAACCCGATCGAGGAGAAGTAGGTGCAACGGGTCTCGATGACCAGGCCGATTGCAGGACTGCCCGAGATGTCGAGAACACCTCGCTCGATGAGGTAGCGATTGACAGCCGTATCGAAGAACGCGTAGTACACGACGTTGTTCACGTGTCCGTACGAGTCGTTGTCGCCCCAGCGTGTGTCAATCCGCATGAAATGACGATAGCTGTCGCGGCTCGTCGGTCGGGCCTTTTCGCTCATAGTGCCTCCTCGTACAGGGCCACGGCGTCGGCCTCGGTGAGTTCACGCGGGTTGTTGACGAGCAGGCGGGTCTGCTTCATGGCGTCGATTGCCAGTTGAGCGATGTCTGCCTTCGCGATCCCGACGTCACGCAGCCGGGTCGGCAGGTTCAACTCGGCGGTCAGCTTGCCCAGGTAGTCTGCGAGGGCCGATGCTTTCTGCCGCTCGGTACCGGACACCTCCGGCATGATCACATCGCAGATCTGCGCGTACTGCTGAGTCGCCGCGTCCAGGTTGAAGCGCACCACAGGCGCGAGCACCAGCGCGTTCGACAGGCCGTGGGGCACGTGGAAGCGCGCGCCCACCGGGTACGCCAGTGCGTGCACCGCGGCCACGGGCGAGTTGGCGAAAGCGATGCCCGCCAGACAGGCACCCAGGAGCATGTCCTCTCGCGCTTTGACGTTCTTGCCCTCATGGCATGCCGGGTGCAGGCTGCCTGCGAGCAGCCGCAATGCGTCGCGAGCGAGACAATCGGAGATCGGATTCTTGAGACGCCGGCTCGTGTAAGCCTCGATGGCATGCACCATTGCATCGATGCCGGTGGCCGCGGTGACATGCGGCGGCAGCCCGAGGGTCAGCTCTGCGTCGAGCAGTGCCACATCCGGAAGCAGGAGTGGCGAGACAACGCCCTTCTTTTCACCAGGACCCGTGGTCACGATCGAAATGGGGGTGACCTCCGATCCCGTGCCTGCAGTCGTCGGAACCAGAATCAGCGGTAAGCGCGGGCCTTGGGCTTGATTCACGCCGTAAACCTGCGAGAGGGGCTCCTTGCTACGGGCGAGCAGGGCTGCCAGCTTCGCCGCATCCAGCGAGCTGCCGCCGCCGAAGCCGATGACGCACTCGGCATTGCAAGCAGACGCCGCTGCGGCAGCATCGACGATCACGGACTCCGGCGGATCGGCGACGACGTCGGAAAAGACGTGGTGTGCGACGCCGCAAGCGGAGAGACCTCTCAAGGTGCTGTCCAGCATGCCTGCGGCGAGTAGATCTCGGTCCGTCACGACAAGCACGCTCTTGAAGCCCATCGTGCTCACGCGTTCCCCGAGGCGCGTCGCGCCGCCCCTCATCACGCTCAAGGAACGCGCTGTGTTGAAGTCGAAATCTTGCATCGGAGGATTCTCAAAGCTGTTGACTTGCATTATTGGACGGACTATCCGGATTTGCAAGAGGAAAATCGACCGGTACGGGAAAACACGCCTGGGCTTAGACTGCGAACAACGCGGCGGCCGCATGCCGACACCCGCCTACCTCTTCTTCCACCCTATCCATGGCCATCCCGACCGCGCAGATCGCCCATTCCAAAGCTGCCCCGAAGCATTCCTCGCCTCCAGCACGCACGGTGACTGCGAATGGGGCTCCACGCGAGCGCAACTGCTCGGTAGGTAGAACCATCGATGTGATCGGTGACGGATGGAGCTTCATGATCCTGCGAGAGTGCTATTTCGGCGTTCGCCGCTTTGAGCGCTTCAAGGACATGCTGGGTCTGCCGCGCACGACCTTGACGGATCGTCTGCGCAAGCTGACGACACTTGGGCTGCTTCGCCAGGTGGCGTACTCCGAGCGGCCGGTTCGCTACGAATACCAGCTCACTCGCATGGGATTGGACCTGTACCCGGTCATGCTTGCGTTGATGACCTTCGGCGACCGCTGGCTCGCCGGACGCAAGGTCAAGCCCCTGCAGCTGATTCACGAGGGCTGCGGTCAGCCCTGTACTGCCGTGGTCGTTTGCTCCGCATGCAAAGAGGAGATCCTCGCTCGCGAGGTCACTTACCGCGACGGGCCGGGAGCCGGCAGTGGCCCGGTGCCGGACACGCGCACCAGTCGACGATCCACTGACCCTACCGCTTTGGAACGTCGTCGCCCCAGCTCGGTCGCAAGGGCGCTGCAGGTCATCGGCGACCGTTGGAGCTTCATGATCATTCGAGAAGCCTTCTTTCGCGTGCGTCGCTTCGATGATCTGCAGACTCGATTGGGCATCGCACCCAACATCCTGACGGATCGCCTGAACAGACTGGTTGCAGAGGGTGTCTTCCGACGCGTGAAGTACCAGGACGGTCCTGAGCGCTTCGAGTATCGATTCACCGACAAGGGTCGCGATCTCTTCGGCCCGATGTTGGCAATGCTGCGTTGGGGGGACACGTGGCTTGCAGGGGGCGAGCCACCATTGATCTTGACCCATACGACCTGCGGGAACGACTTCGTGCCGACCGTGGCGTGCGACCAGTGCCTCAAGGCCTTGAGCGCCGTCGACATGCGCTATCGGATGAACTACCGCGATCCTGCGGCGGCGTAGCGTCGCAGGACTCGGCGGCCGCAGGTGACGCGGCCGCTCTGCCTTCCTACTTCTTCACGAGCGGGCAAGAGCTCTCGGACAGCGGCCGGAAAGCCTCCTCCGCGGGGATCGTGGCCCGCAGCTTGTAGTAGTCCCACGGGTACTTCGACTCCGACGGCTTCTTCACCTCGTACACGTACATGTCGTGGACCATGCGACCGTCCTCGCGAATGCGGCCGTTGGTTGCAAAGAAGTCGTTGATCGGCATCGCCTTCATCTTGGCCATGACCGCGCCGGCCTCGTCTGTCCCCGCGGCCTGCACGGCATTCAGGTAGTGCATGGTCGAGGAGTAGTCGCCAGCGTCGCCCATATGCGGCATGCGCTTCATGCGCTCGAAGAAGCGCTTGGACCACGCGCGAGTTTTTTCGTCGCGATCCCAGTAGAAGCCGTCGGTCAGCAGCATGCCCTGGGCGGTTTCCAGACCCAGCGAGTGAACGTCGGTCAGCCAGACCAGCAAGCCGGCGATCGTTTGCTTTGCGCCGATGCCGAACTCATGCGCCGACTTGACCGCGTTAACGAACGAGGAGCCTGATCCTGCGATCGCTACCACCTTCGCCTTCGAGTCCTGGGCTCTGAGCAGGAACGACGAGTGGTCGCTTGTCTCCACGGGGTAGCGAACGTTGCCGACGACCCGGCCGTTGCGCGCCTTCAGGATAGCCGCGGTGTCCGCCTCCAGCGCCTGACCGAACGCGTAGTCCGCTGTCAGAAAGAACCACGTGTTGTCTCCCTTGTCGAGAAGCGCACGGGCGGTGCCGTTGGCCAACGCGTACGTGTCGTAGGCGTAGTGGATGCTGTTTGGTGTGCACGAGTCGTTCGTCAGCTTCGAACTGCCAGACCCGTTGACGATCGCAATGCGATTGCGGTCCTTGGCCACGTTGGCGACGCCCAATGCGATGGCCGAGTTGATCAGATTGGTGATCATGTCGACCTTCTGCGTGTCATACCACTCGCGCGCCTTCGCGAGTGCAACGTCGGGCTTGTTGAGGTGATCGGCGGAGATCACCTCGACAGGCGCGCCAAGGACCTTGCCCCCGAAGTCCTCGACGGCCATCTGCACCGCAGTGACCGAGCCCTTGCCCGACTCGTGCGAGAACTGGCCGGACATGTCGGTCAGCACGCCGATTCGTACGACGTTGTCCGAGATCTTGGCCTGGGCCCAGACAGTGGTGGAAAGCGCAGCTATAGCGACGGCCACGCTCGTGCGAATCATGCGGAAAATCTTCATAACGATCCTCTAGCTCAAGTGGGGAAAGAACAGGTGAAGCAGCAGCCCGGAGATGATCCATCAATGCAAGTGACTTGCATAGTCCAATATTGCAAGTCATGATCGGTGTTTTCCCCAGACGCACCTACACCAGGTTTGCGCACTTACGCAGGTGAGCGCGGGCCAGCCCCAGGATGCGCAACCCTCCGCCGCTGCCGCAGCGTTCCCCTCGCGTACGCTGCACTGCGTCCGCCCAGCAGCGCGGCGACGATCGGCACTTGGATATCCCCCGGGCGATCAGCGCGCGGCCCACGTCGCAAGGTGCCGAGCGACAACTTCAACCGATTCAGCTCGCATCCGTTCTCGCACAAGCATGCCGATCCAGTCCACGGAGCCAGGCACTGCCAGCGGCAGTCGCCGCAATTGGCCAGCATCCACGAACGGACTCACGTGGCTCTCCAGCCCGACATAGAGGAGCCGCAGCCGACATACCAGCGCGACGCTGACGCCCAGGGTCCGTGTACCGAAGCGCGCAACATTCGGACTCAGGTTCATCTGCTTGCACAACTCGACAAACGCGCGATGGGGCGGAGATTCCATCGGCGGCATGAGCCACGTCGCGTTGGCGCAGGCGCGCGGACTGAGCGTCCGACGCGCCGCGAGAGGGTCGTCACTTGCGCAATAGACGCCAAGGCTATCCTGCTTGAGTCCAACGAACGAATAGCCATCGGGCACGGCCACCGAAGCCCGGCACAACGCGATGTCTGCGCCGTCTTCGCTGCACAGCGACGGGATCTGCGAAGCATCGATCTCGCGATAGTCGATCCAGAGTTCCGGATGCGAAGCACACAGCGTAGGCAAGGCCGGCGCGACAACAGCCGTGCTTGCTGCGGCGATCCCGGCGATCCGGACCAATCCACTCGCCCCCTGACCCACATGGGCGGCATCACGAGCCAACATGTCGAACGAAGCAAGTGCTCGGTTCAGTGCCGGCATCAGCAAGGTCCCCTCACGGGTCAGGCGCACTCCGCGGGCATGCCGATCAAAAAGCGTGACGCCCAAGAGCCCTTCGAGGCGCGTCAGCGCCTGGGTGGCGGATGGCTGGCTCATGCCGAGAGCTTCAGCCGCTTTCTGGATGGCGCCGAGTTCCGCCATGCGCACGACGAGTTGCAACTGTCGGGGCCGTGCGTAGTGCAGCAGGCGACGTACCAGAGCAGTTGGAGCGTCAGAGACCGAGTTGACCATGACTTCTGAAGGTATTTGAATAGCCTATAGCTTAAGACCATTGGCATGTTGCTGCCTTGTTCGTAGACGTCAAGAATTTGGCCGCATCAGAGCAACCTCGCGGAGACAACCATGCGTTTCACTTCCCACCTTGCGCCTCGTCGCGCCTCTCGATCCCTTCGGTTGGCGGCCGCGATCTGTGCGGTCGCACTCGCACCGGGATTGGCCGCCGCACAGGCTTTTCCGGCCAAGCCGATCAGCCTCGTCGTGCCATTCCCGGCAGGTGGCGCCACGGATGCTGCCGCGCGATTGGTTGCCACGCACCTCGGTCAGGCGCTGGGACAATCGGTGGTCGTCGACAATGTTGCTGGGGCGTCGGGTGCCATCGCCGCGCAAAAAGTCGTACGTTCCACACCCGACGGCTACACGCTCCTGGCCGGAACGATCAACGAAGTGGTCCTCGCGCCGATCGTCAATCCCGGCACTGGTTACAAGCACCAGGATTTGGCACCGATCGGTGAAATCGGCGTCACGCCCTTCGTTCTCGTCGCCAATCCCAAGGTTCCGGCGAACCATATTGACGATCTGCTCACAGTGCTGCGCAAGAAACCGGGGTCATTCAACGTGGGCATCCCGGGACTGGGGACACTGCAGCACATTGCCGTGGCGATGCTGGCCAGCCAGGCAAAGGTCGATTGGGTCACGGTACCGTACAAGGGAGCGGCCCCGCTGAATGCCGACTTGCTGGGGGGGCAGATCGACCTGGCCGTGGTGACCCTGCCCTCCGCAATCGGGTATGTGCAGGACGGCAAGCTGAAGTCACTCGGCTTGATGAGCCTGCATCGGGACGATCGCTTCAAGGATCTGCCGACCATCAACGAAGGACGCGAGATCAAGGGCTTCACCACGGATGCCTGGCTGGGCCTCATGGCACCTTCGAAGACACCCTCGGCCGCGATCGAAAAAGTGAACGCTGCCCTCACGCAGAGTTTGAAGAAGCCCGAGGTGCGAGAGGGGCTGGCCAAACTCGGCTTTCGTGTCGAAGGCGGCTCACCCGCACAGTTCGCTCAACTGCTGGCACGCGAAGATGCGCGCTATCGACAAGTCGCATCGACTGTAAAGCTCGACCGTTGAACTCGGGGCTCTTTGCATGATCTGCCTTTCCGACGATGCTGCAGCCACACCGGCTGGCGATACCCTGCTTGAGATCTTTTCTGCGCGGTCCAGCATCAAGCACATCATGGCGTTCGAAGCCGCTTTGGCTCGGGTGCAGTCGCGGCACGGGTTGGTCCCCGAGGCGGCAGCCCGCGACATCAGCGCAAAGGCCGAGCTGGCTTTCTTCCCCGTCGACGAATGGGCGCGCCAGCGCGCGCGGGTCGGCCACCCGCTGGTGGCGATCCTCGAAGCCTGGACGACATGCCTAGATCCTGAAAGCCGCGAATGGTTGCACTTTGGCGCAACCACGGCGGACCTGTTCAATACCGTTCTGATCCTTCAGCTTCAACAGGCTGGCAACAAGCTGACGTCTCAGATGCGAGACATCGAGAGCCGCCTCGCCGAGCTGGCGACGGAGCATCGCGCGACCCCAATGGTTGCACGCACGCTCGGACGTCACGCACAGCCGTTCACCTTCGGCATGAAGGTCGCTACCTGGATCTCGGAGCACGGCCGCAGCATCGCGCGGATCCAGGCCTGGCTGACGCGCTACCGGACGGGCGTCCTGAGCGGTGCTGTCGGTACATACGCCGCCTTCGGTGAACAAGGCCCGGTGATCGAGCGCGAGGTCATGGCGGAGCTCGGCCTGGCCGAACCCGAGATCGTGGACTGGAAAGGCAGCCGTGATCGCTTCGCCGAATTCGGGTGCGCCGTAGCGCTTGCCGCAAGAACCTGCGGTCACGTGGCCCAGGAGATCTTCCTGCTGAGCGGTGATGATCTGGATGAAGTGCGTGAGGCCAACGGTGCCGTCGGATCATCGACCATGCCTCACAAGTCGAACCCCTCCTTGTGTATCGACGTTGTATCCCGTTCCCGCGAAGTGAGTGCGCGAGTGCAGCCTCTGCTGGAATGGATTTTCGTCGTCTACGAACGCGATTCATCGCAACACGGGGATGTGATGCGCGATATGTGCGTCGGGATGGGCGACCTGCTTTTCAATCTTCGGCTCTTGCTGGACGCACTCGTGGTGCTGCCGCAGAACATGGCCGCCAATCTCCAGCGCACGCAGGGCATGATCATGTCCGAGGCCATGACCTTCGCGCTGGCCGAACGCATGGGCAAGCACACGGCTCACGTCGAAATGCAACGGTTGACCCGAACCGCGAGAGAACGAGGGTGCTCGCTCCAACAAGCTGCAAGCGACAACGAGGCGATCCGGTCGCTGCTCGTCGACAGACCGGACCTGCTGGACGTGAGCCGATACGTCGGACGGGCGCCGCAGATCGCAGATGCGGCGGCGGCGACAGTTCACCGCTGACGATGGGCTCGCAGATCTCGATGGCGAGCCAGTGCTCCAGTTCGGCCATGGTCAACGCGGACCCGGCTTCGGCAGGATAGGCGCCCTTGTCGAGCGCCGCCGGAGTGCGCATTGAATTGCCTCAATCTCGTCACGCGGATGTCCACGTTTAACCAAACTAGCCCGCCGGTTCCTCCGCCAGCAACTCCACCGAGCGGAATACGCGCTTCATCCGCGGATCACCCGAGGCCAGGCAGGCGCGTGTCTGCTCCGTGAAATGCGCCAGGAACCGCGACGCGGCATGCGGCAGCGCCTCGTTGGCGCGACGCACCACGCCCACGCGGCCGGGGTGGAAGCGCTCGCGCAACTGCAACGGCACCAGCCCGCTGGTAGATGATTGACGCTTCTCAGCTACTTCGCTGCCGCGACCGCCTTGATCTCGCCTAGCAGATCGGGACGCGCCAGCGATGCAACACCGAGGATCGTCCAGGTCGGGAAGTCTCGGTTAATAAAGCGCTCCTTGATCTCACGGAAGGCAGTAAGTTGCTCGTCGATTCTGACGTGGTAACTCACGAGCTCGACCAAGTCCTCAAACCCAAGTTCCTGATGAGTGAGAATTGCGCCAAGGCGTTTGAATGCAAGTTCAATCTGCTCCTCAGCGCGCTTTGGAATAGAGCCATCCGATCGAATGCCGACTTGGCCGGCGATGAAGACAAGACCACCCGCGGTTACGGCGGGTGAGTATTGGAAATGGTCAAAAACCTTGTTGCCTCCGAACGTCGGATCACTCTCGGGTAGGCGCAATCGCTGTGTAGCAGTCATCTCTTATTTCTCCACGATGCTTGCGTATAGACCCTGACGGCTGCAAACCCGTTAGAGCTCCGCTCAGACCAACAAGTCAACAAGTGAACGGCGAGTTGTTGTATTCGGCAATACAACGCAGTAGGCGGAGCATTTCCACGGGCCGAATCCCGCCTCCACGTCTGTTCGCCCTGAGGAACGGTTGCACATCCTATTCTCGAAGGGTGAAAACCAAAGATAGATAAGAGATGGGTCGTTCCCTGAGAACCTCCGCACC
This sequence comes from Variovorax ureilyticus, assembly GCF_037889935.1. Taxonomy (NCBI): domain Bacteria; kingdom Pseudomonadati; phylum Pseudomonadota; class Betaproteobacteria; order Burkholderiales; family Comamonadaceae; genus Variovorax; species Variovorax ureilyticus. The sequence goes on from NZ_JBBKZU010000021.1 coordinate 96,359, forward strand.
GTGCAAAGCACGCGCGTCAAAGAGCAACGAATCGCCCGCCTTCACCTCCATGGTCCGACTGCCATAGCGATACTTCACCCGCCCAGAAAGCATGTAGATGAACTTGACCCCGGGATGTTGAAAGGTCGGATAGGGCTTTGCATCTTTTGAGAGCGTGATCAAGTACGGCTCAACGAACAGATTTCCCGACAGGAGATGTCCAAGAAGCTCATAGTGATAGCCCTGCACGGCATCGACACGTTCGATCTTCAGACCTTTGCCCGCTGGCACGTGCGATAGGTCAAGACGGCGGACCTGGTCGGCGAAGAATCGGGAGATCGGCACGTCGAGGACGGTTGCAATCTTGTCCAACACTTCGATGGAAGGGGAAACCAGGCCCCGCTCTATCCTCGACATCATCGACCGTGAAATACCGGCTCTTGTTGCCAAAGCACCGGCTGACATGTCAACGGCCGCTCGCTGGGCACGAATCTGAACGCCGACCTTTGCAGCAGTCGTGCTTCGCTTTGGTTCAGAGACAACCTTGGCGCCGGCCTTTGGCACTCGAACCTTCTTGCCGGTGGGGAATGGGGACGCCGTCTGCTTGGCCATGTTGCTGCTTTTTGACCTTTAAGAGCCGAAGCCTAGAACACTTGGCTAAGGAATCGCCTTACTCGCTCATCACCTTGTTCTCCAAAGAAGACGTCCGGGCGCTCCGTACTCACGATGCTACCCGCCTCCATGAAAACGACCTTGTCCGCCACGGCCTTGGCGAAACCCATCTCGTGAGTGATGCACACCATGGTCATGCCGTCCCGTGCCAGCATGATCATCGTGTCCAGGACCTCTTTGACCATTTCTGGGTCCAGCGCCGACGTGGCTTCGTCGAACAACATGACTGACGGATCGAGGCACAGCGCCCGCGCTATCGCCACCCGTTGCTGCTGTCCCCCCGATAGTTGCGATGGGTAGGACTGTGCCTTCTCCGACATTCGAACCTTTTCAAGATATGCCATGGCCCGGTCTTTCGCTTCTTCCTTGGACCTCCGTCGCACCCATTTTTGAGCGAGAGTGCAATTCTCCATCACTGTGAGGTGCGGAAACAGGTTGAACTGCTGAAACACCATTCCAACGTTGGCTCGGATTCTCTCGGCATGGCTGGCTCCTGGCGAGATTTCGATGCCATTGACCTTGACTTGCCCGCTTTGATATTCCTCTAGGCCACTGATGCACCTGGCCAGCGTAGACTTCCCCGATCCCGATGGCCCGCAAACCACCACGCGCTCACGCGAGTGGACGTCAAGGTGGATGTTCTTTAAGACATGAAGTGGTCCAAAGTGCTTGGAGATGCCGCTGATCGTTACGACCGCATCCCCTATCGAATGAGTGTTGGATGCCATGTCACACCATCTCTTGATAGATTGCAGCGGCCGGGCTGTCTCGCCAGGCGAGCAGCTTCCCCCCGCTCACCTTTGTTCGTCCATAGACGATCCAAGCATCGTCCACAGTGCCGATGAACTCATCGATTTGCAACAACTCGGGGTGCTTCTGCGCGATTGAAACGAAACCCAGACCTGCCTGATACTTACCCTCCAGCAGTCCGCGGCTGACCTCAGCAACGGTGTCGACGTACTGAATCCTTGCCCAGCGAGATGCATCGGTGTAGTCGAGGGTTGGCTTCATAACAGCGAGGGTATCTGGCCGAGTTGCATCCCGGCGATGAATAACCGCAAGGTCCTGGCTCGGAGAGATGAACGTATCTACGACAAACAGACCGTTGAGGTATTTGGCGACTGTTGCCATGGTCGCCGGATGAACGGCACACTGAATCAGAAAATCGGCGTCGCCATTCAGTACTGCCTTCGCCCCCTCCTCAAAATCGACAGCCAAGGCAACGGAAGCCTTGCCGGCAATGCCATGGAAGTCCAGGTAGTTCTGCGTCACGTGTTCGTGGTTGCTGCCAGTCGGGCCAAGGGTGATGAACTTCATAAATGCTTTCTGCGTTCAGTTTGAGTATTTGAAGGACGACTCCAGCCTGCGCATGACAAGCATCAAGCCGTAGTTGATAGCGAGGTAGACCAAGCCCGCACTCAAGAACACCTCATACGGCGCATAGGTCTCTGACGTCAGAAGGCGCGCAGTGCCCGTGAGGTCAAGCAACGTCACGGTGCTGGCCAGGGATGTCGCCTTGCAGGTGAGGATGATCTCGTTCCCAAAGGCCGGCAACGCTGCTCGTGCGGCCAACGGAAACTCGACAGTGAGGAAGGACTTGGTGCGTGAAAGCCCCAAGGTGAATGCTGCCTCCTTCATGCCCCGTGGAACGGCGGCTAGTGCTGCCGCGAGCGTCTTGCCAGTGTAGGCCGCGGAGTTCAGGCCAAGAGCGATGACGACACACCAGAACGGATTGCGAAACACCGGCCATAGAAACGACGATTGAATCCAGGCAAACTGGCTTGCTCCGAAATAGAGCAGGAAAACCTGAACCAGCGACGGAGTACCTCGGAAGAAGACCACGTACGCATTGGCCGCCGATCGCGCCCAAGCTAGCCGGGAGTTCTTGATCAATGCAAGGGGCAGCGCCAACGCCGACCCGAGCAAGATCACGAGGGCGGTCAGCTCAAGCGTCAGGAGCGCGCCCTTCAGCAGCGCAGGCAAGACGGACCAAACAATGGAAAGTTCGAACACGGTTCAGACTCTCACGTGGCGCGAGGAGCGAGCTTCAGCGCGCTCCAGCAGTAATGTGGCGAAGCCGGTGAGCACTAGGTAGATGCATGCCGCGGCGAGGTACATCGTGAAGGGCTGCCGAGTCGCACCCGAAGCTTCGGCCGCTTTGCGCATGAGCTCGTCGCATCCGACGATGGAAACAATGGACGTCTGCTTCAGCAGCACGATGGACTGGTTCCCAAAGGGCGCTAACGCTGTGCGGGCAGCCTGAGGGACCACGACAGTCCACATGGTCTGTGACTTAGACAGTCCAAGCATCCAGGCAGCCTCTCTTTGGCCGGTTCCCACGGAGAGCAGCGCGCCCCGAGCGATCTCGGCCGCATAGGCGCCAAAGGACAAGGCCAGAGCAAACACGCCAGCTGCGAACGCATTGATTTCTACATAGCGCCCGGTGATAGTCGCCAAGGTCAGAGATCCGCCGAAGTAGACCGCGAAAACCACCAACAGGTCGGGAACGCCGCGGACCACCGCTGCATACATGTACCCGATCCCTCGTAGAATCTTGTTCCGGCGCAGTTGAAGCCAGCAGCCGATAGCGCCAAAGAGGGACCCAACGATCAGCGCCGCAACTGCCAGCTGCACTGTCGCCAAGGCACCGAGCAGAAGCTGGCCGCCAAAACCCTGAAGGAGGTTCATCGAGTTCCCTGGCTCACATCAGTTTGAAGGGAAAGTACTTGGCGGTGATGCGGTCGTACGTGCCGTCAGCCCGAATCGCTGCCAAGGCGGCATTGATCTTCTCAAGCAGAGCTGTGTCGCCCTTTCGGACCGCAATGCCGTTTCCATCGCCCAGCAAGCCACCTTTCATCTCGGGTCCGACGAACGCAAAACTCGCTGCTTCGGGCGTCTTCAAGAAACCAACGAAGTAGGTCACCATGTTCCCGAAGATGTAATCAACACGGCCGGCCACGAGATCAAGTTCCGCGGCCTGCGGCGTGTCGTAAAACTTGAGGTCGGAGTCCTTGTAGTTCTGGCTAAGGAAGCCGGCCTGAATAGAGCCGCGCTGCACGCCGATGGTCTTGCCCTTCAGCGCGGTTGGAGACACGTCGGCCGGAGCGCCCTTTTTCGCGACGAAACGGGAAATCGTGTCCTTGTACTTGTCAGAGAAATCGACCTTCTGCTTTCGCTGGTCGGTGATCGCCATGCTCGCGATGATGATGTCGAACTTCCTTGCCACCAGGCCGGGAATGATTCCGTCCCAATCCTGAGAGATGATTTCGCATTTGGCCTTCATCTTCTCGCACAGGGCGTTGGCAATGTCCACATCCCAGCCTTGAAGGTTCCCTTGGGCATCTTTGAAGCTCCACGGAGGGTACGTCCCTTCAGTTGCAATGCGATAGCTTGCACTTTGAGCGTAGGAAGCTCCAACACAGCTTGCGCACAGTAATAGGGCGCAGGCAAATCGACGATTCATTCGGGCGAGTGTGGCGGCGAAGGCCATGGGGTACCTCGAGCAGTAGTAGTTTGGAGGCTCAATGATTTGGGTCTTTCACTAGGCAAACAAGTCTTGCGCGTCGTGCAAAACACCGTGTGCGCAAAGTTGCATGAGCCTCAAATGTGAGCCCGCCCTTGGCGTTGCATGGCATGCAACTTTGCTCATGACCGTTATGTGACGGCTATGAATAGAGGCGCCGCGCCTTCGATCGCACGCAGGCAGGGAGAACCCTAAGTCGCCAAGGCACTTGTCGCCCGCGCGGCTGCGGCTGCCGTGCATGCCAGGGCGTCTTCACTCCCCGGACTGCACGGATTCGGTGCAGAAAAAGAGAAGGCCCGACGCGGCTTCTGCGTCGCGCACTGGCGTCTAGAGGCTGCGGCGCGCAGCCTTCAACACGGCGGCGATCTGAAACGCCAACTCGAGGCTCTGGGCCCCATTGAGACGCGGGTCGCATGCGCTCCTTTATCGTATTGCCAGCACTTCGTTCGTGAGGGCTTGCGCACCCCGTGACACTCGATCACGTCCTGACCTGTCATTTTGAAATACAAGCCGGCAGGATACGTTCCTTCAACACGATGGGCATCGAAGAACTCGCGCACTTCGTCGAGGATTCGATCAAAGTCACGGGTCTTGAAGCCAGTGGATGAAGTAACCGTGTTCCTTCCCATGCATCGGATCGCAACACCAGACCGGCTTGCGCCCTGAAACCTTCATCGCTCTGAGTAAGGGCGAGAGTGCATCCCTCGCTTCTGCGCACCCAGGCATTTGCGCGACGACAGGCTTCCGTTCCTTCCGTTCCTTCCGTTCCTTCCGTTCCTTCCGTTCCTTCCGTTCCTTCCGTTCCTTCCGTTCCTTCCGGTTCGACCAGCATACCCCCGCTCAATTGACATCGAGGCACAAGTTGCAGTCCATGCAACTTGAATCGCTGCGATACGACGTAGGGGAGTAGTTGAGTTCCGAGGCAAGAATTGCCTGTCGCGAACGGATTGAACGCAGCAAGAGGTTCGAGAAAAATCGCCCGTATCAGCTCTGCTTTGCGAGCGGATGCCCGCGTACCCGGGTGAGCCATTGATTGGATTGTCTGACCCCAATGCATAGTCCATTTGGTTGCAACGGCTTACTTGATGCCGGCATTCGCAACGGATCAATCAACCCATCCAGCCTCCGCGAGAAGACGATGAACAAGCGCCTCCCGACTCTAACCTTTGCACTTCTAACCTCTATGCTCCCACTGAAGCCCCTCTTAGCCGGACCCGTCGGATACCTCGGCCCTGCTGGCTCCTGGACTCACCAGGCCTGTTTGGATCTGTTCGGTGAAAAGGAGTTGGTAGCGCTCTCCCGTGACGATCTTTTCAAGGGCTATTCAAGCGGCAAAGTCGAGCGCGCTTGCGTTCCGGTAACGACCTCCATCGTCGGTGTAACCCCCTACATGGATGCCGTGTTGGATTTGCCAGACGTGACCATCGTGGCCGAGTACCCAAAGATGCTGGGCTACAGCCTGCTGGCACGACCCGGCGCCAAGCGGGAAGACATCAAGGAAGTGTTGGCGCATCCCGTAGCCCTAGAAGAGGTCAAGCCATGGGTCGATCGGGAGATGCCCAACGTCAAGCGAGTCGAGGCAGCCAGCGGTGGGGAAGCCGCCAAGGCCGTGGCCGACAGTGCCACGTTGGACAAGGCGTCATTTGGACCCAAGGTTGGCGCGTCCATTTACAACCTGCAAGCTTTGGCGGAAGGTATCGAAGAGGGGCCGCACAACGTCACTCGTTGGTGGGTACTCGGCAGGTCGATGCCCACGCCCACCGGAAACGACAAGACGTCACTTTTGGTCAATGCCTCTGACGCAACCCTGAACGGGGTGATAAATTCCTTTGCCCAGGCCGGCCTACAGATCCTGACAATCTACGAACGGCCAAGCAAGAAGACACTCGACACCCACCGTTATCTCGTCGAGGTTGTCGGGCATTCGAGGCAGGGCAAACTCGCCGAGTTCCTGCAGACCCACCCCGATGTGCAAGTGCTGGGCTCATACCCGCGCAAGTAGACCGTTTGCCTTCCGGAGCGCTGAGCTCCAAGCGGGCTCAGAAGCAGCATCCGCTGCTCGTCGACAGACCGGACCTGCTGGACGTGAGCCGATACGTCGGACGGGCGCCGCAGATCGCAGATGCGGCGGCGGCGACAGTTCACCGCTGACGATGGGCTCGCAGATCTCGATGGCGAGCCAGTGCTCCAGTTCGGCCATGGTCAACGCGGACCCGGCTTCGGCAGGATAGGCGCCCTTGTCGAGCGCCGCCGGAGTGCGCATTGAATTGCCTCAATCTCGTCACGCGGATGTCCACGTTTAACCAAACTAGCCCGCCGGTTCCTCCGCCAGCAACTCCACCGAGCGGAATACGCGCTTCATCCGCGGATCACCCGAGGCCAGGCAGGCGCGTGTCTGCTCCGTGAAATGCGCCAGGAACCGCGACGCGGCATGCGGCAGCGCCTCGTTGGCGCGACGCACCACGCCCACGCGGCTGGGGTGGAAGCGCTCGCGCAGCTGCAGCGGCACCAGCCCGCTGTGGCGCCCTTCGGTTTCCACCAGGGGCCATGGGCACAGGCTCAGCATGTCCGTCTGCTGCACCAGCGTCATCGACAGGGCCGCCGAGTGCGCCAGGTGGATGCGGTGCCGCGGCGCCTCGTGGCCGTGCTGGCCGAACAGGTTGTCCATCACCGCGGCCCGCTCGCTCGGCGTGAAGTTCAGGATCCAGTCCTGGTCCAGCAGTTCGGCGATGGAGCGCGCGCCCGCGCGGGGGTGGTCCCTGCGTGCGACCACCGTGAGGTCGTAGGTGAACAGGACACTGGCCTGCAGACCTTCCATGGCCTCCGGCGGCGGGATGCGACCGATCATCAGGTCCAGACTGCCATCGCGCAGCAGCGGTAGGCTCAGCCGTGATAGGCCGTCGAAGAGTTCCAGCTGCACGTGTGGCAACTCCGCCCGGAACGGCGGCAGCACGTGCGCGAGGAGGGTCTGGCCGACCCAGGGCGTGATGCCCAGCGCGAGGTGCTGCGGCGAATCGGCGTCGCGGTGCCGCGCCAGCGCCTCCTCGGCGTGACGCAGTTGCGCCATCATGCGCTGCGCGTGTTCCAGCAGCTCCTGCCCGGCGGCGGTGAGTGAAATGCCGCCACTACCGCGCGTGAGCAGCGCGACCTGGCAGCCGGCCTCCAGCTCGCGCAGGCCCTGCGTCACCGTGGCTTGGGTGACGCCCAGCGACCGCGCAGCGGCGCGGATGCTGCCGTCGGCGGCAATGGCGATGAGATAGCGAAGCTGGTGGAGCTTCATCGGGGCATTATCGGCGAGCCCGACAGGCAGGGCCGCGCCGCGCATGGCGGCGCCTGTCTGCACCGGCGGCGGTGCGCTGCCTAGACTGACAGCATGACAGAGACGCTCCCGGCCGCTATCGCGGAAGAAATGGTGCAGTTGCGCCGCCATATCCACGCGCACCCCGAACTCGCTTACGAGGAATTCGCGACCAGCGATCTGGTGGCCGGCCGCCTCGCCGAATGGGGCTACGAGGTGCACCGGGGCTTGGCGGGCACGGGCGTGGTCGGCACGCTGAAGTTGGGCCAGGGAACGCGCCGGCTGGGCATCCGTGCCGACATGGACGCATTGCCGATCCACGAAGCGACGGGACTGCCTTACGCCAGCCGCCATGCGGGGAAGATGCACGCCTGCGGCCACGACGGCCATACCGCCATCCTGCTCGCCGCTGCGCGCTGCCTGGCGCAGGAGCGCGGATTCGACGGCACGCTGCACCTGATCTTCCAGCCGGCCGAGGAAGGCCTGGGCGGCGCGCGCCGCATGGTGGAGGAGGGGCTGTTCGAGAAGTTTCCCTGCGATGCCGTCTACGCACTGCACAACATGCCCGGCTTCCCGGCGGGCAAGTTCGGATTCCGAGAGGGCCAGTTCACAGCCTCGTCGGACTCCGTGATGATCAATGTCGTCGGCCGCGGCGGCCACGGCTCGACGCCGCACCTGGCGGCCGATCCGATCGTGGCGGCGGCGCACATCGTGCTGGCGCTCCAGACCATCGTCTCGCGCAACGTCGACCCGCGTGACACCGCGGTCATTTCGGTCGGCGCCATCCACGGCGGCGACGCACCCAACGTCATTCCCGGCACCGTGAGCCTGCGCCTGACGGTGCGCGCGTACCGGCCCGAGACCCGCGCGATGCTGCGCGAGCGCATCACCGAGCTCGTGCAGGCGCAGGCGGCCACGCTGGGCGTGCGCGCCGAGGTCGACTACCACTGGCGCTACCCGGCGGTCATCAACGATGCGGAATGCACGGGCCTCGCGCGCGAGGTGGTGCGCGACTGGCTGGGCGATGGCGCGCTGCTGCAAGAGCTGCAGCCCGTGACGGGCAGCGAGGACTTCTCCTTCATGCTGGAGCGCTGCCCCGGCAGCTACCTGATCGTGGGCAACGGCGAAGGCGACACGCATGGCACCGGCGGCTGCCAAGTGCACAACCCCGGCTACGACTTCAACGACGCCATCCTGCCCGTGGCCGCGGGCTTCTGGATCCGCTTGGCGCGGCGTTTCCTGGCACCGAAGGGCTGAAGCACATGGACTCGAATCTTTCCGCTCCCCTCTCGCGCCGCCACGCCCTGGCCACCATCGCGGCGTGCCTTGCCGGACCCGCGTTTGCCGACGCCTATCCCGCACGGCCCGTCAAGCTGGTGGTCGGCTATGCGCCCGGCGGTTCGGTGGACGTGATCGGGCGCATCGTGGCCAACGTGCTGGCGGCCAGTCTCCGGCAGGCGGTGGTCGTGGACAACCAGGCTGGCGCGGCAGGGGCCATCGGCGCGCAGCGCGTCGCTCTCGCGCCGGCGGACGGATACACGCTGCTGGCCGGCACCATCAACGAACTGGCTGCCACGCTGGCCGTGAACCCCGCGCAGAAGTATGACCCGCGCAAGGACTTCACACCGATTGCGCTGGTGGCCACCGCGCCCGTGCTGCTCGTTGCCAGCCCGCGCACCGGCGTGAAGAACCTGGACGAATTCTTCGCGCTGGTGAAGCGCAACCCCGGCAAGTACAGCTACGGCACCTCGGGCGTCGGCTCTCTGCAGCATTTCGCCGGCGAGCTGGTCAAGCAGCGCGCCGGCGTGTCGCTGGTGCACGTGCCCTATCGCAGCGGCTCGACGCTCACGACCGACCTGGTGGGTGGCGCGGTGGACTTCGCGGGGCTGTCGCCGACGGTGATCGCGCCTTTCCTGCAGGGCGGGCGCATCGTGCCGCTGGGCGTGACCTCCGCCACGCGCTGGCCCGGTCTGCCGCAGGTGCCCGCACTGGGTGAGCATCCGCTGCTCAAGGGCTACGACCTCTCGGGCTGGTTCGCGCTCGAGGGGCCGCGCAACCTGCCTCCCGACATCGTGCAGCGCCTGCGCGCGGCCTGGCAGGAGGGCCTGCAGGACCCGGCCGTGCGCAAGCGCCTGGAAGAGAACGGCGCGCTCGCCGCCCAGGGCAACGAGGACCTGGCGCAAATGACGCGCGACGACGTGGACCGATTCGCGGCACTGGCGAAGTTCGCGAACATCCGCGAATAGCGCTTGGCCGGCCACCGATCGCCTACCCCGATGACCGGCGCCTGGTTTCATGGGAATCGCGCCTGCGAGCAGGTCGCGGTGTCTTCGAACATCGCCTCTCAGGTCAGCTGAGCTCGGCGAGGGCTTCCTTGACACCCTCTTCTCGCAGCGGAAAGTCGGCTCCTTCCAGGTGCAGAGCGGCTTCAGCGAGGACCAGAGACGGGCATCCTTGTGAATTGCGCCGTCCCGCAACACCTTTTCAGAATGAAGCGCGCCTTTTCGCAAGGAAATTACAACGCTCCCTCATCGTGGACTCCACCACACTGAGGTTGGTCATGCCGGTCGCGTGACGCATTCGCCATGCGCGCGCGGCACGGCTCAGTCTTCGCGCCGGCGCCACTGGTGCCCGCTGAGGGCATCGCGCAATTCCCGGCTCGTGCGCGCCAGCAGTTGCTGGAGCTGGGCGAGGCGCGCAGTCTCCATGCGCGCGTTGGCCGCCGCGACCGTCACCGCGCCGATCACCTGGCCGAGACTGTCGAAGAACGGCATGCCCACCGCGGTCACGCCGGGATTCACCCGGTTGCGGATCACCGCATGGCCACGGCGCGTGGCCTCTTCCAGCGACTGCGCGAGCAGTTCGGGCGGGAAGCCCCAGTGCCGCTCGATCCTCGCGGTCACGTTCTCCAGGATGCCCTTCCGCTCGTCCGGCGGCAGGGCCGAGAGGATCGCGAGCCCGCCGGCGCCGAGCCCGAGCGGACGCCGGCTGCCGATGTGAAGCGTGACCACGCGCAGCGGCGTCGGGCCCTCGGCGACGTCGATGCACACCGCCTCGTCGCCGCTTCGCATGATGAGGTAGGCGGTCTCGCCCGCTTCGCGGGCCAACGCTTCGAGGGCCGGGCGAAGCAGGCCGCGGATGTCGAACTGCTGCGCCGCCGCGAGGCCGATCTCGTAGGCCAGCGGGCCGACGGTGTAGTGGCGGCTGGATTCGATGCGCATCGCCAGTCGCTCGTCCTGCAGCTGCTGCAGCAGGCGATGCATCGTGCTGTTGGGCAGGCCCGCGGCCTTGGCCAGGTCGGTCAGCGCGAGGCCGCGGCGCCCGGCGGTCGCCAGTAGCCGGAGCACCGCGGCGGCGCGGTGCAATGCGCCGTCACGGCTCGCTGCGGCTGCATCGTCGTGCGCCGCATCCGCATGCGATCGAGGGGCGCCCTCGCGGACGACGGAACGTGTGTCAGGTTGATGTGATGCCACGCGATTTGATCAGCTTGTCCCAGAAGCGCATCTCCTCGCGAATATAGCGGTCCATCTCGGCGGAATCGCTGGGCGTGGCTTCCATGCCCAGCTCCGCGAGCTTCTGCCGCACGGCGGCGAGCGCGAGCGCCTGCCGCATCTCGGCCGACAGCGCCGACACGATGTGGGGCGGCGTGCTCTTCGGCACCACCAGGCCCTGCCAGGCATAGATGCCGGACGGCGCGAAACCGAGTTCCTTCAGCGTGGGCACGTCGGGCAACTGCGCCATGCGCTGGTCGCCGGTCACCGCGAGCGGAACGAGCCGCCCATCCTTGATGAAGGGCAGCGACAGCGACGGCGAGATCACCGCCACCGGCAGCTGCTTGCCCGCGACATCCTGCATGGCCGGCGAATCGCCCTTGTACGGCACGTGCTGCGCCGTGATGCCGGCCGAAGACGCGAGCACCTCCATCGCCATGTGGTGCGGCGTGCCGACGCCGGCGGAGCCGTAGTTGAAGCTCTTGCCCTTGCGGGCATCGGCCACCAGTTGCTGGAGCGAGGTGATGCCGCTGCCTGGATGCGTCGCGACGATCAGCGGGAAGCGCGCCATCAGGCCCACCGGCACGAAGTCCGTGAGCGGGTTGTAGCGGACCTTGGGATAGATCGCGGGATTGAGCGCGAGGATCGCGATGTCGGCGGTCAACAGCGTGTAGCCGTCGGGCTCGGCGCGCGCGACGCTCTCCGCGGCGATCATGCCGGCGGCACCGGCCTTGTTGTCGACGATCACCTGCTGCCCGAACTGGGTCGACAGCTGTGCCGCCACCGTGCGTGCGAGCACGTCGGTGCCGCCGCCCGGCGGAAAGCCGACCACCCACTTCACGGTCTTGGTCGGGTAGCCCTGTGCGAGCGCCCAGGGGCTGAGCATCGCCAGCGTGGTGCCTGCGGCAAAGGTCCTGCGCGTCATGCGGGGAAGGGAAGCCATGAATGTCTCCTTTTGAGTTTGAACGAGGTCGTCAGGCGTGAGCAGGCACCGTATCGTTGTCGACGGGCAAGCCCGCGAACAGCGCGTCTCCAAGTTGCACGAGGAGCGCCTGCAGGCCGGCTGCATCACGGGCGATACCAAAGACGTAGCGGTCGGGCCGCACGATGACCGCCCGCGCGCCGAGCGCGTGAAGCCAGCGCCCGAAAACGCCATCGCGCTCGCGCACCGAGAGCACGCCCTGCGGCGCACGCTCCGCTTGCGTGGCCACGACGACATCGCGGCCGCCGATGCGCTTCCAGAGTCCGGCGGAAGCGGCATCGAACCATTCGCGAGTCTCCAG
>NZ_JBBKZU010000022.1:0-103088 GCF_037889935.1 Variovorax ureilyticus
CGGAAGGGGACTGCCAGCGGGCGCTGGCGCCGCCTACGCCGTCACGGCCCGATGGCCGCGGCGGGGGAATTTACGTGTCGATAGCTGGGGGAGTTTGGGTGTCGTTCGGGGCTCGCGGCAGAGGGCATTCGCCCGGGCGACCGCGTGGCCGTGATGCTCGAGCCCTCTCTGGCCTTCTACGTGGCGATCTTCGGCGCGATCAAGCTGGGTGCGATCGCGGTACCGCTGTTCACGCTGTTTGGTCCGGACGGCATCCGCCTGCGCGTGCAGGACTGCAAGCCCAGGCTGCTCGTGACGAACCCCGAGAAGGCAGAGGTTGTGCCCGCGTCCGATGACCTGAAGGTGGTGGTCGCCGACGAAGCCTTCATCGGCTCGCTCGATCGCTTCTCTGCGCGCTTCGAAGTCAACACCCGGGCGGACGATCTCGCGATCTTCCAGTACACCTCCGGCACCACGCGGGAGCTGCCGGATGCCGTCAAGCACACGCACCGCGCCATCGTCACGCTGATGCTCGCCGCGTTGTACGGCACCGGCGTGCGTCCGGGCGACCGCTTCATCTGTCCCTCGTCGCCGGCCTGGGGGCACGGCCTCTGGCACGGCACGCTGGCGCCGCTCGCCATGGGCGTGACGATCGGCGCTTACGCAGGCAAGTTCAATGGCGAGCGGCTGCTGCAGGCGCTGGCGTCGCACCGGTTCAACAACCTGTCGGCGGCGGCAACGCACTACCGGATGATGCGCAACTCGGGCGCGGCGTCGAAGTACAAGTACGCGCTCGACAAGGTGTCGTTCACCGGCGAGCCGATCGACAGCGAGACCGCTGCCTTCATCGAGGCGACCTTCGGCCACAAGGCCTGCAGCATGTACGGCACGACCGAGATCGGCGTGTGCCTCGTGTCCTATCCGGGCGCAGCGGATTTCCCGGTCAAGTCGGGCTCGCTCGGCAAGCCGATCCCCGGCCTTCGAGTGCAGGTGCACGACGTCAACGGCAAGCCCTGCGCGCCCGGCGTGACCGGTGAACTGAAGCTCTGGCGCCGCGGCGAATGGATCGCGACCAAGGACCTCGGCCGCGTCGACGAGGACGGCTACTTCTGGCACGGCGGCCGCGCGGACGACGTGATCATCTCGGCCGGCTGGACCATCGGCGCGGTGGAGGTCGAGGACGCGATCCTCAAGCACCCCGACGTCAAGGAGGCTGCCGCCATCGGCGTGCCCGACGCGCTGCGCGGACTGGTCGTCAAGGCCTTCGTGGTCTCGGACCGCCCTGCGGGCGAGCAATTCATCGAGGAAATCCAGGACGCGGTCCGCACCCGCCTGAGCCAGCACGAGTACCCACGGCAGGTCGCATTCGTCGCCGAGCTGCCGAAGACGCCCGCCGGAAAGATCCACCGGAAGAAGCTGCGCGAGCAGGAAGCCGCCGTCGCTTCCGTCCATTCGTAATCCCCCAATTTTTCAACAGGAGACGGCATGTCCACCACCACCGAAAGAACCTTCCCGAAGATCACCGACAACGGCCTGGACGAGCTGCGAGAGCGCATCGGTCAAAAGATTGGCGCAACGGCCGAGCCGTGGTGCTACGAGGCGACGCGCGACAACATCCGTCACTACGCGCACGGTATCGGCGATGACAACCCGCTGTGGTGCGATCCGGACTACGCCGCGAAGACGAAGTACGGCGGCCTCATCGCGCTGCCGAGCTTCCTGTTCTCGACGAGCCGGATCGTCTCGGGCTATGTAGGTGGCCTGCCGGGCGTGCATGCCATGTGGTCGGGCGCCGACTGGGAATGGCACAAGCCGGTCAAGCGCAACGACACCATCCGGACCGAGGCCTACCTGAAGGACCTGATCGAGCACCAGACCCGCTTTGCCGGCCGCGCGGTGCAGCAGATCTATCACGTCGACTTCTTCAACCAGGAAGGCGACAAGGTGGCCGAGGCGGACAGCTGGTGCTTCCGCACCGAGCGCGATCACGCCCGCGAGCAGGGCAGCAAGTACAAGGAAGTGCGTGAACGCGCGCCGCGCCGCTATTCGACCGAGGAGATTCAGGAGGCCTACAAGCTCTACGCCAAGGAAGAAGTTCGCGGCAGCACGCCCCGCTACTGGGAAGACGTGAAGGAAGGCGAAGCGCTCCCGGTGATGTTCAAGGGCCCGATGACGGTGACCGGCTTCATCGCCTATGCGCAGGGCTGGGGCGGCCTCTACATTCGCGCCAACAAGCTGGCGTGGAAGCTCATCGACGCGCACCCCGGCGTCGGCATCACGAACCGCTTCGGCATCCCGGACGTGCCGGAACGTGTGCACTGGGAAGAGGACTTCGCGCTGGAGGTCGGCGCGCCGGGCGCCTACGACTATGGCCCGGAACGCACCTCGTGGCTCACGCACCATCTCACCAACTGGATGGGCGACGACGGGTTCCTGCGCAAGGCGCACTGCAAGATCCGCCGCCACAACCCCGAGGGCGACATGCTGTTCATCAAGGGCTTCGTCAAGCGCAAGTGCGTCGAGAACGGACGCCACCTGGTGGAAATCTCGCAGGAGGCCCACAACCAGGACGACGAGCTGTCGGTGATCGGCTCGGGTGTCGTCGAGCTGCCTACGCGCGGCTGAGTTGCCTGGCCCCTCCGGGGGCGCAGGTCGGGTGGCAAATCGGGCATCGCCCTGGCAGTCGGCCTGCGCCGACGCGCCATGGCGAGTCCTCTCGGATCAGCTATGCCAATTACTTCGAGGCGAGGTGCCAACGTGCACGGTGCGCTAGCAGGGCTGCGGGTCATCGACCTGTCTCGCGTCCTGGCAGGGCCCCTGTGCACCCAGATGCTCTCTGACCATGGCGCCGACGTGATCAAGATCGAACCGCCGACCGGCGACGAGACCCGCACGCTCGGGCCGCCCTTCAATGACGACGGCGACGCGGCCTACTTCACGGCGGTCAACCGGGGCAAGCGCGCGATGGCGCTGAACCTCGCGCACCCCGAAGGTCGTGAAGCGCTGCTGCGTCTTCTGGAGGACGCCGATGTGCTCGTCGAGAACTTCATCCCGGGCACGATGCAGCGCTGGGGGCTGGATTTCGAGGACGAACTGAAGCCGCGCTTTCCCGGCCTCATCTACTGCTCGATCTCGGGCTTCGGCGCGGACGGGCCGCTGGGCGGACTGCCCGGCTACGACGCCGTGCTGCAGGCCATGTGCGGCCTCATGAGCGTGAACGGCGATCCCGCCTCGGGCCCGACGCGCATGGGCATCCCGATCGTCGACCACCTGACCGGCTACACCGCCTTGACCGGCATCCTGCTCGCGCTGCACCACCGCGATCGAACAGGCCTCGGCCAGCGCGTGGAGGCGACGCTGTTCGACACCGCATTGAGCCTCCTGGTGCCGCATGGCGCGAACTGGATGCACTCGGACCAGGTTCCCGGCCTGCTCGGCAGCGCGCATCCGAACATCGCGCCCTACGACAAGTTCCAGTGCAAAGACGGACAGGTGTTCCTCGGCATCCTCAACGACAGGCAGTTCGCGAAGTTCTGCGCCGTCATGGACCTGCAGGGACTGGTGGGCGACCCGCGCTTCGCGACCAATGCGGTGCGCCTGCAGCATCGCGATGAACTGCGGCGACAGATCGAAGTCGTTCTGCAAGGCTGGAAGCGCGAGTCGGTGTGCAGTGCGCTGATGCGAAGCGGCGTGCCGGTCGGGCCGGTGCACACCGTGCCGGAGGCCTTCGCGCAGGCCCATGCAGTGCATCGCGGCATGAGCGTGAGCACCGACGGCTATCGGGGCATCGGCGTACCGGTGCAGCTTTCGCGAACACCGGGCCGGCCGGGCCGGGCTCCTCCGCGCTTCGGCCAGCACGCGCAGGAGGTCCTCGACGAAGCGGGATTCGACCAGGGACAGATCAACCATCTGCGGGCCATCGACATCTGTCCGGAAGCGGTGCCCTGAACCAGGGCGATCGCGGAAACAATCAAAAAAGGAGACTATGCAATGAAACGGATCGTCAGCATCTTTGTTGCGCTCGTAGCGCTCTTGAGTTCTTCGTTCGTCATGGCTCAGGCCTATCCCACGAAGCCGATACGCATCATCGTTCCCTATCAGGCGGGGCAGGGGACCGATGTCGCGACCCGCTATCTGGCCGAGCATCTGGGGCGCGCACTGGGCCAGCCGCTGGTGATCGACAACCGTGCGGGCGCCGGCGGAAACATCGGTGCCGCCGAAGTCGCGCGCGCCGCTCCCGATGGCTACACGCTGCTCATGGGGACCAACGGCACCCATGTGCTAAATCAGTTCCTGTATCCGACCATGCCCTTCGACCCGGAGAAGGACTTCGAGCCGGTGGCGCTGGTGAGTACCTTCCCATTGGTGATCCTTGCGAACCCGAGCGCGCCCTACAGGAACATGGCGGACCTGCTCGCGGCCGCGAAGGCAAGGCCCGACGCCGTCGACGTCGGTCTGCCGAGCACGACGTCGCGCCTCGTGCTCGAACTCATCCAGAAGCAGGGCGGCGTCGTGATGCGGTCCGTCCCTTACAAGGGCTCCGGCACCTCCATGACCGATCTCATGGGCGGGCAGGTGCTGGTCGGCATCGACACGGCCAGTGCGGCGCGGCCCTTCATCGCGAACGGCAAGCTCAAGGCGCTGGCAGTGACATCGCTGCAGGACTCGGCGCTTCTGCCGGGTACGAAGCCGGCGGCGAGCCAGGGGCTGGAGGGGTTCCAGGTCGTCGCATGGAACGGGCTCTATGCGCCGCGTGGAACACCTGCGGCGATCGTCCAGAAGCTCAATGCGGAGATCGCAAAGATCCTGGCGCAGCCCGAAGCGCGGCAGCGTCTGCTGGATCTCGGGCACGAGCCGGCCGGCGGAACGCCCGAGAGCCTCGACCGCTTCGCGCGCAGCGAACGCGAGAAGTGGGGTCCCCTCATCAGGAGCGCAGGCATGAAGCTGGAGTAGGCGGCGTCACGACTCCTTTTCTTCGTGCCAGCGGTCCTTGGCCACATCACCTCGTGGTGTCCCGCGCCCGCAGGGATCATCGGAAAGCAGTTCTCCTCTGGCGCGACCTGCACGTCAAGGAAGAACGGGCCATCGAAGGCCAGGCATTCGGCGAGGGCATCGTCCAGTTCGCGCGGATCGGAGACGCGTCGTGCACCCAGCCGAAGGCCTTCGCCAGCGCGACGAAGTCGGGCAGCGCGGCGTTCCAGCTGTGCGAAAGGCGTGGTTGAGGGAAGCCGTTGATATGGCTTCCCTCAACAACAGCTTCGCCGACCTGCGGGTTTACCACTAATTGACAGTCCGAATGAGATGGAATGTAATCGATTACCAAAGACGATTAGATAACTCTCCGTGGATGAGAGGCGAGAAAGTTGCGCATCAGGCATGAAGTGCCGTTTTTTTGATAGCAGGATGTAATCGATTACATATGATGGCTGGATTTGAGAACATCGGCTTCTTCAGAGCTGCGGGGTTTCCCGGCGGGAACCGTTACGCATACCTGACCAACAGCGACTACACACAAGAGGTGTTGAGATGAGCGAAGCATTCCCGAAGCCGCTCGATGGACTGCGTGTCCTGAGCTTTTGCCACTACCTGCAGGGTCCCGCTGCCGGCCAGTACTTGGCCGACATGGGCGCTGACGTGGTCAAGGTGGAGCCCTTGGAGGGCGCTTTCGAGCGACGCTGGGCTGGCGCCGATACGTTCGTGGGGGAAACCAGCGCCTTCTTCCTGTGCGGCAATCGGAACAAGCGCAGCCTTGCCGTGGACGCAAAGAACCCCGAAGGACTGGCGCTCCTTCTCAGGCTGGTGCAGTCCTTCGATGTCGTGCTGGAGAACTTCCGGCCAGGCGTGATGGAGAAACTCGGCCTCGGCTTCGAGGCCATCAAGAAGGTCAAGCCCGACATCATCTACGCGTCGGCGAGCGGGTTCGGCCCGGATGGCCCGGCGCGCAACGATCCAGGCCAAGACCTCTTGGTCCAAGCGCGCTCAGGTTTGATTGCCGCCACCGGAAACGGCAGCGTGGCTGTGGGCTGTGCGGCCGTGGACCAGCACGGAGCAGCCCTGCTGGCCATGGGAATCCTCGGGGCTTACGTGCGGCGCCTGCGCACAGGTGCGGGTACGCGTGTCGAGGCCAGCCTCTTCAATGCAGGCATTGATCTGCAGGCCGAGGCACTGACCCTTTACTACTCCGGCCAACGCCGTGCCTCGGACATGCCGAGAGATCCACATCTCGCCACCTGGTTCCATGCGGCGCCTTACGGTGTCTACCGCCTCGCCGACGGGGCACAGATCGTCCTGTCGCTGAGCCATCTCCAGACGGTGGCCGCCGCCATCGGCTGTGATGCCGTGGGAGAGCTGGCCCAACGCGATCCTTACCTGAACCGGGATATCGTCGCGAACGCCGTCTCGCAGGCTTTGGCGAGGTTCGAGTTCGCCACGTTGGCTGCCGCTCTCGATGAGGCCGGTGTCTGGTACCAACGAGTCCAGAACTACGATGAACTGCGTGCCGATCCACAGGTGCAGCACAACGGCACCTTCTTCGAGGTTCCGATCGGTGACGACGCCGCGACGCTGGTCCAACACCCGTTGCGTTTCGACGGTTCACATGCCCCGTTGCGCCATCTCGCGCTCAAGGCCGGCCAGCATACCGCCGAAGTCCTGCGGGAAATGCAGCTTTCGGACAGCGAGATCGCCGGGCTGAGTGAACGTGGCGTCGTGCGCCTCGCATTCTGAATTCCACCTCTATTCCGGCCCAATCCATGGACACCATCGAAGCTCTTGTCTCCATCGAGCGCCCCGAAGCTGCGGTGCTGCTGCTGCGCCTGAATCGCCCCCGCCAGAGGAACGCGCTGAGCGCAGACTTGTTGCGCCAAGCTGCAGATGCATTGGACGCCGCACGATCCGATGATGACGTGCGCTGCGTGGTCCTGACCGGTGACGATCGTGCTTTTTCTGCTGGCGCGGACATCAAGGAGATGAATGCGCGCGGGTTCGACGCGCTGAGCGACCCGAAACGGCAAGGCGCCTGGGATGCGATTGCCGAGTTTCCTAAACCGCTCATCGCGGCGGTGCGAGGCCTGTGCTTCGGAGGCGGACTGGAACTCGCCATGCTCGCCGACATCCTGCTGGTCGCGGAAGACTGCGTGCTTGCGCAGCCGGAGATCACCATCGGGATAATTCCGGGGGATGGCGCCACGCAGCGCCTGGGCCGCACGGTTGGCAAATCGCTGGCCATGCAGATGGTCCTGACCGGAGAGCCGATCAGCGCGCGGCAAGCAGTGGCTTCAGGACTCGCGTCCGAGTTGCTTCCCGCTGCTGAAGTGCTGCCGCGAGCGCTGGCGCTCGCCCGGGCCATCGCCAAGCGCGCGCCGGTCGCCGCCCGGCTCGCCAAGGAGTGCGTGCAGGCAGCCTACGAAACACCGCTCTCCGCCGGCTTGGCCATCGAGCGGCGGGCCATCCGCTACGCTTTCACGACGGATGACCAAAAGGAAGGGATGGCTGCATTCATCGAAAAGCGCGCCCCGACCTTCAGCGGACGCTGACCCAGAACGAGCGAGCAAACCCTTCCCAGAACCGGCCCCAGAGATGCAGCATTCGACGAGCAAAAAAGACTCCGCGGACGTGCCGATGCGCGTCAGCGTCCAGGACGTCGCCCGAATGGCGAACGTCTCGACCGCCACGGTATCCCGGGTGATCAATCAACCGGACCTCGTGCGGCCGGAGGTGCGCGAGCGGGTGCGCCGGAGTATCGAAGCACTGCGCTATACCCCCGACGGCGCAGCGCGCGCCCTGCGTTCCAGGCGCAGTCGCACGATTGGGGTCGTGATCCCGACACTCAGCGTCGGCGTGTTCGCCGAGGGTGTCGAGTCCATGCAGATTCGTCTCGCCGAATATGGGTACACGCTGCTCATCGCGAGTTCTCAGTACGACATCGCGCGTGAACGGCACGAAATCGAGACGCTGCTCGAGCGCGGTGTGGATGGGTTGCTGCTCGTCGGCAACATCCACGGCGCCGAGACCTACGAGTCGATCCGCGCCCGCCGGATTCCGTTCCTGACCACCTACATCTGCGAAGCGAAGGACGGCGTCCCCGCGGTGGGCATCGACAACGTGCAGGCTGCTCGCGAGGTCACGGACTACTTGTTGGGCCTGGGCCATCGGTCGTTTGGTGTCATCGCGAACTTGCAGAGCTCGAACGACCGGTCATTGGCTCGCGTTCTCGGAATCCAGCAATCGCTTGCCGCTGCCGGGATCGCCCTCCCTACAGGCTCGATCTACAAGGCAGGCCATGCGCTTTCCGAGGGCCGCCAGGGACTGCGGGCCTTGATGGGCGCTGACCCAGCACTCACCGCGGTCATCGCCACGACTGACACACTCGCGATCGGTGCCATCGCCGAGGCGCGCGCAATGGGCTGGCCGGTGCCGGACAGGCTGTCGGTGAGCGGCTTCGGCGACCTCGGGCTCGCTGCACAGATCGATCCGCCTCTCACCACCGTGGACGACGCAACCGACATCATCGGCCGCGTGGCCGTCGACAATTTGATGCGCCTGATCCAGGGCGAGCCGATCGAGCACTCGACTCGGCTTCCATCTCGTCTGATCGTGCGCAACTCGACGGGGCCGGCGCCGCGAGTGTGAAGCGTTGGACTTCAGTCATCCTCAAACTTGCAAAGGAGCTTGCGCGTGGCGCATACGATTCACAAAGGGGTGTTCCCGGTCGCTCCGACCGTGTTCGACCAGGAGGGCCGTCTCGACCTCGAAGGCCAGAGGCGAGCGATCGATTTCATGATCGACGCCGGATCGACAGGCATCGCCATCCTGGCGAATTTCTCGGAACAGTTTTCGCTCACCGACTCAGAACGTGAAGTGATTCAGCGCACGGTGCTCGAACACGTCGCAGGTCGCGTTCCGGTGATCGTCACCACTACGCACTTCTCGACGCAGGCCTGTGCCGCGCGCAGCCGAGAGGCGCAAGCGCAGGGCGCTGCGATGGTCATGGTTCTCCCCCCATATCACGGCGCGACCATTCGCGTCGAGCAGGAGCGGATCCGTGAGTTCTACCAGTCCATCTCGGACCAGATCGACATTCCGATCATGGTGCAGGACGCACCGATCTCAGGAACGGCGATGTCGGCCGAATTCCTCGCGTCGATGGCCCGTGAGATCGACAACGTTTCCTACTTCAAGATCGAGACGGCGCAGGCCGCCGCGAAGCTGCGCAAGCTCATTCAACTCGGGGGCGACGCCGTCGAAGGTCCCTGGGACGGCGAGGAAGGCATCACCTTGCTGCCTGATCTCCAAGCGGGCGCGACAGGTGCCATGAGCGGCGGCGGTTATCCGGACGGCATCCGCTCAATCTTCGATGCCTACGCCAAGGGAAGCACCGACTTGGCCGCAGGCCTCTATCAGAAGTGGCTGCCACTGATCAACTACGAAAACCGGCAGTGCGGTCCCGCGACTTGCAAGATCCTGATGAAGGAGGGCGGTGTGATCCGCTCCGACCATGTCAGGCATCCCTTCGCGCCTGTGCCTCCTGCCATCCGTGCTGGCCTCCTCGAGGTTGCACGCCCACTCGATCCACTGGTGCTGCGCTGGGCACGGTAAGCCATCGATTGGATCCGGCCTTTCACCCCATTTTGTAATCGATTTCATCAACCGAGTAGAAGGAGACAAATGAGTAGCGTTGCACCACCCATCGCCATCCGTCAGGAAGGCGAAAAACATGTGACCTCCAGGAAGATGACCGCAGGCCTCGGCGGCGGCGTCGCCCTGGAGTGGTACGACTGGAACGTGTACGGAATCATGGCGGCGTTTCTATCCCCGCACTTCTTTCCCTCCACAGATCCGACGACATCATTGCTTGCTGCACTGGCGGTGTTTGGCGCGGGCTTCGTCGCGCGTCCGGTCGGAGCCGCCATCCTGGGCCCGATCGCTGATCGCATCAGCCACAAGACCGTCATGATGATTTCAGTCACCGTCATGGCCTTGTCTTCCTTGCTTATTTCAGTCTTGCCTGGATACAAGGACTGGGGGGTGGCGGCTGCCGTCGTCCTGCTGGTCATTCGACTGCTGCAAGGCCTCGCAACGGGGGCGGAGGCCGGTGTCGCGAATGCGATCGCGATCGAGCTTGCACCGCCGGGCAAGGAAGGCCGCTACCTGGGACTGATCGGCGGTACCTTCATCCAACTCGGCACCTTCTGCGCAAGCATGGTGGCCTTTCTCGTGAGCGCGTCCATGGGCGCAGACGCCATGCGCGAGTGGGCCTGGAGGTTGCCCTTCGCGGTCGGGGGCGCCTTGGGTCTGCTCGTCATCTACTTGCGCAGCACTCTGCCAGAGACCTTGATCGAGCGCGCGGTGCATCGACAGGACGACTTGTCCCGCATCCAGGAGACAACCGGTGATGTCTGGCGAAAGCTCTGGAGCGTGCGGCTGTCGCTGCTGGCGGTCATCCTCGTGATCGGCTCGGTGCAGATTGCGAACTATGCGTGGAACGGCGGGCTCCCGAACATGGCCAACGGAGTTTTCAAGGAGAACAGCACCTGGGTGTACGGCATCACGTCTCTGATGATCGTGATCTGGATCATCGCTTCGCCTTTCATCGGTGCGTTCGCCGACAAGGTCCGGCCCTCGCGCGCGTTCACGCTGCTGCGACTGTTGCTGATCCCGTGCTTTTTTCTGACCTTGCTCTATTCCGAGAAGAGCATCTCGACGTTCTTCTTCGTCATGGTCTTTGGTGGCGCCATCGTCGGCTTCAACATGGCGCTGTACAACTTCATTGCAACCACCCTGATGCCGCGCGCAGTTCGGACAACCGGAGTAGCGATCGGATACGCGCTGGGCGTCACCATATTCGGTGGAACCTCGCCCTATCTGCTGATCTGGCTCCAGCACGCGAACTTGCCGTGGCTGTTCCCTGTGTACGGTTCATTTGTCGCGCTGCTCAGCGTGGTGGTCTATCACATCGCCAAGAAGCGGGGCCACGTCTACGTCGGCAACTAGAGGGCATGGTTTGAGAGGCTGCGCCTCTCACGGCCTGCGAGCTTCGCACGGAGTATTCAAGTGAAAACACCCCCTTCGTCGCATTTCACACCCATCGATTTGCGGCCGCATTTCAACGCAAGACGGGACGAGCTTCAAGGCGGACTGGGCAGAAAGGCCGGCGTCGCCGAATGGATCACGCAACTCCAGGGCCTTCAGACATTTCGCGGCATTCCGTTTCTCCTTGGGGGTGCCACGGGCTCGGATGTTCTCGCTCTGCGTCCCGGCGAAGCGCCTTTGAGCATTCCTCTGGCTCCTGCGAAGGCCACCTACGTCGTATTTCTGCATGTGGTGACGGACCACGCACGCGTCATGCCGCGCGGTTTCGGTGGCTTCGGTCCGCCGACGCACCCCGTTGACGGCAACGAGCTGGGCACACCGGTCGCAACCTACTCGCTTCGGTATGCAGATGGCAGCGAGGCTCAAGTACCCGTTTTGCGCCGGCTCGCGATCCAGCAGCGGCACATAGCCTGGAGTGCCAGCCCCTTTGAAGCTGTCCCGGCTCTGGGGCCGCACGTCAACTCGACCCATGGCGAAGACCTTGCATTGGATCGAGCACCGACAATGAGCTTCGGCTTCGCGGAGTGCCGCGCGGCTTCGGGCCGGCTGCGCCCTGGGGGCGAAAACCTTTGGCTGTACGCCCTTCCCAATCCGCATCCAAGCAAAGAGATCACGGGCATCCAGTTGCGCGCAGAGGAGGAGGCCGCCCTCGTTTACGCAGTGAGCACAACACGGCTTGCGGAACACCCTCTGCGCCTCCAGGTGCGCCGAAAGTTGCGATTGCGGCTGCCCCCTGGAGTGGAGCTCAATCGACTCGGGGAACTCGATGTCGATGACCGCGGAGACCAGATCGGAATGGATCTAGGCACCGTCATTTCCGCACGTGCTGTCCTCGAGTACTCGCAAGATGAGTGGCTCGGCGATGCAAACGACGTGCAACCGGTGCGCTCGAGGTCGGAAGTGCTCGTCGAGTACGCGGCCCATCCGGACGCTAAGCTTTACCTTCGCGGGAGGGACGGCAGCTTGCACATGCACGATCTTCGCGCGCTCGCTGCCGACAAGGCCGCCGATGAACCGCCACCGGCGATGAGCATCGCGCCGACCACACGGCCGGTCAAGTTCAGGATCCTGGAGAAGGAAACTGGGCAAGGCGTTGCCGCGCGCCTGCACTGCCACGGGCCTGCAGGGGAGTATCTCGCTCCACGGGGCCATCACCGCAAGGTCAACACCGGCTTCTTCGAGGATCTCTTTGGAGACTTCGCGAACGGCCTGAACCAGTACGCCTACGTGGACGGCACCTGCATCGTCGACCTTCCACTGGGCCTGGTCTTTGTCGAGATCAGAAGAGGCTTCGAGGTCCGGCCGATCAGGCGCGTGGTGCACATCGATGCGAATACGGAGAGCCTGACCTTTGAGCTTGAAAAGGTGATTCGTTGGCGCGAGCAGGGTTGGGTCAGCTCCGACACCCACGTCCACTTTCTGAACCCCCAATTGGCGCTTTTGGAGGGCAAGGCGGAGGACGTGAACGTCGTGAACCTGCTTGCCTCGCAATGGGGCGAGCTCTTCACGAACGTCAGTGAGTTCGACGGCCGGACGACCCTTGGCGCCAAGGACTTCGGCGGCGACGGCGAATTCCTCGTCCGCGTAGGCACGGAAAACCGGATGCAGGTTCTCGGGCATTTGTCTTTGCTCGGATACGACGGCGAGATGATCCACCCGTTGTGTACGGGCGGTCCTGACGAATCCGCCATCGGCGATCCCCTCGAAACCACCATGTCAGAGTGGGCCGAGCGCTGCCGTCGACAGGGGGGCCTTGTCGTCCTTCCCCATGCGCCCATGCCACAGGCGGAGCGCGCGGCAGACATTGTGCTGGGCGTGATCGACGCGATGGAGATGATGACCTTCAATCCGCGCGATGCACAGATCACTGCCTTCGGCCTCGCCGACTGGTACCGTTTCCTGAACATCGGTTACCACCTGCCGCTTGTGGCAGGTTCCGACAAAATGTCCGCCGCCTCCCTGCTAGGTGGCGTGCGCACCTATTCGCAGCTCGGCGAACGTGAGTTCACGTTTCTCAACTGGATGGACTCCGTGCGAAATGGCGACACGTTCATCACCGTGGGTCCACTGGTCAGCATGACTGTCGAAGGGCGCAGACCAGGAAGCCGGATTCAACTTCCCGCGGGCGGCGGAACCGTCACCGTGGACTGGCGGATCGAATCTGTCAGCGTCCCTGTAAAGAAGATCGAGGTGGTCTGCAATGGATTGGTCGCCTTTGAACTGTCCTGCGACGATCTTGAATGCAAAGGATCCTTGCCGCTGCGGGTGACCGAATCCTGCTGGGTGGCGATCCGCCTTCGCGGCAGCGTGGTCGGGCGAGACGGCGACATCGCCGCGCATACGAGCGCGGTTCAAGTCGAAGTTGGCGACAAGCCCATCTTTGCAGCCGCCGACGCCGTGTCGGTCCTTGCTCAGATCGAGGGAACGATCGCCTATGTCGATACGCTCGCGCCGAGAGCCGACGAGGACAAGCATGCCGGCTTGCGGGCCAATCTGGCCCTCGCACATCACCGCTTGCACCGGAGGCTGCATCAACTCGGAGCAGGCCACAGTCATACACCGATTCACGCCGTCCACACGCATCGTGACCACTGACAACTGGAATCGGTGACATCCCCGGTTCTCCCGGCTCTACCCCCCACCCGAAAAGAAATGATCGACAAATTCCTCTATCCAGCGGCGGCCGAACCGTCCGGTACCAGTGCATTGGCCCAAGGCCGCGCCGACTCACGCGCCCGGCAGCTGCAATTCACCTATATCAGGAGTAAGACATGTCAATAAACGAATTTCTTTCCGCCCGGGAGCGCATGCTGGAGCGGATCGCGCAGACGCGAGATGCCGCAACAAACGGCCTGCCGCACTGGGCCAGGTCCGAAGACGGCAAATGGACGTTCACGCCGGATGGCGACTGGACGGGCGGCGCTTTTGTCGGCGAACTCTGGCTCGCGCATTTGGCCAACCCGCAGCGGTTCCCGATTGCGGATGTGCACGCAGCGTTGAGCAAGATGCTGCCACGCGCGCAGCGCAGAACGGCCTTCAAGGGTTTCGGCTTCTATCATGGCGCGGCTCTCGGAAGCATTCTCTTTGGCGATGCCGCTGCGCGCGACGCCGCGCTCACGGCGGCGAGGTCGTTGAAGGAGATGTTCGATCCCCGCCTCGGATTGATTCCGCTCGGCAACGAAGCGGAAGAGGCCAACGCCGTAGGCACCGCCGAAAGCAGCATCGACTCGCTCCAGGCCACGGGCCTCCTTTACTGGGCCGCAGACCAGTTGGATGACCCTCGCATGGAGGAGATTTCCGACGCACACATGCGTCGTGTTCTCGAAATTCACGTGCGACCGGACAACTCGGTCATCCAGTCATCAACTCTGGATCCGATCACCGGCGATGTACTGCGAACGCACACGCACAAGGGATACAGCGACACGAGCACCTGGGGGCGGGCGCAGGGATGGGCCATGCTCTACACAGCACACGCCGCCATGGTGCGCCCGCACGAGCCTCTTTGGCGCGACTACGCCGTGCGCGTGCTGGACTGGTGGATCGATCATGTTCCGGCGGACCTCGTCTCCTTCTGGGACTTTGACGATCCAGCCATCCCGAACACCAGCCGGGACACTGGGGCCACGGCGATCGCCGCGGCCTCCGCCTTGCGCCTCGCCGCTGCGCTCGGCCCGGGGAAAGGAGCCAAGTACCGCGACTTCGCTGAGCGCACTGTGACGGAACTCGTTCGCAGCTATCTCACCCCAACGGCGCCCGAAGACCGGCGCGACCCTGGAATGCTCACGGGCGGTTGCTTCACCCGGAAAGCGGTCGTGCGGGACATCGACGCAGCGCAGAACGTAGAGCTGATCTTCGCCAGCTACTTTCTTTTCGAATCCCTTTCGGTTCTCACGGGACTGGTGCCTCCAGGCCGGATCTAAAGGGTTCGACGCCGAAGCAGCCGCTTGCCTCGCAAGCGACGCAAGAATTTTCCATCACCTGGCTCGAACGCGAAGACGCGTCAAGTCATCAACGTGCAGCACAGCACAGGAGACGTCAATGAAAGCAGCATCACAACGCGTTCGCCAAGCGGCGCGCGTCATCAACAAGGCCGAGGCCGCACGCCTCGTTCAGGACCAGGATTGCGTGTACATCGCCGGATCGGGTGGGGGTCACGGGGTGCCCGAGGCGTTCATCGACGCCTTGCGCGATCGCTTTGACGAAACGGGCTCGCCGCAGCAGCTAAAGGTCGTCGGCACGGTCTCTATCGGCGACTGGGAGTCGACCGGATTCAACAAGCTCGCCGATCCGAAACTCGTCCGCCGCATCGTGGCCAGCGGCCTGAACAACTGCCCCATGCTGGGCGAGTTGGCCGTCGCAGACGAGATTGAAGCCTATACGATGCCCCAGGGAGCGCTGGCGCAGCTCTGTCGTGAAATGGCCGGCGGCCGACCGGGCCTTGTCACCAAGACGGGGCTACACACGTTCGTCGATCCGCGGCAGGCCGGCGGCCGCCAGAGTCCGCGCAGCAAGGAGGATCTCGTCAAGCTCCTGGAGATCGAGGGCGAGGAATTTCTCTTCTACCGCTCGTTCCCGATTGACGTTGCGGTGATCCGCGGCACCGTGGCCGACGAGCGCGGAAACATCTCCATGGAGGACGAAGCCTTCCTCGGCGAGACCCTCGCGATCGCAGCGGCGTCGCGTCTGCGCGGCGGCATCGTCATCGCTCAGGTTCAGCGTCTGGCGGCGGCGGGCAGCATCAACCCGCGCGAGGTGAAGGTCCCCGGTACGCTGGTCGACTACATCGTGGTCGCGCCGGACCAAAGGCAAACGTATCAGACCGCGTACAACCCTGCGTATGCCGGCAAGCTGCGCGTTCCGGAAAGCGAGATTCCTTCGATCCCGTTCGACATCCGAAAGGTGATCGCGCGCCGTGCGGCCATGGAGCTGTTCCCTGGCGCCGTGGTCAATCTCGGCATCGGCGTATCCAACGGTGTTGCCACGGTCGCAGCTGAAGAAGGTTTCTACCGCGATGTAACGCTCACCAACGAGCAGGGAATCATCGGCGGCCTGCCCGCTGTGGGCAAGGACGCCGGCGCCGGCATCAATTACGACATGCTGGCCCAGCAGCCGGACCAGTTCGACATGTATGACGGCGGCATTCTGGACATCGCCTTCCTGTCCTCCGCGGAAGTCGATCAGCATGGCAACGTCAACGTCAGCCGGTTCGGGAAGACCATCATCGGACCCGGCGGCTTCATCAATATCAGCCAGGGCGCGCGCAAGGTCGTGTTTTCGGGAACGATGACCACGGGAGGCCTGCAGATCGGTCCGGACGGCAAGGGCAGCCTGGTGCTCGAGCGCGAAGGCAAGGTGGGCAAGTGGGTGCAGCAGGTGCAGCAAATCACCTTCAATGGCAAATATGCGCGCGAACGCGGCCAGGAGGTGATGTTCGTCACCGATCGCGCCGTATTCGCCTTGACGGATGAGGGTGTCGAGCTGATCGAAGTTGCGCCCGGGATCTCCATGGAGCGCGACGTGCTGGATCAACTGGCGTTCCCTGTGCGCGTCTCGCCGAACCTGAAGCTGATGGATGCCCGCCTCTTCCGCCCAGAGCGGATGCAGCTGGCTGGCGAGTTCCATCGGAAGTCTGCGCCGTCCGCAACCAAGTCCCACTGAGCGCGACATGGCAGACAACCTGGTCCTAGTCCAACGTGAGCACGGAATTGCGGTGCTCACGCTCAATCGCCCCGAGCGACGCAACGCCCTCGGTGTGGCTCTGGTTGAAGCAGTGGCGGCTGCGTTTGCCCAGGCCGAACGTGACCCGGATGCGCGTGTGATCGTCCTTGCAGCAGCGCCGCCTGGATTCTGCGCCGGGGCCGACCTGAAGGAGTTCGCGGGCACCGATGTGGCAACGATGTGCCAGCAGGACGCGTGCACCGCCGCTCTTGCCCGGTCTTTCGCGCTCGCATCCAAACCCGTGTTTGCTGCGGTGGATGGTTTCGCAATGGGAGCTGGCTTCGTCCTGGCGGCTTCATGCGACGTCGTCGTCACCGCTCCTGATACCCGTTGGCAGTTGC
The DNA here is from genome assembly GCF_037889935.1 of Variovorax ureilyticus. Classification (NCBI taxonomy): domain Bacteria; kingdom Pseudomonadati; phylum Pseudomonadota; class Betaproteobacteria; order Burkholderiales; family Comamonadaceae; genus Variovorax; species Variovorax ureilyticus. The sequence continues at coordinate 17,133 of NZ_JBBKZU010000022.1, forward strand.
CTGAAGTTTCCCTTGGATGGCTGCCCGGGTGGGGCCTGCAGGCGCTCAGCTCACGCGTGGGCGCCAACAAGGCGCGACGTCTTGCGTTGAGCTCGGAACTGCTTGATGGGCGCGAAGCACATCGCCTCGGCCTGGCCGATTACCTGACGTCGCAGGGCGAGACGGCGCTGCAGGCTGCCCTCAACCGCGCCCGTCCGATCGCCCAGTTCTCGCCTCACGCCCTCGCATCCGTAAAGCGCTTTTTTATGGCCTCGGTGACCGGCTCGGCGGAAGCGATGGATGCCCTGGCGGGTCACTTCCTCGCGGGTGATGCCGTTCAGCCCCATGGCCAGGCGACGCTCGCGCGCTTTGGCCTCGGCCGTTAGCGATGTATTGGCTCAACTGCCGCCGTCTTGAGTCCTTCGGCGCCCCGACGCCGAGGTGCTGCGTCGGCACGGGCAGACGATGCGGGCGCGCGGCGCATTCGTTTGAGGCGATGCGGTCCCGAAGAGCGAGGATGTGCGCTGATTCCTCTTAGCCGAGTCTGATCAGAATGAAGGGAAGATTGCTTTGCTCGGAGACTGACTCGTCGGGCGCCGACGAGCCGATGATGGGGCGCTCCGTGCCCGGGCCGACGCCTGCCTTCTCGCCCTTTCGCACAAGAGTGTTACCACCGATCAATGCCGGAAGATTTCCGGCTCTGGAGAACCATGACGACCACGGATACAACCACCCCCACCCAGGGGCGCTGCTGTTTGCGCGGATCAAGGCCGAAATCATGGCCGGCTGTCAAGGCGATCCTGACGCCCAGGCGCATCGTGGGCGACAAACCACCATTGCGCAACGCAGAAGCCGATCTGTCGCGTCGATGGGCGGGAACGATCATGAAAACATGCTGAAGATGAAAAAATTCGACAACCTCATCAATGGCGAGTGGGTGGCTGCCAGTGCCTATAGCCGCAACATCAACCCCTCTGATACGCGCGATGTGATCGGCGAGTACGCGCAGGCCGATGCAGAACAAGCGCGAGCCGCCATCGGCGCGGCCGCCAAGGCGCAATCCGCTTGGGGCCTTTCGACACCGCAGCAGCGCTTCGACATCCTGGACGCCGCTGGCGCCGAGATCCTGGCGCGCAAGACCAAACTCGGCGATCTGCTCGCGCGCGAGGAAGGCAAGACGCTGCCCGAAGCCATCGGCGAAGTAGTCCGCGCCGGCAATATTTTCAAGTTCTTCGCGGGCGAAGCACTGCGCGCCGGCGGTGACACAGTCCCGTCGGTGCGGCCCGGCGTCGGCGTTGAAGTCACTCGCGAGCCGATCGGTGTCGTCGGCCTGATCACGCCATGGAACTTCCCGATCGCAATTCCCGCGTGGAAGATCGCTCCAGCTCTCGCCTTTGGCAACGCCGTGGTGCTCAAGCCGGCCGAACTGGTGCCGGGCAGCGCTTGGGCGATCGCGGACATCCTCCATCGCGCGGGCCTGCCGGCCGGGGTGTTCAACCTGGTGATGGGCCGCGGCGCCGAAGTGGGTCAGGTCCTGCTGGAGGACCATCGAGTCAACGCCATCAGCTTCACCGGCTCCGTCGCTACCGGGCAGCGCATCGCGGAGGCCTGCTTCGCGCGCATGGCCAAGTTTCAACTCGAGATGGGCGGAAAAAATCCAATGGTCGTGCTCGATGACGCCGATCTAGAGGTTGCCGTTGCCGCCGCACTGAACAGCGGCTTCTTTTCCACCGGCCAGCGCTGCACGGCTTCCTCGCGCTTGATCGTCACCGAAGGTATCCACGACACGTTCGTGGCTGCATTGGCTGAGAAGATGAGGACGCTAAGGGTCGACGACGCGCGCAAGATGGGCACCGACATCGGTCCTGTGGTCGACGACAAGCAGCTCGCGCAGGACCTGAAGTACATCGGTATTGCCAAGGCCGAAGGCGCCAAACTCGTGGCCGGCGGCGAGGCGATGGCCAAGAACGCCGACGGCGCGCCTGGCTATTACCTGAGGCCCGCTCTGTTCACCGAGACCACGGCGCAGATGCGCATCAACCACGAGGAAGTGTTCGGCCCCGTGGTGAGCGTGATGCGAGCGAAGAACTACGACGAGGCGCTGGCGTTGGCCAACGACACCGAGTTCGGGCTGTCCGCCGGCATCGCTACGACCTCGCTGAAGCACGCGACGCACTTCAAGCGCCACGTACAGGCCGGCATGGTGATGGTGAACCTGCCAACCGCTGGCGTGGACTACCACGTGCCCTTCGGCGGCCGCAAGGGCTCCAGCTACGGTCCGCGCGAGCAGGGTCGCTATGCCGCGGAGTTCTACACGACGGTCAAGACGACTTACACACAGGCATAAATGAGTCGTGGCGGGACAGTGGTTCCAATTGCTCGTTCTTTCTCTCACCGCGATGATCGCTGGGCGCCACCGGGCAGCCGTTCGGCGTTACTAGTTGCACACTGGATTCTCATGTCAGAGTGCGCTGCCGAAAATCGGTAAGATTCGAAATATGACGCTGATGAGGGTTGGTCATTTCAAGTCGATTCCGTGGATTCCACCCTATGCAGCGCACGACGCATGGCCAGTCACATTTGTAGATTGTGTCTCGAGTACGGTGATTGACTTGCTGCGTCAAGTGGACGTCACACCCATGGCGACAGTCGACTGGTTCCCTCGTCAGCAGGATTGGTGCCGCCTTGAGAATCATGGCCTATGGATTCGCGAGAGGGCTGGTAGCGTCTTGCTGTTTTCGCCTTGGCCGATCGAGCAGCTTGGCGGAAAAGAAATAGCGATTTCTGATGAGACATCGACCTCGGTTCGCGTCCTTCACGCGCTGCTCACGGGAAAGTACGGCTTATCTCTGGGTACTTGGAGGCGGGGAGTTGTTGAGAATGATCAGCATACGCCGAGATTGCTTATTCAGAATCAGGCGGTTCATGAGATTGCTCGTAGACGCTTCGAGTATGTCTACGATCTTGGCCACGAATGGCGAAAGTGGCAAGGCGTTCCGTTAGTGCCTGCGGTGTGGGTCTACAGAAGGGGTTTGAGCTCTGACAAGACTCGATTCATCGCGGACTTGCTTGACAGTTCACTCGGCGAGTTTTCTGAACGGACCGGTGTCCACATTGAATCGCATCGTCACCGAAACGGGTGGACCGCATCTACTCAAACTGTCGAGAGGTTGCTTCGGAACTTTGAATATCGCATGAACGTGGAGGCTGAGCGAGGATTGGAAGCAATGAGATCGGAGCTTCCGGTTGTTCTACCTCAGCTGATCAAGTAGGGTGCGGTCCGAGAGACAAGACGCCCCGCTGGAATCTACCGAGAACCTACTGTCGATAAGATGACTGTTTGTCAACTGCGTTGACATCGGAAGCCCCAGGTCCATCTCCGTGGCTGCCCCCGGGACCGCAAGCTCTCTCGGCATTCGGACTGCGGCTTCATGTGCGTTGCAGCCTTGGGCGGACTGAGGGTTTGAGGTCCTTTAGCGCTGTGGTGACCGACACCGGTGGGTCGGCCCCGCCCGAGGAAACCGCGGCAGGCTTGCAGACAGATCAATCCTGCAGGCAGAGGTATTTGAGTTCCAGGTAGTCCTCTATGCCGTGGCGCGAACCCTCGCGCCCCAGGCCCGACTGTTTCACGCCTCCGAAGGGTGCCACCTCATTGGAGATCAGTCCGGTGTTGATGCCCACCATGCCGGCCTCGAGTTGCTCGCCAATGCGCCACACGCGGCGCCGATCCTCGGTGAACACGTAGGCCGCGAGGCCGAACTCCGAATCGTTCGCCATCGCGATCACCTCCTCCTCTGCCTCGAAGCGGAACAGCGGTGCGAGTGGACCGAAAGTCTCCTCGCGCGCGACCCGCATCGATTGGGTGACGCCGGTCAGCACGGTGGGTTCGAAGTAAGTGCCGCCCAGCGTATGCAGCCGGCCACCGATGAGCAGCTGCGCGCCCTGCGAGAGCGCATCGTCGATGTGCTGACGCACCTTCGCGACCGCACGCGCGTCGATCAGCGGTCCCTGCACGACGCCAGCATCAAGGCCGTTGCCCACGTGCATCGCTGCCACCGCGTCGGCCAGTCTGGTCGCGATCACGTCGTAGATGCCGGCCTGCACGTAGATGCGATTCGCGCACACGCAGGTCTGGCCGGTGTTGCGGAACTTGGAGGCGATGATGCCCTCAACCACACGCGCCGGATCGGCGTCGTCGAACACGATCAGCGGCGCATTGCCGCCGAGTTCGAGCGACAGCTTTTTGATGGTCGGCGCGCACTGCTGGGCCAGCAACCGGCCGACGCCGGTGGAGCCGGTGAAGCTGAGCTTGCGCACCACCGGGCTCGCGCACAGCGCGGCGCCGATCGCGGGCGCGTCGCCGGTCAGGATCTGCAGCACACCGGGGGGCACTCCGGCCTCGATCGCCAGCACGCCCAGCGCGAAGGCACTCAGTGGCGTCAGCTCGGCCGGCTTGACAACGATAGTGCAACCCGCAGCCAGGGCCGGCCCCACCTTGCGCGTGATCATGGCCGCCGGGAAATTCCAGGGCGTGATCGCGGCGCACACGCCAATCGGCTGCTTGAGCACCACGATGCGCTGGCCGGGGCGTTGCGGCTGCAACACCTCGCCGTCGATGCGCTTGGCCTCCTCGGCGAACCATTCGAGGAAGGAGGCCGCGTAGGCGATCTCACCGCGCGACTCGGCCAGCGGCTTGCCCTGCTCCAGCGTCATCAGACGGGCCAAGTCCTCCCGGTGGGCCATCATCAGATCGGCCCACCGCCGTAGGACTCGGGCACGTTCGGGTGCGGTGCGCGCGCGCCAGGCTGGCAGCGCGGCCGCGGCTCCAGTGATCGCGCGTTCGGTCTCGGCGCGACCCATGCGCGGCACCGCGGCTAGGCAGCGGCCGGTGGCCGGATCGACGACTGCGAGGGTGGTGCCATCGTCGGCTGCCACCGATGCACCGTCGATCAGGCAGGCTGTCTGCAGGAGGTCGGGGCGCTGCAGGCCCAGCGAATGAGCGCTCATGCTCCCAGCGCCTCGTCGAGGATGCTCAGTGCGCGTTCGAACAGCGCGTCGGGAATGGTCAGCGGATACAGGAAACGGATCACGTTGCCGTGCAGTCCGCAGCTCAGCAGCAGCAGGCCCTGCTCAAGCGCCTTGGCCTGGACGCGCTGAACCGCCTGCGCATCGGGCGCGCCGGTGATCGGATCGCGCAGCTCGACCGCGACCATCGAGCCAAGCCCGCGCACGTCCGCCAACGCCTTGTTCGTGACCTGTGCCTTGTGCAGGCGCTGAATCAGCTTCTCACCGAGGACGGTGGCGCGCTGACACAACTGCTCGTCGGTGATCGCGTCTAGGACCGCATGCGAGGCGGCGACAGCCAGCGGGTTGGCAGCATAGGTGCCGCCCAAGCCGCCCGGCGCCGGCGCGTCCATGATGAGGGCGCGGCCGGCCACGGCCGACAGCGGCATACCGCCGGCCAGGCTCTTGGCCATGGTGATCAGGTCTGGCTCGACGTCGTGGTGCTCCATCGCAAAAATTCGACCTGTGCGCGCGAAACCGGTCTGGACTTCATCGGCGATCAGCACGATGCCATGCTCGTCGCAGATGCGGCGCAGGCCGCGCAGCAGTTGAGTCGGCGTCGCGTTGAAGCCGCCTTCTCCCTGCACCGGCTCGATCACGATCGCTGCCACCCGCTTTGGGTCGATGTCGGTCTTGAACAATTTCTCGATCGCGGCCAGCGAATCGGCGACGCTCACGCCCTGCGTCTCGCTCGGGAACGGGGCGTGGAACACGTCAGCCGGGAACGGGCCGAAGCCGCTCTTGTACGGTGCGACCTTGCCGGTCATCGCCAGTGCCATCATCGTGCGACCGTGGAAGGCACCGCCGAAGGCGATCACGCCCGCGCGGCCGGTGTGGGCACGCGCGATCTTCACCGCGTTCTCCAACGCCTCAGAACCGGTAGTGAAGAAGGCCGTCTTTACGGGGCCCGAGATCGGCACCAGTGCATTCAGGCGCTCAGCCAGCGACACTGCGCTTTCGTAAGGAATGATCTGGTAGGCGGTGTGCGTGAACAGCTTGCCCTGCGCCTCGATCGCCGCCATCACCTTGGGGTGGCGATGGCCGGTGTTGAGCACTGCGATGCCGGCGGCGAAGTCGATGTACTCGCGTCCCTCGACGTCCCAGAGGCTCGCGTTGTCGGCTCGCTGGGCATAGAAGCTGCACATCACACCCACGCCGCGGGGGGTGGCCGCAAGGCGGCGGGTCTGAAGTTCGGAGTTGGTCGTCATGGCACGAAGGAGGGCGCGGGCTGCGCGCTGGAAGTGAATCGGAAGTTCTGATTCAATGCGGTATTGGCTCCATCAACAAGATCCAGTTTCTGAAATTTAGATGGAACCATTTAAGAATCTGCCATGAAATCCATCTGTGCCGATCTGGTGCTACAGCGGCTCGCGCCCGAGGCCGGCGCCGCGCTCAATCGCCAGCTCTACGAATGCCTGCGCGACGCCATCCTTGACGGCAGCCTGGCACCCTCGAGCGCGCTTCCATCGTCGCGCGACCTGGCGCATGAAACCTCGTTGTCACGCAATACCGTGCTGCATGCCTACGAACAACTGCGCGCTGAGGGCTATGTGCACTCGCAGGTGGGCAGCGGCACCTTCGTCGCCGAAACGGCGCCCGAAGCCCACTTGGCCGTGGGCCAGGTGCGCACCGACGGCGCGCCCACAAGGCGGCAGGAGGCAGTGCGCCTGGCCCGGCGCGCCCAGGCGCTAGTGGACGACGCATCTGCGGCACCGCGCCAGTGGGGTGCGTTCATGCCAGGCGTGCCAGACGTGACGCAGTTCCCGCACCGGCTGTTCGGCCGGATCCTTGGGCGCCTGTGGCGCGAACCGGCGCCCGACCTACTGACCTATTCGCACGGCGGGGGTCACGTCGACTTGCGCACGGCCATCGCGGAGCACTTGCGCGTTGCGCGGGCGGTTCGGTGCGATGCCGACCAGGTGCTGATCACCGAGGGCGTGCACCAGGCCATCGACCTCACACTGCGCATGCTCGCTGATCCGCGTGACACCGTCTGGGTGGAGGAGCCGGGCTACTGGGGTTTTCACAAGGTGCTGAACATGGGCGCCTGGCGCGTCCGGCCTCTGCGCATGGATGGCGACGATGATGGCCCTCAGGCGGGCTGGCCCCGCGGCAGCGTCGCCCCGCGGCTGATCTTCGTGACCCCGTCGCACCAGTACCCTCTGGGCTCCGTGATGAGCCTGGCGCGCCGACGTGAGCTGATCGGGCTGGCGCGCGAGAGCGGGGCCTGGATCGTCGAGGATGACTATGACAGCGAGTTCCGTTTCGCCGGTCGCCCCATCCCATCGATGCAGGGCCTGGAAGACGACGGCCCGGTGATCTACATCGGCACCTTCAGCAAGACCCTGTTCCCGGGCCTGCGTCTCGGCTACATGGTCCTTCCACGCGCGTTGGCCGGGCACTTCCGGACCGCGCACGCGGACCTGTACCGCGAAGGCCACGCGATCACGCAGCTCGCGTTGGCGGAGTTGATCGCGCAAGGCCACTATGCCGCACACATCCGTCGCATGCGGGTGCTGTACGGGCGCCGCCGCGCGGCCCTGGCAGGGCTCATTCAGCAATCCCTTGGCCCCGACTACTTGCATTCATCTGCGAGCAATGCTGGGCTGCATCTGGTCATGCGACTACCCGATGGCAGCGACGACGTCGCAATCGCCCGTGCCGCCGAGGCGCGTGGCGTGCTCTCGAGGCCACTGTCGCGCTATTACCGATTCGGGGATGGTCGACCGGGCCTGCTCCTTGGATACGCCTGCGTCGAAGAGACACGAATCGAGAGCGCGTTCAAGGCTTTGCTGGGCTCCGGCATCTCCGCGCACCAATAACGTCCGCCCAGTGGCGAGACACAGCACGCGGCAGCGCATCGAGAGAAGTATCTGCGGGAGAGGGGGGTCATCGGCTTGGGGATGGGAGGGAAGGAGAAGTATCTCCGGGGCACCTGAGGGGAAGTTGGGGTGCGATCGTAGGTATTCGCGACCCGACGGTCCAAGGAGATTTTTTTCGGCCTATAAGCTTTGCTTCTCGTCCGGAAGGGCTTGGAGTGTGGCGGACCTGCACGAAGCCCGAGCATTCGGCGACCGGTCGTAGAGCTTCATGGCCTGAGCTCGGGTCGTAGGCAGCTTCGCGTTTGGCCTCGGCAAACGGCATTCCCTGTTCTGCGGTCATGATGCCCGCTATGTCGTCCTGCTTCGCCATGAGCAGGTCGAACCATTAACCAACAGAGGTCGGAACCGAGTACGTGGCTGTCGCGCCCCCGTGCGCCTACTTTTCCGGCCGCGAGCCCATGGGGCTGAGTGGATTGGCCGGCGATCGAAGTCGCATAACCACATGCGCGTTCCGGCGTCGACCTGCACGCACCCGCTCAAGACAATTGTCGCCCGCCAGTCGGCGACGATCTTCTCGGTCAGCCGCTTGACGTGGCTGTAGCTGTGACGCCCTCGTGCATCGCCTGCGCGCAAGCGCGGTCGACAAGGGGACGCGGGTAGCGATCGGCCACGCGAGCCAGTGCCGCCTTGACGAGGAACAAAAGATAGATACCTATTTGAAAGGCGCACTACTTTAGATTGGAAAAGTGGCTCCTCATATGGTCCCCGGCGTCATGAGGCTGGGACTTGTGTGGATGATTTCTGCACCAGTGCGATCTGCTCTGCCGAGGTCACGGTGTTAGCCAGTAGCATCGCGATTGTCATGGGACCGACGCCTCCCGGAACGGGCGTGATCCATCCAGCAACTGCCTTCGCACTCTCGAAATCAACGTCGCCGCAGAGCCCGGCCTCAGTTCGGTTCATTCCTACATCGATGATGACCGCCCCGGGCTTGATCATGTCGCCCCGGAGGAGTCTGGCCTTTCCCGCGGCAGCGACCACGATGTCCGCTTGTCGGGTCACCACGCCAATGTCAGGAGTCGCCCTGTGGCAGATCGTGACGGTGGCACCACGGGAGAGAAGCATGATAGCCATTGGTTTACCCACGATGTTGCTTCGTCCCAGCACGACAGCGTGTTTGCCGCGCAGTTCGTAACCGATGGCGTCGAGCATTCGCATACAGCCGGTTGGCGTGCACGGACTGAAACCCTCGGTGCCGGTCAGCAGAGCGCCAGCATTGACGATGTGGAACCCGTCGACATCCTTCGCGGGGGAAATGGCCTTGATGACGGTCTGAGGATCGATGTGAGCGGGCAAAGGCAACTGGACCAGTATTCCATGAATGGCTTCGTCCTGGTTGAAGGCCTTGACGCGTGCCAGCAACGCCTCTTCGGAAATGGAGGCGTCATGTTGTTCGAGAATCGAACGCACCCCGACCTCTTCGCACGCCTTCACCTTTTTTCGCACATAGACGTGGCTCGCCGAGTCTTCTCCCACAAGCAGTACTGCCAGTCCCGGTTGAATGCCAGCCGCACGTAGCGCTGCCGTCCGCTGTGCGACTTCTGCACGCACCGCGAGCGACATTTGGACCCCATCAATCAACTCCGCGGTCATGAGCTTTCCTTGTCTAAGGCAGCGATCAGGCTTGGAACCGCGTCGAAGAGGTCCGCCTCGAGGCCGTAGTCAGCCACAGAGAAGATGGGCGCTTCGGGGTCCTTGTTGATCGCAACGATGACCTGGGAGTCTTTCATCCCCGCCAGGTGCTGGATGGCGCCAGAGATTCCACACGCGATATAGAGCTGCGGAGCGACGATCTTCCCGGTTTGCCCCACTTGCCAGTCGTTTGGCGCATAACCCGCATCGACGGCCGCGCGACTGGCGCCCATCGCGGCGCCCAGCTTGTCCGCTAGCGGGGCCAGCACTGCGCTGAAATTCTCCGCAGAACCGAGCGCCCGGCCCCCTGAAACCACGATCTGCGCGACCGCAAGGTCAGGCCGCTCGCTTGTGGAAAGCTCCTGGCGCAGAAAGACAGTCTTCTGGGGGCAGCACACAACGGCGGTCTGCTCGACGGTAGCCCCGGGCGCGGTGACCACGGGCGCCGCGGTAAAGGCGGTGGCGCGCACAGTGACAACTTGCACTGGATCGCTGCTTTGCACAGTGGCAATCGCATTCCCCGCGTAGATGGGACGCTCGTAGGTGTTCGTCGAGAGGACGCGGGTGACCTCGCTCACCTGGGCCACGTCCAGCTTCGCGGCGACGCGGGGCGCAACATTCTTGCCAGTGGTTGTCGCGGAGAAGAAGAGGTGCGAATAGCCGGTCGCAGCCTCGAGAACTTGCGCCGCCAGGTTCTCGGCAATTTGATGCGCATGCTGCTCGCCGTCTGCGAGCAAGACCTTTGAAACGCCTGCAACCCTGGCCGCGGCTTTCGCGGCCCCAAGCGCGTTCCAGCCTGCGACAAGAACGTGGATCTCGGTGCCGCAAGCTGTCGCTGCGGCGACCGTCGTTAGCGTGGAGGGATTCAGATCGCTGTGGCTGTGGTCTGCGATGACGAGTATTGGCATGAAAATGATCTCGAAAGGTGGTGCTGGTGCGCTGCCGTCGCAAAGTGTGGCGTTGCCTCAGATCGCTTTTGCTTCGTTTTTCAGCTTGTCCGTGAGCGTCGCCACGTCAGGCACCTTGATGCCTGCGTTGCGGGTAGGCGGCTCGCACACGCTCAGGGTGCGCAGCCGCGGAGTGATATCGACGCCGAGTTCGGACGGCGTCACGATGGCTAGGGGTTTCTTCTTGGCCTTGATGATGCTGGGCAAGGTGATGTAGCGTGGCTCGTTCAGCCGAAGGTCGGTCGTGACCACGGCAGGTAGGGTGACCAACAAGGTTTCCAGGCCACCATCCAGCTCGCGCGTGACCGTGGCCTTTCTGTCAGCAAGGTCGATCTTGGAAGCGAATGTCGCTTGAGGCATGTCGAGAAGGCCGGCGAGCATTTGCCCCGTCTGATTGCTGTCGTCATCGATGGCCTGCTTGCCAAGAATCACGAGATCTGGCTGCTCCTTCGCCGCCAGTGCGCTTAGTAGTTTGGCAACTGCGAGCGGCTGCAGCTCTTCATCGGTCTGAACAAGGATGGCCCTGTCGGCACCGAGGGCCATCGCGCTGCGCAGCGTTTCCTGGCATTGCTGGCCTCCGCAGGAGACAACGATGACCTGCTCCGCCAAGCCTCGCTCCTTCAAACGCACCGCCTCCTCCACGGCAATCTCGTCGAAAGGGTTGACGCTCATCTTGAGATTGGAGATGTCAACGCCGGTGCGATCGGGCTTGACTCTGACCTTAACGTTGGGATCGACCACGCGCTTGACGCTGACCATGACTTTCATTGGTTTCCCCGGGGTTGTCACATCGCCGAGTGGCGACAAAAAATATGACTGCCGCAATTCTTCCATAGAAAAAACAAGTACACTGTATTTTTTTCCTTGCGAAGGACATTCACCATGGCAATGGCAGTTCCGCCGTATGCGGATGTAGTGATCATTGGGGGTGGCGTGGTCGGCTGTTCGATTGCCTACCACCTGACAAAGCTCGGAATAACCGATGTTGTCTTGCTCGAGCGCAAGCAACTCACTTGCGGGACGACCTGGCATGCCGCGGGGCTTGTTGGCCAACTGCGTGCCACGCGAAACCTGACCGAACTGGCCAAATACACCACTGACCTCATCTACAAGCTGGAGGCGGAGACGGGCCAAGCCACCGGCTTTAAGCAAAACGGATCGATCTCGGTCGCCCTCACGAACGAGCGCATGGAGGAACTTCGGCGTCAGGCGTCGATGGCTCGGAACTTCGGGCTCGATGTCAACGTCGTCTCCGCGCGGGACATTCGCGACCGCTACCCCTATCTGAGCATCGAGGGTGTGGTGGGCGGCGTCTTCCTTTCCAAAGATGGACAGTGCAATCCTGTCGACGTGACCCAAGCCTATGCCAAGGGGGCGCGCATGGGTGGGGCGAAGATCCTGGAGAACGTGAAGGTGCAGCGTGTCCTCAAGGAGGGCGGCCGCGCCGTCGGGGTGGTCACCGACCAGGGCGATATCCGCTCCAAGACCGTTGTCATCGCCGCTGGCATGTGGTCCCACGAACTGGGACGCCAGACTGGTGTGAACTTGCCGTTGCACGCGGCCGAGCACTTCTACGTCGTCACCGACCACATCAAGGATCTACCCGGCAACCTGCCGGTGCTACGCATTCCGGACGAGTGGGCTTACTACAAGGAAGACGCCGGAAAGATCCTGCTCGGTTGCTTCGAACCGAAAGCCAAGCCTTGGGGAATGAAGGGCATCCGTGAGGATTTTTCCTTCGACACTCTGCCAGAGGACATGGACCACTTCATGCCCGTGCTTGAAAAAGCCGCAGCACGCATGCCGGTCCTGGAGAACACGGGAATCCAGACGTGGTTCAATGGACCCGAGAGCTTCACGCCCGACGACCGCTATCTCCTGGGCGAGACGGCCGAAGTGAAGGATCTGTTCGTCGCATGCGGCTTCAACTCGATCGGCATTCAAAGTTCTGGCGGCGCCGGAAAGGTCCTGGCCGAATGGATCCGCGACCGGCGCCCGCCCCTGGACCTGGTCGACATCGAGGTTCAGCGGATGAATCCGTTTCAGGGCACCCGACAGTACCTGCACGATCGCACGGTCGAGACGCTCGGGCTTCTCTACAAGACCCACTGGCCCTTCTATCAGTACACCACCGCGCGCGGGGCTCGACGCAGCCACTTCTATGAGTACCTCAAGGAGGACGGCGCCGTCTATGGCGAACTCGCCGGGTGGGAGCGTCCCAACTGGTTTGCACCGAAGGACGTCAAGCCGGAGTACGAGTACAGCTACTACAAACAGAACTGGTTTCCCCACTGCGCGGCCGAATGCCGCGCGACGCGTGACAGCGTGGCCCTCTACGACCAGAGCACCATGACGAAATTCATGGTGGAGGGCCGAGATGCGCTCAAGGTGCTCGAGACCATTTCCTGCAACAAGATCGATGTACCGCTGAACAAGCTGGTGTACACGCAGTGGCTCAACGACCGCGGCGGCATCGAAGCGGACCTGACCATCACGCGGACGGGTGAGTGCCAATTCATGGTGGTGTCGGCCGCCGCGACGCACTTTCGTGACCTGTCCTATCTTCGCCGCCATGTGGATGCGGCCGACCATTGCTTTGTCTCGGACCAGACGGCCGCCATTCCCATGCTGGGTGTCATGGGGCCACGCTCGCGCGAGCTCATGCAGAAGGCCGCGCCACAGACCGATTTCTCCAATGCAGCATTCCCGTTCGGCACGTCCCAGATCATCGAAATCGGGTACGCACAGGTTCGGGCAAGCCGCATCACCTATGTCGGCGAGCTGGGATGGGAACTCTACATCCCAGGGGATTTCGCGCTTCACGTTTACGAGCGCCTGCGCGAGGCCGGCCTCGAGTTCGACCTGCGCCTTGCTGGCATGCACGCCATGAACGCCTGCCGCATGGAGAAGGGCTACCGCCACTGGGGAGATGACATCAGTGTCGAGGACACCAACATCGAGGCGGGGCTGGGATTCGCCGTCGCCTACGACAAAGCCTTCCAATTCATTGGCAAGGAGGCGCTGCTTCGTCAAAGGGGTGCGGGAGCGCCAAAAAAGCGTTTGCTGCAGTTCCGGCTCCTGAATACCGATCGACTGCTCTACAGGGACGAGCCGATATGGGTGAATGGCAAGCGCTCAGGCGGCATCACTTCTGGCATGTACGGGCATCGCCTAGAGGCTTCTCTCGGGATGGGCTACGTACGCTCGCACGAGCCGATCACCGCCGACTGGATCGCTGCCCAGAAGTTCGAGGTTGAGGTCGGGTGGGAGCGCTATGAGGCGCAGGCGCAGCTCGCGCCCTTCTACGACCCTAAGCAAGAGCGCGTCAGGGCTTAACCTTCTCTAATCTTTTTTCGCGGTGCCGCTGCGCCTCATCGGGAAGGACAGGGGAGGCTACCGCTTAGCCAACTGAGTTCCGCGAGGAGTGCACATGAACAGTCAATTGCCCCACTACGTTCTGACGCTTGCGTGTGATGACCGCCGCGGCATAGTCAGCGCCGTGTCCCGGTTCCTCACCGATCGAGGATGCAACATCGAGGAGGCTGCGCAATTCAGCGACCAGGAGACCAGACGGTTCTTTATGCGCATCGCCTTCACGATGCAGGAAGAGGTCATCGATCTTCAGGACCTGCAATCGCAGTTCGACAACATCGCGCATGATTTCGGCATGGAATGGCAGATCCGGGATCTGCAGTTGCCTATGCCGACTGTGATCATGGTCTCGAAGCTCGGCCATTGCCTGCATGACCTTCTGTTACGCTGGAAGACGGGGTTGCTGCCGATTGACGTGAAAGCCATCGTGTCGAATCACCGAGATTTCTACCAGTTGGCGGCCTCCTACGACATTCCCTTCCATCACGTGCCAGTCACGCCTGGAACCAAGCCCGAGGCGGAGGCGGAGCTACTTCGCATCGTGGAGGATGAGAAGGCCGAGCTCGTGATTCTTGCGCGGTACATGCAGGTGCTCAGCGACGACCTTTGCGGACAGCTGCAAGGTCGCGCCATCAACATCCATCACAGCTTCCTGCCTGGCTTCAAGGGAGCCAAGCCTTATTACCAAGCACATACGCGCGGCGTCAAGCTCATTGGTGCTACAGCGCATTTCGTCACGGCGGATCTCGATGAGGGACCCATCATCGAGCAAGATGTCGTTCGCGCAAATCACGCAATGAGTCCTGCCGCACTGACTTCCCTGGGGCGTGACGTCGAGAGCGTGGTGCTCGCTCGCGCGGTCAAGTGGCAGGCAGAGCACCGGCTGCTGGTACACGGCAGCCGAACAGTGGTCTTCAGCTAGTCCTGACGCCACGGCTCAGGTCTCATGCGCCTCAGGCCGGGCCGCGGAGTTCAGTAGGTCGGCGGTGAGATGACCCAGACGACTACGGCGACCTCCTTGGTCGTGTTGGCCCAACGGAAGGGCTCCCGGACGATGCGGAAGCTGTCGCCGGCATTGACCGTGAAGCTCTTCTTGCCGATCCACAAGGTGAGACTGCCTTGAACGACGTATCCCTCTTCTTCCGTATCCCGTTGGGTGAACGACGCCACCTTGGCGCCAGGCTCGAACGTGCTGAGGAACATCTCGAAAGCCCCGCCGATGTCTGGCGACAGCAACTCCTCGAGCAAGCCGCTCGTCACCGTGCCGAGGCGCCGTCGATCCGTTCCTCGGACGACCTTGCCACGTTCGGCCGAGGGCATCTGTTCGTGTGTGAAGAACCAGCCGAGAGGGACCTCCAGCAGCGCTGCAATGCCTTTGAGGTCCGCGATAGAGGGAGAGGCCTTGCCACGCTCGAGCTGGCTGATAAAGCTGATCGACCGGTCGATCGCCTTGGCAACCTCCGTGATGGGGCGGCCCCGAGCCTTGCGGAGCTTTCGTATCTCTTCACCGAGCCGTGCGTCGTCGAGCTGTCCGGACATGTCGAGCATTGTTGTCACTGATGATAGATGTGAAGCATAGCGAGAACCCCAAAAAAATATCGGACGTCCAATTTTTTCTACGGGAAAATGCGCATCATAAATTGTTTGACAGGCCCTGCGCGCGGTGGAACCATCGCACCCATCTGTGGGTTCTTGTTTGATCGCTTCGCGTAAAGCCTCAACTAGCTAGCAATGTCTACCGTTCACTTCACCGTCAAGGCTTTGGCCTCTCCGGCCAACGAGGCTCAGCGACCCGTGTGGAGCCAGCGGACGCGACACGTGCTCAGCACCTGTGCGCTGCTCGGTCCGGTGTTCCTGTTCCTGCTCGCCTGTTTCGTTGCGCCCCTTGGCGAATTGCTGCGGCTGTCGTTCACGAGCCCGGACGGAACCTTCGCGTCGTACCAATCGATTGCCGCGACGGCGGTCTATCGGGAAGTCTTCGTCAACACCGTCGTGCTGGCCTTCAACGTCGCATTCATCTCGGTGGTGTTGTCCTTCCCTACGGCCTACATGCTCACCCGCCTTAAAGGACTGGCGCTCTCGCTCGCGTTTTGGTGCGTGCTGTTTCCGCTCTGGATCAGTGTCCTGGTCCGCACCTTTGCATGGCTCTTGCTGCTGGGACAAAACGGGCCCGTGAACAACGCGCTTGTCGGTACAGGCCTTGCTGAGCAACCGCAGCAGTTTCTGTTCAACAGCCTCGGTGTCTATATCGGCATGGTCCACGTTCTGCTTCCCTATGCGCTGCTGCCCATCTATAGCGCGATGAAGAACGTCGATGTGCGCCTTATGCAAGCAAGTGATGGGCTTGGCGCTCATCCGCTCCAGACGTTCACGCGCGTCTACCTCCCAATGACGGCGCCTGGACTCGCCGCTGGCTTCCTGTTGGTGTTTTTGATGGCGTTGGGCTTTTTTATCACCCCGGCCCTTCTCGGCGGAATGAAGAACGTGACGATTGCGATGCTGATCGACGTTTTCGTGCAAGAGCAGCTCGTGTGGCCACTGGCAGCCGCGGCGGCTTTCTGGATGCTCGCGTTGGTCCTTTTCCTCGTCGGGTTGGCCAGCCGTTTCGTCAACGTCACCTCGACGGTTGCTGCACGATGAACCGATTCATCCACCTTGCCACCTCGGTGATTGGCGTGATGGTCATCGGCTTTTTGATGCTGCCGATTCTTGCGGTCGTTCCTGCGTCCTTCAATCACGCAAGCTTCATTCAGCTGCCCCCGACGAAAGTCTCCCTGCGGTGGTACGAGGCCTTTCTGGCAGATAGCGAATGGTATTCCGCGCTTTTCACCAGCATCGAGGTGGCCATCCTAGCAACGATCTTGTCGGTGGCCCTCGGAACCAGCGCGGCCATCGGGCTCCTACGCACGCCTTCGCGGCTGCGCGGCATTCTTAGTGCCATCCTAATTTCACCGCTGGTGGTGCCAGTCATCATCAGCGGCATTGCGCTGTACTACGTGATGCGCCCGCTGGGCCTGCATGGGACATTGATGGGGTTGGCGATGGGCCACGCTGTGCTGGCATTACCTTTCGTGGTGGTCAACGTCGGCGTCGCGCTCAGAGGGATCGAGCCGAACTGTATGCGCGCCGCCGAGGGGCTGGGTGCCTCCCCCTTCACGGCGTTTCGCACCATTACGCTGCCGTTGATCGGTCCGGGTTTGGCCAGCGGAGCCGCCTTCGCATTTATCACCTCGTTCGACGAGGTCGTGGTTTCGATCTTCCTTTCCAGTGCAACCACCAAGACGCTGTCCGTCAAGATGTGGGAGATCATCCGTGTCGAGTACACGCCGATTACGGCGGTTGCTTCGACCATCTTGATGGCGGTGACACTTCTGCTGTTCGCAGCCGTCAAGCTCGCATTCCGACAGCGTCGCGTTCAGGATCAAGCTCATGCAGGCTGAGTCGCTCGAATTTCGAGGCATCGCGAAAGCGTTTGGCGGTACCAACGCGCTGAATCCCATCTCGCTGCATCTCGCAGCGGGCGAGTTCGTGACGCTGCTTGGGCCCAGCGGGTCGGGCAAGACGACACTGCTCAACATCGCGGCCGGCTTCCTCTCTCCCGACAGTGGTTCACTGTTCATCGGAGCCAGCGACGTCACTTCTCTGCCAGCGCGCAAGAGGAACATCGGCATGGTATTTCAGAACTATGCGCTGTTCCCGCATATGAACGTCTTCGACAACGTCGCCTACGGGCTGCGTGTTCGCGGAGTTCCCTCGTCGGAGATACAGGCGCGCGTCATGCGCGCACTCGCCGGTGTGCGCCTGGAGGACTTCAACGCGCGTGAGATCCGCCAGCTGTCGGGAGGGCAGCAGCAGCGCGTTGCGCTCGCTCGCGCCCTCATCATCGAACCGCCTGTGCTGCTGATGGATGAGCCGCTGGGCGCTCTGGATCGCCAGCTGCGTAAGCAGGTCCAACTGGAGATCCGTCGACTCCACAGGGACTTCGGGCGTACAACGCTCTTCGTCACCCACGACCAAGAGGAAGCACTTGCGATGAGTGACCGCATTGCCGTGATGCGCGGTGGGCGCATTGAGCAGATCGGCAATCCCAACGAGCTTTATCACAGGCCTGCGAACACGTTCGTGGCTTCGTTCCTGGGCGAATCAAATATTTTGAACGGCAGCGTTACCGAAATCTCTGGCGGTGTCGCTCGCGTCAATGCGTCGGGACTCGGGCTTGAGCTCGTCGGCGAGGCCGCGCCGGGGCTTCGAGTTGGCGATGCGGTTGGCGCACTGGTTCGCCCCGAGAGCGTGACGGTTAGCGCGTCGCCCAGCGGATTGGCTGCGCGCGTGCAGGAAGTTGTGCACCTGGGCGAGATCTTGGCGATTCGACTGCTGCTCGCCACTGGACAGGAGTTTTGGATTCGACGCTTTTCCGGCGCAGAGATGCCGGACGCTGGCCGGGAGATCCGGCTTTCCTGGCGGAACGAGGACATCCGCATCATTCCGTTGACCACTTGACCCTGAGGATCCATATGAAGACGAGACGTCAATCGTTGCAGTTGCTCGGTGCCGCGGCCGCCATGGCGGTGCCCGGTATGGCTCGGGCGCAGTCCCAGCGCCCGTTCACCTTTTGCTCCTTCGGCGGAGCGGCAGGAGCCGCCTTGAAGACGGCCTTCATGGATCCAGCATCGAAGAAGTTCGGCAGGCCGATCGCGAACGTCTCCCCGACCAACTACGCCAAGCTCAAGGCGATGGTGGAAGCCAAAGCAGTCGAATGGGACCTTGTCGACGTGGGTGGCCAGTTTGTCTTTCAAGGGCGAGATCAGGGACTCCTGGAGAAACTCGACTACTCGATCATCGATGCGTCCAAGCTGAACAAGGCCTGGGTGAGTGAGTACGGCATCTACACATTCGTGGGCGCCACCGTTTTCGCATACAACACGAAGGCGATGCCAAAGGACCGTGTGCCGACGTCTTGGAAGGATTTCTGGAACGTCAAGGACTTCCCTGGCCCGCGCTCGCTGTACACCCGCATTTGGTACAACTACGAGGCAGCGCTTCTGGCCGCGGGTGTCCCGCGCGACCAGATCTATCCGGCAACCGACGAGAAGATGAAACTGGCGTTTGCAAAGCTCAAGGAGATCAAGCCCCACGTGAAGGTCTGGTGGGCTACTGGCGCGCAGCCTGCCCAGCTCCTGTCTTCAGGCGAGGTGGTCATGGCTTCGGCATGGAGCGGGCGCATTCTGGATGTGATCAAGGAGAACGCTCCGGTCGGATTCAGCTACAAGGACGCGATCTCCTGGGGAGAAGCGTTTGTTGTCCCGAAGGGAACGCCCAACCGGGACTTGGCTATGAAGGTCATCGACTACAGCATCAGTGACGAGGCGCAGAGCGCCCTGCTTCCGTTGGAGACCTACGGGCCCGTGCTCGACCAGGCAGCCGCAAAGGCGACTGCTGAGCAGGCCAAGATCTTCGTATCCCACCCAGCGAACTTCAAGGACACCTGCATCATTAACGATGAAGAGGTAGCCAAGTACGCCACGAAATTTGAGGAAGAGTGGAAGAAGTTTCAGCTTTCCTGAAGCTTCGGCCAGTAGCGGCGTTCGAAAAGGCCTCTTTCGCGCCGATCGTTTAGTCGCCGCTCGACTCTGTGCATTCCATTTCTGCCACCAACTCCCCGACGGTAGGGCTGTCCCTTCCGCACCCGCCGGCCAGCCAACGTAGTCCGCAGCCCGCATGCCCATGACGACCCTCAAGCACCTGTTCTCGCCCCTGATGCTTCGAAAGACGGAGATCCGAAACAGGATCGTCTCGACCGGGCATCAGACCTACCTGGCCGAACAAGGTGTGCCGGGCGACAAGCTCATCGCGTACCACGAGGCGCGCGCTCGTGGAGGCGCCGGGCTCATCATTGTCGAGTCCGCACGGTTCCACGAGACTTCGTTTAGCGACTCCGCCGAGCTCGTGGTGGTGGACGACAGCAGCATTCCT
The DNA here is from genome assembly GCF_037889935.1 of Variovorax ureilyticus. Classification (NCBI taxonomy): domain Bacteria; kingdom Pseudomonadati; phylum Pseudomonadota; class Betaproteobacteria; order Burkholderiales; family Comamonadaceae; genus Variovorax; species Variovorax ureilyticus. The sequence goes on from NZ_JBBKZU010000022.1 coordinate 36,982, forward strand.
GGCTATCGCCGGCTGGCGCAGGCCGTGCATCGGCATGGTGCCAAGATTTTCGGCCAGCTGTCCCATTCCGGGCGTGTCTCCAAACGCGTCAAGGAGGGAATGCGAGATGTTGCCTACGCGCCGTCCGCCGTCCCCGACAACCGCTTCCACACCATGCCGCGGGCCATGCCGCTGGAACTTCTCGAGGAACTCATCGTCGCTTGCGGCGAGGCGGCAGGGCGCTTCGCCAAGGCTGGCCTGGATGGCGTGGAGCTTGTATCCAGCCACGGCCTGTTGTTCGCCCAGTTCCTTAATCCGGCGACCAATCACCGGACGGATCGCTTTGGCGGGACTCGTGAGAACAGGATGCGTTTCCTCGCCGAGTGCCTTGCGGCAGTAAGGGCCAACGTGGGTGAAGATCTTGTCGTCGGCATGCGCATCTCCGTCGAGGAGGTCGAAGCTGATGGCTTGGAGGCGGGGGAAGTCATCGAGGTCTGCAAGGCGCTCGCACGCGCTGGGGCATTGGACTACGTCAACGCGACAACGGGATCAATGGCTGGCCTGGGCGGGTCGATACACGTGGTGCCGCCGATGGATCACAAGCCTGCGTATGTTGCACCGCAGGCAGGCACGCTCCGCGCTGTGGTCGGGCTGCCAGTGTTCGTTGCTGGACGGATCAATCAGCCCCAGATTGCCGAGGAAGTGCTCTCGGCCGGCTTGGCCGACATGTGCGGCATGACACGCGCCATGATTTCCGACGCCGACATGGCGCGTAAGGCGCAGGCAGGGCAGTTCGATGACATTCGTGCGTGCATTGGCTGCAACCAGGCCTGTATCGGGCATTTTCATCAGGGGTATTCGATCTCCTGCATTCAAAACCCGATCTCCGGTAGAGAAAGCCAGATGGGAGCTGTGACCCACACCGCTGTCCCGAAGCTCGTCGTCGTGGCGGGAGGCGGGCCGGCTGGCATGAAGGCCGCAGTGACGGCGGCTGAGCGAGGCCACCGCGTTATTCTGTGCGAGGCGAGTGGCCGCTTGGGAGGCCAGGCGTTGCTGGCGCAGCTGTTGCCTGGACGCGCGGAATTCGGTGGATTGATCACCAATCTAGAACAGGAACTGAAGCGCCAGAGCGTAGAAGTTCGCCTCAACACGCCGGTGAGCAAGGCGGTCCTTCTGGACATGGGTGCCGATGCCGTCGTTGCCGCAACCGGCGGCAGCCCCTATCGTCCAGCGCTGGAGGTCGACGAAAGCGCAAACATCGTTCAGGCATGGGACATCTTGACGGGAAAACAGCACGCTAGGGGATCTGTGCTCATTGCCGACTGGCGTTGCGACTGGGTCGGCATGGGGATGGCGGAGAAGCTGGTGCGCGAGGGGCACCATGTGCGCCTCGCCGTCAACGGACCTCACGCGGGCCTCAATTTGCAGATGTATCTTCGGGACTCTTGGGCTGCGCGGCTGCACGAACTCGGGGTCGCAATTGTTCCCAATGCCCGGATTTACGGCGCAGACGCGACGACGGCCTATCTGTTGCACATCATTTCGAACGCGCCCATCGTCTGCGAAGGCGTGGAAACGATCGTCCTCGCGTGCGGCCAAAAGCCGGAAACCACGCTCGAGCAGGAGTTAGCCGATTGGCGGGGTGAGGTGATCATCGTCGGCGACTGCCTGTCTCCGCGGACGGCGGAAGAGGCGGTGTACGAGGGCCTTCTTGCCGGCCGACGGCTTTGAGTTCAGTCTGAGACGATCCGGCTATCGGGTTCAAAAATGCCGGCTCTGTGTCCGCTCGTGCGCTTCGCTCGCGTTCAACGAAAAGACATAGGCGATGTTGAATGCCATCGTGCTCTGAAAAGCGGTGAAGACTCCTATTTCCCAGTTACGAGGATGCTCACTGCAGGGAAGCATCTCATTCTGATAGCAGCTTCTTGCACCATAGCTTGGCAGTCCGCATCCCTCTGACACTACGCGAGATCTGGACATTCGACGAAGCGAGTCGGAAGCAACGTGAAGCAACGGTTCATCCCGTGAGAGCAAAACGGCGCGTTGAGGGGGAGGTATTGCCCACGAGGCTTACGAAAACTCCATCCGCTTATTGAGATAGCGACCAACTGGATCGAACCAGCTCCTTAGTCCAGGTGGGCATTTCGAACTCAAGGGCGTGATTTATTGCTGACTTACGAAAAAAGAACCCCTGACGAGAATCGGCCACGGCGGTCAAGCCGCAAGAGGCAGCTGAACCGTGAACTCCGCACCTCCAGCCGGATGATTGCGCGCGCTGAGCGCGCCGCCATGCTGCTCGACGATGCCGTAGCTGATCGACAGCCCGAGTCCCGTCCCTTTTCCGATCGGCTTCGTCGTGAAGAACGGATCGAATATGCGCGTCAGGCTTTCCGGTGCGATGCCCGGTCCGTTGTCTCGCACGTGCAGCAGGACCATGCCGCCTTCGGTTGCGGCGTCGATCCACAGCCGGGGGCCTTCGGACATTGCACCGCTGGCAGCATCGAGACCGTTCTGGATGAGGTTCATCACAACCTGCTGCAATTGGCCGGCGCTGCCCATGACCATGCAAGGTGCGCCGGCATGCCATTCCACGGTGAACGGACGCGGCGATCCCTTGGCGACCCAGTGAATCGCGCGATCAACCACCTGATTCAAGTCGACGGGTTTGCGTTCCTCGGGGTCCATGGCCGAGAAGCGCCGCAGCCCGTTCACGATGTCAGCGGTTCGCTGCGCACCTTCGAGCGTGCCTTCGATGAGCGATGGCAGGTCGCTCAACAAGTGCTCGATGCGCAGCTGCGCGCGCAGGTGTGCCAATGCCTGGTCGCCTTCTCCCGCATGAACTGCGGCGATGTACGTGCGGAGGCGGTCGCTGTATCGGCTCAGAGCATGCACATTGCCAAGCACGAAGCTGATCGGATTGTTGAGTTCGTGCGCAACGCCCGCCACGAGGCGGCCGAGGGAGGCCATCTTTTCCGAATGAAGCAGTTGCTGCTGCGTCTTCTTGAGGGCTTCGTGCGCCGCGCGCAGTTCCTGGTAGGCCCGCTTGATCTCCGCCGTCGGGCGGGCGACGAACACGGTCCCCAGGCGGCGCCCTGAGGAAGCGATGCGCGGGGTGCAGTTCGCATCGACTGGCACGCACTCTCCGAGGGCTCCCTTCAAGTTCAATTCCACCGCCTCGCCCAGGCGTGTGGGACTCGCATTGAGGAGCACGGTGCGCGCGCGCGCGACGCTGTCTGAATCCGCCAGCAGGTCGAACAAGGATGTGCCGCGCAGGTCCTCGTCGGCGCGGCCGACGAGCTCGCACAAGGCGGCATTCGTCTCCTCGATCTCGCCGCTCGTGGTGCAGACCAGCAGCACGTCCGACATCGCCGAGAGCACGCTGAAGATGAACTGCTGCGACTGTTCGAGCTCGACGTTCTTCTTCTCCAGTTCGATCTCGTCGTGCACCAACTGCGAATAGACCTCGTCCATCTTGTGGATGACGTCGAGCCAGGTCGTGTCGTCCATGCCCGGCGGTTGCGGGGGCGCGGGGGACCTCGGCGGATCGGAGTCGGGCGGTGGCATCGCGGCGCCTGCGATCGCCCGCATCAGTGGACCGTGCAAACCATGCACGGGTCGAACGACCGCACGATGTGCTGAACCGCGACCGGTGTCGTTTCGCCCGCCAGAACGGGTGCCCCCTCCAGCGCGCGTTCGAGGGCGCCGGGCGTGCCCTCGGCGTCGCGCGGCGAAAAATTCCAGGTCGTCGGCGCGATGATCTGGTAGTTCTCGATGCGCCCATGGCTCGCGACGAGCCAGTGGCCAAGGCTTCCTCGCGCCGCCTCGCTCAAGCCCACTCCGACGCCCTCGTCCGGGAGGGTGCTGACGACGCAGAAAGGCTCGTGCGGACGCAACTGCGCCAGCCATTCCTCCATCTTCGGCACCACGCGTGCCAGTTCCAGCAGTCGGGCGAGCACGCGCGTGTAGACGCTGCCGCCGTAGCTTGCCACGACATCTCGCACGAGCGGGTGGCCATCGGCAACTTGACGGGCGATGGCGCCGGTTTCCACCACCTGGCCGGCGAGGCGCGGCGCCTTGTTCCAGGTGTAGCTGCCGGGCTTGTCGGCCGCGGGAATCGTCAGGCCACTGCGCGGGTGGCGCGGGCCACCTGTGTCGGCCAGCCAGGCGTGGGTCGCATCTTCGCGGATGGCCTGTTCGTCGAGTGCCGCCAATGCGTTGTCATCCGCATGCCAGACGCCGCGGGCAAAGGCGAACTCGCCGTCAGGTTGCGGGTAGGCGCCATAGCTCAGGAATCGGCCTGGCCCGGGGCCCAGGGTCGCAAGCGAGGTGTCGCGCGCGATCTCCAGGAAAAACCGGAAATCGCCATGCGACGGCGCCTGCGCCTGCCAGTCCCAGAGCGCCGCTTCGCTGGAAAGCGCCGCAATCGTCTCGAGCGGCGCCGCGAACAACTGATGCTCGAGGAAGCGCCTGAACTCGCGCACGCGGGAGAGCAGCCGCGTCGCTTCCGCCGCTTGAACGGCGCGACTTGACCCCCCCGGCTCAAGGCTTTGAGTATGCGGCCATTTGCCGGCAAGGGTGCCGAGCATCGTGAACCACCGTTGGCGCGCGGCGATGGCGCCACGCACGTGCTCGCCGGTGGTGGGGTCGAAGCGCCTGTGGGCTTCCGCGTGCCACGTCCTTTGCGCATACGTCGGGCGCGTGAAGTCGGGCATGAAGAAGAGATAGAAATGCGTCAGGTGATCGGCAAGGTTCTCGGTGGCGAGGATGATGTTTGTCACGTGCTGCCCGTTCGGCGGCATGCGGATCCCCCCCATGTCAGCCAGCGCACGAGCCGATGCCACCGACTGCGAGACCGAACAGATGCCGCAGATGCGCGGCACGTAGACGAGCGCATCATGCGGTCGCTTGCCACGAAGGATCTGTTCGAAGCCGCGGTACATCGGAGCGTTGACCTGGGCTGTCACCACGCGGCTGTCCTTGATTTCGAGGCTGACCTCGAGATCGCCCTCGACGCGATTGAATGGACCGACCAACAGGCGCGACATGGGATCTCTCTATCTCGATCGCAGGTTGCGCACCGCCGGCGCCACGACCAGGTGATCGGCCGTCGCATTGGCCTTGACTCGTTTTGGCGTGGCCGACTTGGACAGCGAGGCCAGTGCGACGAACCAGGCCTTGGGCATGTCGGTCGGCAATCCGATCGGGATGCCGGCGATCTTGGGTGTTTCGTGGAACGGGTGGCCAGGCTCTTCGAAGCCGGGCTCCGTGCAGGCAATACAGGCATAGCCGCCGCGCGTGCAGGACCCTTCGCCATTCCACAGGCGCGTGTTGCAGTCGGCATGCACCTGGGTGCCCTTGCAGCCCATGTGTTCCATCATGCAGCCCAGGTCCGATGGCTTTTCGGCGCTGGCCTTGAACTCGTAGTACTCGTTGCGCGTGCAGCCGTGGTGCACCAGCTGATCGGCGTAGAAGCGAGGCCGGCCGAGCGGATCGAGGTCGTTCTCCGCCAGGCGCTGCGCCGCGAGTGCCATCAGCGTGTCGATCACCCAGCCCGGGTGCGTCGGACAGCCCGCGACGTTGATGACGGGCAGGGCGCCCGCCGCGCGAAAGTCGCGGCCCAGCAGGCCGCCCGGGCGATCGCCGTCGTACTGCAGGCCGCAGGCATCGGTCGGATTGGCGCCCGCCGCGGTGATGCCGCCCCATGCCGCGCAGCTGCCGATCGCTACCACGTGCCGCGCCCTGGCAGCGAGCCGCGCCACCCAGTCGATCATCGGGATGCCGGTTCCCGCCAGCACATGGAAGCGTCCCGTGCCGTTGGGCCCGCGCAGCAGGGAGCCCTCGATGCAAAGGGCATCGATGCGCAGTGAGCCATCTGCCGCGCGCTCCAGGATATCGATCAGCTCGGTCCCGCTTTCGAGGGATAGGGAGGGATGCCACAGCAGGTGGATACCGGCGTCTCGCAATTGGCCGTGGAAGTCGGGTGTGTCGGCACACAGCAAGGACATGCTGCAACCGCCGCAGCCACCCGACTGGAGCCACAGCACATTGAACATCGATGTCGAATGCATCTCAGCCCTCCAGTCCGAAACGGACCATTTTGCCCCGCAAGCCGACGCGCGACAGCCCCAGCTCCTTCGCGGCCTTGGACTTGTTCCAGCGATTCCGCACCATCGTTTCACGCAGGATCATGGCCTCGATCGCGGCGAGACGCTCGACCAGCGTGCCGTTCGCCGGCAGCGCGAGCGATTGCGCTGCGGCCGTGCGTCCCATCTGCCCTTGCAGCACGCGCGACGAAAAGGCCGTGGCGTCGATTCGCTCGTCCCTGCTGAGCGCAACGGCGCGGGAGATCTCGTTGCGCAATTCACGGATGTTGCCTGGCCAGGGATAGGCCATGAGACAGGCGAGCGCCTCGTCCGACAACGTCGCCGCAGGCCGTCCAAGGGCCGTTCCGATCTCGCTCACGAGGCGCCGGGCGATGGGCCCGATGTCTCCGCTTCGCTCGCGCAGCGGCGGCACGTTGACAGTGACGCAGGCGATCCGGTAGTACAGATCTTCACGAAAGTGTCCCTCCAGGACCCGGCGCTCCAGGTCCCGGTGAGTCGCGGCTATGACCCGGACATCGACCGGAACCGTGCGCGGCGAGCCGACGGGCCGGACCTCCCCCTCCTGCAGAACGCGAAGCAGCCGGAGCTGGAACGCGGCCGATGTCTCGCCGATCTCGTCCAGGAAGAGCGTGCCACCGTGCGCGCGCTGGAACAGCCCGATGTGGTCCTCGAAGGCGCCTGTGAACGAGCCCCGTTTGTGCCCGAAGAGCTCCGACTCAAGCAGCGTGTCCGGAATGGCGGCGCAGTTCTCGACCACGAAGGGGCCCGCCGCGCGAGGGCTCGCGTAATGCACGGCCCGCGCCAGCAGTTCCTTGCCGCTGCCGGACTCGCCGAGCACCAGCACGCTGAGGTCGTATCGCGCGATGCGCGCCGCCAGCTCGCACACGGCGTCCAGAGGGCTGCCAGGAGCGCGCTCGATGCGGTCGAAGTCGAAGACGCTCCGGGCCCGTTCCATCTTGCTGGCGGTTCGCCGGCGCAGCACCGGCGTGCTGGTGCGCAGCTCCAGGTCCAGCCTGTTCATTTCGCTCTGGAGCGTCCGGGCTTCGACCGCGTTGCGTACCGTGTCCAGCAGATGGTCCGGCATCCACGGCTTCAATATGTATTGGTAGATGCCGGCATCGTTGATCCCGGCGATGATGTCTTCGGAGTCCGTGTAGCCGGAAATCACGATGCGGACCGTGTCGGGCCAGCGATCGCGCACCTCCTTCAGGAAAGCGACGCCCGTCAGGCCGGGCATGCGCTGGTCGCAAAGAATGACGCTGATCTCGTTCTGCTCCAACAGCGTGCGTGCCTCGTCGGCCCCGCTCGCCGTGAGCACGCTGAAGTCTTCGTCGAGCGTGCGGCGCATGGCGTCCTGCGAACGCACTTCGTCGTCGACGACCAGCACGGTCGACATCGTTGCCGGCATCGTCACGAGCGTGCCACCCCGCCGAGGCCGGCTTCCCGGTGGAGCGCCAGATGGCGCGGGGTCCAGGAATGGGGCAGCTTGTGCACGAAGTGGTAGCGGGCCACGTGATAGCTGGGGTCGAAGCCGTAGAAGTTGCGATGCATGCGGGAGAGCTCGTGTTTGCGATAGTCCGCCAGCGGCCGTTCGGCTTCGTCGGCGCGGCGCCGATTCAGCTTCTTGGCGAGTCGGGCCGGCAGATTGTCCGATGCGGCGAGCGCCAGCGCATGGGTAGTTGCCTGAGCCTCGAAAGCGGCGCCAGCCGCGTCGAAGCGGCGGTCGAGCAAGCCCATCTGCAGGGCGGCCGCGGCACCGATGGGCAGGCGGCTGTCGATCAGGCGCGCCGCGGCGGCGGCGCCGAGCCGCTTGGGGAGCAAATAGGTCCAGTACTCCGAGCCGTAGAGGTTGCCCATGTTCCTGTAGTGCGGGTTCAGCACCACGCCCCTGTGGGCCCAGATTTCGTCCGTCGCCAGGGCGAGGAAGGCGCCGCCCGCGCCGGCGTTGCCGCGAAGCACCGAGACCGTCAACCGGTCAGTGGTCGTGATGAGTTCCAGCGCCAGGTCGTCCATGGCCTGGATGTTGCGCCACGACTCGTCTGCGGCACTGTCAGTTGAACGATGCGCCGCCGCCTCGATGCAGTGGAGGTGAATGCCGTTGCTGAAGAAGTCGGCGCCGCCCAGCATCAGCAGCACGCGCGTGTCCCGCCGCTTGGCATGCTGCACGGCCTTCTGCAATCGTCGGCACTGGTCCGTGGACATGGCGCCGTTGTGGAAGTCGAAGGAAAGGCAGCCGACCCTGGCCTGTGGCGGACCTACTTCCCAATAGCGGATTTCGCCCCATTCGGCGGGATCTCTTTCGAGTGCGGCTGGCCATGATGGGAGGGCATCGACAGCGTCCGCGAACGCCAGGGCGCAAGGCAGTTTGAAGGGGGGACCATCGCCGCAGGCGAGCGCATTGCGCGCCTGCACGATCCAGACGGCGCCGTCCACCGTGTGGCGTAGCACCGCACCGTCGCGCCGTGCCGTCACCTCGCCGGGTGCGGCGCCGGGCAGGGCCTGCAGCAGTTCGGGGGTGGCCGGGTGGCCTTCGTACAAGCGACATGGAAGACCGAACAGGGCGTCTTCCACCCCAGGCTGGCCGTCGGCGCTGCGCAGTTTGGACAGCACCCGCGCCGTCGTATCGCGGAGCCAGTCGATCTGCCGATCGGTTTGTCGGACGATGGGCTTCCAGCCCTGGGGCCGGTTTGGCGTGAGGGCAGAGGCGGGATCTCGCTTCGAGACCAGCGTGCCGATGGCGCGCAAGGTGCAGTTCACGGCGGCGTCCGCAACCTCGCGGCGGTACAGGCTGCCCTTGGACGCCGCGCGCAGGGCGAATGTCTCGTGCGCCCAGATGGGACCGGCATCGAAATCGCCCGTGGCCTGCAGAACGGTGACACCCCATTCGCTGCGGCCTTCGAGAATGGCCCAGTCGAGCGCCGAAGGGCCGCGGTCGCCCGGTGGGCCAGGATGGACGACGAGGCACAGCCATCGCTGCCACACCGAAGCGGGAATGCGGCGCTTCAGGAACGGCGCGACCACGAGGTCGGGTTGGCACAAGGCCGCGGCCTCCTCGGTCACCGGGTCGGCGATGTCGAGTTCGACGCTCACGTGATGGCCAAGCGCGCGCAATTCGTCGAACAGCCGTTGGCATAGGCTGTTGAAGCTGTGGCACAGCAAGAGGATGCGCAGGGCGCGTGCCGGGGAGGGCGTCATCTCATGCCCGCAAAGCCGCCACGATGCGCGCGGCCTGTGTCTTGCCGACATAGATCGCAAGCTTGCGCTCGATGCTGGCGAGTTCGTCGGCAAAGGCCTCGAAGCTGGTCGCCGCCAGCAGCGGCCCGGCAACGATCAGGACGTCCGGCCCGAAATGAGGCGTCAAGCACGCAAGGGCCTCGCGCTGTAGCGTTCGCAGCTGCTCGCGAAAGTCGGAGAGGGCGGCGCCCGGCGCGGCTGTCGCGGGCGGTGCGATGGCGCCCCCGGGCGGCTTGTCTTGCGCCGGCCCGCGCGGTTCGATGAGGCCCGCATGTAGCAGGTCCTCGATCACGGCCATGGCACCGGGCCCGAGCTTCCCGCGCAGGACTCGGACGCCGTCCGTGCCGTTGACCAGGATCAGGGCCGCACGGGCTCGCACGCTCAGGTTTCGAGAGCGTGCAGCGAGTTCCTGTCGCCCTTTTTCTGTCTTCGCGAAGACGCGATCCAAATCTGCATCCATTCGCGTGCTCCCCTGAAAGCGATCGAATCCGCTCAGCAGATTCGCGGCAGCTGCTCGCCGCTCAGCCAGTCGACCACCCGCCGTCCGCCGAACCGGGTGTTCATCTGGACGAAGCGATGGGGATCTTCGGTGACCGTCCCGATGCGCACGGCCCGTTCGCCAAGCGGGTGGGCACGCATGGCAGCGAGCACGTCGTCGGCCGCATCGGCGGCGCAGATGGCGACCAGCTTTCCCTCATTGGCGACGTAGAGCGGATCGAGGCCCAGCAATTCGCAGGCCGCGTCGACCTGGGGCAGCACCGGAATGGCGGCTTCTTCGAGCACCATGCCGACCTTCGACTGCCGGGCGATCTCGTTGAGGGTGGTCGCCAATCCGCCGCGGGTGGGGTCCCTCAGCACGCCGATGCGGCTGGACGCTTTGAGCATCGCCGCCACTAAACCATGCAGGGCGGCGGTATCGGACGTGATGGTGGTCTCGAAGTCGAGCGCCTGGCGCTTCGAAAGCACCGCGACGCCGTGGTCGCCGATGGTTCCGGAAAGCAGGATCGCGTCGCCTGGGCGCGCATTGGCGCCCGCCACGTTCACGCCCGCGGGCGCCACGCCGATCCCCGTGGTGCTGATGAAGACGCCATCGCCCTTGCCGCGTTCGACCACCTTGGTATCCCCCGTGACGACCGGCACGCCGGCGGCGCGCGACGCGGCGGCCATGGAGGCGACGATCCGCTGGAGATCGGCCAGCGGGAACCCTTCCTCGAGGATGAAACTGGCGGCCAGATACAGTGGCTTCGCACCGCACATGGCGAGGTCGTTGATGGTCCCGTGAACGCTCAGGCAGCCGACGTCGCCGCCAGGGAAGAAGAGCGGAGACACCACATGGCCATCGGTCGCCATGACCATCCGCGCGCCCGACGGGATTGCCAGCGAAGCGCCGTCATCGCCCTGGCGCAGCCAATCGTTGTCGAAGGCGGCGAGAAACAGCTCCTCGATCAGCTGCGCGGACGAACGACCGCCTGCTCCATGGCCCATGTCGACCCGGCCATTTCGCAGGTCGAGCGGCCGGACGTAGTCTTTTCGGGATCCGCTCATCGGGTCACCTCGGCATGAACGGGAATGTCCTTGAAGCGGCCGTAGGCGTAGTGGGCCGCACAGGCGCCTTCCGACGACACCATGCACGAGCCGACCGGATTTTCGGGTGTGCAGACGGTGCCGAAGATCTTGCAGTCGGTCGGCTTCTTGACCCCGCGCAGGATGGCGCCGCATTCGCAGGCCTTGTTGTCGGGCACGGGTCGATAGTCCAGGCCGAAACGCCGTTCGGCGTCGAATTCGGCGAACCCGGGCCGGATCTTGAGCGCGCTGTAGGGCACCTCGCCCAGGCCGCGCCATTCGAAGCTGGGGCGCAGCTCGAAGACCTCGGACACCAGGGCCTGGGCATGCAGGTTGCCGTCGCGATCGACCGCGCGGGTGAACTCGTTCTCGACCTCGGCACGCCCTTCGTTGACCTGGCGCACCAGCATCAGGACGGCCTGCATGACGTCCAGCGGCTCGAAGCCGGCAATCACCACCGGTTTGCGGTACTCCTGCGCGAAGTGCTCGTAGGGGCCCGAGCCGATCACGATGCTCACGTGGGCCGGCCCGACGAAGCCGTCGATCGGCACGGTTCCGAACTGCCTGACCTCCGGCGACTCGAGGATGTGCGTGATGGCCGATGGCGTGAGCACGTGGCAGCACAGGACACTGAAGTTCCGCAGTCCTTCGGCGCGTGCCTTCTGCAGCGCGAGGGCGGTTGGCGGCGTGGTGGTCTCGAAGCCGATGGCGAAGAACACCACTTCGCGTCCAGGTTCGCGGCGCGCGATCTCCAGCGCGTCGGCGCAGGAATAGACCATGCGGATATCGCCGCCGCGCGCCTTTGCGCGCACCATCGACAGTCCGTTGGACGCCGGCACGCGCATCGTGTCGCCATAGGTGCAGACGATGGCATCTTGCGCGAGCGCAAGCTCGATGGCGAGATCGACGCGCCCGATCGGCAGCACGCAGACCGGGCAGCCCGGTCCGTGCACCATGCGCAGGTTCGCCGGCAGCAGCTCGCCGATGCCGTAGCGCGAGATCGCGTGGGTGTGGCCGCCGCAGAACTCCATGAAGCTGTAGAGGCGCTCGGGCAAGACCTCGGAGGCGATTCGGTCCGCGATCTTGCGGGCAAGCCCGCCGTCGCGGAATTCGTCGATGAATTTCATGCTGTCCGGGCCTCCGGTTCTTGCGCGAGCGCCGCCAGTTCGCCGAACATGCGCAGCGTGCGTTCGGCCTCCTGCGGATCGATCATTCCGATGGCATGGCCCACATGCACGATCACGTAATCGCCGACGCGCGCCTCGGGCACCAGCGCGATGGAGATTTCCTTTCGGATGCCGCCGAGTTCAACCAGCCCCTGTGCCCCAGGCCGGACTTCGATGAGTCGGGTGGGAATGGCTAGACACATGACTTGGCCTCCTCTTGCAGGACCGACGCCTGCGCGCCGGCGTGATGGGCGACGACCCATGCCTGTCCAAGCGCCAGGCCCGCATCGCCGCAGCTGATGGTTTGTGGCGCGAGCACACGAAGGTCGTGCTGTTGCAGTCGTTGCGTCACCTGCGCGCGCAGCACCGTGTTGAAGAAGCAGCCACCGCCCAGGCACACCATGCGGGCGCCGGTGCTCCGTGCCGCCATGGCGGCCCAATCGGCCAGCCCGCGCGCCAGGGATAGGTGGAACCATGCGGCCGCTTCGCCCGCATTCGCCAGCGCATCGGGCCATTCGATAAGTCGCCGCAATAGCGGTCGGAGGTCCAGCCGATCGAGCGCGCTCGGATCAACGATGTCGAGGGCCGCCATCGGTGCGTGGACGTCCAGCCAGCGCCTGGCTTCGTCCTCGAGCGCCATGGCCGCTTGCGCTTCATGCTGCTGCCGCACGCACAGGCCCAACGCGCCCGCCGCAGCATCGAACCACCGTCCTGCACTGCTCGTCGGCGGGCAATTCAAGCCATTTGCCAGCATGCGCTGCACGCCGCCGGCGGATGCCGCGCCAACGGCAGGGGCGAGGCGTGATCCGATGCGATCGCCTGCGCCCAGCGCGTGCAGGGCCGCGGCGGCCATGCGCCACGGCTCGCGCGCGGCCGCGTCGCCGCCCGGCAAGGCCAGCGGCCACAAACTGCCCAACCGTTGCCAGTCGCCCCGCCCGACCCACAGCAGCTCGCCGCCCCATGCACCGCCATCGCTGCCGAGTCCGAAGCCGTCGAGCGCCAGCCCGATGACCGGCTCCCCGACGCCGTGCTCGGCCATGACCGCGGCGATGTGGGCGTGATGGTGCTGCACGCCGACCGCGGGCACGCCCCACTCGTCGGCGAGCGCGATGGCGATGCGGCTGCTGAAGAAGTCGGGGTGCAGATCGTGCGCCACAGCCGTGACGGGCGCATGCCCGTCACGCGCCAGCGCATGCAGCGAGTCTTCGAGGCGCCGGCAGGCCTCGGGGTCGGACAGATCCCCGTGCGACGCCGACCAGCGCGGCACGCCGGCATCCAGGAGGCAGGCCGTGTTCTTCAGCCAGGCACCGCAGGCCAGCACGACCGGGTGAGGGGTGGACATCAGGTGCCGGTCCGTTCGAGTTGGGCGCGCGCCTGCGCGAGCGCCGTTTCGAGTTGAGCGACCCTTGCGCGTAGATCGGCCGAGCCTTCGCGCATGGCATCGTGCGAGGTGCCACAGCACGCTGCCAGCCAGTCGAGCCATCTTTCCATGCCTTCACCCGTAGTCGCCGACAGCTGGATCACTTCCAAGCGCGGATTGACGCGGCGTGCGCCGGCGATGCAGCGTTCCACGTCGAAGCGCAGGTGTGGCAAGAGGTCGATCTTGTTGAGCACCATCAGGTCGGCGGCGGCGAACATGTCGGGGTATTTGAGCGGCTTGTCTTCCCCCTCCGTCACCGACAGCACCACCACCTTGGCCGCCTCGCCGAGGTCCCACAGCGCCGGACAGACGAGGTTGCCGACGTTCTCGATGAAGAGGAGGCTGCCGCTGTCGTGCGGATGTCCGTGGTGGTGATCATGGCTGTGCAGTCGCGCGAAGGCTTCGGCGACCATCGGCGCATCCAGATGGCAACCCTTGCCGGTGTTGACCTGGATGGCCGGCGCCCCCGTCGCGCGGATGCGCTCGGCGTCGAAACTGGTCTGCTGGTCGCCCTCGATGACCGATACCGAGAGACCCTCGGCGCGCCGGTGCAGCGCGTCGATCGTCGCGCACAGCAGCGTGGTCTTGCCTGAGCCCGGGCTCGACAGCAGGTTCAGCGCAGTCACGGCATGGGCCTCGAAGTGCCGCCGATTCTGCGCGGCGATGCGATTGTTCTCGCCGAGGATGTCGGCCTCCAGGCGGATCGTCCGTGCCTGGCTCATGCCGGGGACCGACACGCGCGCGGCGCCGGCGCCGTAGTGCAGGTCGTCAGGTCCGTGCGAGTGGTCGTGGTCATGTACATGTTCACGATCGCGCTCATGGCCGGGCGCTGTCGCGTGGGAATGTTCGTGGTCGTGCGCCGGCTCGGCGCATCCGCAGACTACACACATGGCTCGGTCTCCTTCATGGGTCTTCGACCTGCATTTCGACCACGCGCAACTCGCAACCGCCGGTGGGTTGGAGGTGGTGGCTGCCGCAGTGCGGGCAGGCCTCGTCGCGGCGCGACAGGGTCACGCTCACGCCGCAGGGCAGGCACCACGCAGTGCCCGGGGGTTCATCGATCTCGATGCGGGCGCCCTGCAGGCAGGTGGCGGGGGCGATGGCCTCGAGCGCGAAGCGCAGGGCGCGCACCTCGACGCCCGCCAATCGTCCGGCTTCGAGCCGGATCGAAGTGACCCGGCGAAAGTTCTCGCGCCGCGCCGCATCCTCGACGAGCTTCAGGATGCCGCCGGCGAGGCTGGCTTCATGCATGGGCGGACTCCGTGGGGAGAGGGTCGGCGTCCACTTCGAAACGCACGCAGGGATCATACGCAGCCATCAGCGCTTGCACGCGGGCGCGCAGGCGCTCGTCGGCACCGGCCGGGGGCATGGCTTCCAGCGCCCGTGCGACTGCGCCTTGGGGGTGGAAATTCCACTCCGTCGGCGCGAGCACGCCATAGCTGGCCACGCGCGGCTGCACGCCGCTGCCCTCGAGCCGCACGTGGTGAACGAGCAAGCCGCGGGACATCTCGACCCACGCCATGCCTTCCCGGCGTGCGAGATGCAGTGTGCCGGTGGAGAGCCAGCCGGCGCCGCCTCGCGTGGCCGCATCTGGCAGGGTAAGTCGCGCCAGTTCCGCCACGCGTGCGCCCAGTCGCTGCCAGGCCGTCATGCAAGGCGGCGAGTCCGCATCGTGCAGGCGTGTCCAGGTGCCGGTTTCGGCGCAGCCGCCTCGCCACAGCGGGTGCGTTGACGCGCTGGCCGCATCTCGCAGGCCGGCGGCGAACTCGACCAGCGACGAGCGATCGGCGTGGGGGCGCAGCGGGGTGTCGCCCGCTACCGGCAGATCCGCGAAGGTCCTGGAGCTTCGCAGGAGTTCGGCAAGCCACCCCTTGTCGGCCTGGCTCCAGTGGGCGAGCCACAGCCAGCGATCCTGCGACCAGTTCGCGACCCAGGTCCCCGGATCCGTGCCGAGCAGGTGTTGCGCCATCCACCGCGCCACGGCCGCCATGTTGCCGCCATCGAAGCCGCTCGCCAGCGCGGGACAGGCGTACAGCGCGCCAAGGCCCAGGCCGGCGATCCTCTCGCCAGCTTCCGGTGTCAGGACCAGTTGCCGGGTCCAGTTCAGGCAGATGCGGCGAATGTGCTCGCGCTGCGTCTCGCACTGAAGCGCGCGCAAGTCGTCGAATGCCGGCGCGACCTCGCCACGCTGCGCTGCCTGAACCGCCAGCCCGGCGCACAGTCCGTGGGCATGCCCGCACAGGCTGAAGAGGCTGGCCAGCAGGCGAGGTACCTCGTGCGCCGGTCGTCCGCGCGCGATCGTGCCGGCCCAGGCCGGTCGCGTGCCCGTCAGGCTGCGCGGACGCGGCGCCCCGGGCCGTACGCGCAGGACGCCCGCGAGCGCGTCGAGGCTGTTCATGCGGCGCGCTCCCTCGTCGCGCCGCGTCCCAGCAGGAACGAGCGGCGGGCGGCAACCGGAAGCCCGGTCGCCTTGGGCTTCTCGCGCAAGGCGTGGAGCAGCGCTGTCGCGGTGGCATGCGCGGCCGCGTGGTCAGCAAACTCGAACATCGGGGAAAACATCGAACACGCTTCGAACGATCCAAACTGGTCCTCGTGCGCCCCGATGAAGGCGAACTGCTGCGTTCCCAGCATGCGCAGGCGCGTGGCGCCCACCTGCGCGTCGCCGTCGCCGTCGCCGCGCGTCAGCGGAAACCAGACCAGGTTCATGAACCAGGGCGTGACCAGGACGCCCATCGCTCCGGGAGGGTCGGCCGGCGTCGTCGAATCCACAGCCGGAACGAAGCCGATGGCTTCCACCCGCAGCGCCGGATTCAGCAAGGGCAGACCGGCCATGCGATGGCGCGCGATACCCGTAAACACACTCTCGAGCTCGCGGGCGCGGGAGATGGCGTGGTGCTTGGCGGTGGCGGTCACGACCGGTCCGTATCGTCGAGCACCATGAACTGCTCCGCGTCGCCGTCGCATTGCGGACAGCGCCAGTGCGAGGGAAGCGCCGCGAAGGCCGTGCCGGGCGCGATCTGCCACACCGGGTCACCGATGGCGGGATCGTAGACCCACCAGCAGATCTTGCATTCGAGCCGCGCCTGGGCGGGCAGTCGGCCGCGGTCGCCGAGGTAGCTGCCCTCGAAGTTCGCGGCGGCGAGATTCATGCCTGCATGACCCATTCGAGCACCTCCTTGAGCCGCTGGCGCGAGTCCTCGAGGTCCTCGCGCGCCGCCTGTGCCACCTCGGGCAGTTCACTCACCTCCACGGTGTTGAGGATCACGACGTCCTGCGAGTTGTAGTACACGACCCGCCAGCAGTGCGGCATCTGCGTGTTCGTGATGCGGCAGTTGCCGTAGCCGCGCGAGAGAATCAGCACGCGCCCGGTGCCCAGGTGATGGTCCAGGAAGCCGATGTCCTCGACTGACATCGGCAGCAGCGTCAGATTGACGACGTGTGCAGGTTGGCCCGGCTTCCAGGCGCGCCATTGCTCTTCGATCTCGGCCAGCAGCGCGGGCGCATTCTGCACGTTGGGCGGCAGCGGGCCGTTCCAGCGGCGCATGCCGGCCAGCACGTCGGCGCGCGCAACCGCCTTCAGCGCGTCGGGGATCGGGCCGATCTCGATCTGGTCGGTCTCAACACGGCCGTCCGTGGAACCGACCACGCGCCAGACGCCAGCGAACACGGACTCCTGGATGTGCAACTCGCGGCGAGGTTCGCCGTCATGCTGGACGCGTGCGCTGACCTCACCTTCGCCGAGCACCTGGTTCACCAAGGCCAGGTTGTCCATGTCCAATCCGCGCAGGTCGACGCGCCGGTTGATGCCGTCGAAGCAGACCCGCTCGAGTTGCTCAAGTGCATCGCGCAGCGCGGCGTGAGCCTGATGCCGCAGGGCCAGCTCTTCCGGCTCGGCCAGCACGGGCGCCCGAAACGTCTCCATGCCCTGCGGCATCGGCATGTAGGCCAACGCCTCCTCTTCGACCTGGGAGCCTGGGCCGATGCTGCGCACTGGAATGGGAAAGTCTTTCATTGGCACGGCCCCTCAGTGACAGGACGTGGCGGAAGCAGAAGCGCTTACCACCGGAATGCCGATCGTGGGCGCGCGCGACACGGGGCTGGCGAGAGCATTCGCGACGAGTTGCTGGAACACGTCCCAGTCGTGCATGCCCGAGACGGTCGTCACGTAGGCGCCATCGCGCAGGAAGAGAAGGGTCGGCCAGCGCTGTGAACCGAAGCGGAGCGCGACAGCTTCCTCGAGATCACGCGGCACGACCCCGATCGCGAAGCGACCCGGAAAGCTGCGCTGCAGCTCGGGCAGCACGGCCGCCACGTCCTGACCTTCCGGGAAGCGCACGGCGTCGCCGGCAAACAGCACCACCCGGTCGCCACCTTCGGCCGCCCAGGTGTCGATGGTGCTGCCGTCGAGCCAAGTGGCGCCGAAGCTGTCGACCAGCCGCGAGATGAGCGCGGAGGCCTCGGTCGCGGGTCTGGGCGGTTGCACGGGCAGGCTCACGATCGCTTCGCTGCCGGAGTGTTCGGTGTTCATGGGGGGCCTGCAGGGGGTGCTTGGGTCAGGGAAGACATTGCGCGCCGGTGAGCGCGAGCAGTTGCGCCTTGCCGATGCGGGACGGCAGCTCGAACGCGGCTTCGGTCTCGGTGGACCGCCCCGCGGCGGCTGCCTCGAGCAGGTCGAGCGTGGCGTCGATCTCGGCGGCACGCGGTGCGTCGAGGCGATCCTGTGCGGAATCGATGAAGACCAGCAGCCAGTCATCGACCGCCACCTCGCCGACCAGTGCCGTTCGCACGCGCCGCTGCTCGCCGCGGCCGGCGCACAGCGCATGACCGGGTTCGATCCGGAGGACTCGCATGGGAATGCCGATGCACATCGCGGGCACCTCAGTGGTCTTCGAGCTGCGGCATGAAGCGCTCGTCGCCGAGCCGGCAGGCGAGCGTTTCCGATGGTCGCTCACCCTCGTAGCGGCCCAGGTCGAGCTGGCGGAAGGTGACGGCATCCGCGCCGCTGAGCGGTTGGCGCCGGAAGCGCGGCCTGGCGCCCCAGCGGCGCAGCGCATCGACGCCAAGCGCCAGCGCGTCCTCCATCGCCTGCTTGACGGACGGGCGCAGGCTGCCGCCGTAGTCCTCCAGTTCCTCTGGCTGGCAGCCGATCAGCAGCAGCTCTTCGGGATAGCGCTGTGTCAGTTGCGCCAGCAGCAGCACTTCCTGGAAGCCCGTCTGGTGCAGGCTCATCTTCTTGGCGCCCATGAAACGGGGCACGTCGTCGTTCTCGACCAGTTTCAGTGTCCCCGGCGCCAGGCTGTAGTCGATCGCATCGAAGATCAGGAGCCGCCGGGCCTGCTGCACATGCTGGATCAGGTACAGGCCCTGCGTGCCGCCGTCGATCAGGCTGACGTGGGGCGCGAACTCGTAGCGTTGCTGCAGCGCCTCGACGCATCGCACGCCGAAGCCCTCGTCGGCCCACAGCACGTTGCCGATGCCGAGGACGCACACGCTGTCGTCGGGAAGGTGCGACATGCCGTCAGTCCTTGAACGTCCGGTGGCCCGAGATCATGGTGCTGACCACGCTGGAGCGGCCCATGATGTCTTCGCGGATCGCCGCGTACACATGGATGATCACGAAACTGACCAGGCCCCACATGCCCAGGTGATGCCAGGTGTGGACGTCCTGCGATTGCCCGAAGAGCGGAATGACCCAGCCGAACAGGCGATCCTGCCAGGAGCCCGCCTGCGCGCCTTCCGCATACAGCGCGAAGCCGGTGATGATCATGAAGAGGGACAGCAGGAAGAAGCAGAAGAACATCGCGAAGCGCGCCAGCGGGTTGTGGCCCACGTAGCGGCCCGGTCGCTCGCTTGCGAAGCCGTACCACTTCACCATGCCCCAGAGTTCGCGCCAGTACGCACGCTGGAAGATCGGCACCCAGAACAGCTCGCGGGCATGGTGGTTGCCGACCAGCGCCCAATAGAGGCGGCCGAGCAGTCCGACGGCCAGAAGGTAGCCGGCCGAGAAGTGCGCGAAGCGGATGTAGCCCATCAGGAAATTGGCGCTGGCTTCGCCCGGCTGGGTCGGCAGCGGCGAGCCGATGAAATAGCCGGTGACGGCCAGCACGAGGATGGCGGCGGCATTGACCCAGTGCCAGATGCGCACCGGGGCTTCGAACACGTAGACCGACTTGATCGACTGGGCGCTCGACATGACGGCCGCGTCGGCGGCCGCATCGGCGTCGAGGCGTTGGGGCAGGGCGGTGGACATGGTCTGGCCTTTCGGAGGGTTGTGGTCGCGACTCAGAGCCGCCCGGCCAGCATGAGCACGCCGCCCGACGCCATCAGCGCGGCGGCAGCGCGCCAGACCCAGCCCGGCAGACGATGCAAGGCCCTGCCCGCGGCCAGTCCGATGCCATGCAGCAATGCCGACGTGGCAAGGAAGCCGGCGGCATAGGCCCCGAAGGAATGGCCCGCCGCGAGTTCGCTCCCGTGGGCATGGCCGTGCAGCAGCGCGGCAAGGGCCACCATCGTCAGGCCGATTGCGGAGGGGATGCGGCGCGCGCCCAGCATCAGCGCGGCCAGGAGCAGCACGCTTGCGGCAACGCCGGCCTCGACCATCGGCAGCTCCCATCCCGCCAAGGCCAGCGTGGCGCCGACAAGCAGCGACGCCATGAAAACGACCGGTCCGAGATGGCGACGGCCCTCGGGCAGCGCGGCGGTCGACCAGAGGCCGACTGCGACCATCGCGAGCAGGTGGTCCATCCCCATGAAGGGGTGGGCCAAGCCTGCGGCCAGCCCTTCCGTGCCATGGCCCGGGTGCGCTTGCGAGGCTGACGCCGCCGTGGCCAGCAGAACGGCAAGGGCGAAGGGGCGAATCAAGGTCTTGGTGAACATGATGTCTCCGAATGAAATGGGCGCAATGCATCGGTCCGTTCAGCGGACCTTGACCTGGGTGAGTTCGTGGCCGTCCGGGCTCATGACGTGCGTCGAGCAGGCCAGGCAGGGGTCGAATGAATGCAGCGTGCGCAGGATCTCGACCGGCTGCTCCGGGTTGACCATGGGCGTGTTCATCAGGCTGGCTTCGAAGGCGCCGATCTGCCCCTTGGTGTCGCGCGGGCTGCCGTTCCAGGTCGTGGGCACCACGCACTGGTAGTTCTCGATGCGTCCGTCCTTGATGCGGACCCAGTGGCCTAGTGCGCCGCGCGGTGCCGCCACGGTGCCCACGCCCTTGGCTTCCTTGGGCCAGCTGGCCGGGTCCCATTTCTCGACGTTGGCCGTGCTGCTGTCCCCTGCCTTGACGTTGGCCACGAGCGCCTGGAAATCATCGAGCATCATCTCGGCGCAGTACTGCGCCTCGAGGGCCCGCGCCAGGGTGCGGCCGATCGTCGTGGGCAGCAGCTGCTTGGCGGTGTACTGCGTCTCAGGCAGGCCGAGCGCCTTGGGGAAGCTCCGGTTGATGATCGTCGCCGACGACTCGACCTGCTCCTTCACGCGCTGGCAGTGCGGGTGGCCCTTGAGCGCGTGGGCATAGCCCAGGATGTAGCGCGAGAGCGGCCCCACCTCCATCGCATGGCCCCGCCAGCGCGGCGACTTGATCCATGAATACTTGGCGCTTTCATCCAGTTCCTGGATCGCGGTGCGCGTGCCCTTGGTCTTGGCGCCGAGCACGTAGTGGGGCTCGGTGACGCCATCCCAGGGATGCAAACCCTTGGTCTCGTCAGCGTACCGATACCAGCTGTGCGCCACGAATTCCTGCACCTGCTCGGGGTCGCGTGGATCCACCGGGTGAATGACGTCCCAGTTGCCGTCGAGGATCGCGCCGCCCGGCAGCTGCTGGGTGTTGCGGTCGCCCATGACCTTCTCGTAGGTGCCGTAGTCCATCACGTTGGTGGCGGAGAGGCCGCCTCCGTAGAGCCATCCGGCCTGCTTGTAGATGGTGCCGATGGCCAGCACGTCGGGAACATAGACGTTGTTGTTGAACTCGATCATTTCGCGGATGCGCGCTTCCACGAAGTTCAGCCGTTCCATGTTGACCGGCGCGCCGGCCGCACCATCCTTGTCGATGTTGATGGCGCAGGGGACGCCGCCCACCAGGTAGTTCGGATGCGGGTTCTTGCCACCGAAGATGGTGTGCACCTTGACCCATTCCTTCTGGAGGTCGAGCGCTTCGAGGTAGTGGGTCACGGCCATCAGGTTGGCTTCCGGCGGGAGCACGTAGGCCTTGCTGCCCCAGTAGCCGTTCATGAAGGGTCCGAGCTGCCCGCTTTCGACGAACTTCTTCAGTCGGTTCTGGATGTCGCGGAAATAGCCGGGCGAAGACAGCGGGTGCGAAGGCGAGACCGTCTGCTGGAGCTCCGAGGTCCGCTTCGGGTCGGCCTTGAGCGCCGAGACGATGTCCACCCAGTCGAGGGCGTGCAGGTGATAGAAGTGCACCGCGTGGTCGTGTTCCTGCAGCGTCTTGGCCATGATCTCGCGGATCAGGTAGGCGTTCTTCGGGATCGTGATGCCCAGTGCATCCTCCACGGCGCGCACCGATGTGAGCGCATGGCAGCCGGTGCACACGCCGCAGATGCGCTCGACGAAGGCCCAGGCGTCGCGCGGGTCGCGTCCCTTGAGGATGACCTCCAGGCCGCGCCACATGGTGCCGGTGGACACCGCGTTGCGGATGACGTTGTTGCTGTCGACATTGACCTCGCAACGCATGTGGCCCTCGATCCGCGTCACCGGGTCGACGACGATGCGCCGGCCCGAGTCGTCCATCCTGAAGCCTTGTGTCTCGTATGCACTCATTGATCTTCCTCGCTCAGCGATCGGTTTCGGCGGTGGCCTGGCGCTCGCCCTTCTTCTGGGCGGCGCGCTTGATGGCGGACGCGGCGGCATGGGCGACGGCGGCGGCGCCCACCACGCCCGAGGCAGTGGCCCCGATCCGGTCGGCGTTGGCTTCGATGCCGAACTGGTGGATGTCCGTCAGGCGGTTGTAGAACGAGCCCTTGTCCCAGAAACCGTCCTCCGAACAGCCGATGCAGCCGTGGCCGGCCTTGATCGGGAAGCTCGTGCCTTCATTCCACATCACGGTCGAGCACGCGTTGTAGGTGGTCGGCCCCTTGCACCCGACCTTGTAGAGACAGTAGCCCTTGCGCGCGGATTCATCGTCGAAGGCTTCGACGAACTGGCCGGCGTCGAAGTGCGGCCTGCGGTAGCACTTGTCGTGGATGCGCTGGCTGTAGAACATCTTGGGCCGACCCTGTCGATCAAGCTCGGGAATACGGTCGAAGGTCAGCATGTAGGTGATCACGCCCGTCATAACTTCGGCGATGGGCGGGCAGCCCGGCACCTTGATGATCGGCTTGTCGAAGATCACCTTGTGGACCGGCGTCGCCTGCGTCGGGTTCGGCTTGGCGGCCTGCACGCAGCCCCAGGAAGCACACGAGCCCCAGCTGATGATCGCCTTGGCATCCTTGGCCACGTGCTTGAGCTGATCGATGAAGGGCTTGCCGCCGATGATGCAGCTCATGCCGTCCTGGTTGAGCGGCGGATTGCCTTCCACCGCGAGGATGTAGTTGCCCTTGTACTTGGTCATGATCTCTTCGAGGATCGCCTCGGCCTGGTGTCCGGCGGCCGCCATCAGCGTGTCGTCATAGTCCAGCGAGATCATCGAAAGCACCACGTCTTTCGCAAGCGGATGCGCCGAGCGGATGAAGGACTCCGAGCAGCAGGTGCATTCCAGACCGTGCAGCCAGAGCACCGGCGTGCGCGGCTTGGTCTCCATGGCATGGGCGATCTGAGGCACGAATGCCGGCCCGAGGCCGAGCGACGTGGCAGTGAGCGAGCAGTACTTGAGCAGGCTGCGGCGCGAGATGCCCTGACGTCGCATGACGTCGTAGAACGTTTCCATCGTGTCTCCTTGCCTCGGTGGCGAATGTTTTGGTGATGCGGCAACTCCTCGTTTGCAACTCGCGGACCAGCTTCGCGCCGACGCGGGTAAACCCGGAATGTCAATGCCAAGTGCTTGATCCGATTGGAGAAAAAAGGCGATCACAGCGGACGGTGCGCCTCGGCACGCACCCGGGGTGATGTGTGCCTTTCAGTGCGCGTGCCGGAATGGAAGCACCGCTTCCACCAAGTGCGCGGCTCACAGGTTCCGTCGGAGCGTCAGGCGAAACTGTCGCGGCTCGCCGGTGCCGGGCAAGGCGGCAGATGCCGCATCGCTTGCTCGCGCTATCGGCCTCGTGCGTCGCGCTATCTGGTGCGCGACTTCCGCCCGGGCTGTTTCGAAGACGGGGGCGTTGACCGAAGCTGCGCAAGGATCAGCCTCTGGCCATGGGTGGTGAGGAAGTGCATGAACGCGGACGCGAGCTGCGGCAGCCGGCGCGTGGCCAGATGCATGGCGTACCAGTCGCGCTCGATCGGGTTGACGCTCATTGGCAGCAGCGCGAGCAAGCCGGCCTCGAGTTCGAGGCGGCATGTGTGCATCGAGAGAAAGGCCACGCCGAAGCCCGCCGCGCACATCTGCTTGATGGCCTCATTGCTCGAGAGTTCGGAGCCGACGCGAAGTGCCATCCCGGCTTCCTTGTAGAGGGTTTCGAGCGTGGTGCGCGTGCCTGACCCGCGCTCGCGCACCAGCAGCTTGGCCTCTGCGAGATCGGCAACGGTCAATCGGCGTCGCGTCATGAGCGGGTCCTTCGGGGAAGCCAGGAAGGCCATCGGATGCTTGGCGAAGGGGAGGGCGGTCGTCTTCAGCTCGGCAGGCGGTCGGCCCATGATCGCGATATCGATTTCCTGGCCAGCGAGCATGTGAACGATCTCGTTGCGGTTGCCGACCCGGAGCTTGATCTTGACCTCCGGGCGTCCATCGGCAAAGGCCACCAACAGCGGCGGCAGGAGGTATTCGGCCGTCGTCACCGCACCGACACGCAAGGTGCCCGAGAAGCCACCACTCCGGGCCGCCATCTCGTCGCCGGCCTCCCGCCACAGATCGAGAATCCGCGCGGCGTATTCGGCCATCAGCTCTCCAGCTCCGGTCAGCCGGATGCCCCGGCCTTCGCGTTCGAGCAGCGGCGTACCGGCGCTTTCCTCCAACAGCTTGATCTGGATGGAGATCGCGGGCTGGGTGAGGTGCAGCTCGTTCGCTGCGCGCGAGACGCTGCCGAGCCTTGCCACGGAATGGAAGGCCGCCAGCTGACGGAACGTTGCGTTCTTATTCATTAGTCATTGCAAATGAGTTCAAGAAAATTATTAACTATTGCAAATGCAATCGCGTTCGTACATTGGACTCCTCACACCACCAGCGATCAACCGGAGACGGAGAACCCCATGGGACAGATGAACGAACCGAAGCAGATCACCGACAGCGCCAGGCGCTACGCCGCGGGCGTGTTGAAGTATGCGCAGATGGGTTATTGGGACGGCGACTACGAACCGAAGTCGACCGACGTGCTGGCGCTCTTTCGTATCACGCCGCAAGAGGGCGTCGACCCGATCGAGGCTGCCGCCGCCGTGGCCGGTGAATCCAGCACGGCCACCTGGACCGTCGTGTGGACCGATCGCCTCACGGCCTGCGACATGTACCGCGCCAAGGCCTATCGCATCGACCCGGTGCCGAACAACCCGGGCCAGTACTTCTGCTACGTGGCCTACGACCTCTCGCTCTTCGAGGAAGGCTCGATCGCCAACGTGACGGCATCGATCATCGGCAACGTCTTCAGCTTCAAGCCTCTGAAGGCGGCGCGACTGGAGGACATGAGGTTTCCGGTCGCGTACGTGAAGACCTTCGCCGGACCACCCACGGGCATCGTGGTGGAGCGCGAGCGTCTCGACAAGTTCGGAAGGCCGCTGCTCGGCGCGACTACCAAGCCCAAGCTCGGCCTGTCGGGTCGCAACTACGGCCGTGTGGTCTACGAGGGCCTGAAGGGCGGGCTCGACTTCATGAAGGACGACGAGAACATCAATTCGCAGCCTTTCATGCATTGGCGCGATCGCTTCCTGTGCGTAATGGACGCCGTCAACAAGGCGAGCGCGGCCACCGGAGAAGTCAAGGGCAGCTATCTCAATGTCACTGCCGGGACGATGGAGGAGATGTATCGGCGCGCCGAGTTTGCGAAATCGCTCGGTTCGGTGATCGTGATGGTTGATCTCGTGGTCGGCTGGACTGCGATCCAGTCGATGAGCCAATGGTGCCGGCAGAACGACATGGTGTTGCACATGCATCGCGCCGGCCACGGGACCTACACGCGGCAGAAGAACCACGGCGTGAGTTTCCGGGTGATCGCCAAGTGGCTTCGTCTGGCTGGCGTCGACCACCTGCACACCGGCACTGCCGTGGGCAAGCTCGAAGGCGATCCGATGACGGTGCAGGGCTACTACAACATCTGCCGCGACACGCACACGCAGGTCGACCTCGCGCGCGGCATCTTCTTCGATCAGGACTGGGGTGCGCTCAAGAAGGTAATGCCGGTTGCTTCCGGGGGCATTCACGCGGGGCAGATGCACCAACTGCTGCATCTCTTCGGCGACGACGTCGTGCTGCAATTTGGCGGCGGCACGATCGGCCACCCGCAGGGCATCCAGGCCGGGGCGACTGCCAACCGTGTGGCGCTGGAGGCGATGGTGCTGGCACGCAACGAGGGGCGGGACATCCAGAACGAAGGACCGCAGATCCTGCGCGAGGCCGCGCGCTGGTGCACGCCGCTCAAGGCGGCGCTCGATACCTGGGGCGACATCACCTTCAACTACGCCTCGACCGACACCTCGGACTACGTCGCAACGGCATCGGTCGCCTGATCGGCCCGGTCCGCCACCCACCCTCTTTTCACGCTGGAGCAACACATGCGAATCACGCAAGGCGCCTTTTCGTTTCTCCCCGATCTCGGTAACGACCAGATCGCCCGCCAACTCGAGTACTGCCTAGCAAAGGGCTGGGCCGTCGGGCTCGAATACACCGACGACCCGCATCCGCGCAACACCTACTGGGAGATGTACGGCAACCCGATGTTCGATCTGCGCGATGCCGCGGGGATCATGGCGGAGCTGGCCGACTGCCGGAAGGCCTTCCCGCAGCACTACATCCGCCTCACCGCATTCGATTCGACGCACGGCACCGAATCTGTGGTGCTGTCGTTCATCGTCAACCGTCCGGACGACGAACCGGGCTTCCGCCTGATCCGGACCGAAGAGCCCGGCCGCACGCTGCGCTACAGCATCGAGAGCTACGCGGTCCAGGCGCACCCCGAAAGCATGCGCTACTGAACCGCAGGATCCGGCCGCCATCATGGACACCTCCTGCGACCGCACCCCAGGCACGCTGCTGGAAGCCTCCGGCGCACGCGCCGTGCTCGACCGGCTCGATGCCGAGCTGGTCGGCCTGGCCCCCGTTAAATCGCGTATCCACGACATTGCGGCGCTGCTGCTGATCGATCGGCTCCGTGCCGATGTCGGCCTGCAGTCCACGCCGCCGTCGCTGCATATGTGCTTCACGGGGAATCCCGGCACCGGCAAGACGACAGTGGCATTGCGCATGGCCGAGGTGCTCAGGCAACTGGGCTACGTGCGCAAGGGCCACCTGGTGGCCGTGACGCGGGACGACCTGGTGGGGCAATTCATCGGCCACACAGCGCCCAAGACCAAGGAGATCGTGAAGAAGGCGATGGGCGGCGTGCTGTTCATCGACGAGGCCTACTACCTGTACAAGCCGGAAAACGAACGCGACTATGGTCAGGAGTCGATCGAGATCCTGTTGCAGGCCATGGAGAACCACCGCGACGACCTCGTGGTGATCCTGGCCGGCTACCGCGACCGCATGGATACTTTCTTCGGCAGCAACCCGGGCATGGCGTCGCGCATCGCCCACCACATCGATTTCCCCGACTACAGCGAAGACGAGTTGATGCAGATTGCCCAGCTGATGCTGGCGCAGTTGAACTACCGCTTCGACGAACCGGCGGTTCCTGCCTTCAACCGCTATGTCAGCCTGCGCCGGCGGCAGGCGCACTTTGCCAATGCGCGATCCATCCGCAATGCGCTCGACCGCATCCGGCTGCGCCATGCGACTCGCCTGTTCGGCCTAAATGCCGCACTCACACCCGACCAACTGCGCACGCTCGCGGCGGAGGACATCCTGGCCAGCCGTGTGTTCGGAGATGGCCTGCGTGAAGGAGAAAAAGATGGGCATTGATGCCTTGCTGTTCGATGTCGACGGCACCCTGGCCGACACCGAGGAAGCGCACCGCCACGCGTTCAACGTGGCGTTCGAACGGCACGGCCTCGACTGGCGCTGGCAGCCGGAGGACTATCGGCGGCTCCTCGAAGTCACCGGCGGCAAGGAACGCATCCGCAGCTACATCGATGCGCTGCCTCTTTCAGGCGCAGAGCGCCGCCGCCTGCTGGAACGGGTGCCTGCGCTGCACGAGGACAAGACGCGCATCTACACCGGCATCGTCCGCGACAGCGGCATCCACCTGCGCCCCGGTGTCGAGCGGCTCATTCATGAAGCGCTGGACGCGGGCTGTCGCCTCGCAATCGCGAGCACGACCAGCGCGGCCAACATCGACGCACTGCTGCAGGCGACGCTCGGACCACGCGGCCTCGATCTCTTCAGCGTGATCGCCTGCGGCGACCAGGTGCGTCGCAAGAAGCCCGCACCCGACATTTACCGGCTGGCGCTGACCACGCTGGGCCTCGGTCCCGAATCCGCGGTAGCCATCGAGGACTCCGCAAACGGCTTGCGTTCGGCCCAGGCGGCGGGACTCTGGACGCTCGTGACGCCGACCTTCTGGACCGAGGGTTCCGACTTCGACGGCGCCGAACTCGTACTGCCGGGCTTGGGTGACCCCGCGTCGCCACTTGAAGGCGAACCCGGCGCGCGATTGCGCATTGCGGCGTGGCTGAGCTTCGCCGAGTTGGCCGCGCAGGTGACACCCCGACCCAAGTCGCGACTGGCGGCACTCTACGAAGGGAGCGCGCCATGAACGGCCAAATCCGGATTGCGCCCAGCCTGCTCGCCGCGGACTTCTCGCGTCTGGGCGACGAGGTGGGGGCTGTCGTCGAGGCCGGCGCCGACCTCATCCACTTCGACGTGATGGACAACCATTACGTGCCGAACCTGAGCATGGGCCCGATGGTGTGCCAGGCGATTGGGCCGTATTGCCGGCGCGCAGACATTCCGGTGCCGATTGACGTCCACCTGATGGTCCGTCCGGTCGACGCGCTGGTGCCTTTGTTCGCCGAAGCGGGTGCGTCGATCATTTCCTTTCATCCCGAAGCCACCGAACACGTCGATCGGACGATTCGTTTGATCCGGTCGTTCGGCATCAAGGCCGGTCTGGTGCTCAATCCGGCCTCGCCACTGCACTGGCTCGACCATGTGCTGGACGAGCTGGACCTGGTGCTGCTGATGTCGGTCAATCCCGGCTTCGGCGGGCAGCGCTTCATCGAGGCGGTCCTGCCGAAAGTCGCGGCCGTGCGAAAGCGCATCGACGCCAGCGGGCGGGATGTCTGGCTGGAGGTCGACGGCGGCATCAATGCTTCGAATGCCCGGCGTGTCGCGGATGCCGGCGCCGACACGCTGGTGGCCGGATCGGCCGTCTTTGGCGGCGCGGACTACCGCGAGGCAATCGATGCGATCCGCGCCGAGGCGGCGCTGGGGAGAGAAGCATGAAGGCCATCCGCGCCATCGCCTTCGACCTCGACGGCACCCTGGTCGACAGTGCAGGGGGCGTTGCGAACGCGTTGAATGCCGCGCTCGCCGATGCCACGCTGGCGCCTTTCGACGTGGCCACGGTTCGCGGTTGGATCGGCGATGGACCGGACGCGCTCATCGCACGCGCACTGCGAGCGAGCGACCTGCCGGAACTGCGTGTAGCGGGACTGATGGGCCGTGTCCGGCGCGGCTTCGACGCCGCCACGTTGGAAGCGCCTTTCGCCCACTGTTCGATCTTCGAGGGCATCGAGGCGCTGCTCGAGGACCTTGCACCGAGCCTGCCTCTGGCGGTGGTCACGAACAAGCCGACCGTGCTGGCACGCGCCGTGCTGGAGGGAGCCGGGCTGCTTCATCGTTTCAGCAGTGTGCACGGGGCTGACATGGCCACGCAGCGCAAGCCATCGCCCTGGCTGATCGAGCAGGCGGCGCGGGCGCTCGCTGCGAAGCCGGCCGACATGCTGATGGTGGGTGATGCGAGCACCGACATGCAAGCCGCGCTCGCGGCCGGCTGCAAGGGCGCGTGGGCTGCGTGGGGCTACGGCCAGCCGGCCTCGGGCCCTGCCGCGGTCTGCTGGCACCTGGACACGCCTGCCGACTTGATCGCTCTGCTGACATCGGCTCGAGCTCAGTGCCATTGAATTCACAAAACAGGAGACGAGCACCATGCCAACTGGAGGAAAGTCCACTCTTACCCAGTTCCTGATCGAGGAACGACGGCGTTTTCCGGACGCGACCGGGGATCTGAACGCGATCGTCACGGACGTGTCACTGGCCTGCAAGGCCATCGCACGCAAGGTTGCATACGGCGCGTTGGGCGGCGTACTCGGCAGCGCCGGCACGGGCAACGTGCAAGGCGAGGAGCAGAAGACCCTCGACCTGCTCAGCAACACCATGTTCCTGCGGGCGAATGAGTGGGGTGGTCACCTGGCTGGCATGGTGTCGGAGGAACTGGAAGCGCCGTATGCACTGGCGCCAGAACATCCGCGCGGCAAATACCTGCTCCTTTTCGATCCGCTGGACGGTTCTTCGAACATCGACGTCAACGTCTCTGTCGGCAGCATCTTCTCGGTACTGCGGGCGGTGTCGCCGGGGAAGGACCCGGCGCCGGGCGACTTCCTGCAGCCCGGCGCCTGCCAGGTCTGTGCGGGCTACGCGATCTACGGCCCCTCGACCATGCTGGTGCTGACCATGGGCCGGGGCACTCATGCGTTCACGCTGGACCCATGGCTGGGCGAATGGGTCCTGAGCCATCCGGATCTGAAGATCCCGGAGCGCACGCAGGAATTCGCGATCAATGCGTCCAACAGCCGCTTCTGGGAGCCGGCGGTCAGGCGCTACGTCGATGAATGCCTGGCGGGCGTGGCCGGCCCACGCGGCGCGGATTTCAACATGCGCTGGATCGCCTCGCTGGTCGCCGAAGCACACCGCATCCTGATGCGCGGCGGGGTGTTCCTCTATCCGCGGGACACCAAGGAGCCCGGGCGCGAAGGGCGGCTGCGCCTGCTCTATGAAGCCAACCCGATCTCGTTCCTGGTGGAGCAGGCGGGAGGCGGAGCGAGTACCGGGCGCTCGCGCCTGCTGGACGTGCAGCCCAAGGCGTTGCACCAGCGCATCGGCTTCGTCTTCGGGTCTGCGCAGGAGGTTGCCCGCATCGAGAGCTACCACCGCGAAGACGCGCCGCAACGATTCGATTCACCGCTGTTCGGCCACCGCGGCCTGTTCGCGACGACCTGACCCGCCCACCCACTCACCCGAATCCAGCATGTCAGCCAAGCATCCCATCATCGCCATCACCGGATCATCCGGTGCGGGAACCACGTCGGTGACCCGAACCTTCGAGAACATTTTTCGCCGCGAGGGCGTCCAGGCCGCAATCGTCGAGGGCGACAGCTTCCATCGTTACGACCGCCAAGCCATGAAGCAGGCCATGGAGAGGGCCGGAGCCGAAGGCAAGCCGCACTTCAGTCATTTCGGCGAAGACGCCAATCTCTTTGACGAGTTGCAGCAACTGTTTGCCAGCTACGGCGAAAGCGGCAGCGGCAAGAGCCGAAAGTACCTTCACAACGAAGAAGAGGCGCGGCCCTTTGCCCAGCCACCGGGCACCTTCACGCCCTGGGAGCCGCTGCCGGCCAGCGATCTCTTGTTCTACGAAGGGCTGCACGGCGGCGTGACCACCTCGAGCGTGGATGTTGCCCGCTTCGCCGATCTCCTGATCGGTGTGGTGCCGGTCATCAACCTCGAGTGGATCCAGAAAATCGAACGCGATCGCAGCACCCGCGGCTACAGCACCGAAGCGGTCACCGACGTGATCCTGCGCCGCATGCACGAGTACGTGCACTACATCTGTCCGCAGTTCACCCGCACCCACATCAACTTTCAGCGCGTTCCGGTGGTCGACACCTCGGATCCGTTCGTGGCGCGGACCATCCCTACCGCCGACGAGAGCTTGGTCGTGATCCGCTTCGCCAACCCTCGCGGCTTCGATTTCCCGTACCTGCTGTCGATGCTGCACGACTCGTTCATGTCGCGGGCCAACACCCTCGTCGTTCCCGGCGGAAAGATGGAGCTCGCGATGCAGCTGATCTTCACACCCATGGTGATGCGCCTTGTCGAGCGCCGCAAGAACCTGCTCGGCAGCTGAATCCACGCTCCGGAAAAAATCATGATCGAAGCCAATACGACGAGCCCCGACCGCACCACCTGCGCCAACGCCCTGCGGGTGCTGGCGATGGATGCGGTGCAAGCGGCCAACTCGGGCCATCCCGGCATGCCGATGGGCATGGCCGACATCGCCGAAGCGCTGTGGCGTCATCACCTGCGCCACGACCCTGCCGACCCCGGCTGGATCGACCGCGACCGCTTCGTGCTGTCCAACGGCCACGGGTCGATGCTGCTCTACGCGCTGCTGCACCTGAGCGGCTACGACCTGCCCATGGAGGAGCTCAAGCGCTTCCGGCAACTGCATTCCCGCACGCCCGGGCATCCGGAGCTCGGCCTGACCCCGGGCGTCGAGACCACCACCGGGCCGCTCGGGCAGGGCTTGGCCAATGCGGTCGGCATGGCGCTGGCCGAGAAGCTGCTGGCGGCGGAGTTCAACCGGCCTGGGCATTGCATCATCGACCACCGCACCTACGTGTTCCTGGGCGACGGCTGCCTCATGGAAGGCATCAGCCACGAAGCTTGCTCCCTGGCGGGCACCTGGGGTCTGAACAAGCTGGTCGCCTTCTACGACGACAACGGTATTTCGATCGACGGCGACGTGAGCGGCTGGTTTGGCGACGACACGCCGGCGCGTTTCGAGGCCTATGGCTGGACCGTCGTGCGGCAGGTCGATGGCCATGAGAGCGCGGCGCTGGATCGCGCGATCGGCATCGCCCATGCCGCGGACAAGCCGGTGCTGATCTGCTGCCGAACGACGATCGGGCGTGGCTCGCCCAACCGCGCCGGGAGCGCCGAGGTCCACGGCTCCCCGCTGGGCGACGAGGAGATCGCGAAGACCCGGGCCGCCCTCGGCTGGAGCGAGAAAGCCTTCGTGATGCCGGAGCCGATCCGGCGCGCCTGGTCCGCGGTCGAATGCGGGGCGGTTGTCCACGGCGCATGGCGGGAGCGGCTGGACGACTATGCCCGCGCCCATCCCGCGCTCGCGGCGGAATTGCTGCGACGCTGCAGCAAGTCCCCGCAACTGGGTCGCGCCACGGAGACTGCCTTGGCCGCCGCGTGCGAAGCGGCCGAATCGGCACGCGCCACCGTGGCCACGCGCAAGGCCTCGCAGGACGTGCTTCAACGCCTGGGACCGGGGACGCCGGAACTGCTTGGCGGCTCGGCCGACCTGACGGGTTCAAACCTCACCGACTGGGCAGGTCACCGGCCGCTGCTGGCCAAGGGGACGGGAAACCACATTCATTACGGTGTTCGTGAATTCGGCATGGCCGCCGTCATGAACGGCATCGCGCTGCACGGTGGCTTCCGGCCGTTCGGTGGGACCTTCCTCGCGTTTTCGGACTATGCCCGCAACGGCGTGCGCATGTCCGCCCTCATGAAGCTGCCCGTCGTCTATGTGTTCACGCACGACTCGATCGGGTTGGGCGAGGATGGGCCGACGCACCAGCCGGTGGAGCACGCGTCGAGCCTGCGGCTGATTCCCGGTGTCGATGTGTGGCGGCCCGCCGATGCAACCGAAACAGCCGTTTCCTGGCGCGAAGCGATGCGCCGAACCGATGGACCGAGCTGTCTGCTTCTCTCGCGTCAGGCTCTGCCGCACGCCGGCGATGCCACGCCACGCCTGGAGGCCATCGCCAGAGGGGCGTACGTGTTGCGGCGGTCGCACGATGAAAGAGTGGTGCTCCTGGCCAGCGGCTCCGAGCTCGCTGTAGCCGTCGCCGCCGCCCGGCTGCTGGCGGAGCAGGGCGTCGAGGCGCGCATCGTCTCGGTTCCCTGCCTGGACGTGTTCGAGCGCCAGGATGCCGCCTATCGGTGCGAGACCATCCCGCGCCATCTGCCGCGCATCGCGGTCGAGGCGGGCAGTACCGGCTTGTGGTGGAAATTCGTCGGGGAGGACGGTGACGTGGTCGGCATCGATCGCTTCGGCGACTCAGCGCCTGCCACGGCGCTCTTCAAACTTTTTGGCATTGGCGCCGACATGGTCGCGGCGCGCGCCATGGCACTGGTCCAGCGGTCCGACCGCACCCTTTGCAACGTGGAGAGAATGAATTGACTACGAGAATCGCCATCAACGGCTACGGCCGCATCGGACGCAACACGCTTCGCGCCCTGTTCGAATCGGGTCGGTCCACCTCGTCCGATACGCTTGAGATCGTGGCCATCAATGACCTGGGCGATGCGCGCACCAATGCGTACCTGACGCGCTACGACACGACCCATGGACGTCTCGACCTGCGGGTCTCGCATGAAGGCAATGACCTCGTGGTGGACGGGCGGAGAATCAAGGTGTTCTCGATGCGCAACCCTGCCGAGCTTCCGTGGGAAGCGCTCGGCATCGACATCGTGATGGAGTGCACCGGCCTGTTCACGAGCAAGGCCAAGGCGAAGGCCCACCTCGAAGCTGGCGCAAGAAAGGTGCTCATCAGTGCGCCGGGCGGCACCGATGTCGATGCCACCATCGTCTATGGCGTCAATCATCAGATCCTGCGCGCGTCGCACACCGTGGTGTCGAACGCTTCATGCACAACGAACTGCCTGGCGCCCTTGGCGAAGGTCATGAACGATGGCGTCGGCATCGTGTCGGGCCTGATGACCACGGTCCACAGCTACACCAACGACCAGGTGCTCGCCGACATGTACCACCCGGATCCGCGCCGAGGCAGATCAGCGACGCAGTCGATGATCCCGACGCGAACGGGCGCGGCTGCCGCGGTCGGCCTCGTGCTGCCCGAGTTGGCCGGCCGGCTGGACGGTTTCTCGGTGCGGGTGCCGACGCTGAATGTCTCCCTGGTGGACCTGGTGTTCATCGCAGAGCGGGACACCTCCGTCGACGAGGTGAATCGACTGGTGGCCGAAGCGGCCGCATCCGGGCCGCTGCACGGCTTGCTCGGCTACACGGACGAGCCGCTGGTGTCGGTTGACTTCAACCACGACGCGCGTTCGAGCATTTTCGACGCCACCTGCACCAAGGTATCCGGGCGCCTCGTGAAGGTCTGTGCATGGTACGACAATGAGTGGGGCTTCTCCAATCGCATGATCGATACGGCGCTCGCCATGGCGCAGGCGTGAGTGCCGGCATGACGACTTTCAAGACGATGCAGCAGGTTGCGCTGCGCGACCGACGCGTCTTCATCCGTTGCGACCTGAACGTTCCGATGGACGCAGCCGGCCAGATCACTGACGACTCGCGTATCCGCGCCAGCCTCGGCGCCATCCGATATGCATTGCAACAAGGTGCCAGCGTGATGATCGCATCGCACCTCGGACGTCCGGTCGAAGGCTCGTTGACGCACAAAGACTCGCTGGCGCCGGTCGCGGCAAGGCTGGGCGAGCTGCTTGGCATGCACGTGCCCCTGGTCGTGGACTGGCTCCATGGCGGCTTCGACCAGCGACCGGGAGGCGTCGTCCTGTTGGAGAACTGCCGGGCACATGTGGGCGAGAAGGCCAACTCGCATGCGCTCGCGGCGCAGATGGCCAAGCACTTCGACGTCTACGTGAACGATGCGTTCGGCACGGCCCATCGCGCGGAGGCCACCACGGAAGCCCTGGCGCGGCTCGCCGGCGAGGCTTGCGCCGGGCCGCTCATGGCGGCCGAGATGGCGGCATTAGGTCGCGCGCTGGCGACACCGGAACGGCCGATGGCTGCCATCGTTGGGGGTGCCAAGGTGTCGACGAAGCTATCGGTGCTGAAAGCGCTGTCGTCCTGGGTCGAACTGCTTGTGGTCGGCGGTGGCATGGCCAACACCTTCCTGCTCGCGGCCGGCCACCCGGTTGGCCGCTCGCTGTGCGAACCGGGAATGGTCGAGCAGGCCCGCGAAGTGGTGATCGCGCTTCGCGCGCGAGGGGCGAGGCTCTTCATGCCCAGTGACGTGGTGACGGCCACCGAGTTGTCCGAGGATGCCGTGTCCTGCGTGCGGTCGATCGACAGGATTCAAGGGGACGACATGGTGCTGGACTTCGGTCCCGAGTCGATGCGGCAACTGATCCTCGAACTCGATCGGTGCAAGACCATCGTGTGGAACGGCCCGTTGGGCGTATTCGAAATGGCGCCGTTTGCCTCCGGGACGAGACGTCTGGCCGAGGCGGTCGCTCGATCGCGAGCTTTCACCATCGCCGGGGGCGGCGATACCGTGGCTGCCATCAACGCCTTCGGCGTTGCCAAGTGCATCGATTACGTATCCACCGCCGGCGGCGCGTTCCTCGAATTTCTCGAAGGCAAGACCTTGCCTGCAGTGCGCGCGCTCGAAGAGCGCGGACTGGTCAACTTTGACAACCTGGACCCGAACGGAGATTGAGATGGCCATGATTTCCCTGCGTCAACTTCTGGACCACGCCGCGGAGCACCGCTATGGCGTACCGGCTTTCAATATCAACAACCTGGAGCAGATCCAGGCCATCATGCAGGCGGCGCAGAAGACTTGCAGCCCCGTCATCCTCCAGGCGTCTGCCGGCGCGCGCAAGTATGCGGGCGAACCGTTTCTGCGCAAGATGGTCGAGGCGGCGGCCGAGATGTACCCGGACCTTCCGATCGTGATGCATCAGGACCACGGCGCGAGCCCCGCCGTGTGCCTCCAGTCCATCCGCTCCGGCTTCACCAGCGTGATGATGGACGGCTCACTGGAAGAGGACGCCAAGACGCCCGCCAGCTATGAGTACAACGTGGAGGTCACGCGGCGGGTCGTGGAAATGGCGCATTCGGTGGGCGTGTCGGTGGAGGGCGAACTGGGCTGCCTGGGTTCGCTCGAGTCGGGAGCGGCGGGGGAGGAAGACGGCGTCGGTGCCGCCGGAATACTCTCGCACGACCAGATGCTGACGGACCCGGGCCAGGCGGCCGACTTCGTCTCCCGGACCGGTGTCGATGCGCTTGCGATCGCCATCGGGACCTCGCATGGCGCCTACAAGTTCAGCCGTCAGCCGACGGGTGACATCCTCGCGATCGACCGGATCAAGGAAATCCATGCCCGCCTGCCGGACACCCATCTCGTGATGCATGGCTCTTCGTCCGTGCCTCAGGAGTGGCTGCAGATCATTCGGGATCACGGCGGCGAGATCAAGGAAACCTACGGCGTGCCGGTCGCTGAGATCCAGGAGGGAATCCGCAACGGGGTGCGCAAGATCAACATCGACACGGACATACGCCTGGCGATGACTGGAGCGATGCGCCGTGCCATGGCCAAGGATCCCGATGAATTCGATCCGCGAAGGTTCCTGAAGGATGCGACTGCGGCGGCGCGCGATCTATGCGTCGATCGTTTCGAGGCGTTCGGCTGCGCCGGAATGGCCTCGCGGATCAAGGTGGTGCCCCTGGAACGCTATGTCAAGTGTTGCCGCTAGTGCCTGCTCCGACTCCTTGCACGACTTGCAGTGCGTGATCGCGGAACAGACAGAGCTGGCAGAGCACCATCTCCGGTTTGGAACCTGCGTAGATCGACGGTCCCAACCGACTGACAGTCGCGGCGGCGGCCGAGCGGTGACCAGCGCTCCTTGTCAGCTCTGTGGCTCACTCCACGGGTAAACCCGAGATCGACCCTTAGGGCAACTGTATACGATGCTTGCATACCAGCTTGAGTATCAGACGGTGCTCGCGGCTGCCAACACGCCCAAGGAGACATCATGGACATCCGTAACCCGAGCCCCGGCCTCTACAACGAGGACCTGGCACCCGCGAAACAGCGCAATTGGGGCGCTTTCAGCATCTTCAATGTCTGGACCTCGGACGTGCACAGCCTGTGGGGCTACTACCTGGCGGCGAGCCTGTTCCTGCTGTGCGGCAGCTTTACCAACTTCATCGTCGCCATCGGCCTGAGTTCGCTGGTGATCTTCTTTCTGATGAACCTCATCGGCTATGCCGGCGAGAAGACCGGTGTGCCATACCCGGTGCTCGCCCGGGCCTCGTTCGGCATCTGGGGCGCCAACCTCGCTGCCATGGTGCGCGCGGTGGTGGCCTGCTTCTGGTACGGGGCCCAGACCGCAGCCGCTTCAGGGGCTGTCGTGGCATTGTTGGTGCGCCACGAGAGCATGCTGGAGTTTCACAAGACAGTGCACTTCCTCGGCCACTCCGGGCTGGAGGTGATCTGCTATGTGATCATCTGGGCTTTGCAGCTGCTGATCATCCAGAGGGGCATGGAGACCGTACGCAAGTTCCAGGATTGGGCGGGCCCTGCGGTGTGGGTGGCCATGCTGGCGCTGGCCATCGGCCTGTGCGTCAAGGCGGGCGGCTTCAGCTTCGACCACGGCATCCCCATGTCCGTGCTGCTCGACAAGACCAAGGACGCCGGCGTGAGTGGAGAGCCCGGCTCCTTCTGGGCCCTGATGGCGGTGGGCGCGACCTGGATCACCTACTTCGCGGCGCTGTACCTGAACTTCTGCGACTTCTCGCGCTACGCCAGGAACAAGGACGCGGTCAGGAAGGGCAACCTCTGGGGACTGCCCGTCAACCTGATCGCCTTTTCACTGGTGGCTGGCATCACGACCATCGCTGCCTACAAGGTGTACGGTGAGGTGCTCCTGCACCCCGAGCAGATCTCCGCGAAGTTCGACAGCTGGGTCCTGGCGTTGATCGCCGCGCTCACGTTCGCGGTGGCCACGCTGGGCATCAACGTGGTGGCGAACTTCGTTTCTGCAGCGTTCGATATCTCCAACGTCTTCCCGAAGACGATCGACTTCAAGAAGGGCGGGTACATCGCGGCTGCCATCGCACTGGTGCTCTATCCTTTTGCGCCCTGGGAAGGCAACGCCGCGCATTTCGTCAATGCCATCGGTGCCACGATGGGTCCTCTGCTGGGCATCATCCTGGTCGACTACTACCTCGTGGCGAAAGGCCGCATCAACGTCGCAGCACTGTACGACGAGCATGGCGAGTACCGCTACGAGGGTGGCTGGAATGTCAATGCCCTGGTGGCCGTGGGTGTCGGAAGCATGTTCTCCACTTTCCTGCCCAACTTCACCAGCCTGTTGCCGTCCTGGTGGAACACCTATGGCTGGTTCATCGGTGTGGGTGTCGGCGGCGCCATTTACCTGGCCATGGCGACCCTTCGTCCTCGTGCCGCGGCCCCGTCCAGCCGTGTCGTTGCCAACGGCTGAACAGCCAGCCTCAACAGTGTTCCAATATCCAAGATGACCATTGATCATTGGCCGCACGCTGCGACGGAGATCCGATGAGCGCCAAGGTCACCATCGCCGATCGCGTGATGCGCTCGATTCTCGCGCGCAAACTCCGGCCCGGCGAACGATTGGGCGAAAAGGAGCTGGCCGAGCTGTTCGGTGTCAGCCGCACGCTAGTGCGCGAGGCTCTGCTGCAACTGCAGGCACGCGGATTCGTCGAGGTGCGCTCGCGGCTCGGCTGGTACGTGGTGGAGCCTTCCTTCGAGGAGGCACGCGAGACTTACGCCGCGCGGCGCATCCTGGAGCCCGGCATGCTGCGCGATGCGGGCGCGCCACTGCAATCAGTCATCCGCGGACTGCGCCAGCATGTGGCGCAGGAACGTGCCGTCATCGCGAAGAACAGCAACGCCGGCGAGCGCAGCGTGCTCCTGGCCGAGTTCCACGTCTGCCTGGCCCAGGCGCTCGGCAACCGCTTCCTGACGCAGATGATGGAAGATCTCTCGGCCCGCACGACGCTGGTGTCAGCCCTGTACCAGTCCCAGAACGAGGCGCAGCATAGCAACGAGGACCACGCGGCCATCGTCGAGGCTCTGGCAGACGGTGACATGCACCGAGCAGAACACTTGATGCGCGCGCACATCGACACGTTGGCGAATCGGTTGGATGAAACCCTGGCCCATACAGGTCGATCGAGCGACCGCCTGAAGGCGGCACTGACACCACTGCGGATGCTGCGCGGCGGCAAAGGCTGAGGTCGCGAGGTTCCCGTGGGCGCAGCAAGTGCCCGCGCCGAAATGAGCCGAGGGACCACTGACTTGGGCGGCGTCTTCAACGGACAATGGACCGACCGGGCCTGAACCCCATCTGGCGTGACGTCTTTCGGGGGAACTGCTGCTCGTGGAAGACTGGAAGACCATTCAGGTGCTGATGTCGCGGCCATCGCCGCACTCTGCCTGCGATCTCCCAGGGGATGTACGGGCACTCGAAAGCATCGGACCGATGTGCACCGCACCGCCTGTGCTCGCAAGGAAGCTAGCGCGTCATTCCTGCGACAAAGCGGTATTCATTTAAGCCACAGCTTCTTTGTTGAAGTGATCGGGAGACAGGCGCTCAAGCGCCCGTGCATACGGGGTCGCGATTCCGCCAAGCGCCGTTGTCGCTTCGCGAGCGGCCTCGAGTAGCTGGCGACACGCTGCATACATCGCTTCAGGCGGGCCGAGTCGCCCTCGCGGCCCCGAAATGGCCAGAGCCCCCTGGAGTTCTTCGGTGACGCCAAATACCGGGGCGGCAGTCGACGCAGTCTCCGGGTCCCGCTCTCCATACGAAACGGCCCAGAACTGTTCCCGGATCGCCTGGTATTCGGGTGTGAAGGGCGGCGAGAACGCGAGCAACACCTTGCCGGATGCACCTTGCCCTATGGCGTATTCCTGACCAATCTGTACCGAGGCTCGAACAGCCCTGGACGGCTCGACCCGGAACAGCGCGATGCGCTTGTCGCCGTGCCTCACGTAGAAGGAGGCTGTCTCTCCCGTCGCGGCGCTGAGTTCCTTCAGGATTGGCTCGATGACATGGCCCACCTGGAAGGAGCGCTGGTAAATCGAGGCAAGCCGAAGTGGCTGTGGGCCGATGGTGTACTGCCCGTCGGGCACTTTCCGGATGAACCCCCCATGCTCGAGTGCCGCGAGCAGGCGCAGCACCGTGCTCTTGTAGAGCCCTGTCCGTTTCGACAACTCGGTCAACGTCAGCGCTGAGTCCGTCGCTCCGAACGCAGCGAGCAGCGAGAAGGCCCGGTCCAGGACCGCAACGCCGCTGGATTCGGCGCTCTCTGCAGATTGGGAAGCAGTGGGAGGGTTGGACATGGGAATACGGGGCAAGCAGGAAAAAAACCACTATCGGAACTGCGGATCCGAGTGTGACACGGCCGTGCCCAAGCACTCGACATGCGGGTTTACCCTCATCAATTGGGCCGGC
The DNA here is from genome assembly GCF_037889935.1 of Variovorax ureilyticus. Lineage (NCBI taxonomy): Bacteria > Pseudomonadati > Pseudomonadota > Betaproteobacteria > Burkholderiales > Comamonadaceae > Variovorax > Variovorax ureilyticus. The sequence goes on from NZ_JBBKZU010000022.1 coordinate 77,860, forward strand.
CTGCGCCCTTATAGTTCTATCCAACAGATCATAGTTCTATCCGAGAGAACTTAATCTCGAATTCAGGAGACACACCAATGTCCAGCAGCAACTACCTCGCTGTTCGAAAGGAATGGCTCGCGCTGCACGAGGAAGGTGTTCTGGAGCCTGGTCTTCCCATCATTGACGCCCATCACCACTTCTACGAGCGCCCAGGTTGGACTTATCTCGCACCTGCCTACTTGGCTGACGCCCGCTCGGGCCACAACGTCATTGCCTCCGTCTATATGCAGGCGCAGACCCGGTATCGACGGGAAGGCCCTGCCGCTCTCAAGGCGGTCGGGGAAACCGAATTCGTAGCCGGGGTGGCGCAGACGCACGGCGGAAGCGTTCCTGAAGTGGCCAAGGGCATCGTCGGCCATGCTGACCTTCGCCTCGGAAGCGAGGTTTGCGAAGTGCTCGAGGCTCACGTCCAGGCGGGACAAGGTCGCTTCAAAGGTGTGCGGCACCTCAGTACGTGGGACGCCGATTCCAGCCTCGTTAATCCACTGTCGGCGGCGCCCAAAGGCTTGCTGCTGGACAAGGCCTATCGCCAGGCCGCGCGCCAGTTGGCGGAGTTCAAGCTGTCCTATGACGCTTGGCTGTTCTTTCACCAGTTGCCTGAGCTCTTCGACCTGGCGAAGAAAATGCCAGACACGCCAGTGGTCATCAACCACTGCGGCGGCATCGTCCGAATCGGCGCCTATGAAGCACTGCGCTCCGCGGTCTTCGACACTTGGCTCCAGGGCATGCGGCAACTCGCACGGCTCCCGAATGTCTTCGTGAAGCTCGGCGGACTCGGCATGCGCATCAACGGCTTCGAGTTCGAGAAAGGGGCAACGCCGCCCACTTCCCACGAGCTGGCCGACACCTGGCGCCCATGGATGGAGCCGTGCATCGAACTGTTCGGTGCAGACCGCTGCATGTTCGAAAGCAATTTCCCTGTGGACAAGGGTTCCTACAGCTACGCCACGTGCTGGAACGCCTTCAAACGACTGACCTCCGGCGCGGGTGCCGACGAGCGGCGAGCGTTGTTCGAAGGGACGGCGAGTCGCGTGTACCGACTCGGCTGAGCCCCGGCCCTTTCGCCTTTTCAGCTGTCCCACATCCATCAGGAGACTCTCAATGAAAGCACAGAAGCACCCTTTGCGCCTCGCCGTGTACGCCACACTCGTATTTTGCGGAGCGGTCGCCAGCGCCCACGCCAACTACCCGTCACAGCCCATCAAGGTCGTTGTGCCATTCCCTCCTGCCGGAGGCACGGACGTACTGACCCGTCTGGTCGCGAATGAAGTAACCCTGAAGGACAACAAGTGGACCTTCATCGTCGACAACAAGCCCGGCGCTGGCGGAAACATCGGCATGGATGCCGTCGCCAAGGCCAAGAAAGACGGCTACACCTTCGGCACCGGTCAGACGGCCAACCTGGCCATCAACCCGACGCTTTACACAAAGATGCCCTTCGATGCATTGAAGGACTTCGAGCCTGTGGTGCTGCTCGCCTCGCAGCCCCTGGTGCTTGTGGTGCGGGCGGAATCGCCCATCAAGAATCTGGCGGACCTCAAGACCCAGGGTCAAGCGAAGCAACTCACCATGGCCTCAGCGGGTACGGGGACCGTCGGTCACGTCGGCGGTGAGATGTTTGCCAAGCGCGCAGGCATCAAGGTCATGCACGTGCCCTACAAGGGCGCTGGCCCTGCTACGACCGATATGCTGGGCGGGCAGACCGACATCTATTTCGCCACACCACCTAGCGTCATCTCCATGGTGAAAACCGGCAAGCTGCGCGCCATCGCGGTCACGTCTCTCAAGCGCATCGACGTCCTGCCCGACGTGCCCACGGTCGCCGAATCCGGCTACCCCGGATTTGTCGCCGAAGACTGGAAGGCTCTGGTCGCACCGGCCGGTACGCCTCCTGAGGCCATCAACAAGGTGAACCAGGTCATGAACGCTGCGCTGGCCCGTACCGAGGTCATCACTCGCCTGAAAGATGAAGGCAGCGTCGCGCGCGGCGGAACGCCCGCAGAACTGGGCGCCTTCCTGAAGACCGAAAACGCCCGTTGGGGCACGGCTGTCCGTGAATCGGGCGCAAAGCTCGATTGACCTTTCCTTTCCCTCAAAGATTCTGGAGACACCCATGAAGTTCAGCTCATTGCGTCGTGCCATTGTCCTCGCCGGCGCGGCCTGCGCTCTCAGTGCATCGGCCCTTGCTCAAAGGCCCATCACCATCATCGTTCCGTATGCACCGGGTGGAAGCGCCGACCTTGCCACGCGCGTTCTCGCGCAGTTCGCCGCCCCTGGCGTGGGAGCGCCCATGGTGGTCGACAACAGGACCGGCGGCGGTGGTGTTGTTGGCTGGGGGACGGCCGCCCGCTCTGCTCCCGACGGGACCACGCTGCTGACGGTCGAACTGTCGTACGCCATCGCGGCAGGGCTGATTCCCACGCTTCCCTTTGACCCGCAGAAGGCGTTCACGCAAATCACGACCGCCGTGAAGGTGCCGCACGTGCTGGTTGTGAATCCGGCCGTGCCGGCAAAGAATGTGCAGGAGTTCATTGCCTTGGCCAAGGCGCAGCCCGGCAAGCTGAACTACGGCTCCGGGGGCAATGGCACGAACACGCACCTGGCAGGCGAGCTGTTCAAGAGCACGACCGGTGTGGACATCGTGCACGTTCCGTACAAGGGCGCTGGGGCCGTGTTGACGGACTTGATGGGCAATCAGGTGCAAGCCCTCATCACTTCCGTTCCCACTGCGCTGCCTCATATCAAGAGTGGCAAGCTGCGCGCGCTGATGGTGACCGGCTCCGAGCGCAATGCGATGCTGCCCGACGTGCCGACTGCGAAGGAAGCCGGCATCCCCAAGATGGACATGGACTACTGGATTGGGATTGGCGCGCCTGCCGGCACGCCGCAGGCCACTGTGGACAAGCTGAACAAGGAGTTCAATGCAGCTCTCGCCCAACCCGAGGCCCAGAAGAAGTTCGCCGAGATGGGGATGACCGTCGTCGCCAATACGCCCGCACAAGCGACGCAACTGGTGAACAGCGAAATCCAACGCTGGAGCGCTGTCATCAAGCAGGCTGGCATCAAGGCCGATTGAGAGGACTACCATGAGCAACGCCCTTCGAGGCATCCGGGTCCTGGACTTGACCAACGTGCTGGCAGGCCCTTTCGCTTGCCACCAGCTTGCGCACATGGGGGCTGACGTCGTCAAGGTGGAGACTCGCAATGGCGGGGACCTCGCGCGTCAGCTCGGCGCCGACGCGGACCTGAACAAGCGCTACATGGGTGTGTCCTTCCTGGCGCAGAACTCAGGCAAGCGCTCCATCACCATCGACTTCAAGCATCCGTCGGGGAAGGATGTCTTCCGCAAGCTCGTGCGAACTGCCGACGTGCTCGTGGAGAACTTCCGTCCCGGCGTGATGAAGCGCCTCGGGCTCGGCTACGAGGACCTGTTGAAGGAGAACCCAAAGCTCATCTACTGCGCCATCTCCGGATTCGGGCAAGAGGGGCCACTTCGGGACTTGCCGGCGTACGACCAAATCATCCAGGGCATGTCCGGCGTCATGAGCATCACAGGTGCACCGGAGAACGCGCCGTATCGGGTTGGCTACCCCATGGCAGACACCATCGGCGGCATCACGGCGGCCTTCGCAGTCGCAGCGGCACTCGCGGATAGAAACCGGGAGGGTGGCACTTTCATCGACGTGTCCATGCTGGAGGCCGTCATGGCGACCATGGGCTGGGCCGTGTCGAATCATCTGGTGGCGGGTCGCGAACCCAAACCCATGGGGAACGAGAACGTGACGGCCAGCCCCTCCGGGACCTTCCGAACGGGTGACGGCCTCCTGAACATCGCCGCCAACAAGCAGGAGCAGTTCGAGGCCGTGTGCCATGTCGTGGGGCGGCCGGAGCTTATTCAGGATGCCAGATTCAGCGAGCGCCAGAGCCGGCTTCAGCATCGCTTTGAGTTGAAGGCAGTGCTGGAAGAGGCGATGGCATCGAAGTCCACGGACGAATGGTGGAAGCTCTTCAACCAGGCCGACGTGCCCGCAGGTCCCGTGTACAGCGTGCCTCAGGCCTTGGAGCACCCCCAAGTCGCCGAGCGCGGGATGGTGGGCACCTTCCCTGATGCGCCGGGTGTGGGTCGCGACATTCGCCTCGTCCGCACGGGCTTCAAGGTGAACGGGCAAGCACCTCGAGTTGACTCTCCTCCTCCAACGCTCGGTCAGCATTCAGAGGAAATCCTCGCGAGCTTGGGATATTCAGCCGCGGATTTTAGAGCACTCAAAGCGGAGAAGGCGATATGAGCGACACCACGTCTGCAGACGCCCGAAAGACCGCTGAAGACTGGTGGCGCACCAGCATCATCGACATGTCTCCAGGGGTCATTCGCTACCGCGGTTACCCCATCGAAGACCTGATTCGCCAGAAGGTCAGCCTCGCTCAGATGATTTGGCTGATGACGCGGGGGGAGTTGCCAACCCGCGCGCAGGGGCAACTGCTGGAAGCGGCCCTCATGTCCGCCGTCGACCATGGACCCCAGGCGCCGAGCATTGCGATTGCGCGAATGGCGGCTACCTGCGGGGTGGGGCTGAACAGTGCCATGGCCTCTGCGGTCAATGTCCTCGGGGACGTGCATGGCGGCGCCGGTGAGCAAGCCGTTGAACTCTACGAGGACATTGCAGCCCGCATGGACGCCGGCTCGACAGAACAGGAAGCTGTCGAAGCAGGGCTCCAGGCGTTCGTTGACGCCCACGGCAAGGTCGTCTCGGGCTTTGGGCATCGCTTCCATCCTGTGGACCCGCGCAGCGCCCCGCTGCTTGAATTGGTCGAGGAGGCCACCGCCCGTGGCGAACTTGGCGGCCGGTTTGCGCGCATTGGCCGGGCCGTCGAAGCGAAGCTCAGCGCGAGCAAGGGCAAGCCTATTCCGATGAACATTGACGGGGCCACGGCGGTCATCTACGCCGAGCTGGGATTTCCGGCGCCTTTGGCTCGAGGGCTGTTCTGCCTATCGAGGTCAGTTGGCGTTCTTGCCCATGCTTGGGAGCAGATGCAACAGGGAGGTCGCATCAAGGGCCCCATCCCGCGGCAGTACATTCCGACGTATGAGGGTCAACAGCTCCGTGCAGTGCCATCGAGCGCTTCGCACTGATGCAGATCGTTCGAACGGACCGAATAGTGGAGCGGCCTTCGCTTCGTATTGCACGCGCAACCGCTTGTTGGCCGGCCCTTCATTTGATCGGCGCCGCAGTGCTGAAGGCCCTCAGTCCGGCACCCGCACCCTGGCCGCGATCGGCCCGCCGCGCCGCAGCGTGTTGTAGATCGGGCAGGTACCGGTGAACGCATCGACCAGCGCCTGCGCGGTCTGCTGCGGCACGCCGCGAAGCGCGAAGTCGAGCGTGATCGCGCGATAGCGCGTGCCGTCCTCCGGATCGCGCTCGAAGCTCACCGCCACCTCCGCCTGCGCGAGCCGCACGCCGCGCGCATCGGCCTCCTTCTGCACCAGCGCGAGCCCGCAGGACGCGAGCGACGACAGCAGCAGCTCGCCGGCCTGCACCGCTTCGCCGGGGCCGCCAGCCGACGCCTTGGCGTCGGAGACAAAATGGTTGTGCCGCGCGCTGATCACGAAGCGGCCGTGGGTGTCCAGCGCCTGCGCGCGGATTGCGACGACCTCGCCTTGCACCACCTCGGTCATGCGGCCTCCTTCGATGCGTGGGCCGCGGCCCGTGCGCGCCAGGCGCCGACCTCGGGGCGCGCGAGCCGGAGGTTCTCGCGCAGGTTCTTGCCTTCGTATACGGTGCGATAGAGTCCGCGCCGCTGCAACTCGGGCACCACGAGGCGCACGAAGTCCTCGAAGCCGCCGGGCTGGAAGGGCGCGCTGATCATGAAGCCGTCGCAGGCGCCGCCGCGGAACCAGCGCTCCAGTCCATCGGCCACCTTGTCGGGCGTGCCGATCAGGTCGCCCTCGTAGCGGCTGCCGTAGCGCTTGCCGAGCTCGCGCAGCGTAAGCCGGTCGCGGTCGGTGGCTTCGCGCACTTCGTGGTAGTGGCCCTGCACGCCGGGCACGTCGATGTCGGGCAAGGCGGCATCGAGCGGGTACGCCGACAGATCCACGTCGAGGTGATACGACAGCGTCGACAGACCCGCATGCGGATCGACCAGTGCACGCAAAGCCCGGTCCTTCTCCTCAACGATCGCCTGCGTCTCGCCGACGAGCGGCGTGGCGGCGGGCAGCACCTTGAGCGAATCCGGATCGCGGCCATGCGAGCGCGCGCGGTCCTTGATCTCGGTGTAGAACGCCTTCGCGCTGTCGAAGGAATCGTGGCTCACAAAGATCGCATCGGCCCAGCGCGCCGCGAAGTCGCGCCCGCGATCCGATGCACCGGCCTGCAGGATCACCGGATAGCCCTGCGGCGGCCTCGCCACGTTGAGCGGTCCGCGCACGTTGAACCATTCGCCTTGATGGTCGATGTAGTTGACCTTCTCCGGGTCTGCGAAGAGCGGCGTCTGGCGGTCGAACACCAGCGCATCGTCTTCCCAGCTGTCCCAGAGCTTGAACACTACTTCGAGGAATTCATCGGCGCGGTCGTAGCGCTTGTTGCGCGGCACCTGCTGCTTCTTCGAGAAGTTGCGCGCCTCGGCATCCTGGAAGGACGTGACCACGTTCCACGCCGCACGGCCCGCGCTGAGATGATCGAGCGTCGCGAACGAGCGCGCGACCTCGAACGGCTCGTAGTGGCTCGTGGAGCGCGTGGACGCCAGCCCCAGGTGCTTCGTCGCCGCGGCCATGATCGACAGCACCACCACGGGATCGAGGCGCAGGGAGCCGAGCGCGCCATAGCGCAGCTGTGTGTCGTTGCTGCCTTGGTAGCGGTCGGGCACCGCAAGGATGTCGGCGAAGAAGGCGAGATCGAATAGCCCGTGCTCCAACGTGCGCGCGATGCCCTGGTAGTAGGCCGCGTCGAGCCAACCCGATTCGGACGCCGGGTAGCGCCAGCCGCCGGGCCGGCCGGGCCCGGCGGTCACGAAGGCGGCGAGATGGATCTTCTTGTCTTGTGTCCTTGGCATCGTTCAGGCTCCCAGCTCCGCCGCGACCTGCTTGCGGTACGCGTCGAATTTCGGATCGAGCAGGAAGCTGCGCACGTCGGTCCGGTTCGGCAACACGCCGAGCGCATGGAAGTTGTCTGCGAGATCCTGGGTGGAGGCGGCGGCCGCCTCGTCGATGGGGCGCAGCGCGGTCGCGCCGGAATCCGACAGGCGCTGGTCGACGATCAACTGGCGGTACACCTTCTGCTCGGTACTGCCGGCCTCGAAGCCGCCCTGCGCGGCCCACGATGCCACGGTGTCGTCGGGGTGCGCGACGATGTACTGCTGGGTCTCGCGGATCAGCCGCACCAGCTTCGCGGCGACCTGCGGATGCTGTTCGGCAAAGCCGGTGCGCGCCACGTAGAAGGCCCAGTCGTAGGTCTTGACCGCCGGTAGCGTGCGCGCCTTGTCGCCGAGCTTGGCGAGGGCGAGTGCGCTCGCCGGTTGCCAGTGGATCCATGCATCGATGCTGCCCTGCGCGAAGGCGGTGTACGCGTCGGCGCCGCTCAGGCTCACCGCTTCCACGTCCGACAAGCGCAGTCCCGCGCCTTCGAGGTACTTGACGAGGCTGTAGGTGCCGGTGGTGCCGTTCTGGTGCGCGATCTTGCGGCCCTTGAGATCGGCGGCGCTGCGGATCGGCGAGTTCGCCGCCACCAGCACGTCGACCTCGTCGGCCGGCAGCGCATAGGCGGCCAGCGGCACGATCGGCACGCCCGCAGCCACTGCGTTGACCACCGCCGTGGCGGTGGCAAAGCTGAAGTCTACGCCACCGGCCTTGATGCCTTCCATCACCGGCAGCGATGCGGTGAAGCCCGGTTGCCACACCACCTCGGCGCCGATCTCTTCTTCGAGCTTGCGTCCGCCCTCGCCGGCACGCAGCGAAGCGAACACGCCGGTGCGCCCGTCGCCAATGATCGCGATGGTGAGCTGCGGCTGCGCCGACGCGGGAGGCGCAGCGGGTGCGGCAGGCGCGCTCGAAGCCGCCGTCGGTGCGCCTTCCTTGCTGCATCCCGCGAGCCACAGCGCACCGGCGGTGCCGAGCAGCGCGGAGCCCGCCTGCGTCAGAAAGCGCCTTCTCGCGCCGGGGATGTGGAGGTCGGGAGTGTTCATGGAAAGCAAAGTCCTCGAAGGAAGAAAGGAAGAAGAGAGAGAAAGGAAGAGGGAAGGGCGCATGCCGGCACTCAGCGCGCCGCCTCGGCGGCAAGCAGTCCATCGAGCAGCTCTTCCTTGAGCGCCGCCAGCACCGGGTCGCCGCGATGCCGCGGCCGTTCGAGCCCAATCGCGAGATCGCGCGCCACGCGGCCGTCGCGCATCAGCAGCACGCGGTCGGACAGCATCAGCGCCTCCTCAACGTCGTGCGTGACCAGCAGCACCGTGCGCGGCTGTCGTGCGAGCAGCTGCTCCAGCAGCAGTTGCATTGCCGCGCGGGTGATGGCATCGAGGGCACCGAAGGGCTCGTCGAGCAGCAGCAGCTCGGGCTCGTGGATCAGCGCCCGCGCCAGTGCCACGCGCTGGCGCTGGCCGCCCGAGAGCACCACCGGGAAATCGTTCTCGCGCCCCGCGAGGCCGACCGCCGCAAGCAGCGCACGCGCCTGCGCATCCCGTCCGCGCAGGCCCAGCGTCACATTGCGCAGCACCGAGCGCCAGGGCATCAGTCGGTCTTCCTGGAACATCATGCGGATGTCGGGCTGCGGCGCGCGGGAGAGCATGTCGATCCGCCCGTCGCTCGGCGGCTCCAGTCCCGCCACCAGGCGCAGCAGCGTCGACTTGCCGACGCCGCTGGGGCCGATCAGCGAGACGAACTGCCCGGCGGGGATGTCGAGGTCGATGTCCCTGAGCACATGGCGTTCGCCGAAGCGCTTGCCGACGCCGCGCAGTACCAGCTTCTCGTCACCGCGGTGGGTCATGCCGCGGCCCCCTTCGCGTAGTTGGGATGCCAGCGCAACAGGCGCCGTTCGATCGCGCGAGTCAGCGCATCCGCGAGCCAGCCGGCGATCGCATACAGCGCGATCGCCAGCAGGATGATGTCGGTGCGCAGCAGCTCGCGTGCGTTCTGCACGAGGTAGCCGATGCCGTCGCGCGATGCGATCGTCTCGCCGACCACCAGCGTGAGCCACGCCACGCCCAGCGCGTAGCGGATGCCGGTGAGGATCGCGGGCAGGGCGGCCGGGAACACCACCGTCGCGACGAGGCCGAGTGGGCCGAGGCCGTAGGAGCGGCCGAGCTCGACCAGCTTCGGATCCACGTTGCGAATGCCGCTCACCGTGTTGATGTAGACCGGGAACAGCGAGCCCATCGCGACCAGCAGCACGCGCGGCTCTTCGCCGATGCCGAACCACAGGATCATCAGCGGCACCAGTGCGAGGTGCGGAATGGTGCGCACCATCTGCAGCGAGCGGTCGAGCGCATCGTGCGCCAGTGTCGAAAGCCCGACGACGAAGCCGAGCACCAGCCCCGCCGCCGCACCGGAGAAGAAGCCGATCGCCACGCGCCGCAGGCTCACGAGGATGTCGCGCTGCAGCTCGCCGCGCTGCGCGAGCGCCCATGCGGCGCGCACCACGTCCGAGGGTGCGGGAAGGACCGATGCAGGCAGCCGGCCCGTGCTGCTGAGGAACTGCCAGACCGTGATGAGCAGCACCGGCAGCAGCCAGGGCAGCACCGACGAACGCCACCAAGGGCGGGCGCCGCCACGGAGCGAGATGCCGCCCTCCGTGGCATCGGCGATGCGTCTGGTGCGCAGGGGTCGATCAAGCAAAGAAGTATTCGTGCGAGATGACTCGAAAGGCGGGGGATTGGAAGATTTGGAGGAGGAAGCGGAAGGAAGAACGGCGCTCATGGTGCGAAACGGGATGGTCCCTCGCAGTGAGCGCAAGGCGACGCACCCGAATCTAGGCGCGGATGCTTTCGCCGCGAACGAATGTGCGCGTATATCGATCCTCGGCTTTCTTCTTTGGTTGTGGCGGTACCATGCGATGGGCCGGATGCGCGATGCAGACGGCCCAATTGCCCGTGCCCCGCTCACCTCATCCAAGATCTGCCATCGCGAGATCCCGTAACGTTGCATCTTGGCGTACAGCGTGCTCTTGGCGATTTGCAGCCGGCGTGCCGCCGAGGTGAGATTGCCGTCGCTGGCGCTGATGGCTCGGCGAATGAGGACTTCTTTCCCTTCTGCCATGCTGAACACCGTGTCGCCGGTGCCGACAGGCACGGGCGTGGCGGCGCCGAGGCATTCCAGGAACTCGGCAGGCAGTTTGTCGTGCGTCAGGTTTGGGCCGTCGCACAGCAGCACCGCGCCCTCGATCAAGTTTCGAAGCTCGCGCACGCAGGTAGAGATCGCCATCGGAGAGTGGTAGCGGACCGCTGCGGGCCCGAGGGCCGACCTGCGTCTCGAGGCAACGCTGCCATGAGGCGTCCACCAGGGTACGCAGCGCCTCGGCGGGTCGCTCGTCGCCGGTCAGGAACGAGGGCCATGCCGCCATCACCGTGGCCTCGTCGCGCGGGTTCGAGAACAAATCCTGGCCGCTGGATGTCATGCTGGTCTCCAATGGCCGTGTGGCCCGGCCTGTGCTCATCATCAAGGAGCACGCCATGAGCACGGAGACAATCCATCGAGCCGGTTTCGAGTTGCGCAATCAGTCCCTGCTCAATCCTGGACGCGCCCTTGCTTTCCATGCGACGCGAAGGGCCCGGGTCGACATGGATGCGCTCGGCAAGACCGCATTCAACAACTTCCTCTACGCTCGCGCATTTGTGGGCCGGGAGTTCCATGCGCCATGCGTGCGGCATGTGCAACATTGAACGTGCTGCAAGCAACTCCGAACGGGGCGGCGTCTGTTGCTGCCTCCGATACCCGCTGGCGCGGCCATTTCCGCATGAGCCTAGCTTTTCAGGCGCCACCGCCTCGGCCTGCGCCCCCCGGCCCATCCTGGCCAATCCATGCGCGGCGGCCGAGCGACTTGCGCAGCATCGGTTAGTTGCACATGCTCGCTGTCGTTCCTGGAGGCGCGCCGATCAACCCAGGGTACGCACAGAGTTGCTGATTGCGCGCGCGCATTCGAGCGCCGCCGGCGCGAGCCTTAGCTCCGCTTCGGCCATGCTCCAACGGCTGGTCGGTGCCACCACATGAACCGCGCCCATCGGGATTCCTTGCGCGCCGATGACTGCGGCGGCGACGTTCATATCGCCGAGGTAAATCTCCTCCCGATTGATGGCGTAGCCTTGGCGGCGAGCCACGTGAACCAGACCCATGATCTCCTCGAGATCGGTTTTTGTGTGCTCCGTATGCGCGATACGCTGCGACTGCAACAGCAATTGGCGCGCATCGTTATCGGGCAATGCGCTCAGGAAGGCGCGGCCCGACGCAGTGCAGTACATCGGAATGCGGCTACCGATGGGCATGTGAATGGGCACGAATTTGGCGCTGACGAACCGTGCGACGTACGTCATGTCCGTGCCGTCGGGCTCCGTGAGGTTGCACGTCTCCCCAGTGCGCAGCGCGAGCTCGGACAGGAAGGGTGTCGCCATGTCGATCAGAGCGTTTGCGGCCAAGTAGTTGAAGCCGATCTGCATGACGCGAGGAGTCAATTGGTAGCGTCGCGTCTGTGGATGCTTGCGGACATATCCAAGTTGCTCAAGCGTGTGGACCATGCGCTGGGCGGAGCTCTTGGACATCTGCGTTGACGCAGCCACCTCCTGGAGCGTCATCGTTGGGCGCTGTGCATTGAAAGCGCGCAGAACAGCCAGCCCTTTCTCGAGCGACTGGTTAAACAGCAGGTCAGAACCGTCCGAAGCGGAGCTTTTTTTCATGAGGCTTGCGTCTGATGAGGGTTAACACTAGGTCATTCGTATCGATATGCGATTCTAGCGCATTGAGGATCGGTACGGTGTTTCGTATATTCGATGCACAAAAGCCAAACTTCTCTTAATGTGACATCGCTCATTCGCACCGGCTGTTCGGCCCTTCATCACCATCGCGTGGTTTTCCCAGCTTGCGCCGGACCAAGCAATGGCATCCGCCCCTTTGGGTGCAGCGTTCCGTTCTGGACGCGAATCCGACGCGCGGAACGGGGTGGAAATTGACTGCGGCCCCCTGCAAGTCGAGGGTTCACGGTCGGTCGACTGCAACTCCTGGCCTCTGTTTGCCCGCAATGGCAGGCGAAATCCTGCGGCGGGTCCTGAAACACCAAAAATGAAAATGGAACATCGACCTGCTGCTGCCGAATCGGTATGGGCAGCCACCGCTCCGCCGGCGCCGCACACGCCACCGCTCCAGGAATCGATAGAAACCGACGTGGCGATCGTCGGCGGTGGCTTCACCGGCCTTTCTGCCGCCCTGCATCTCGCCGAGGCCGGAGTGTCTGCGTGCGTACTCGAAGCCTGCGAGCCAGGGTGGGGCGCTTCCGGTCGAAACGGTGGGCAGGTCAATCCCACGTTGAAACACGACCCCGATACCCTGTTGCGGCTGTTTGGGGCCAGTCGGGGCGAGCGGCTAATTGAAGCCGCGAGTCGCTCTGGTGATCTGGTGTTCGATTTGATTGAGCGCCATGGCATTGACTGCCAGCCATCGCGGCGCGGCTGGCTGCAGGTGGCCCATTCCTCTCAAGCCGTCGCAGGCCTGCACGCCCGCGCGGAGCAGTGGCGCCGTCGCGGCGTTCAGACGCAGGTGCTGGATCGCGTTGAGGTGGCGCGTCGGGTCGGAAGCGAGGCTTTCGCCGGGGGGTGGCTCGATCCGCGCGCCGGCAGTATCCAGCCTCTGGCCTTCACGCGCGGCTTGGCGCGTGCGGCGTTGGCCCGCGGCGCGCGAATCCATGCTCATACACCGGTGAGCAGTCTGCAACGTCAGGGAGGACGATGGATCGTCAACACCGCAGAAGGCCAGACGGTGAGCGCCGAACGTGTACTGGTGGCGACCAACGGCTATACGGGCGCGCTGTGGCCGCAACTCAACCGAACTTTGCTCGCTGCCAACAGCTTCATCGTGGCCACCGAGCCCCTGAAGGGCGCGGCGGCGCAGTCCATTCTGACCGGGGGCGAGACTGGCTCCACCACGCAGCGGCTCCTGCTGTACTTCCGTCGGGATGCGCAGGGGCGCTTGCTGATGGGAGGGCGCGGCAACTTCGCTGACCCGACGGGGCCGGCCGATTTCGCGCATCTGGAGCAATCCGTGAAACTGCTCTTTCCGCAGCTGGGTTCGGTGAGATACCAGTACCGCTGGTCCGGCCGGGTGGCAATTACCCGTGACTCGATGCCCCATGTGCACGAACCCGCGCCGGGGCTCACGATAGCCCTTGGCTACAACGGGCGCGGGATTGCCATGGCCACTGCCATGGGAAAGCACGTGGCAACTCGGATGACGGGGAGCGTCGATGAATTCCCCTTTCCCATCTCACCCATCCGCCCAATCCCGCTGCACGGTCTACAGCACTTTTACATCACGGCGGGAGTGGCCTGGTACTCGCTGCTGGACCGGTTCAGTTAGGCGGACTTACGTGAGGAATGCAGGTCATGGATTCAAACGAGCAGGTGCGAAGCGACTCGGCTTCGTCAGCGATCAACCCATTTGAACCGGCGTGGACAACGTCCGTTCCTAGGAGATGCCATGTATGAGATCAAAGCCGAAGACGCGCAACTGCTGCGTCAGTTCCGAACGACGAACACGCACACCAGGCCATTGGAGCTGAACCGCGTCCTGAACCGCCTCCGGATCGAACCTCTGGAAGGCAAGCATGTGATCGTCTGCACAGTCCTCTACAAAGAATGGGCGATCGGCGTTCTAGGAGCAAGGCGCGGCGACCCAATCACGATCCTGGAGGGTCGCTTCTCTTCGCTCGCGCAGGCGCAATGGCAGATGCTGAAGATCAGGTGGTCCATACATACGACGCACCCCTGGCCAGAAGATCTTGAATAGCTGACGCGACGCTCCCTCACCAGTTTCAACCTTCTCACGCCACGAAATAGCGATGTACGAAATATTGGGATACCCCTCATCTTGGACTGCGATGCCAGGCGAATCAATCGACTTCAAGGTCAGCTGCCAAGGAATCGAAGAGTACTCTGTTGATCTGGTGAAGATACGTTGCGGAGATGCCGCGCCCGGGGCCCCAGGGCTCAAGGAAACTGTCGTGGAGCGCGATATTGCTGGCCCCATAGCGGGGCGCAAGCAGGAAACCTACATTGGCACCTATGCCCTGGTCGACCCTTATCCAGAAACATGTGGGGTTGTTCGCAGTTGGATCCTCGGGCTGATGCCGACCCTGCCGGGCAATGGAGCCTGGCAGACGGTCTTTGGTCGATGGGATGAAAAATGCCAAAGGGGCTTCAAGCTCTCGTTGAATCCGGCAGGATGTCTCGTCTGGACGGAAGCCGACGGAGACAAGTGCTGGACCGTTGAAATGTCGGTTCCGATGGTCTCGCGCCAGTGGTACACCGTGGCCGTGGTCGTGGACCACGACTCCTCGGAGGCGCGCATCTCGCAGACACCGGTAAGTCCGCTGCACGCAAGGAACACCGCGGCATCGACGAGGGGAATGATCGGGCTGAAGGGCTCGGTGAACTGCAGCGACATCTCTCTCGTCCTAGGTGCTTCCTTGCGCACCCGAGGCTCTCGAAACGAGGTCCTGCACGCGTTCAATGGGCGTCTCGACTCTCTGACCTTGCTCCCCGGCATTGCTCTTGAGGCCGATGCCAGACAGATTCTCCAGCCACCGCACTCGCGGCGCTATTCTGTCGCGCCTCAGATGGAATGGGATTTCAGCAAGAGGATTGACAGCGACCATATTGAGGACGCCCGGCTTGCGTCGCGAGGCGGGCTGCTTTGCAACCTGCCCGCCCGAGGCGTGCCTGGAATCCGGTGGGACGCGACGGCAATGGCTTGGACCCAGAACCCAGACCACTTTGCAGCAATTCACTTTCATGATGATGGTCTGGGGGATGCACAGTGGGAGACCGATTTCAGCTACCGGATCCCCGACGATCTGGAAAGCGGCTTGTATGCCGCGCGATGTACCAGTGGTGAGGTGACTGAGCGGATCGCCTTCGTCGTGTCGCCCAAGCGAGACGGGAAGCGAAAGAAGATCGCTTTCCTCGCTTCAACAGCGACGTACATGGCCTACTCGAACTCCCACTATCGGCTCGACGAAGCCGGCATGGAAATGAAATCGGGCAACTTCGCCGTCGTTCAGCCCTGGGAGCAATATCTCGGAGAGCATCGAGAGTTAGGTCTGTCGATGTATGACACCCACTCTGACGGGTATGGCGTCTACTACTCTTCACGTCTGCGTCCCGTCTTCAGCATGCATTTGCTGGGCCGCGCATGGGCCTTGAATGGCGACACCCATCTTATTGACTGGCTCGATGAAAAATCATTCGAATTTGATGTCATCAGTGACGACCTACTGCATCAAGACGGAATGTCAGCACTTGATGGCTACAACGTGGTCATGACTGGTGCTCATCCCGAGTACTGGACCACGCGGATGTGGGATGCGATGGTCGCATATCAGGCCCGGGGAGGCAGACTGATGTACATGGGAGGCAACGGCTTCTACTGGCGCTGTGCCTATCATCCTGAGAAGCCATGGGTCATGGAGTTGCGGCGAGCCGAGACGGGGGCGAGATATTGGGAGACGCCCGCGGGGGAGAGCTATCACAGTTTCACCGGCGAGTATGGGGGAACCTGGCGTCGAATCGGCCGTGCGCCACAAACCCTTGTTGGTGTAGGAACGGTGGCGACCGGCTTTGACGCATCGTCCTACTACCGCAGAAGAAAGGAGAGTCGCGACCCGCGAGTGGCGTTCATCTTTGATGGCGTCGAAGACGAGGTCATTGGTGATTTCGGAAGCGCCGGCGGGGGCGCCGCAGGCGACGAGATCGATCGGGCAGACATTCGGCTCGGCACACCTCCTCATGCGTTGGTGCTGGCGCGGTCCGAGGGACACACGAGGTATTACAGCCTGGTGCCGGAGGAGATCATGTATTCCCATCCGACCGTCAACGGACAAGAGTCCGAGAAGTGTCATGCCGACCTGATCTTTTATGAATGCCTCAACGGAGGAGCGGTCTTTTCCACCGGATCCATCACTTGGGGCGCAGCGCTCGCGCACAACGGCTACGCGAACAACGTATCGCAAATCACGGAGAACGTGCTGCGAAGATTTGCGGACGACACGCCATTCTCCTTTCCGAGAGTTGCGTCCCAGTCAGTAGCGTGACGCGGCTGACATGACTGTGGGAACGCAAACTCGGTAACTCAAAAGGCGGAAATGAAAATTCAGAAATTCACTCAAGGGCAACTACTTGATATGCCATTGGCTCTCCAACCAAACGTGGTGATGGAAGAGAAGGGAGTGTCCGAGCGAAGATCGAAGGCATTGACCATGGAAGGACGCGGACATGCGCGGTTCGGGGTTTGGGAGGCGTCCGTCGGCACGTTCAACCGGGAGGTGGAGCTCGGAGAAATCATGCATATCCTGATTGGGAGCGCCGTGTTTACGGACGACTCGGGTCATGCAATTGAGATGAACCCCGGCGACACGCTCGTGTTTGACCCGAATACGCGCGGCACCTGGGTCGTCAAGGAGCCGATACGAAAGCTGTACGTGCTGGTCTAGCCTTCATCACCTCACCTCATCAATGTTCCTATGAAAAGCATACTGCTGTTTATCCTTGCCATGGGATCGCTCCTGACGTCCCATGCGCAAGACAATTACCCTAGCCGTCCCATCCGGATCATCGTGCCGTATGGGGCAGGGAATGCAACCGACAACTACGCCCGCATGCTGGGCCAGAAGCTCAGCGAAGCCCTGAAGCAGCCGGTGGTGATCGAGAACCGCCCTGGGGCGGCCGCCATAGTGGGGACTCAGGCTGTCGTGCAGGCTCCCGCGGATGGGTACACACTGCTTTTCACGTCCAGTGGCCACGTCATTGCGCCTGTCGCGCGAAAGAAGCCGCCATATGACCCGATCAAAGACTTCGCACCGATTGGATTGGCGGTTGAGTACCCCTACTATCTCATCGGTGCAACTTCGCTGCCCGCCTCGAACGTTCAGGAACTGATTGCTTATGGCAGGGCACATCCGGGTAAACTCAATTACGGCACGCTGGGTGAGGGAAGCGGTGGCCATCTCCTGGGTCAGATCTTTGAGCAGAAGACAGGGGTGAAAGCGACCCACGTTCCTTACAAGACCACGTCAGGCTTCTTGACAGGGCTGCAGTCCGGGGAGGTCGATTTTGCCTTCGACAGTGTTGGATCCGCCCACCCGCTGGTGGTCTCTGGCAAGCTTCGCGGATTTGCCGTCACCGGAGACAAGCGCGTTGCGACCGCGCCAGAAGTTCCCACGCTGAAAGAGGCCGGAGTGGACGGCTTTGATGCAATGGTTTGGCTTGGCCTGCTTGCACCGGCCAAAACTCCACAGCCGATAATCGCCAAGCTGAACAACGCTCTCGTTCACGCTTTGCAAAGTGCCGATATGAAAGCTCGTATTGAGAGGGACGGACTGCGACTCGCAGCAGGCAGCCCCGACCAGTTGGCCAAGCGCATCCAGGAGGACATGATCGTTTGGAGCGCAGCGGCGAAGCGAGCGGGCGTTGCGTTGGAATAGTGTGCTGTCCCGCTGATAGGTGAGCAAAGTCGATGCAGGTTCTCAAGAGGCGAATCGGTGTCAATCCGGCATTCTTGTGACTGTTCGCCTGGTTGTTTCCTCTGGGATGTGCTGAAGCTTGGTCACTCCGGTCTCCCAGACTCTTCCCGGTGAACAACCTATTGCAACGTGAAAACTAGCTCAGCGCGGCCTCTCGATGAACCCACTCCAAGAAGGCCTTTACCGTCGGTCGCTGAGCATGCCGAGGTGGATACACCGCGAAATGGACTTTGACCTTCACGGCCCGGTCGAGACCGAACACGGGCTTCAGCTTGCGTTCGGCGATGTGCTTCGCAGCGATCGTCGCGCTTTCAAGTGCGACACCCAGGCCTTGGGTCGCTGCATCAAGTGACATCTGTGCTCGATCAAAACGTATGGCAAACCAGTCCGGCGCTTGCTTGTCGCTGAACTGCGCGAACCAGTCGGACCACTGCACCACACTGACATTGCTCTGGATCAGCTTCAGGGTGAGGAGTTGATCGACCTGTTTCAAGCGGTGCTGCCGGATGAACTCTGGACTGGCCAGCGGCACGATCGACTCTTCGAACTGAAGTTGGACTTGACCCTGTTGCGCGGACGGGTTGGGACTTGATTCTCAAGTCGAGTCCAACTCTGAGCCTTACTTCTTGACGATTTCTGCGCAGGCCAAATCCTTTTGCATAGCCTGATCTTGCTTGTGTCCGACAGGCACGCGCTGTGAAAGGTGCGCTGTGCACTCCTCTTTCGTGAGCGCGGTCGTTGGCTTTCCAAGGGGCCCGGACGCGCAGGCGCTCAAACTAATTGCAATAGTCACTACGGAAGCTGTAAGAATCGAGGTTTTCAAGAACGTCTCCTGTAAAGATGTTGGGTTAGATACAAAGGACTCTTCGAGTTGGGCTCGTCTACATGATTGAATCTCCTTCCTAGAGAAACGATTCCCGGACCGGGTAGCCACACTCAACGCGTCTTCACACAGCTTCGGCTGGCAGCGGAAGTTCTGGAGCAGCACGCTTCTTGTCGGGATCAGCCATGAAGCGTTCACTGTTCGTCGGCGGTGCGCTGAACTTTCTTGGGTCCACCCAAAGTGTCATGGTCTACTGGCCGTTCATGGAGTCCATGAGGGAGATTGGGGCTTCCCACTAAGCGCCGGTGTGCCGCAAGTCCGGCCGTCTCACGCCCTTGGGGATCGTTTCCGCAAAGCGCTCGCCCTTGCTGCCGGACGTGCCGTCGCTCGTCGAGGACAGGATCTTCGATGCGCCGGCCGATTTCTGGATGGGATTGGCAGGCCCGCCGCGCATGCCCGCCACCCTCGTGAAGCAGCTGAGCCACGCGCTGACCAAGGCGGTCCAGAGCCCCGAGATGAAGCAGTTCTTCCAGAAGACTGCCACCGAACCGGCATTCACCGATCCCGGGTCTTTCGAGGCACTGTGGCAATCGGAGCAGCATCGCTGGGCAGAGGTCATCCGCGCCCGGCACATTCGGGCCGAGTAGCGACATGCAAGAAGTCCGCGGCGAGGTGTTGATAGTCACACCCGCTTAAAGCGGCGTCACCTGGAGCCGTGCAGTCACGCGTAACGCAGCAGCACGGCCTTTGTGTCGAGGTAGGACTCGAAGGCCTCCTCCCCGTTATCCCGGCCATAACCGGACGCCTTGCGGCCGCCTTCAGGTAGCGCCGGGTACGGGAAGGGTTCCGTGTTCACGGCCACACGTCCGCATTGGAGCTGAGGCACGATCGAATGCATCCTGCCGAGATCGCGAGTCCAGACCATTGCGGCGAGGCCGTAATCGGTGTCGTTGGCCAGTGCCACGGCCTCATCGATGCCGCTGAACGGCGCCGCGGTCACAACCGGGCCGAAGACCTCCTGGCGAACGATCGCAGTCCGCTCGTCCTTTGGTGCCGCGACAGTCGGCCGCACGTAGAAGCCCGGCCCGTCCACCTTGTAGTCGCCGGTGAGCATCTGGACGCCCGAAGCAACAGCGTCATCGAGAAATCTGAGCACGCGGTCTTGCTGCTTCGCACTGACCAGAGGGCCCAACTGAGTCTGCGGGTCAAGGCCGCACCCGATCCGCAGCTCGCGCACATGTCGCACGAGCCGTTCCATCGCTTCGTCGTAGATGGCGCGTTCGATATACACACGGGAGCCGGCCACGCAGACTTGACCCGAGTTGAGAAAAACGCTGTTCGCGATCGAGGGAATCGCCTTGTCAAGATCAGCGTCGCTGAACAGGATCTGCGGGGACTTCCCGCCCAGTTCCAGCGATACCTGAGTCACGTTCTCCGCAGCAGCACGGGCGATTTGCTTACCGGTGGCCGTCGACCCCGTGAACGTAATCTTGTTGACGCCGGGGTGTGCCGCGAGCGCGGCCCCTGCGGTCACCCCCCGTCCCGTCACCACGTTCACCACGCCCGAGGGGATTCCCGCCTCGGAAGCCAGGCGAGCCAGGTGCAATACGGAGCAGCTCGCGTCTTCTGACGGCTTCAGTACGATGCTGCAGCCTGCCGCAAGCGCGGGCGCAAGCTTCCACGTCGCGAGCATGAGTGGCACGTTCCACGGGATGATTGCGCCGATCACTCCGAGAGGTTCACGTCGGGTGTAGCCGAAGTACGCCGCTTCCGGATCCGGCGTGTGTACGGGAACCGTCTTGCCGTACGTACGCCCTGCAAGGTTCGCCATGAAGCGGAGAACCCCGATCGCGCCGGCGACGTTCAGACCGCGGGACATCCACATCGGCATCCCGACGTCGACAGTTTCCAGTTCGGCCAGTAGTTGCGCGTCCCGCTCCATGAGATCGGCAAGGCGACGCAGCCGCGCCTCACGTTCGCTGCCGGGCATTCGCCGCCACGGCCCGCGATCGAACGCCTCACGGGCGGCCCGAATTGCGGCGTCCACGCTCCAGGCGTCACCATCAGCGATGGCGCCGACTTGGCGGCCGCTGCTGGGGTCGATGACCGGCAGGTGCTCGTTCGCCTCCTGGGGTTCGCCAGCAATCCAGAGGCGTCCGGGTATGTCCAGAGCACGGCGGGTTTCGGGACTGAGGAGAGACAAGTCGTTGGCTTGCATGTTGACTACTCTTTGGATCGACGGTTGGTGGTGTGCGGTGCGCACGGGAGTTGCGCGAGCCGCTGCGAGGTCAGGGGTTTTCGCCGTCAGCGAGGCCGATCAGGATGAACGCCATGCGGCATGGCTTGTCCGACCGGTTCGACCAGCTGTGGTTGGTGGCGCGCTGCACGAGCACGTCGCCTGGGCGCATCACGCGTTCCTCCTTGTCGAGCAGCGCGACGATCTCGCCTTCTAGGCACATCGCGTAGTCCAGCGTCCGCGTCTTGTGAAACCAGAAGTGCCGGGGCTGGTTGTTGTCTCCCACACCTTCTTGATCGAGGAAGCGAGCCAGTCCTTCGCGATCGGCCTGCGCGTCGGGAGGAAACTCGGCGATGCGGAATACGGAACCCCCGGGCGAGTGGAAGCCGAAGCGTTGCCCGGCGGGTGCTGGATCGTCGCCTTTCGCGGCAGCTTCACCCGTCGCCCAGATCACCTGTGCCTTCGGCACACCCGGATCGACGACGCAGTTGGGTGCCGGCCCGTCGAAAACGAAGTAGGAGCGGCCCTCCGCATCTTCACCGGTGACGAGTCGGCGAACGGGTTTGTAGTCGCCGGGCAGCGTGGCCGCATTGATTGCGGGCGAAGTCTTGAAGTCGTTCATGGTGTCGGTTGATGAATTCGGTTGGTCGGCTCGGTCGGGGGCGGATCGAGAGTCTCGGAAGAGGGCGACTTGGTGGCAGCGATCGGCACGTTCCTGGCGAGCCACTGCGCCACCACGCCATCCAGCAGCGGGTCCGGCTCCACGAACGGGAAGTGATCGCCTTTCAGGATGGCCATCTCCGCTTTGCCCTCGACCGCCTGAAACAGCCGGATGGCTTCGAAGACATGGGTCACGCTGTCGTTCGCGCCGTGGACAATGAGGAAAGGCCGTGGTGCGATGCGGGCGGCGACCTCTTCCGGCCGGAAGTCGTAGATGCTCTGCGGCGTATCGACCGGGAAGTCCATGACGCAGCCGGGCGGCAAGAGGTGGCGGATCGATTCCGGCACGGGCACGATGTCCCACCGTTTGATCATCAGGGTCTCGCGGGTGCGCTCCCGCAGATCTCGGCCCTCCTGCATCAGCCGCAGCAAGCGCTCCCAGGCTCCGTCTGCCCGGTTCTGCCATTCCAGCTTGCGCGCTCGGTCACCCCAGCCGCCGATGGAGATCACGGCCGCTACGCGCGGATCCATCGCGCCGGAATAGATCGCCACCGCGCCGCCGTTGCTCTGGCCACTCACCACGATCGCACCGGGGTCCACGAAGTCCTGCTGCCCGAGCCACGTCACGGCGCTGGCGGTGTCTTGCACCTGCTCCTCGCAGAGAACCCGACCCTTAGCGCCGCCGCTTTCGCCGCAGCCTCGCATGTCGAAGCGCAGCGCGACGTAGCCAAGCGACTCGTGCAGCCTGCACTCGCCCACGTGCGGCGGGCCTTCCTTGTTGCCGCCGAAGCCGTGCAGGACGATGATGCCGGGCCGCCTTTCACCAGGTGATAGACCCTCCGGAACATGAAGCACGCCAGCGAGGGTGAACTCTCCGGATTGAAAAGTGACTCTTTTTTCCATTTGGATGAAGATGAAAGAAGGTTGCCCGTCTACAGCGCCTTGAAGCCTGCGCGCGTGGCCACTTCGCGCCAGCGCGCCGTCTCCTCGGCCATGCGCTTGGTTATCCAGTTCGCGTCGCGGATGTCGAGGGCCAGCCCGAGATCGAGCATCGCCTTGTGTACCTCTTCGCGGGCGCGCAAGCCTTGCGCGGCGGCTGAGATGGATGCGATCTGGCCGAGCGCCGCGCCACTGTGCGTGAACAGCGTGTACCACTCCTGGCCGATCACCGTTGGGTAACCAGCTTCGGCGAAGGTTGGCACTTCCGGGTACATCACGCCGCGTTGCGGTCCGCTGGTTGCCAGGACACGCAGCCTGCCGGCCTTTACCAGTTCGCCGAAGAGTGACGAGGATGCGATGCCGGCAGCGACAGTGCCGCCTACCAGCTCCTGCGAGATCTGCGTGGGCAGTCGATAGGGAACGTGCTCGGTGTCCAGGCCGGCGGCCGCAGCGAAAGCCCATGCCACGAAGTGAGGGGACGATCCCGTGCCGGGATTGCCGATGCTGCCTTTGCCCGGATTGGCCCGCGACCAGATCACAAACTCTTGCAACGTCCGGGCCGGATGATTGGCGGAGACGACGAAGGCGAAATCGGTAACCCCTACAGTGCAGATCGGGGTGAAGTCCGTGACAGGGTCATAGGGCAGCTTCGCATAGGTACTGGGGTACAGCGTCAGAGCCGCCAGCGGCGTGATGGCAATAGCAGATCCGTCGGCGGGAGCCTGCTTGAGCGCAACGAGCGCCAGTTGACCCGCCACGCCAGCCCTGTTGTCCACGAGCAAAGTGCGCCCCAAGGTTTCGCTCATGGGTCTGCCGATCACGCGCGCCACCAAATCGGGCACCGAGCCGGCGCCGAAGCCGACCAGCAGAGTCAACATGGATCTGCTTGTGTTTTGGGCGAATGCCGCGGGTATCGCGAAGAGTCCACCGGCGGAGGCCAGCGCACAAAGAGCATTGCGTCTTTTCATTGAGTCTCCTTACATATGTCAGGCGAACGCCGCCTGATTCAGAGCAACGCCGAAAACGGAGTTCACCTCCTGAGCTCGGCCGCCAACATGGCCGCGCAACCCGAGCAACGCGGCGAGGGGGCACCGGTCCGACTTGATTGATAGGCCGAGCTCACAGTTGACTCCCCGGCATTCATCGAGGCTCATTCTGTGGATCGCTTGGCGGCGGAGTGTCTGGTTTTCCGCTGGATGGAAATGAAAACGGAACGTTCAGGATAAAAAACGCAGCGGTGGCCACAGACGCAACCACCTGGTCGAGAAGCGACCGCGCAAGTCTTTTCCGCTGGCCGGAAATTTCGCCGTATCGCGACGCTGCATTTTGGAGAATTCACCGCGAACAACGCTTCTGGAGAAACTCACGTGAAACTGGCAAGCCTCAAGGTAGGCGGTCGTGATGGCACCTTGATCGTGGTCAGCCGCGACCTCTCGCGCGGCGTGCGGGTCCCGCAGATCGCCGCCACGCTGCAGCAGGCCATCGAAGATTGGGATCGCGTCGCGCCCATGCTCGGCGAGGTCTACGACGCGCTGACCCGGGGCGATGCGCCGCAATGCTTCGCGATCGATCCGCAGCAGCTCGCGAGTCCGCTGCCGCGCGCATTCCAGTTCCTCGACGGCTCGGTGTACCTGCATCACATGGAGAAGGCACGCAAGGCGCGCGGCGCGGACATGCCGCCGAACTACAAGACCGACCCGCTGATGTACCAGGGCCTGTCGGACCGCTTCATCGGTCCGCGCGATCCGATGGTCGTTCCGGACGAGTCACTGGGCCTGGACTACGAGGCCGAGCTCGCGGTGGTGGTGGGCGACGTGCCGATGGGCACGACCGCCGCGCAGGCCTCGGGCCACATCAAGCTGCTGATGCTGCTCAACGACTTCACGCTGCGCACGATCACGCGCACCGAGCTGCCCAAGGGCTTCGGCTTCATGCAGGCCAAGCCGACGAGCTCGTTCTCGCCGGTGGCCGTGACGCCGGACGAACTCGGCGCGGCCTGGGACGGCGAGAAGCTCGACCTGCCGATCCTCTCGTCGATCAACGGCCAGCCGATGGGCCGCGCCAACACAGCGCGCGACATGTTCTTCACCTACACCACGCTCATCGCGCATGCGGCACGCACGCGCAGCCTGAGCGCGGGCACGATCATCGGCGCTGGCGCGGTGTCGAACCTCGACCCGGAGACCGGCTACGCCTGCCTCGCCGAGAAGCGCGCGGACGAGGAGCTCTCCGCCGGCAGCGCGACGACGCCATGGCTGCGCTACGGCGACCGCGTGCGCATCGAGATGCTTGATGCCGAGGGCGCCTCGATCTTCGGCGCGATCGACAACGCCGTCGCGCAGGGTTGAACCGTGTTGGTCGAGCAACGCACCTACACCACCCACCCGGGCAAGGTGCGCGAGTACCTTGCGCTGTACGAGGCGGAGGGACTTGCGGTCCAGCTACGCATGCTCGGCCGGCTCGTCGGGTACTACCAGAGCGAGGTCGGCGAGCTCAACCAGGTCGTCCATCTCTGGGCGTACGAGAGTCTGGATGAGCGCAGTGAGCGCCGCGCCGCGCTGCTGGCCGACCCCGGCTTCCAAGGCTACGTGCGCAAGATGCTTCCGCTGCTGGTGCGGCAGGAGTCGCGCATCCTGCGGCCCGCCGCGTTCTTCGCTCCGCGCTGGCAAACGACTGGCGACGTGACATCCATCACCCACTGATCCCCATCGAGGAAGACGCCATGCTGTGCAAGAAACTCCACCATGCCGCGTACCGCTGCCGCGACGCGCGCGAGACGACCACCTTCTACACCGAGGTGCTGGGCCTGAAGTTCTCCCATGCGATG